>JAFQQT010000091.1 GCA_017410455.1 Clostridia bacterium
AGGAGCCCTTCAAGGGCATCAACCCTGACGAGTGCGTGGCGCTGGGCGCTGCCATCCAGGGCGGCGTGCTGGGCGGCGATGACTTCGACCAGCGCCTGATCGATTACGTTGCCGAGCAGTTCATGCGCGAGAACGGCATCGACCTGCGCAAGGACCTGACCGCTGCCCAGCGCCTGAAGCAGGAGTGCGAGAAGGCCAAGATCGAGCTGAGCGGCACCACCACCGTCAACATCAACCTGCCCTTCATCACCGCCGACGCCACCGGCCCCAAGCACCTCGATATGACCATCACCCGCGCCAAGTTCGAGGAGCTGACCGCCGACCTGGTGCAGGCCACCATCACCCCCATGGAGAAGGCGCTGCGCGACGCGGGCCTGACCTACAACGACATCAGCAAGGTGATCCTGGTGGGCGGCTCCACCCGCATCCCCGCCGTGCAGGCCGCTGTGAAGCGCGTCACCGGCAAGGAGCCCTTCAAGGGCATCAACCCCGATGAGTGCGTGGCGCTGGGCGCGGCCATCCAGGGCGGCGTTCTGGGCGGCGAGGTCAAGGACGTGCTGCTGCTGGACGTCACCCCCCTGAGCCTGGGCCTGGAGACCGAGGGCCACATCTTCACCCGCCTGATCGACCGCAACACCACCATCCCCACCAGCAAGTCCCAGGTGTTCTCCACCGCCGCCGACGGCCAGACCTCCGTGGAGATCCACGTGCTGCAGGGCGAGCGCCAGATGGCCTTCGACAACAAGACCCTGGGCCGCTTCATGCTCGACGGCATCGCTCCCGCTCCCCGCGGCGTGCCGCAGATCGAGGTCACCTTCTCCATCGACGCCAACGGCATCGTGAACGTGTCCGCCAAGGACAAGGGCACCGGCCGTGAGCAGAAGATCACCATCACCGCTTCCTCCAACCTGAGCGAGGAAGAGATCGCCCAGCGCGTCGCCGAGGCGGAGCAGTACGCCGAGCAGGACAAGAAGCGCCGCGAGGACGTGGAGACCCTCAACCAGGCCGACCACATGGTCTACGAGATGGAGAAGCAGCTGCGCGAGAACGGCGACAAGCTCTCCGACGAGGATAAGGCCACCATCGAGAGCGAGCTGGCTTCCTTCAAGACCGTGCGCGAGGGCGGCAATGCCGAGGCCATCAAGGCGGCCATGCAGGAGATGACCCAGAAGGTCTACGCCATCTTCGGCAAGCTGTATCAGCAGCAGGCCCCCGAAGGCGCTGCCCCCGATATGGGCACCGCGCCCCAGTATGACGACGGCGCCTACGACGCCGAGTAATTCCCCAAAGCATGATCACACCGGGAGCGCCTTCGCCGGCGTTCCCGGTATTCCCGGTTTACGGGCATTGAAGGAGCGGCGCTGCGCGGAGGATGCGTGCGCTGCTGCATGACCTGTACGAGGTGAAAACAGAGTGGCAACAAAACGTGACTATTATGAGGTGCTGGGCATTCAGAAGGGCGCGTCGGATGATGAGATCAAGCGCGCCTTCCGCCGCAAGGCCAAGGAATGCCATCCCGACCTGCACCCGGACGACCCGGAGGCCGAGGCCCGGTTCAAGGAGCTGAACGAGGCCAACGAGGTGCTCTCCGACCCGGATAAGCGCGCCAGGTACGATCAGTTCGGCTTCAACGATCCCATGGCGGGCGGCAATCCCTTCGGGGGCGGCAACCCCTTCGCCGGCGGCAATCCCTTTGGCGGCATGGGCTTTGAGGGCGATCTGGGCGACATTCTCGGGCAGATGTTCGGCGGTATGGGCGGCATGGGTGCACGTGCCCGCCGCAGCAACGCTCCCCGCCGGGGCGCGGACGTGATGGCGGAGCTCCGCCTCACCTTTGAGGAGGCCTGCCTGGGCTGCCGCAAGACCGTCAGCTTCCAGCGCCGCAAGAAGTGCGACGCCTGCAGCGGTTCCGGCGCAAAGCCCGGCACGCAGCCGGTGACCTGCCCCACCTGTAAGGGCGCGGGCCAGATCCGGCAGAATACCGGCTGGACCACCATTGTCCAGGGCTGCCCCACCTGTGGCGGCTCCGGCAAGACCATCCAGGACAAGTGCACCTCCTGCGCGGGCCGCGGCATGGTGCTGACCCGCAAGACGCTGGATGTGGACATCCCCGCGGGCATCGATGAGGATCGCGAGCTGAAGATCGGCGGCGAGGGCGAGCCCGGCACGAATGGCGGCCCCAGCGGCAGCCTGTGCATCCGCTTCCGCGTGCAGAATCACCCGATCTTCACCCGCCGGCGCAACAACCTGTACATGGAGCTGCCGGTCAAGTTCACCCAGGCGGCCATGGGCGCTGAGATCGACATCGTGACCCTGAACGGCGTGAAGAAGGTGAGCATCCCCGAAGGCACGCAGCCCAACACGGACTTCACTCTGCGCGGTGAGGGCGTGGTGGATCTGGACACCGGCCGAAAGGGCGACCTGGTCTACCGCGTGGTGGTGGAGATCCCGCGCAAGCTCAGCGACAAGCAGCGCGACCTCCTGCAGCAGTTCGACGCCATCAGCACCGACAAGGACTACCGCACCCGCAAGAGCTTCCTGGATAAGCTCAAGGCCATGTTCACCGGCGGCTGAGGCTGCACCAAAAGAATAAAAGCGCCGTCCTCCTGCGTGGGGGGACGGCGCTTTGTGTTGCATCACAGGTCGTACAGGGCTGCGATCTCGGCCTGGCGGAGCGCCACGCCATCGTAATAGGCGTTGAGGGCGGTCAGCTGGGCGATGGCGATGGTGTAGCCGCTGATCGTGCGGAGCTCGCGCGTGATGGCGCGGGTGTTCTCCTGGATGGCGCTCACCTGCTGATAGAGCATGTACTGGTTGTTGCGGATCTGCTCCAGGTTGGCGATGACCACGTTCAGCTGGTTGATGATGGTGTCCGCGCGCAGCTCGCTCTCGTAGAGGTTGTAGGCGCCGTGGGGGCCGGCCAGCTCGGTGCAGCGGCCGGTGACGAAGTACTCGTAGATGCTGGTGAGGGCAGGCAGGTTGCAGTACTTCTGGTAGATGTGGCCCTTGGCGTAGAGCTTTTCCAGAAGGGCTTTTGTCTCAGTGATGCGGGGGGGGGCGGCGTCGCGGAGGGCGCTGACAGAGCTGTTGCACTTTATGATGGCCGCATTATGCTCTTCTTTACGCTTTTGGTTGCGCTGCTTTATTTCATGACTGGCTGCGTCATATTCCTCAATTGCCCGATCAACGTTGGCATCATCGCTGCTGAGTTTAAGCAACAGAAGAACACCGGGGACGAAGAATATGCCTCCGAAGATGAGGGACGGTATTGCTTCGCCGTTAGTTGCTCCGAGTAATATGAAAAAGAATATCACACCCGCAATGATGCAGACAATTCCAAGGGGATAGTTGAAATCGTTAAACCCTCGTTGAATGGGCTGCGGACGTGGATGAGTTAACCTTTCCAGATATAGCGCTGGCTTTCGCAGTTCGATTTCAGCGCAGCATTCATCAAGGGTTTGCTCCTGGGTCATCAGCTGCGTTTCCAGATCAATGGCGGCTTTCATGTAAGACAAGAGGTCAGCCCGTGCCAATTCTGCAGACATGATGTGCTCCTTTCGTGCTTTACGCACATGCGTATTTTTCAGTATTATACAGGAAAATTTCAGAAAACGCAAGTGCGTATACGCGATCGCGCAAAATTTCTTATCATCTTGTCAGAGGTGATTGAAATGAATGTCAAGGAAGCCGTGGTGGCCCGGTTCAACGACATCCTGCGCCAGCGGGGCATGCGTCCCAACGAGCTGGCGGTGCGTG
This sequence comes from Clostridia bacterium, assembly GCA_017410455.1. Lineage (GTDB taxonomy): Bacteria > Bacillota > Clostridia > Christensenellales > Aristaeellaceae > UBA11524. The sequence goes on from JAFQQT010000091.1 coordinate 3,757, forward strand.
CGGGCGTTACGCCGTCCAGCGTGTACTCGATGTTAGACCCGAGGCGGAAGGAGGTGTCCGTCAGCCTGGTGAAGAAGCTGTGTGACGGGCTGGAGATGTCCCTGGGGGAGTTCTTCGCATCTCCGGTATTTGACGCGCTGGAGCAGGAGATAAAGTAAAGCCAGCGGCTGGTGAGCGCCGCTGGCTTTTGCAATATGCAGATGGGTATTTCAGTACAGCTCCGGCAGCCTGTCCTTCGTGATGGCCCAGGGGCTGTGGTACATTGCGCGGAGCACCTCGTTGGAGGTGTAGTCCTCGCTGGTGCAGAATTCGCCGCACCAGGTCATGTAGCTGACCCATGCGGACCGGGCGGCGGCGAGGGCTTCGGCGGAGGGGATCGGGCCGATCTCGCCGATGAGGGCGATCTTGCGCTGTGCTGTCAGCTGCTGCAGTTCGGACAGCTTCTCCGCCTGGGCGGTGTGCTCGTGGGCCGGGGGATACATGTCGCGGGAGATGACGTCCACCACATCGTCGCCGGGGTAGCAGGCGGGCGCGGGGGAGTTCCATACCCAGATGAGGTTGTTCAGGCCGTGGCGGCTGGTGTAGCGGTCATACATCAGCCGCCAGAGGGCCTTCACCGTCTCCGGGCCCTTCGCGCCCCACCAGAACCAGTCGCCGTCGCCCTCGTGGAAGGGCCGCCACAGGATGGGGACGCCCGCATCGCAGAAGGGACGCAGGAGGCCTGCCATCATGTCCATGTCAGCCAGCAGCGCCCTGTTCTCCGGCGTGCCATCCACTAGCGCCCGGGTGGCGTCGAAGTCCGTGTTGGCGGCGAAGAAGGACTTGCTGCGGCCGCCCAGGGGCGAGAACCAGTGCCAGCAGAAGGTGATGAGCCCCTTCTGGAACGCCCACTCCCATGCCTGGCGGAGGGTGCCGTAGTTGCCGGCGACCTCCTCCATGCATTCCGCGTCGGTGTCGTTGTAGTTGATGTTGGGCGAGTAGCTCAGCAGCTCAAAGCCCAGCAGGGCGGGCTGCCTGCCGGTGATGCGCTCGATGTGGTGCAATTCGGGCAGGTCGCGGTACTTGGTGTGCTGGCCGGTGATGATCCCGTGGCCGGTGAGGTCGGCGAGGTACGCCATCACGCGGTGGACGCAGGGCAGTGCATGGGGGTTGCAGGGCGTTGCGATCGGCTTCATAGGCAGCTCTTTCTCCGCGCAGGCGGGCTGATGTTGCTTGGAGTATAGCACACAGGGTCGCCTGAAAGCAAGTTTACAGCAGGGTAATGCGCAAATTTCGTGCGAAAGCCCCCGCCATGCAGCACAGGGCTGACAGCGGGGGCTGATTCATTCAGGCGGGATCAGTCGAGGAAGTCCTCGCGCAGGTTGACCTTGAAGTCGCGGGCGATGGCGCGCAGCTCGTCATCCTGGATGGTCTGCAGCTCGGGGAGGCCTGTGGACTTCTGCAGCACCCAGATTTCGGCGGCCTTTTCGATGGTGTGCATGAGGCCAAAGGTGATGTCAAAGTCGGGGCCGGAGGCGAACAGGCCGTGGTGCGCCCACACCGCTGCGTCGAACTCCTCCATCTTCTTGCAGGTGGCCAGGGCGATGTCCGCGCCGCCGGGCACCATCCACGGCACAACGCCCACGCCGCCGGGGAACACCACCGGGCACTCGGTCGCGCTCTTCCACAGGGCGCGGGAGAAATCGCGGTCGGTCAGGGGCAGCACGAAGGTCATGGCGATGATGTTGGCGGGGTGCGCGTGGTAGATGACGCGGTGCTCGCCGTTCGTGGCCCTGGCGCGGACGCAGTGGTTCATGTAGTGGCTGGGGAACTCGCTGGTGGGCTTACCGCCGTTCACCAGGCCCCAGACGATGCGGTAGCTGTCGCCCTTGTCATTGATCTCGACCACGCAGATGGAATCCTCGGGGTCGGTGATGACGTTGCGGAAGAACTTGCCGCTGCCGGTGGACAGGAAATAGCTGCCGGCCAGGTTCTCGCCGGTGACGCCCATGTTCACCCAGGGGCGGGGCTCGGCGTCGAAGAAGGGCGCCATTTCGGCGACCTCCGCGTCGGTGAGGCGGTAGGTCAGGTTGCCGCCGTTGCGCTCGTGCCAGCCCTGATGCCAGCCGTCGTCGGCCATGCGGATGTATTTCCTGACGATAGAGATATCGAGCATGCCCATGATCGTTGTCCTCCATATTTTGTTGTAGAATGGTTATGCAGACGGACTCCCTCAAGAGGGAGCCTTTTGGCTGCGTGGCGCAGCAGCTGAGCCTCTCTCGTGGGGGAGGCGGATTTGCCGCGAGGGGGAGCCGGAGGGGGCCGTTCCTCACACGCGCTTGAGCTGCACGTTCTGCTCGTAATCCAGCGCGGTCTGGAACCACTCGCCGTCGGCGGGCTTGCCGCAGCGGCGGCAGTATTCAGCCCAGATCTCGCCGAAGGGCAGGGTCTTCATCTCCTCCTGCGCGACCATCAGGGCCGTCCAGTTGTCCTTGTCCTGCAGGACTTTGTGGTCGGCGGCGGGGGTCAGCAGAGCCATCAGCAGAGCCTTCTGCACGTTGCGGAAGCCCACGACCCAGGCCACCACGCGGTTGATGGAGGCGTCGAAGTAGTCCAGGGCCATGTGCACCCTGCCGTCCAGGCCGCCGCAGCGCACGATCTCCTTGCAGATCTCCTTCGTTTCGTCGTCCAGCAGTACCACATGATCGGAGTCCCAGCGGATGGGGCGGGTGATGTGCAGCGCCAGCTCGGGGAAGAAGGCCAGCAGCGCGGGGATCTTGTCGCTGACCACCTCGGTGGGGTGGTAGTGGCCGTTGTCCATCAGCGGGATGCACTTGCCGGGGTTCATGGCGGCGTAGGCCAGGGAGTACTCCGCGCTGCCCACGGTGTAGGCCTCCACGCCGATGCCGAAGACCTTCGACTCCACGCAGGGCTTGACCTTGTCAAAGTCAAAGGGCTCCTGCAGGATCTCGTCCATGCTCAGCTTGTAGCGCACGCGGGGGCCCAGACGATCGGCGGGGATGTCCTTGAAGCCATCGCCCGTCCAGATGTTCATGATGCAGGGCTGGCCCAGCTCCTCGGCCAGGTACTGGCTGATGCGGATGCAGCACTTACCGTGCTCGATCCAGAAGCGGCGGGTCTCTTCGTTCGGGGAGGCCAGGGTCAGCGGGTCGCACTTGGGGTGGGAGAAGAAGGTGGGGTTGAAGTCGCAGCCCAGGCCGCGGGCCTTGCAGAAATCCACCCACTTGCGGAAGTGCTTGGGCTCCAGCCTGTCGCGATCCACCCAGCCGCCGTTCTCCTCGTCGAAGATGGCGTAGCAGGCGTGCAGGTTCATCTTCGGCGTGCCGGGGCAGAGGCTCATCACCATGTCCAGGTCGGCCATCAGCTCTTCGGGGGTGCGGGCGCGGCCGGGGTAGTTGCCGGTGGTCTGGATGCCGCCGGTCAGGGGGGCGTTGGGGTCGCCGTCGAAGCCGCGGACGTCGTCGCCCTGCCAGCAGTGCAGGGACACGGGCGCCTTCGCCAGCTTGTCCATGGCGGCCTCGACATCAATGCCGAGGGCTTCGTACTTGGCTTTTGCCTGTTCGTACAGGGTCATGTCGATCATCCTTTCAGATAATTATGGATTAGGAACTATGAATGGTGAATTCAGAGTGGGGAAGGCGCCAGTAACCAAGGCTCCCTCCGGGAGGGAGCTGTCAGCGTAAGCTGACTGAGGGAGTTCAAGCGGCAATAGAGCACTGTCTCAAGGGAAAATCACTTCCTCGGCAGATACTCCCTGATCTCAAAGCTCCCCGGCAGCGCCGCACGGAACGCCGCCAGATCAGCAAATGCGCCGTCCACGATCATCATTGCCGCCAGGTTGCCCAGCGCGGTGCCCTCGGTGGGGCCGGCGTAGACGGGCAGACCGGTGACGTCCGCGGTCATCTGGTTGAGCACCACGTTCGCACTGCCGCCGCCGACGATGTTGATGCTGGTGAAGGCCTTGCCGGTGATTTCGCTCATTTCCTTGATGGACTTGTCGTAGCACACTGCCAGACCCATCGTCACCGCGCGGAGAATGTCGGCGAGGCTCGCCGGCTCGGGGGCGCCTGCGTCCTTCAGAGCGGCACGGACTTCGTCCAGCATGCTGGCGGGGGCAAGGAAGCGGTTGTCCGCCGCGTCGATGTATGCGGGGTAAGCGGAGGCTGCGGCCATCTGCGCCATTTCCGCGAAGGAATGCACGCCGCCGATCTCCTTGTGGATGCACTGCAGCATCCACATGCCCATGATGTTCTTGAGGAAGCGGGTCGTGCCGTTATAGCCGCCCTCGTTGGTGAAGCCGGCGTTCAGCGCAGCAACGCTGGTAACGGGGGCGGGGAGCTCCGTGCCCAGCAGGCTCCAGGTGCCGCTGGAGAGGAAGGCCGCGCCATCGTCCCTGGCGGGGACGGCCATGTAGGCGCTGCCGGTGTCGTGGGTGGCGGGGAGGATGACGGTGGCGCTGCAGCCGGTCGCCTCTGCGATGGCGGAGGACAGCGGCCCCAGCACTGTGCCGGGCTTCACCATCGGCGTGCGGAACCACTTCTCCGGGATGCCGGCCGCCGCGCGGATGGTCTCCGACCAGGTGCCGGAATCCGCGTTGCACAGCGCGCCGGTGGTGCAGTTCGTCCACTCGTGGGCCTTTTTGCCGGTGAGGATGAAGGAGAGGTACTCCGGCATCATCATGAAGTCGTCGACTGTGTCGGCGTACTCCGGATGCTCCCTGACTACCGCCATCATCTGGTAAACGGTGTTGAAGGGCTGCTTGGCGATGCCGCACAGGCCGAAGTGGAAGGGGAAGGGCATGACCGTTTCCAGCTGGGCATCCATGCCGTCGGTGCGGCTGTCGCGGTAGGCCACAGCGTTGCCCACGCGGCGGTTGTCCCTGTCCAGGAGGACAAAATCCACGCCCCAGGTGTCGATGCCGATGTAATCCGGCGCAAGGCCTGCGTCCACGGCGGCCTTTACGCCCGCGACGACGTGGCGCTCCAGGCCCTCGATGTCCCAGCAGAGGTGGCCGTCCTTCATTTCTGCGCCGTTGGGGAAGCGGTAGACCTCGCGGGTTTCGATCCGGCCATCCGCCAGCCACGCGGCGATGTGCCGCCCGCTGGAGGCGCCGATGTCAATGGCAAGGTAGATCTTCATGTTGCATCACTCCATCAGAAACATCTGCTGCAGCTTGGGCTGTGCGCCGGTGACGGGATCCATCACAAGGTCCAGCACATCCTCCATGTACACGTTCCAGCGGTCGACGATGGGGCTGCCCGCCTGGGTCTTCTCGGCGAACTCGATTCCCTTCTCGCACTCGTAGTAGCCAAAGAGGACGTCGCCGTCGGACCAGATGGTGTAGTTGCAGATGCCTGCGGACTTGAGCAGCTCGACCATCTCCGGCCAGATCTCGTCGTGACGGCGCTTGTATTCCTCGCGCATACCGGGCTTGATGCGCCCCATCCAGGCAAAACGTTCCATAAGCAGAGCCTCCTTTATTCACTTGATTTGCTGCCTCCATTGTACCATAATCCGGCGAAATATGAAAGTGCTTTCTGCCATTTTCTGCGCGGTTGATTTTGCATGGTTTTCTGGCATTTTTGGGCTGTTCTGCATCGGGCTTCTGTGCTATAATGGGGAAAAGCGCCGTTTTGCGAAAGGAGAATACGCGATGCCGAAAATCTATATCATTGGCGATTCCACGGTGGAGAACAACACGCCGCCCTTCCGGGGCTGGGGCTGGGCGCTGCCGGAATACCTGGCGGAGGGCGTGGAGGTCGTCAACATTGCCAAGAGCGGCTGCAGCACCCGCAGCTTCCTCGATCAGGGCCGCTTCCAGCCTGCGCGGGAGGGCCTGCGGCAGGGCGATGTGCTGATGATCCAGTTCGGCCACAACGACGAGAAGGACGCCAACGACCTGCACACCGACCCTGGCAGCAGCTATCCGGCGATGCTGCGCATGTACTGCCGGGAGGCCATGGCCAAGGGCGCGCTGCCGGTGTTGCTGACGCCGGTGAGCCGCCGCATCTATGTGGGCGGCGGAAGCCTGCTGTACACCCACGGCGAGTACCCGGCGGCGGTGAAGAAGGTGGCGGCGGAGCTGAATGTGCCCTGCCTGGACCTCAAGATGGCCAGCCGCGCCCTGTACCTTTCCGGCACGGAGGAGCAGACGGCGCAGCTGTTCGTGCGCCTTGCTCCCGGCGAGCACCCCGACTTCCCCGACGGGCACGATGACAGGACCCACTTCAATGCCGACGGCGCGCGGAAGATCGCGGGCCTGGTGGCGGACATGATGGGCCGGGAGCCCCGTCTGCAGCGCTTCGTGAAGCGGGCGGAGGTGGTGGAGCCCTCCGAATACAAGGCCATCGCTGACCGTGTGCTGGGGATGCTCCAAAGAGCCGACGGCAACGACCCCTCCCGCGGTCACCTGACGATGAACAACTGGGAGTGGCCCACCGGCGTGGCCCTCTACGGCATCTACAAGACCTACCAGCAGAGCGGCGACAGGGCCATCCTCGACTACCTCACCGGCTGGTATGACGACATGCTGCACAGGGAAGTTCAGCCCCATCGCAACGTCAATACCGTCGCGCCCGTGCTGACGCTGACCTGCCTGTACGACGAAACCCGGAATCCGGAGTACCTGACCCATATCGAGAGCTGGGCGCATTGGGTGCTGCATGAGATGCCCCGCACGGAGTATGGCGGACTGCAGCACTGCACCGTCTGGAACAAGCACCACCAGCAGCTCTGGTGCGACACGCTGTTCATGGTGTGCCTGTTCCTGGCCAAGGCAGGCGTGGTGCTGAATAAGCCCGAGTGGATCGACGAGGCGGAGTACCAGTTCCTGCTGCATGTGCGCTACCTGCAGGACAAGGTCAGCGGCATGTTCTACCACGGCTGGATCTTCGATGGCCGGCACAACTACGCCAACGCGAAGTGGGCCCGCGGCAACGCTTGGTTCACCGCCGCGGCCATCGAGCTCAAGGACATCACCGGCCGCGAGAACGCCGCCATGCGCATGATCCTCTCCGCCTGGCAGGATCAGGTGCTGGCCCTGTGGAAGTACCAGCGCGTCAACGGCCTGTACACCACGCTCATCGACGTGGAGGAGACCTACTGCGAGACCAGCGCCACGGCGGCCATCGCCTATGGCGTATTGAAGGGCGTGCGCATGGGCGTGCTGACGGAGGACAAGTACGTCGAGATGGGCAAGCTGGCCGCGCAGGCGGTGCTGAACCAGATCGACTCCACCGGCGCGGTGCAGGGTGTGTCCGGCGGCACCGGCATGGGCTACAATCTGCAGCATTACAAGGACATCATCGTCACCCCGACCGCCTATGGTCAGGGCCTGACCTTCCTGATGATCACCGAGCTGATGCAGGGCGTGGTGAAGCTCTGATTCTTTCCTTGATGCAGGGGACGGCATGGCTGCGGCTGTGCCGTCTCTTTTTCTGTGAACGGGAAGGGCAGGAGCCTGAAATCCCGCTGCACAAAAAGAGGCAGAGCCTTGCGGCTCTGCCCCGTGGGGTCAGGATTAACGGTTGGGCAGCTTGGTGGTCTGGCCGGCCTCGTAGGCTTCCAGACGCTCGTCGATGATCTCCTGGTAGCCGGCGTCCAGGTACTCCTGGCTCAGCTCAGCGTACAGATCGTCGAACTCGTCGGGGTCGCACTTGACCAGCTTGGCGTAGTACTCCTGGTACAGGCTCAGCAGGGTCGCGGTGTACTCAGCCTCGGACTCGATAGCCACGGCGAAGATGGGATCGGAGTAGGCGTTGCCAGCGTCGGCGATGGCCTTGGTGTTGGCGTACCAGCTGTCGATCATCATCTGGGTGAAGTCCTGGGGCAGACCCTGGGGCGCGATGGAGGCGATGGACTCCTCGATGGTGCCCACGACCTTGGAGGCATGCACCAGACAGGTCATGTCGATGTTCATGTTGTGGTTGAGCATCATGTCGCCCATGTAGGAGCCGTCAACGACGGGCTTGCCATCAACCATGGTGTAGGTGACGCCTTCGACGCCGTTCTCAAGCACGAACAGGTTCTCGGGCTGGATCATCCACTCCATCAGCATCCAGGCAGCCTTCAGCTGATCCTCGGTCGCGTAGGAGGAGAAGCCGACGATCATGCCGAAGGGGTTGTCGGCACGGTTGCGGGCGGTGGCAACGCCTTCCTCCTCAACGGAGTACGCGCCGGCGATGGCCAGCTCAGCACCGGGGTTGTTGGCGTAGAAGGCGTTCAGCCAGTCCACGTTGGCAGCCATGTAGCCGCCGTAGGAGTAGGTCTTGCCGTTGATGAAGTCGGTCTGCAGCTGATCGGAAGCGGCGCCGACGGTGTTCTTCTCCAGGTCGAACTCGGAGGAATACCAGCCCATGTGGTACTCAGCGTTCAGACGCTTGAGCAGGCGGTAGGTGGGCTCCCAGGTCAGGGAAGCGGTGCCCAGGGAGCAGTGCTGCGCCCACTCGGCCTCGACCAGGTCCTGATCATGGAATGCGAAGTTGGCAACGTAAGCGGCGGTGGGGATACCCAGGCCCAGAGGCGCGGTATCGGTCAGGCCGGCTTCGATGATCTTGTTGATGGCGTCCACATACTCCTCGTAGGAGGCGGGCACATGGTCATAGCCAACGGCGCGGAGCCAGTCCATACGCACGAAGGTGTACCAAGTGTAGCCGGTGTTGTAGTAGGGGCGCTCGGACAGGACGAAGTAGGTCTCGCCGTTGATGTCCGTGTAGTTCAGCTGGTTGTTCTCCACCATCTTGCCGTAGTAGGTGGGAGCGATCTTGGCAAACGCCTCCAGATCGATGGTCTGCATGGCGCCGTCGGTGGCCCACTGGGCAACCTTGGGATAGTCATACTCCATCATGATGGTGGGGGTCTGCTTGGCCGCGATCAGCATGGAGTACTTGGTCATCACGTCGCCGCGGGGGATGGCAACGTAGTCGACTTCGATATTCCACTTGTCGCCGAACTCCTTCTGGATCCACTGGGTCCAGTAGTTGTCGTCAACGGCGGGATAGCCGGCCTTGGAACGGTCGTAGACGGGGACGGTGATGGTCACGCGCTCCTCGAAGGGAGTCCACGCGGCCATGCCGGTGGCTTCCTCGGCGGATGCGATGCTCAGCATGCCGAGGCACATCACCAGAGCCAGGAACAGGGATACGATGCGCTTCATGGGGATACCTCCTTGAAGATTTATGTTCTTGACGGATCGCCTTCCGTCAGGAATCCGAAGGGGAAAATGGTACACACTCTTTGCAGCGGTCAGCGCGTCGCGACGCACTCTCTGTGCGCCGTGACCCCCGCAAGGGAACCAACGAGCGCGGGAGCGCAGGAACGTAACGAAGTTACCCCTTGACCGCGCCGATCATGGCGCCCTTGACGAAGTACTTCTGCACGAAGGGGTAGACCATGATGATGGGCAGGGTGGCGAACATGATGGTGGCCGCCTGCAGCACTTCCGGGGTGGAAACGACCGCGGCGTTCTCCGACAGGCTGATGGCGTCCTGGCCGGAGGAGAGCACCATGTTGGACAGCAGGTACTGCAGGGGCTGCAGGGCCTTGGTGGTGATGTAGTACTTCGCGTCGGCGTAGGCATTCCAGCGGCCGACGGCGTAGAAGAGGCTCAGGGTGGCGATGATGGGCTTGGACAGGGGCAGCACCACATGCCAGAGGGTCTGGAAATGGTTTGCGCCGTCCAGCTTGGCCGCCTCATGCAGGCTCTCCGGAATGGTGGACACCAGGAAGGAGCGCATGATGAGCATGTTGTAGGGGGAGAAGGCCAGAGGAAGCACCAGCACCCACATGGTGTCCAGCAGCTTCAGGTCGTTCATCAGCAGGTACTCGGGGATGAGACCGGCGGAAAAGTACATGGTGAACATCAGCACGAAGGCGAAGCCGGCGCGTCCCTTCAGCCCGCGGATGGACAGCGGGTAGGCCGCGCAGATGGTCACCACCATGCCGAAGACGGTGAACAGCAGCGTCACCAGGATGGTGTAGAACATCGAGTGGATCAGCTGGCCATCCTTGAAGATGGAAACGTAAGCGTCGAAGTTGATGTCCTTGGGCCAGAGGTAAACCGACTTGGACAGCACTGCCGTGTTGGAGGAGATGCTCTTGGCTGCCACGTGGATGAAGGGCAGCACACAGGTCAGCGACAGGATGAGGATGACGAGGGCGATGATGAAGTCGGAGAAGTGGACGCGGTTCACGCCGCGCCAAATGCTTTCCTTCTTCTCCCTGACGGGCTGCTTGGGGAGGTTCGCAGCATTCACGTTTGACACTTTGCTTCTCCTCCTTCCTTACAGCAGACCGTCTTCGCCAAGGCGCTTGGACACCCAGTCGGAGCCAAGCACCAGCAGAAGACCGGTCAGGGACTGGAACAGACCCACGGCCGTGGCGCGGCTGAAGTTACCGCCGGCCAGGCCCTTCTCGTAGATGTAGATGGCCAGCTGGTACTGGTACTCCTTGACCGACACGTTGCCGAAAGCGCTCAGGCGCTCGTAGTTGGAGCCCATCACGCGACCCAGGTTCATGATCAGCAGGGTGACCATCGTGCCGCGGATGCAGGGGAGGGTCACGTTCCAGATCTTGCGCAGGCGGCCCGCGCCGTCAATGGTGGCGGCTTCGTACAGCTCCGCGTCGATGCCGGTGATGGCTGCCAAGTAAATGATGGAGCCCCAGCCCATGTTCTGCCATACGCCGATGAGCAGGTAGGTCACCGCCCAGTGCCCGGGTTCTGACAGGTAGGGGATGCCATCCTCGATCCACCCCAGGTTGATCATCAGCACGTTGATCAGGCCCGTTTCCGGCTTGAAGAGCGTCAGCGCCACGGAGGCGATGATCGGCCAGGAGAGGAAGTGCGGCAGGTACAGCACCGTCTGCGTCAGCTTCTTGTAGCGGGGGAAGCGCAGCTCGTTGAGCATCAGCGCCAGCAGAATCGGCACCGGGAAGCCCACCAGCAGGTCAAGGAAGTTGAAGGAGAGGGAGTTCTTCAGGGCACGGTGGAAGTCCTTGTCCTTGAAGATCTTCTCGAAGGTTTCGATGCCGACCCATTCGCTGCCGTCGTAACCCTTTGCAGGCTTGTAGTTCATGAACGCCATCCGCAGGCCCGGATAGGCTGCGTACTTGAAGATGATCACGAACAGGATCGGAATGAGGATCAGCAGATACAGCTGCCAGTTGTTCTTCAGATACACACCGAAGATCTTGATCTTGCGGTTGTTATCGAGGGTACGCGGTTGCGACATCACGATGCCTCCCTGCAGATTGGCGTGTTTTGGTATGCGTCGATGGGAACGGATATAGACATTTCTTGCCTCTATTATAGCGCACTATAGGTTTGTGTTCCATTTGAAAGAAACTCAATACTGCGCAAAAACGACCATGTTTAGCGTCGGTTTTGTCTTGAAATTATGAAAAAATGTGCTATACTGGTAAACGAAAAGACAAACAAGACATTCGTGCAGGGGGTAAATGGACAAATGGCACAGGCCAAACGAACGGTTGTGGAGTACCGGATCTATGAGCTGCCGCTGGAATTGCCCATCGTGTGCCTGACGGGCGACGCGTGGCGGATCTCGGATGTGCCGGCGGAGCGGCTGCATTTCCACAACTGCATGGAGATCGGCTTCTGCCATTCTGAAGATGGCTACCTGGACTTCGAGACGGAGCGGACGCCCTTTGAAGCGGGGGATGTGTTCATCATCCCGCGCCATGTGCCGCACACGACCTGCTCACGCGAGGGCTGCAAGAGCCGCTGGAGCTACCTCTTTGTGGACCTGGACGCGCTGACGTCCGCCCTGCTGCCCTCGGACGAGGCCTATCGCCTGCGCCAACGCACGCGCATCAGCAAGCCCATGAAGATCACCCGCGAAAGCGATGAGCGGCTGCACTTCCTGTGCCGCTGCATGCTGGAGGAGGCCAGCCGGGAGGACGAGGACGCGCGCGGCATGCTGCAGATCTACGCCCTCGCCGCGGCCAGCGAGCTGCAGCGCCGCAGCACCGACGCCTCCCGCCATTCCGCAAAGAACAGCAAGGCCTTCCCCCTCAAGCCCGCCCTGGAATACATCCACGACCACTACATGGAGCCCTGCGACGCCTCCACCCTGGCCAGCCTCTGCCATCTGAGCCAGACCCACTTCCGGCGGCTGTTCCTGTCCTGCATGGGGTCAACGCCGCTGCAGTTTGTCATCTCCACCCGCATTTATCAGGCCTGCGTGATGCTGCTCAACAGCGACGAGCCGGTGCTGACCATCGCCCAGGCGGTGGGCATGCCCTCGGTGTCGAGCTTCAACCGCAACTTCCAGCAGGTGATGGGCATGAGCCCCCGCCAGTACCGCACCTCCACCGCCCGCCCCAGCCCCATGAAGGGCTCCATCCTGCCCTACCGCGGCTGGACGCTGCCGGAGGGGTGAGAAGCGGATGCTGACCGAATGAAAACCAAATGAAAAGCGAATAAAGAAACGCAGCCGTCCGTCCCTTGCGAAAGGAACAGGCGGCTGCGTATTTTGCGTTTACAGGGGCATGATACGGGTTTCCATGGGCGCCAGGGTGAGGGAAATATCGCCCTTGGGGGTACGGATGACGGCGACGGTTTCCTCCTCGGCGTTGTTGACGGCGACGAGGGTATTGTCCGCCGGATAGAAGGCGGTTTCCACGCAGGCGCGGTCGCTCAGGTACAGGTCGGCGGGGGCGACGCCCGTCAGGTGCAGCAGCATTTCCAGCAGCATGCGGGTGCTTTCCGGCGTGACGCGGAAATCGCTCATGTACACGCCGCAGCCCTTGCCGAAGCGGTTCAGGGTCATCTGGGGCGCGCCGTTGCCCTCGCACAGCACGGAAGCCTTGCCGTCGGTGAGGTAGAGGCGGCTGTCGCTGCCCAGGACAGTGGGGTCGATGGCGAAGGGGGCTTCCTCGACGTCGTACTGCCAGCGGCCGTGGCAGACGCGGGCGCCGGTGTCCAGGTCAACGCCCAGCACATGGGCCATGCGGAAGTGGGTGTGGTACCCGCCGACGGCCGAGGGTTCCTTCACGCCGATGAAGGCGCCGCCCTCGTGGACAAAGCGGGTCAGCTCGCTGACGAGCTTCTCGTTCTTCCACGCGTCGCCGCCGGACCAGGCGTCGCCCGTGCAGCCGGCGTTGATGACCACATCCACATCCCTGAGGGCGCCGTTTTCCACGTCCTCAAAGCTGAGATACCGCACGTCCACCGGCAGGCCGGAGAGGGCCTCGTTGATGTGGATGAGGGCGTGCTTGTCCGTCTCGTGGAAATGGCCGGAGAGCGTCCAGGAGCGGAGGCTCCCCCAGGTGTGGACAACGGCCACGCGGCACCTGGCCGTCAGGGGCTTGCCGTGGGCGTGCATCTCCCGGATGCGGCGGAACTCGATGGCCATGTTCTCGATGGTGTCGTGGAAATCCGGGAAGGGGAGGGTCAGGCTCAGGTAGCCGCCCAGGCCGATGCGGTCCACCGGCTGACGCAGCAGCGCGCGGCGGACATTGCGCCAGTACAGCAGCGCATCGCGGCTGGGGTTGCCGCCCTCGGAGAAGGTGGGCAGACCGCCCAGCCCCACCGGGAACAGGTACGGGTGGAAGCGCAGCTCATGGGTGGGGACGTCCACATTGGCGCACAGGCGGCACTCGAAGCCGGAGAACACGCACTTGATCAGGCCGTCGAAGCCAATGGAGGTGAAATGCTTGCCATAGGGCTCCATGCCGACCCAGCTGTCATCGTAGAAAACATAGGCGAGCTTGCCGTGCTTGTGGATGATGTCCACCAGCACCTTCGCCTTTTCCGCCACGAAGCGCTGGATGAAGGCCATGTAATCCCGCTTGGCCTTCGTGGGCGGCATGTGGGTCGCCTGCAGCTTGCGCTGGTTGATGAAGTCCTCGGCCGTCAGGGCGTAGCCGTACTCCGCCTCAAAGGCGCGCAGGGCGGCGGGGCTGACGGTGAAATCGTAGCTGGCCCAGTCCACAAAGGTGTGGCGGTTGCGCAGGTCGTCGCCGAAGATCCACACGAAGTTGTAGAACAGGCTCGTCAGGCGTACCACGTTGGTGGCCGGGTTCTGCACGCACCAGTCCACCAGCCACTGCTGCAGGTATTCCCAGGCAGCGGGATGCCGGGGATCCAGCTGCCGCAGATGCTCGCTGGTCCAGGCATTGGTGGTGTGGTTGTACATGTTGATCTCTTCCCAGATGCGCCAGGCGAGGAAGGAGACCGTGTATTCATGCCAGGGCGTGCAGCCGCAGAGGGTGACCTGGCCATCCGCATAAGACCACTGATCACAGGGGACGGGCGTGTCCGTCGTGCGGTCGTAGACTTGCCAGAAGGGCATGGCGTCCGCCGAGTCGTTCAGCTCAAACTGCTCGGCAAAGAAGCCCTTCATGGGCTCGATGACCAGCGTATCGCCAGTGGCGACCACGGGCTGGGAGCACAGGAAGCTTTGCTGCTGGCTGTCCGGATGCTGGGCCGCGAAGGCGTTGTGCTGGCGGATGATGCAGATGGTGGAGTAGATGCTGTACCCGGCCTCCACAATCTCGGGGGAGAGCTTGGTGCCGTCGCTGTCACGGATGACGTCTGCGCCCCATTTGCGGGCCAATTCGAGGGTCAGCTGCTCATAGCCGGCCTCGCCCGGAAGGGTGAAGCCGCCCTGCGTGTATTTCTTATCCATATCATACCTCCTGTATGGCAGGATGAACGTAATGCTTTATAACAGTATACCACGCCGGGGCATGCTGTGACAAGAGGAGATTCTGACCCAAAATGGCCTGAAAACGACCCGTTTTGTTCTGATTTTTGCATGTTTTGTGCGGCAGGAGCCAGCAGTCCTCCCGAAGATCCGGGGGGAACAGACTGCGCCGCCGGACAGGCGGTACTCTGGCATTGCGGGCGGGATGGAAAGCATGGGTGGATTTGCGTGGAATTTGTTCGGAAATGTGCAGTCCTGTCCACCGGAGAAATTGAATATCCGCCGTGCATCTGCTATAATGGAAGCACGAACCCCGTGATGCGATAAGGAGGAATATACCGTGGCGAAAATTCAGTTTGATAAGCAGCGTGTGCTGGACGCCATCGACGTGGTCGTCCGCCAGACGATGAACATGGACATGATGTGGGACTGGCCCTGCGGCGTGGCGTACTTCGGCATCTGCGAGGCGTACCGCGCCACCGGCAGGCAGGAGTACCTCGACCTGGTCAAGGCTCGCGTGGATGAGTATATCGAGCTGGGTCTGCCCCATTGGACGGTCAACACCTGCTCCATGGGTCATGCGCTGCTGACCCTGCACGAGGTGACGGGTGACGAAAAGTACAAGCAGGTTGCCCAGAGCAAGATCGAATACCTGCGCACCCATGCCCTGCGCTTTGGCGACAGCGTGCTGCAGCATACGGTGTCTGCCAAGAATGATTTCCCGGAGCAGGCCTGGGCGGACACGCTGTTCATGGCCGCCTTCTTCATGCTGCGCGCGGGCGTGGCCTGGAATGACCAGGACCTGATCAACGACGCGCTGAACCAGTACTTCTGGCACATCAACTACCTGCAGGACGGCAAGTCCGGCCTGTGGTACCACGGCTACAACAACATTCATCAGGATCACATGTCCGGCTTCTACTGGGGCCGCGCCAATGCCTGGGCGGCCTACACCATGGCCCAGGCAGGTCGGGTGCTGCCGGAGTGCTACCTGTACCCCAAGTACATGGACATTGCCGGCTCCCTGGCGGAGCAGCTGGCGGCGCTGAAGCTCCTGCAGACGGAGGACGGCCTGTGGCGCACCATCCTGGACGACCCGGAGAGCTACGAGGAGGTCTCCGCCTCCGCCGGTATCGCAGCGGCCATGACCCTCAAGGGCAACCCGCTGCATGTGAAGTACATCAACCGCTCGGTGGAGGGCATCCTTGCCAACATCAGCCCTGAGGGCCGCGTACTCAATGTGTCCGGCGGCACGGCGGTGATGAAGGATCGCGACGGCTACCGCGGCATTCCCCGCAAGTGGACGCAGGGCTGGGGCCAGGGCCTGGCGCTGGCCTTCCTGGCGGCGGTGCTGGAGAGCGAGAACGACCAGGGCGACGGCGCGCTGTAATCCATCTGAATAAATCAGGCAGGCTGCCTTGCTGAGCGAATCAGTGGGCAGCCTGCCCTTTTGGTATGCGGTTACGGCAGCGTCACGCGCAGCGCGCGGATGTTTTCGTCATACTGGGCGCTTACGCCGGGGATCTGCGTGACCAGGGCGCTGACCTCCATGACGAGAATGCCGGTATCGGTCACCCAGGGCATGCCGTCCATCAGGTTTTCGCGGCCATCCACGATCAGATGAGTCGCGCCGACCTGGGCGATGATCCTCCGGCTGCCGGAAACGACGGTCAGTGTGCCGGCCTCCGCGTCCCAGGTGAAGTCCATCAGCTCCGGCTGCATGGCCTTGATCCTCTCAACGATGCACATTACGTTGCCCCAGACGGCGCCGCCCAGGTTCACGGCGCGCACGCCCCGGAAGTCCGGCTCCTGGCCGTTGACCATGATCTTGCAGTAATTCTCCTTTTCGGGGACGAACTTGGCGGCGTCGGCCTCGGGGATGGGCATGATCGAATCCTCCTCCGGCAGGCGGAGGGCGGCGGGGGCGTCGCGCAGCACGGCAGGGGCCTCGGCGGACAGCGGGCGCACGTCCGCCGGGAGGGCGGCCAGCTGCACCACGGCTTCGGGGAGTCCCTCGCAGCGGGCGGTCAGCGTGATGCTGCCGGGCTGCTCCGTAGCGCGGATAAGCACGCGGTTCGTGCCGCACTCGGCGAACACGAAGGGCTGGTGGATCACATTGTCGCTGCGCCCGTTGCCGTCGAAACGGCCGCTGTTGTAGCCGCCGAGGAAGACGGCCGGGCCATCGAGCCGGAAGTCGATGCGCGCATCGCACAGGGGGCAGACGCGGCCCAGCGCGTCCAGCACGGCGACGTCCACGCAGGCGATATCCGTGCCGTCGGCACGGAGGCCGCCGGGCGCGGTGCGTGGCACGAGGTGCAGTCTGGCGGGCTGGCCGACGGTATCAATACGGTCACGGGCGATCTCCGCGCCGTCATAGCCGTAGGCCACGGCCTCCACGCAGCCGGACTGCGTTACATCAACGCCCGGGAAGGCAAAGACGAAGGTGCTTTCCGGCTTGTCGCAATGGCCCACAGGCTGGCCGTTGACCAGCAGCGCCACCTCCGCCACGGGGTAGCTGGCGACGGCGTAGACGGTTTTTGAGGTCGGGTCGCGGCGCAGGAGCTCGTCGGTTTCCTCCCAGTAGCTGCCGTTGAAGCGCTTGCCGTGGTGGAGGTAGGCTTCCGGCGTGACCGGCGGGTAGTTCCAGTGGCCCAGGAGCTTCACCTGCGGGCGGGCGCTCTGCATCACGCGGAAGACGTCGAAACTCTGCTTCCTGACGCGGATGGCGTCCACGCGGCCGCTCATGCGTCCGTTTTCCGACCAGGATTGCCGTCCGTGCTGCGCGGAGTCCGTCCAGCACAGGGCGGCGGCGCCGCTGTACCAGTTCCGGCCGGAGCCGCCCTGCAGGCGGTCATGGAAGAATTCCTGGTACCCCCGGGCGTTGGCCAGGGCGAGTTCCTCGCTGGTGAGGTCGTAGAAATCCAGGCCCTTCTGCTTACGGCCGCCCTTGCCCAGGTAGCGGTTGCGGTAATCGAAGTCCGGCGGGGTGAAATCGTCCCAGATGCGCCGCGGGGCCTCCTCGCGGGAATATTCCGTCTCCATGACCGGCCCGTGCAGGGACAGGAAGCGCCCGGCGTGGCGGTTGAGCATCGTGCCGACGTATTCGCTTTCGGCCAGCACATCCTCGGTGTTGATGGTGCGGCAGCCCATGAAGCGCCCGCCGAAGGGATCCAGGGCGCGCTTGAGCTGCGTCATTTCCCGCATGTGCTCGCGGCTGATGGAGTTGTTGCCCGCCTCCCAGAACAGGATGGACGGATGGTTACGGCAGGCCAGGATCACGTTGCGCATCAGCTCCACGCGCTGATCCCACTGGCGGCCGAAATTCTCCCGCTCCTTGTCTCCGGCGGGCTGGGTGACGACCACGCCGTGGCGGTCATAGGCGCGCAGATCCGCAGGGCTCCCGGCCACATGCATGAAGCGGATGTGGTTTGCGCTGCTCTCGCGGATCAGCATCGCGTCCAGATCGTGCATCCATTCGGGGACGATGCCGGCGGCGGCCCACTCATTCGTGGCGCGCTGGGCATAGCCGCGCAGCCATACGGGGCGGTCGTTGATCATCACGCCCAGGTCTGCATCATAGGCGACCTTGCGGAAGCCGGTCACGATGGTTTCCCTGTCCAGCTCGGTTTCGCCGTCCATCAGGCGGATGACGACCCGGTACAGCGCGGGGGAGGAGGGCGACCAGAGGGTGACGCCTGTCAGAGGTGCGCTGGCGCGGATGACCTGCGTACCCAGGGCGGCGCAGGGTGTGGGGGCCACCTTGTCCTCGTCGGCGGGGACGTAGTGCTGCATGGCTTCGTCCCAGACATAAGCGTCCTCGGGGGTGATGCTGATGCGGCGCAGGGACGCCTCTTCTGCCGGAGAAATGGGGGTGACTGCGACTTCATCTGAGGTAAACCCGGCAATGACATGCCCATCCATGTCCTGTACACTCACGGCGATGGATACGCATGCGGGGGCGTCTGCAAGGCTTCGGACTTCGGCGTCCACATGGAGGGTGCAGGCGCCGCGGGGGACATCGAAGGTATCGGCGTACACATACTGACCATGGCTGAGCAGGTTCGAATAGAGCGGCAGGGTAAGGTGCGTACGGGGCTTGAAGTGGATACGCACGGGCTGGCTCAGGCCGCCGATGACGGGGTTGAAGTCGTTGCAGTTCCAGAAGAAGGGCACACCGGCCTGATTTGCCGGCACGGGCTGCTCCTGAGCGAAGAGGTAGCTGCCGGGCGCGGCATCCGGCTTGTTGGGCGTTTCGGCGATGCAGAAGGGAATGTTGCGGGTGCTGGTGTTGTCCGTGGCGATGGCAATGAGGTTGTGGCCGTCCGCCGCCAGGTATGGCGTGAGGTCGAAGCCGAAGGGGCCGACGCCCGCCTCGTAGTAGCCGGTAAGCTGTCCGTTGACCCAGACGTAGCAGGTCTGGCGGACGCCCTCAAAGGAGAGGAGCGTCAGGCCGCTGCGGAATTCCGGCGGCACGTCCAGCTCGTTCCGGTAGAGGGCGACGGTGCGGGTCTGGCCGCTGCCGGCGTCCTCAATGGGGACGGAGAAGAGCTCGCCGTCGTTGAAAGTGTGGGGAAGGGCCACGCGCTGCCAGCCCTGCTCGATGTAGGCAGGAGACTCAAACGTGCGGCCATTCTCATCGCGGGTGGCCGCCAGCGCATCGGCCAGCGGGAAGGCGTTGGCCAGGCGGAACCGCCAGCCGTGATGAAAATAGAAGGTGCGCTCCATGTTCTCTTCCTCCTTCGAAAAAAAGGGGAGCCGCCGGAAGACCGGCAGCCCCCCGAGGGGTTCAACGATGCAGGATTACTGCAGGGTAGCATGATAGGCGTCGTTGTACTCCTGAGTCATCAGGGCGCCGCCCTCGTCTTCCCACTGCTGCCAGGCAGCCTCGAGGCCATCGAGATCGATGATGCCAGCGATGTACTGCACAGCGGCGTCGGACAGGATGGTGCTCAGCTGAGAACCGAAGGCAACGTTGGTCTCAGACACGAAGGGGTAGCAGGGGTTGGACACGGCATAGGGGGTCAGGATGCCGTTCAGCTCGGCATAGCGGGCGCGCAGGTCGGACTGGCGCAGGGGAGCGCACAGGTCGCCGGCGATGTTCATGCCCAGCTGGTTCAGGCTGTGCTGGTAGATGGAGTTGTTGTTGCTCATTTCCTCGGTGTACTGATCGGTGGCAATGCGGTAGCCTTCCTCGTCCAGCAGGTAGGTCACGCCTTCAACGCCCCAGTTCAGCATCATCTGACCCTCGGCGGTGTTGGCCCAATCCAGGAACTTCATGACCTTGGGCAGATCCTCTTCCTTCACGGCCTTGGTCACGACGATTTCGCCGGAGAAGCCAGCGTTCTGAGGCCACACGGTGATGGAGCCGTCTTCCTTGGCGATGGTGCCGACCATCTCCCAGACCTGCTCGGTCACGCCGCGGTTCTTCTCGAACCACTCCTGCTGACGGTAGCAGTTGTCCAGGCAGTCAAAGCGCATGAACGCCTTGTCGGTGCGCTCGATGTTATCCCACTGGGTGGAGTCGATGGTGGCGAAGTTGGGGTCGATGCCGCCGGCCTCGTACAGGTCACGCAGCCAGTTCAGGCCCTCGAGGTAAGCGGGGCTCTTGTGGGCGGGGTAGATGTTGCCATCCTCGTCGATGCCCCACTCGTTGGGAGCGCCGTGAGCGACGGTGATCACGCTGATGGTGCCCGCGGTGTAGGAGCACATGTTCAGCGCGTAGGTGTCATCGGAGTAGTCGGCCAGGGCGAAGGCCAGCTCGGTCAGCTCATCCAGGGTGGTGGGCACTTCGGTGATGCCGGCTTCCGCGGCGATGTCCTTGCGGTAGTAGACACCGGCACGGGGATACGCACGGGTGCGGTAGATGCCGTAGATGCGGCCATCGATGGAGATGTTGTTGTAGATGCCAGCGGAACCGGCCAGGTTCGGGTAGTTCTCGCTGTCCTTCACGTAGTCGGTCAGATCCCAGAACGCGCCAGCGCGGGCGTTGTTCACCATGGTGGTGCCGCGGGCGTCGGTCATGACGATCAGCATGGGCTGCTTCTCGGAAGGATCAGCCATGGTGACGTTCAGGGTGTCGCCGTAGGTGGAGTTGGCGGCGTAGATGATCTCCAGGCGCACGCCGGTGGCCTCTTCGATGGCCTTCAGGATGGGGTTGTTCTCACTGACGTCGGCCTCGACCAGAGCGTTCATGTCGGGCAGGAGCACAGTGATGACGAAGGGTTCCTCAGCGGCGGCGAAGGACATCATGGACAGAGCCATCACCAGCGCCAGGAACAGGGAAGCCAGCTTCTTCATGGGGGTACCTCCTTTTATTTTGTTTATGGCGGATGCCTCCACCATAAATCCGAAGGGAATGCAGGGATCACACGGAAGAAACGCCCGGTCAGCCTTGCGGCTGCCAACGTTCTCCCGTGGCGGGCCCTTTGGCGAGTGGGCAAAAGTCCTGAGTAGCACGCGCGTTCAGTCAATACCGAAGGCGCGCAACCCGATCGCGGAAAAGCGTGACAAAGTCACCCCTTGAGGGCGCCGACCATCACGCCCTTGACGAAGTACTTCTGCAGGAAGGGATAGACGCACATGATGGGGATGGTGGAAACCACGATGACGGCCATCTTGACCGACTGCTCCGGCGGCTGGACGAACTCGGGGTCCATGTTGGCCATGTCGCCGGCGGAAGCGTTGGACAGGATGATGATCTCGCGCAGCAGCACCTGCAGGGGCCACTTCTCGCGGGCGCCGGACATGTAGATCATCGCGCCGAAGTAGGCGTTCCAGTGGCCGACGGCGTAGAACAGGCCGAAGGTGGCCAGCACCGGCAGGGACAGGGGCAGCACGATCTTCCACAGGATGCCGATGTCCGTGCAGCCGTCCATGGAGGCGGATTCCTCCAGCTCCTGGGGGATGCCCTGGAAGAAATTTTTCACGATCATCATGTTATACGCGCTGATGGCGCCGGGCAGCAGCACCGACCAGAAGGTGTCCTTCATGTTCAGCATGTTTGCCACGACGATGTAGCTGGGGATCATGCCGCCGCCGAAGAACATGGAGAAGATGACCATGTTCAGCACGAAGTTGCGGCCGCGCAGGCGGGGCTTGGAGATGGCATAGGCCATCGTGACGGTGAAGAACAGGTTGATCATCGTGCCGGCAACGGTGATGAACACGGAGTTGCCGAAGCCGTTGAGGAGCTTGTTGGTGGAGAAGATGTACTCGTAGGCGCCCAGGGTGGGATTGTGGGGGATGATCAGCAGCGGGCGCTGCGCCAGCTCCCACTCGGTGGCGAAGGACGCGCCGATGATGTAGATGAAGGGGGCGATGGTGGTCAGGGCGACCAGGGTGAGGAAGATGTAGTTGAACACGTCGAAGATCATGCCGCCGACGGTGTTGCCGTTGCCCACAGCGCCGGTGGAACCGACCATCTTCTTCGCTTTCTTCTTCTTTTCGGGCAGTTCGGAGGACTTATCCAGAATCTCGCTCATGATGCTATCCTCCTTCCCTTAATACAGTCCGGACTCGCCCAGCATGTGAGCGATCTTGTTGGAGCTGACGACCAGGATGATGCTCACGATGGACTTCATCAGGCCGATGGCGGACGCGTAGGAGAACTGGCCCTGCTGCAGGCCCTGCTGGTAGACGAACACGTCCAGCGTCTGGGAGGCGCTGCGGTTCAGGGAGTTCGCCATCAGGATCAGGTGGTCATGGCCGGTATCCAGCATGGAGCCCATGCGCAGGATCAGCATCAGCACGATCGTGGAGCGGATGGCCGGCAGGGTGATGTGCCACAGGCGGCGGAAACGGCCCGCGCCGTCGACCATCGCGGCCTCATACAGCTGGGTATCCACGTTGGTCAGCGCGGCCAGGAAGATGATGGTGCCCCAGCCGGTCTCCTTCCAGATGGACTGGATGACGATCATCCAGCGGAAGGTGTCGGGGGAGTTCATCAGGTTGACCGGCTCGCCCAGCAGCTCCTTGGTGAGGTTGAAGAAGAGGCTGTTGGTGCCAAAGAGCAGCGTCGTGATGGAAACCACGATCACGATGGAGATGAAGTGCGGCACATACAGGAAGGTCTGCAGGAGCTTCTTGTAGCGCAGGCTGCGCATCTCGTTGAGCAGCAGCGCCAGGATGATGGGCGCGGGGAAGTAGAAGATCAGGTTCATGAACGAGAGGATCAGCGTGTTGGTCAGATACCTCGTCCAGGACGGGAACTTAAAGAAGTATTCGAACCACTTCACGCCCACCCATTCGCTGCCGAAGATGCCCGAATAGGGGACGTAGTTCTCAAAGGAAATGACAATGCCCCACATGGGCAGGTACTTGAAGATGATGAAGTAGACGAAGCCGGGCAGCAGCAGCAGGTACAGCCAGCGGTCGCGGATGACGTCCGCGCCCAGACGGCGCCAGTATTCGACGCCCGTTCCGTGCGGCGATTTGGCGGGGACTGATTTGGTGCTCATCATTATCAGCTCCTTGCAGATCAGAAATGGGGCAATGAAAGAGGATTCTGCTGTATACGAAGGTCTTGCGATTTATGAATATTATACAACGGCGGCGTTGATTGCACAATAGATTCTTCGCGAAAAGGTTGGATATGGGAAGTAATCAACCAGATTTGCACAGAAATCACCCATTGCGCATGAAATACGGGACAGATTGCACAGCTGCGTCAGAACAGGCGCACCATCTGCCCGGCGGGGATTTCGTGGATTTTCCGGCCCTGACCGGGCAGCTCCACCTGGATCCACACGCTCTGCGCGTTGGGGTTGTACACCCTGTCGCCGGCGGCGGTGTACTGCAGGCGGGCGGCGTCGTCCATGTAATCGACGATCTCGATGTTGGTGGCGTACCAGATGTCTTCCCGGCCGCCGATGAACTGGCAGAACTCCTCCATCACATGCCAGTTGTCCCGGTCGGTGAACTCGTAGCTGTGGCCCCAGACGTACATCATGTACAGGTACTGGGTCTTGAACAGGTCGGCGAAGGCGCGGGCCTTGTCCATCAGCTGGCCATTGTGGTGGCAGGTGCCCTTCCACTCCAGGAAGTTCTCCGGCATGCCGAAGGAGCCGCTGGTGGGCACCACGCGGGCGTGGCGGATGCCCAGGGAGGGCAGCATGGAAATGATATCGCGGGAATAGGAGCCGTTGGGATAGGCCAGGCCGCGCACGGGCTTGCCGATGAGGTTCTCGAGGCCCTCGCGGTCGGACAGGATCTGCCGGGCCACCTGCTCCAGCGGGCAGCGGGCGATGGTGGGGTGGGTGTAGGTGTGGCAGGCGACCTCGTGGCCCTCGTAGAGCGTGCGGTACTCGGAGAGCGGCACGCGCTTGGGATCCCAGTCGATGCCGGCGTTGAGGTTGAAGGTACCCCTGATGCCGTGCCGGTTGAAAAGGTCCACCAGGCGGCGGTCCTCCTCGCGGCCATCGTCGTAGCTCATGGTGAGCACCTTGTGCCTGCCGCCGGGGAAGCAGGTGTAGATCACGGGCAGACGCAGCATATCATTCGTCCTCCTTGTCGTCGCGGGTGGGCAGCCAGGGGTACACGAGCCGGAAGTCCATGTCCGGCGCGTAGTAGTACGAGGGGTACACGGGCTGGTTGTAGCAGTTGTTCTGCCAGGCCACGCCGCAGCGGTACTGGGGATCATGCAGGAGCGTGGGCAGCCTGTGGCAGGTCAGGTCGGTGGAAACGTAGATGCGGATGGTGCTGTTGTCCGCCGTGCGAAGGAGCAGGTTCTCGCGGAAGTCGCCCAGCACGTCGGCGATCAGGCAGGGGTTGCCCTTGGTGCCGTTGTTGGTCAGCGTGTTTTCCGGCTCCAGCACCACGCCCCGGGTCAGGTCGCACACGCGGCCGGTCTTGCCGCCGCCCAGATAATCAGCGGTGTCGGTGTGCTGGGTGGTCAGGTCGCCCAGCCAGGCGATCTTGGCGTTGGTGGAGGGGCAGGGGGAATCGATGCGGTTGCCCCTGCAGTCGAACATGCCCCTGGCCCACACCTGAAGTCCGCGCATGCCGGGGATGACGTGGCCGATCATGCAGCGCCCCAGGTCGCCCTCGTGGTATTCGCCGAAGCGGACGAGGCCGGTCTCCGCGTCGCGCAGGGCGAAGCCGTAGGGGGCGTGGCGGCCCTCCTCGAAGACGTTGAAGATCTCCAGGCCCGGGACGTCCGGGTCGATGTCCGCCACGTGCATGGAGTCGCCGTGGCCGAGCTTGGCGATACGGCCGTCGGGAAGCTTGTCTGTGGAGGAGTACAGGAGCGTGCCGTCGTGGTCGATGCAGGCCGCGCCGTAGATGATCTCCATGCAGCCGTCGCCGTCCACGTCCGCGCAGGAGAGGCTGTGGTTGCCCTGGCGCGCGAGCCTGCCGTAAACGGGGTCGGTGCCGTCCTGGGCGTCGCCGGGGGTGATGGCGAAGGGGTTCTGCATGGGCAGGAAGCCGGAGTCCACCGACCAGCGCAGCTGATGGTGACCGCCCACCAGGTCATAGGCGGCGATGCAGGTGCGGGTGTAGTATCCGCGGCAGATGATGACCGAGGGGTGCACGCCGTCCAGGTAGGCCACGCCGGACAGGAAGCGATCCACGCGGTTGCAGGGTTCGATCCGGTTCCAGGCGTAATCGCCCCACATCAGGCCGTCATCCACGCGGGGGAAGGGGAAGTCGATCGTCTCGATTTCGCTGCCGTCCCCGGCGAACATGGTCAGGTACTCCGGCCCCTCGTAGATGAAGCCCTCGAAGGCCGTCAGCACATTGCGGGGGCTGCGGGCGGGGGCGTAGACGTGGATGAAGTGGTCGGTGAGGGCCTCGGCGTCCGCCTGCGAGAGGGGGTAGGCGTACTGCTTCTCAATGCCGAAGCACTCCTCCAGCGTGGCGGGCCACTGGCCTCGCACCACCTCCGGGTGCTCGTGCCAGCTAAGGAACAACTCCGTCACATGGCGGCGGTAGTCCTCCGCCGAGCAGACGTAGTTGTCCGCATGGGTCACGCCGGCGGCGATATCGCGCTGCGGCAGGGTGACGAAGAACTCCTCCAGCACTGTGCCGTCGGAATTGTAGCGGGTCATCTTCGTGCCGGGGGCGGTCTTGACGGACATCTCCGCCCGCCCATCGCCGTCAAAGTCGTAGACCATGAACTGCGTGTAGTGCGCGCCGGCGCGGATGTTGGGGCCCATGTCCAGCCGCCAGAGGAGCGTGCCGTCCAGCTGGTAGCAGTCGATCAGGCAGCGGCCGGTGTAGCCCTTGATGGACACGTCCTGGCTGTTGGTGGGGTCCCACTTGACGATGTACTCAAGCTCGCCATCGCCGTTGACGTCGCCCACGGACATGTCGTTGGGCGTGTATTCGAAGGCCTGTCCGGCGGGGGTGACGCCGCCCTCGGGCCTGCGCAGGGGCAGGTCCAGGTAGCCCTTCTCCCACACACCAACGGGCGGACAGGCCTCGCCGCCCACAGGGGCGACAGCGTATGTGGACTGTGCCGTGCCCTCCGGGTCGAGGTGGTTGGTGCTGTCCGTCACGCGGGCGATCACCTGCCCGTCGCGGAGCACCACGAAGTCCTCCGCCAGCATGCGCGTGGGCGTGGCGCCGTGCACCTCATGGCGCAGTAGCCGCCAGGACAGGAACACGCCCTGCGCCGTCAGCACCGCCACCAGGCCGCGCCCCAGTCGCTCCAGCTGCGGTTCGGGCGTGACGCATGCCTCCGATACGGCCATCTGCGAAACGGCCAGCACGCCGCCCTGCGCGTCCAGCGCCTCGACGAAGAAGCGGTAGGGCCGGTCGGGCAGGCGGGGGAAGATGAGGGTCGGCTCCATCACCGGCGGCAGGGGCTTGAAATGCTCCCGGGCGGTCTCCCGGTCGGCCCACAGCACGCGATAGGCGGCCGCGCCGGGCTGCGCGTCCCAGTCCAGGTGGAGGGCGCGGTTATCAAAAGTGATCCGGATGTTCATCGCAGGCCTCTTTCTGTGCAGTTCCTTCATTATAAAATGGTTGATCTGTGGCCGGAATGCACATGTGCGTTTGCTGGATATATTCGCCGCGCCCGGCTGTATCCCTGCAAGATGAAAGAAAGATGGCGGATGATGGTCGGAAATGGGAGGTTATGCCAGTCTGCCTGTGCTATAATGGTCGGGAGGAGGCGAGGCACATGTCCATGGCGGATCAGCAGGTGGTGGCGGGCCAGTACGCCACGGCGGCGCGGCTGAATACGCGCATCAGCATCCATGAGAAGTACAGCCGCAACCAGCAGCCCTTTGGCGCGTGGGTGACGGCCCACTACGCGCTGCAGCCCGGGGAGCAGGTGCTGGAGCTGGGCTGCGGCACGGGCAGCATGTGGCGCGGCGTGGCGCTGCCTGCAGGCTGCCATGTGACGCTGACAGACCATTCCGCCGGGATGCTCGATACAGCCCGGGAGAATACGCCCCACCTTGCGGCGGACTACGCCGTGGTGGATGCGCAGGCCATCCCGTATGCGGACGCGACCTTCGACGTGGTCATTGCCAACATGATGCTCTACCACGTCCCGGACATCGCAAGGGCACTGCGCGAGATCCGCCGGGTGCTGAAGCCGGGTGGGCGGCTCATCGCCGCGACCTTCGGGGAGCATGGCGTGGTGCAGGCTGTGGCGGTGATGCTGGGCATGGCCTTCGACGCCAACATGCGCTTCACGCTGCAGAATGGCGGCGCGCAGCTGGCGGAGGTCTTCGGCGACGTGCAGCGGGAGGTGCGCGAGGACGCCCTGGACGTCACCGACGTGGACGACCTGATCGCCTACCTGCGCAGCATGCAGCAGATGACCGCCCTTGCGGACGTCCCGGATGAGCGCCTGCGGGCCTGCTTTGCTTCCCACATGCGCGACGGCGTGCTGTCACTGCCCAAGGAGTACGGGCTCTTCCTGTGCAGATGAAGGAAATTCTGCATTATTTGCGCGAAATCCGCTGAAAAAGTGAAAAACCCCCTTGCATTTCCCCCGGATGTGTGCTACAATGTCAAGGCTTTGATGTGTGCATACTCCAACAAGGAGGTGGATTTCCATGGGTAAGTTCTGCGAGATTTGCGCGAAGGGCACGCTGAGCGGCCACGCTGTCAGCCATTCCAACCGTAAGACCAACCGCATCTGGGCTCCCAATGTTCAGAATGTCCGCGTTGTGGTCAACGGCACGGCCAAGCGTATGAACGTCTGCACCCGCTGCCTGCGCAGCGGCAACGTGATGCGCGCGCTCCCCAAGACCCGTCAGGAAGCGTAATCCCCGGATTGCGTCACTCACCTGAAGAGTTTGCATAACAGGATCTCCCGGCTGCTGTGCGAGGCGGCCGGGAGGTTTTTTTGTAAATTCGGAATTCGGAATTGTGGAGTGTTCGCCTTTACAAGGGAACATGTATGCGGTATAATGGGGGTAATGCGGTGGGGAGGGGTTTGCTCTTCCCGCGCTTCCTTTGGTAATAACTTTAGAAAGGCGGTTGCGCCATGAATGTCGATCAGTTGACCCAGCAGCTTCAGAGCGATCCGCTGTTTATGAAGAACGTCGTCCGCTGGGACACCACGCCGCCCCGGGAGGCGCATTATGCGGACTTCCCCGAGGGGCTGGACGCCCGGCTGCAGCCCGTGCTGGCGCGGCGCGGCGTACACCGGCTCTACACCCATCAGGCCCATGCGGTGCGGGAGGTGCTGGCGGGGCAGGATATCGTGGTGGTCACCCCCACGGCCTCCGGCAAGACGATGTGCTACAACCTCCCGGTGCTCTCCGCCATCCTTAAAAACGAGGACGCCCGCGCGCTGTACCTGTTCCCGACCAAGGCGCTGTCCGCCGACCAGGTGAGCGAGCTGTACGAGCTGATCGAGGAGATGGGGGTCGATATCAAGACCTACACCTACGACGGCGACACCCCCGGCGCGGCTCGCAAGGCTGTGCGTCAGGCGGGACACATCGTGGTGACCAACCCGGACATGCTGCATTCCGGCATTCTGCCCCACCACACCAAGTGGGTCAAGCTCTTTGAGAACCTGCGCTACATCGTCATCGACGAGATCCACACCTACCGCGGCGTGTTCGGCTCCAACCTGGCCAATGTCCTGCGCCGCCTGCTGCGCCTGTGCGAGTTCTACGGGTCGAAGCCGCAGTTCATCCTCTGCTCGGCCACCATCGCCAACCCAAAGGAGCTGGCCGAGACGCTGACCGGCCGTCCTGTCCACATGGTAGACGACAACGGCGCACCCATGGGCGCACGGCATTTTGTGTTCTACAACCCGCCGGTGGTCAACCGCCAGCTGGGTATCCGCCGCGGCGTGATCCCGGAAACCCGCAACATCACGGCCATGCTGCTGAAAAACGGTATCCAGACCATCACCTTTGCCCGCTCCCGCCTGACGGTGGAGGTGCTGACGAAGTACCTCAAGGACATTGTGCGCGATCCCCTGGGCAACGCCGGGCGCGTGCGCGGCTACCGGGGCGGGTATCTCCCCACGGAGCGGCGCGAGATCGAGAAGGGCCTGCGGGCGGGTCATATTGACGCGGTGGTGTCCACCAATGCGCTGGAGCTGGGCATCGACATCGGCGCGCTGGACGCCTGCGTGCTCTGCGGCTATCCCGGCACCATTGCCTCTGCCTGGCAGCAGGCGGGCCGCGCCGGCCGCCGGAAGGGAACCAGCATCGTCTTCTTCGTGGCGTCCTCCGCCGCCATTGACCAGTACATTGTCAGCCACCCGGATTATCTGCTGAAGAAGTCGCCGGAGAATGCGCTGCTGAACCCGGACAACCTGTATCTCCTGCTGAGTCACTTCAAGTGCGCGGCCTTTGAGCTGCCCTTTGAGGACGGCGACGGCTTCGGCAACGCGCCGGGTGCGCCGGAGCTGCTGGAGTACCTGGACGACGCGGGCATTGTCCGCCATGTGGACGGGCGCTACCACTGGTCGGCGGAGGACTTCCCGGCCAGCCAGATCAGCCTGCGCAGCGCCGCGGCGGAGGAGAATTTCCTCATCGTGGACATCACCAACCCGCTCAAGCACCGCGTCATCGGCGAAATGGACCGCTTCACGGTGCCGATGCTCCTGCACGAGAACGCCATTTACATGCACGAGGCGCAGCAGTATCAGGTGGAGAAGCTGGACTTTGACGCCTGCAAGGCCTTCATCCGCCAGGTGGATGCGGGCTACTACACCGACAGTGACCTGAACATCAGCCTTTCCCTCCTGGACATTGAGCGGGAGGAGGACTCCGCCAGGGGCGTCCACCGCGCCCTGGGCGAGCTGCGGGTCAGCTGCCTGGTGACGATGTTCAAGAAGATCAAGTTCGACACCCATGAGAACCTGGGCTTCGGCCACGTCCGCCTGCCGGAAACGGACATGCACACCGAGGGCATGTGGTGGACGCTGCCGGACGAGGTGGCGGCAAAGTACGACAGCGACACGCTCAAAAACGGCATGATGGGCGTGGCGAACCTGCTGCGCATCGTGGCGCCGCTGTCGCTGATGTGCGCGCCCCAGGACGTGGCGGTGGTGTACCAGGTGAAGAGCCCCATCACCGACAAGCCGACCATCTTCCTCTACGACAACCTGCCCGGCGGCGTGGGCCTCAGCCACAAGGCCTACGGCATGCAGCAGCTGCTTCTGGAGCAGGCGCTTCAAATTGTCAGCGACTGCGAATGCCCCTTCGGCTGCCCCAGCTGCGCAGGCCCCATGGGCGAGATCGGCATGACGGGCAAGAAGACGGCCCGGGAGCTGCTCGCGGCGCTGACGGGCGACTGAGGTGCTGCTATGAAGAGAGAACTGGGAATTGCCCGGTGCGGCCTGGCCTGCTGCCTTTGCTCAGAAAATGTGGGCTGCCGGGGCTGCAATTCCGGGGACTGCCCGGACAGAGAATGGTGCGGGAACCGCAGCTGCTCGATGGAATTGGGCGTGGCGGGCTGCTTTGCGTGCACGCAGGAGTGCCGGAAAGGGCTCCTTGCGAAGATCAAGCCCTATGGCTTCACCCTGTTTGCCAGACGGTTCGGTACGGAAGACCTCCTGGACTGCCTGGAAGAGAACGAACGGAACGGCGTCGTATATCATCGTCAGGGAATTGTTGGGGATTACGACGAATTTGACGATGTGGAAGCGTTGATTCGCTTTATCAGGAACGGATGCCGCTGATATGAGCCGGCGCGTCCGGCTCATCCCGGAAGGAAAGGAGGAGGCCGCCATGAACCTGCGCGACAAGCTGAACGCCATCAGCAAGTCGAAGATCACCGTCACGCCGGTGGAGGCGCCGCTGGTGAAGCAGTTTACCGACTGCTGGCACGGGCGGGAGCATTATCCCATGCGCGACTTCCCATTCGCCCTGGAGGTGCGCCGGGAGACGGTGATGCTTATGCAGGGGGAGGAGATGCCGGATGGCTTTGACCCCATGCGCATCCTCTACCTGGACACGGAGACCACGGGCCTGGGCGGCGGCGCGGGGACGGTGGCCTTTGAGGTTGGCCTGGGCTGGCTGGAGGAGGATGGCTTCCATGTGCATCAGCTGCTGATGCGCGATTACCCGGAGGAAAAGTTCCTGCTGGAGGAGATCGTCCGCACGGCGGAACGGTTCGACGTCATCTGCACCTTCAACGGAAAGACCTTCGACCTGCCGCTGCTGCGCAACCGCTTCATCATGAACCGCATCCGCACCGCCTGCCTGGACAAGCCGCATATCGACCTGCTGCACATTGCGCGCCGCGTGTGGAAGCTGCGGCTGCGCCGGTGCAACCTGACCAACCTGGAGGAGGCGCTGCTGGGCGTTCCCCGCGTGGATGACCTGCCCGGCGCGCTGGTGCCCGAGCGGTTCTTCAGCTACCTCAAAACCGGGGATTTCCGCCTGTTCGATGACGTCCTGGAGCATAACGCACAGGACATTGCCAGCCTCTGCACCCTCCTTGCCCACATGTGCCGGATGTATGAGCACCCGGAGCAGCTGCGCTTTGACGAGGACGTGTACTCCATGGGCGTGGCGCTGGACAGGTTCCGGCACACCGAGGAGGCGCGGCGCTGCTACCGCCTGGCGGGCGGAAGCATGCATGCCCGGGGGCAGGAGCGGCTGGCGGCCAGCTACCGCCGCTGCGGGGAGAAGGAAGCCGCTGCGGCCATCTGGCAGGACATGATCGCCCGGCGGGAGGGCGGCGTCACGCCCTATGTGGAGCTGGCCAAGTACTACGAGCACCAGCGCCGCGACATCCCTGCGGCCATGGACGTGGTGCGCCGTGCCATCGCCCTGGTCAGCGAACCCGCTCTTTTTGATGAAACCTCTGTACAAGAGGCGCGAGATGCGTTACAATACAGGTATGACCGGCTCAGGCGAAAGCTGAAGCACGGCAATGAATAAGGAGTACACACTATGGGTTTTTTTGCAAGTCTGAAGGGAAACATGGCGCTCAACGCCCACAACAAGGGCGACTTGGTCAAGGCGCGCAAGCTGTATGAGGAGGCGCTGGCCGGCGGACTGCTTTCTGCCCGGCCGATGCTGGGTTATGCGATCCTGCTCATCCGCGCAGGGGAGTATGAAAAGGCGATGGACCTGCTGCTCAAGACGCAGAAGGCCCCCGACCTGACCCCGGAGCGCAAGAGCCAGCTTTATGTGGATTACGCCGCCTGCTGCGCCAAGACGGGCCAGCTGGAGAAGGGCGTGCGCCTGCTGGAGAAGCAGCACGACCGCCATCCCACCGGCCTGACCTACCAGACCCTGGGCTACCTCTACGTGGAATACCTGCTGCCCGAGGCCACGCCGGTGGCGACGGAGGCGACGGAGATCAGGCCCCTGGACGGCGAGGTTCTGCCCGAGGGCGAGATGACCGTGGAGCAGAAGCAGGCGATCCTGGACGCCCGCTGGCAGGACAGCATGGAGCGCGCCACCGCCCTGATGGCCGCCGCTGTGGACTATGACGACGAGGATCCTGTGTGCCTGGACAACATGGGCCAGTGGCTCTACCGCGTCAAGGGCGACAAGGCCGGCGCGAAGACGTGGTTCGAGCGCGCCCACGAGGAGAAGCCCGAGCAGGTGGACAGCCTGTGGTTCCTCAGCCGCTACGATCTGGAGGCCGGGGATACCGCCGCGGCCATCGAGAAGCTGGAAAGCGCGCTGGAGGGCCGCATGTCCCCGCTGAACTTTGCCGACAAGGCGATGATCGAGGCGGAGCTGGCACGCCTGCGCGGCTGAGGCAGCAGCAATTGCATACGCAGCGGGGGAGTCCGTGACTTCCCCGCCACAGGCCATCAAAAAGCCTGCAACCGCAGTTTTTTTTCGGCACGGATGCCGCAAAAAACTGCTTCCTGCGTTGGCTGCAGCTGCATATCCGGTCATTTACGTGGAGTAAACTCCCGGATCTGCAGCTTTGCCGCCTTGGCTTGCAAGCTTTTTGAAGACCTGCAAATCATCGACTGCGTCGATGCTTTCAGCGGGGGAGTCCGTGACTTCCCCGCCATAGCGTGTTTTGGAGGAAGAAATATGGAGAAGCAGACGTTCATCGTCGTGGGTCTTGGCAACCCCGGCGCGCAATACGCCCACACGAGGCACAATGCGGGCTTTGAGACCCTGGAGGTGCTCTCCCGCCGCTGGGGCGTGGAGATCAACCGCAAAAAGCTGAACGGCCTTGTGGCCGAAACGACCTACAACGGCCACCGCGTGGTGCTGGTGCTGCCCCAGACGTACATGAACGCCTCCGGCGAGTGCGTGCAGCCGATCCTCCAGTGGTACAAGGCGCCGCTTTCCAACATGGTGGTCATCTATGATGACATCGACCTGGCCCTGGGCCGCCTGCGCGTGCGCAAGTCCGGCAGCGCGGGCACCCACAACGGCATGCGCTCCATCCTCTCGTGCCTGGGCAATCAGCAGGGCTTCCCGCGCATCCGCGTGGGCGTGGGCGCCAAGCCTGAGGGCTGGGATCTGGCGGACTGGGTGCTGTCCACCTGCCGCCTGCGCGAGGAGCGCGAGGAGATGGAGAAGGCCTTTGTCCGCGCGGCCGACTGCGTGGAGGACTGGATAAAGAACGGCATTGAACACGCGATGCAGCAATATAATGGGAAGTGACCCGCCCGGGCACAAAGCCCATCAGCTGCTGCGTTGGAAGCCAGACGGGGCCGCACGGGGCGGCGCCGCCGATGAGGGAAGGGGAGAAGAGCGATGAAACAGGCACTATTCGGCAGCCTCCGGTCACCAGCGCTGGACAGGCTGCAATCCGCCGTGCAGGCGGGCCAGAATGTGGCGCTGACCGGCCTGCCGGAAACGATGGCCGCATTTATTGCCGCGAAGCTGGCGGATGAAACGGGCAAGCGCGTGCTGCTGCTGTCCGGCAATGATCTGCGCGCCACCCACGACGCGGACGATGGCCAGCAGCTGCTGGGCACGCAGGCGGCCTTCCTGCCCGGGGGCGAACTCGACCTGACCCGTGGCGCATCCAGCCACGAGAGCGCCTGGCGCCGCCTGGAGACCCTCACCCGCGTCACCTCCGGTTCGGTGCGCCTGCTGTGCGCCTCTGTGGACGCGGCCATGCAGCGCATGGGCAGCGCCGACAACTTCCGCAAGGCCATCATCCGCCTGAAGGTGGGCGACGTATACGAACCCCGGCAGCTCATGCGCGACCTGACCCGCATGGGCTACGAGCGCGTGAACGTGGTGGAGGGCAAGAGCCAGTGCGCCATGCGCGGCGCCATTGTCGACGTGTACCCCCCGGGGGAAACGCACAGCCTGCGCATCGAGTTCTTCGATGACGAGATCGACTCCATCCGCGCCTTCGACGCCCTGAGCCAGCGCAGCCAGGAGCGGCTGGACAGCTGCGTGCTCAGCCCGGCCACTGAGGTGCTGCTGGATGATGCCGAATGGGAGCCGGCGGCCCGGCGCATGCGCGAGGCCATCCGCGCGTCCCAGCCCGACAAGCTGCAGGAGAGCGCTCTCTTCTCCGACCTGCCGCCCCTGCCGGACATGGAGCCCGAGGAGATCGACGAGAAGAAGAAGGCCAAGCTGCCCACCCAGAAGCAGCTGAACGCCACCCGCATGGCGGAGCTGGAGCGTCGCGCGGCCCAGATGATGGGCGATGCGGACATCCTGGAGGGCAAGCTGCCCTTCCGCCGCATCCGCGCCTGGCTGACGGTGCTGACGGAGAAGACCGGCACGATCATGGACTGGTATCAGCCGGAGATCGTGGTGCTGTGTGAACCGGAGCAGCTGCGCAAGCGCGCCGGGGAGCGCGTGCAGGGCTTCGGCGAGGATCTCTTCGGCGCGATGAGCCGTGGTGAGGCCGTCCGGGAGCAGCAGACGCTGCTGATGAGCTGGGAGGAGATGCTCCCGGCCTTCGCGCCTGCAGCGGTGGTGACGGTGTCCGAGTTCCTCAATGCGCTGGCGGGCGTGCAGGTGACGGACACGCTCAGCCTGGGCGCCAGCAGCGCGAACACCTACGCCTCCCACATGAAGGATCTGGCTGGGGACAGCCGCGAATGGCTGGGCGCAGGCGTGCGCGTGGCGGTGCTGTGCGGCGGCGTGGCCCGCGGCCAGCGCCTGCAGCAGGCTCTGGCGGAGCAGGAGGCCCCCGCCCGCTTCAGCGAAACGGTGCAGACCCTGCCCGCAGACGCGATCCAGGTGCTGCCCGGCACCCTCAGCCACGGCTTCTGCTGGCCGGAGGCGGGCCTGTGCGTCATCAGCGACACGGATGTGTACGGCGCAGGCTACCGCAAGGCAAAGAAGAAGCAGGCCGCCGGCGAGCGCATCGCCGCATTCACCGACCTCAAGCCCGGCGATTATGTCGTCCACGAGGATTATGGCGTGGGCGTGTTCCAGGGCATCGTGCAGGTGAAGCTGGGCGGCAAGGACGGCTCGCCCATCATCCGCCGCGATTATCTGCGCATCCAGTACGCCGGCACGGACGAGCTGAGCATCCCCGTGGAGCAGTTCGAGCGCATCCAGCGCTACATCGGCAACCCCAACGCCGCGCCCAAACTCAATAAGCTGGGCACCGGCGACTGGGGCAAGCAGAAGGCCCGCGTGAAGGAAGGGCTGCGTCAGCTGGCCTTCAATCTGGTGACGCTCTATGCCCGCCGCTCGCAGCAGACGGGCTTCGCCTTCAGCGCCGACACCCCCTGGCAGCGCGAGTTCGAGGATCAGTTCCCCTACGAGCTGACCCCCGATCAGGACCTGTCCGTCCGGGAGATCACCGCGGACATGGAGTCAAAGCGCAACATGGACCGCCTGCTCTGCGGCGACGTGGGCTACGGCAAGACCGAAGTCAGCCTGCGCGCGGCCTTCAAGGCCCTGATGGACGACAAGCAGGTGGCCATCCTCGCACCCACCACCATCCTTGTGCAGCAGCACTTCAACACGGTGATGAAGCGCTTCCGCAACTTCCCGGTGAAGGTGGAGATGCTCAGCCGCTTCAAGACGGCAAAGGAGGTGCGCGAGGTGCTGCGCCGCCTGAAGGAGGGCGACATCGACATCCTCGTGGGTACCCACCGGCTGCTGGCCAAGGACGTGGAGTTTCGCGACCTGGGTCTGCTCATCGTGGACGAGGAGCAGCGCTTCGGCGTGCAGCACAAGGAGCAGATCAAGAACATGCGCGACCAGGTGGACGTGCTGACCCTGTCGGCCACGCCCATCCCGCGCACGCTGCACATGTCCATGGTGGGCATCCGCGATATGTCCGTGCTGCAGACACCCCCGGAGGAGCGCCTGCCGGTGCAGACCCGCGTGATCGAGTACAACGACGCGCTGATCCGCGACGCCATCCTCCGCGAGCTCAGCCGTGGCGGCCAGGTGTACTTCCTGTACAACTCCGTGCGCCGCATTCACGAGATGTACGAGCGACTGCGCGCGCTGGTGCCTGAGGCCCGCATCGGCATCGCTCACGGCCAGATGAAGGAGCATGGCCTGGAGGACGTGATGATGGACTTCTACGCCGGCAGCTACGATGTGCTGCTGTGCACCACCATCATCGAGAGCGGCCTGGACGTGCCCACGGCCAACACGCTCATCGTCTTTGATGCGCACATGTTCGGCCTGAGCCAGCTCTACCAGCTGCGCGGCCGCGTGGGCCGTTCCAACCGCCAGGCCTATGCGTACTTCACCGTCCGCACCAATCAGAACCTCTCCGAAACGGCCCAGCAGCGCCTGACGGCCATCGCGGAGTTCACCGAGTTCGGCGCGGGCTTCCGCATCGCCATGCGCGACCTGGAGATCCGCGGCGCAGGCAACATCCTGGGCCCGGAGCAGAGCGGCCACCTGGAAACGGTGGGCTACGACCTGTACTGCAAGATGCTGGAGGAAGCGCTGGAGGAGGCGCGGCTCATCCGCGATGGCCACACCGGCAGCCGCCGCCGCATCGAGACCCGCGTGGACATCAAGGTCGACGCCTACCTGCCGGACGACTATGTGCAGGACAGCCGCACGCGCATGGAGATCTACAAGCGCATCGCCGACCTGAGCACCGACGAGGAGCGGAGCGACGTCATCGACGAGCTGATCGACCGCTTCGGCGAGATGCCCCCGGTTGTGGAAACGCTGCTGGACATTGCCCAGCTGCGCATGAACGCCAGCCGCCTGGGCGTTACGCAGGTGAGCTACCGCAAGGGCGGCTTCCTGATGATGAAGATCGACACGAACCAGATGCCCCCGGACGAATACTTCTTCGACGCCATGCAGGTGGCCGACAAGCGCCTCACGCCCTCCACGAAGCTGCCGGACGTGCTGCTGATGGTGGATCCCCGCCTGAACGAGTACGGCATGCTGGAGGCCGCCGTGAAGGCCCTGACCCGCATGAACGCCCGCGTGGACGAGCTCTGCGCGGCTGCTGCGGCGGAAAAGGCGGCTGCCGAAGCTGCGGAAGATGCATGACGCAAAACAAAACGGAGCCTCTGTCCTGCATAAGGGATGGAGGCTCCATTGCGTTTGAGTGCCATCATGGAGCAGACCTGCTCACCAGGGCACAAAAACGCCGAACCTGTTTCCCTGAAGGGTGCGGTTCGGCGCTGTGCGTGCCGGTGGTGGGACTCGAACCCACACGGGTGTTAGCCCAGCGGATTTTGAGTCCGCCGCGTCTGCCATTCCACCACACCGGCACGGTTTTTTCATTATAGCACACCGCCCGCCGCTTTGCAAGCAAAACTTAATGGCGGAAGATATGGACAAGAATATTCCTATATGGTAATATACGATATAGAAGGGAGGCAAGCCATGGAGACCAAGGGCGGATTTCTCATATCGCGCATCAAGCAGGCGGGTAGCCGGCGCTTCGACCGGCTGCTGGATGAGGCGGGCATCGACGCCTTCAACGGCGCACAGGGACGCATCCTCTACGTCCTCTGGCAGGGGGACGGCCTGACCATCAGCCAGATCGGTGCGCAGACGAGCCTGGCCAACACGACCCTGACCTCCATGCTGGACCGGATGGAGGCGGGCGGGCTGATCCGCCGGGAGCCCTCGCCCCGGGATCGCCGGGCGCAGCTGGTTTTCCTGACGGATCAGGCGCGGGCGCTGCAGGGGGAGTACGACCGCATCTCGCAGCGCATGAACGCGCTGTATTACGACGGCTTCACCGAGGATGAGGTGCGGCAGCTGGAGGGCTACCTCACGCGGATCCTCGACAATCTTGAAGGAGGCAAATGACATGAGCAAGATTTCTGTACCGATTACGAACGACTGGTGCCCGCAGACGCTCTTCACTTACGGGACGTTCAAGGCGGACGGGCAGCCGAATTTCGGGCTGTTCTGCTGGTTCAGCTACTGCTGGTTTGACGAGATGGGCGTGATCTGCGCCATCGGCGGCCGCAAGCAGACACAGGACCGCATCCTCGCCACGCGGGTGTTCTCCGCCAACCTCGTCACCGAGGACAACCTCGCCCTCTCCGACTACTTCGGTACCGCGGACGGCCACGATGCGGACAAGATGGACGTGCCCTTCCAGTGGGAGCGCGGTCAGGTGCTGGACGTGCCGGTGCTGACGGACAGCCCCTTCGCCTTCGAGCTGGAGGTGGAGAAGGTCATCCCCACCAACGAGGAGGAGGGGGACACGGTGTTCCTCTGCCGCATCCGCAATGTCCTCAAGGACAAAGCGCTGCTGGAGAGCAATCTGCCCCTTCCTGAGCTGATGCAGAAGATCGGCGCGGTGCGCACGGCGGGCGGCGTTGAGTACTGGGCTTGGGACGGCCGCCATCTGGGCTGCTGGCACGAGCCCGCCCAGCAGGTGAAGCCGGGGGTCGAAGTCGGGAAGGCCGCACAGATGTGATACGCCAGAGTTTAAGAAATTAAACTAAAACATTAAATAGTAGTTGACAGACGTTAATCCCTTGTGCTATACTCAGTGCAGGAACTGACCGCAGGGTTGGCAGGAGGGATGATATCGATGACGAAAATGACCAAGGCTGCATGGGTGCTCATGCGACTGGTAGAGTTTGCCCACTATATCTGCATGGCGCTGGGCGTGGTGATGCTGATCGTTTCCATCGCTGCACCGGGCTGGACGGGCGCGCATCTGCAGCAGCGGCTCCTCCCGAATCCGTGGTACTCCGCGCCACAGGCGGAAGCGTCCTGGACGAACGACATGCTGGCGGTGGGGGACACGGTTTCCGTGTACGGTTTTGAAGTGACGATCCACGCGGAGGATCTGAGCCAGGCCCTGCCAGAGCTGCGCGGGCATCTCGCGGTCGCGTCGGTGATCATGGCGCTGATGGGGCTGGTGTTCCGTCAGGCGGCGGATGTGTTCAGCCTCTGGCGGACGGGCACGCCCTTCCATGCAGGCGCGGTGCGCTGCCTGCGGCGCATGGGCTGGCTGTACGCAGCGGCAACGCTGGCGGGACTGCTGGGCAGCGTGGTCTGCAGGGTCGCGGTGCTGCTGGCTGTCCGGACGTACATCCCGGACTACGCCATGCCATGGAACGGGCTGCTGACGGCGCTGCTGCTGCTGTGTCTGTCACAGGCGTTTGCGCATGGCCAGTCCCTCCAGCAGGATGTGGACGGGCTGCTGTAAGGAGGCAAAATG
Organism: Clostridia bacterium; assembly: GCA_017410455.1. Taxonomy (GTDB): domain Bacteria; phylum Bacillota; class Clostridia; order Christensenellales; family Aristaeellaceae; genus UBA11524. The sequence continues at coordinate 43,362 of JAFQQT010000091.1, forward strand.
GGCAAGATCATTCTGCGCCTTGACCGGATGATGGTTGAGCGCCACATGTCCCTGAACGAACTGGCGGAGCGCGTGGGCATCACCAACGTGAACCTGTCCAAGATCAAGAACAACCACGTCACCGCCGTGCGCTTTCAGACCCTCGCGGCCATCTGCGAGGCCCTGGACTGCACCCCAGGCGACCTGCTGGAGTATCAGCGGGACGAGTGACGCGGCACAATTGCATATGAAAAACCCGCCAGCAGGGGAGTGAATCTCCGGCTGGCGGGTTCCTTATGTTGTTGACTTGCGCGGAACGGGTTTGGTTAGTGCACCTTGTCGGCTTTTTCCTCTTGAGTTGGTCGGACTGTTTGAAGAATCGGAGATTCGTCAAAAGCGTCGTGGAAGGTTGCCTCCGACGGGGAGGGCCTGCGCAGCCCTGTAACCGTGCAAGAGACAGTGCCTCTTGATCGAAAACCCGCCAGCAGGGGAGTGGATCTCCGGCTGGCGGGTTCCTTATGTTGTTGACTTGCGCGGAACGGGTTTGGTTAGTGCACCTTGTCGGCTTTTTCCTCTTGAGTTGGTCGGACTGTTTGACGAATCGGAGATTCGTCAAAGGCGTCATGGGAGGTTGCCTCCGGCGGGGAGGGCCTGCGCAGCCCTCCACCTGCGCAAGGGGCATCGCCCCTTGACCCGTTCTCGCGATGGAGTTGGCTTTTTTCCTGGGGGTGCGCCCGCGTGGGGCGTGAGCCCCTTACTTGCGCAGGGTGATGACCACGTGGCGGTTAGGCTCCTCACCCTCGGAGTGGGTGTCCACCGCGTCGTTTGCCTGCAGGGCGCTGTGGATGATGCGGCGCTCGTAGGGGTTCATGGCCTCCAGGCTCACCTTGCGGCCGGTCTTCACGGCGCGGTTCGCCATGCGGTTGGCCAGGCGGATCAGGGTGTCCTCGCGCTTGGCGCGGTAGTTCTCCGTATCCAGGGTCACGCGGGTGTAGTCGTCCTGGCCGCGGTTGACCTTCAGGCTGGTCAGATACTGCAGCGCGTCCAGCGTCTCGCCGCGGCGGCCGATCAGGATGCCCAGGGTGTCGCCAGTCATCTGCACGAACACATTCTTCTCCTCGTCCAGACCCACGGCGATCTCCACGTCCACGCCCATCAGCTGGGTCAGCTCCCGGAGGAAGTCGCGGGCCTTGGCGGCAGCGGAATCGGCCTCGATCTGCTCATCAGGGATCATGGTGACCACGGGCTTCTCCAGGGGACGAACCTCAGCCTTGGGCTTGGGCTCGCGCTTGGGCTGCTCCTTCTTGGCAGGCTTCTCGCCCTCAGCCTTGGGGGCGCGCTCCTTGCGCTGACGGGGCTTCTTCTCCTGGGCGGGCTTTTCGGTCTGCTCGCCCTCGGGCTTCTTCTCGCGGGGCTGCTTGGCCTTGCGCTGCACGGGCTTGGGGGCCTCGGGCTTCTTCTCGGCCTCGGCGGCGGGGACTTCCTCGGCCTTGGGGGCTTCCTCGGTCACGGGGGCGGCGGGCTGCTCCACGGGCTTCTTCTCGGGCTTGGGTTCCGCCTTCTTTTCGGGCTTGGGCTCGGGCTTCTTCTCGGGCTTGGGCTCCGCCTTCTTATCAGGCTTGCGGGCGGGCTTCTTCTCCTCGGGGAACAGGTCATCCAGGGGATCGACCTCCTCCTCCTCGCGCAGGGTCAGCTGCAGCTTGTAGGGGCGGCTGCCGAACAGGCCGAAGAGGCCCTTGCTGCCCTCCTCCAGCGTCAGCACATCCACATCGGTGATGGTGGCGCCCAGCTGGCGCAGGCCTTCCTGCAGCGCCTCCTCGTAGGTCTTGCCGGTAACGGTGATCTGATTCATGGTGATGTAACTCCCTCTCCATATGCGGGCGCGATGGCCCGGTTACAGTGTGTGCGTGTCTTACTTGATGCCGGTGGCGTCCTTGTCGGCGCCGGCAGGCAGCTGGGCGGCGACGGCTTCCTTGTGGTCCAGGTACTTGTTGATGGCGAAGTTCTGCGCCATGGCGATGAGGTTGCTGGTCACCCAGTAGAGGGCGAAGGCGGCGTTGTAGCCCGCGCAGATCCACAGGGAGAACAGCGGGAAGAACCACTTCATGAAGTTGCCGGTGTTGGGCTGCGCCTGGCCATCCTTACCGGTGGGCTGGGGCTGCTGCTGGGCGGGGTTGAGCACTGTCATCAGGTACTGGCTGCCAGCGGAGAGCAGCGGCAGGAGGAACAGGCCGTTCCAGTTCTTCACCACGGTCAGCTGGGTGATGAGCAGGTTGATGGTCAGGTAGGGGACGGAGGCGGTCTGCGCGGCGTAGCCCTCGGTGGCGGACATGGCGGCGGCGATGGCCTCGATGGTGGCCGACAGGGAATCCTTGGCAAAGGCGTCTGCGGTCAGATCAAAGGGCAGGGCAGCGCTGAGCTGGGCAACCTGCTCGGCCGGCAGCGCGTTGAAGACGGTCAGCCAGTCGTCAGTGGGGATCATCTGCAGGCTCTGCAGCGTGGGCAGGGAGGCGTTGAAGGGGCTGTCGGGCATCCACAGGTTCTTGATCCACAGGAAGGGCTCAAGAGCGATGTCCGTGCCGCCGCTGAGGATGATGCCGAAGGCCTGCTCCACCAGCTGCTCGTTGGCCATCATGCGCATGGCGGCGAACATCGCAAACAGGATCGGCATGGACACCAGCATCGGCCAGCAGCTGGACATGGGGGAGCAGTTCTCCTTCTTGTACAGCTCGGCCAGCTTGCGCTGCATCTTTTCCGGGTCCTTCTCGTACTTCTTCTGCAGCTCCTGCTGCTTGGGTGCGAGCTTGGAGATCTTGCGCATGCCCACGCGGCTCTTGTAGTCAAGCGGCATCAGGCACAGGCGGACGAGGATGGTGAAGAGCACGATCGACAGGCCATAGTTGTTCACCAGGCTGAAGATCCCATCCAGAATGCCTTTGAGGAACGTGTTCATTCGGGTTATTCCCTCCTTAATGTTGTGCAGGGGTCTTCCGGCACGGGGTCATACCCGCCCCTGGACCACGGATTGCACCGCAAGAGCCGCCATGCGGCCAACCGGCCCCCCTTGATGGCGCCGAAACGCTCGATGGCGGTCAGCGCGTACTGGGAGCAGGTGGGCACATAGCGGCAGCAGGGGCCGCCCTTGTTGGGGCTGATCTGCCTGCGGTAGAAGCGGACTGTGCCGAGCATGGCACGGCTGAGGAAGGAGCGTTTCATCGTGCGCGATTCCCTTCCGTCGCGGGGGCGTCCGCAGCCTTTTTCGCCCGGGTGGGCTGGGGGGCGGCGTCCGGGGCATAGTTCAGCGCGTTGTGCTTCTTGAGCAGGTAACGCACGTCACGGGCCAGCGACTGGAAGGTGGCCTCTGCGGCTGAGGGTCTGGCGACAATGATGTACAGGCCGCTTTTCACATCCCCCAGATAGGGCCGGAAGCATTCGCGCAGGCGGCGCTTGACCTTGTTGCGGGTCACGGCGTTGCCCACCTTCTTGCTGACGGAAAAGCCGACCTTCACGCCCCGCCCCTTGGCGATGAGCATGACCAGATCCCGACAGGCGGCGCTCTTTCCGCGATGGTACACATACTGGAACGCCTTGTTTTTTTGCAGCCGATAACGTCTTTCCATGGTTGATCCCTTCTACTTCTCCGTGGGGACGGGTCGGTCAGACCCGCCGGGCGAATACAGGGTGCAGGGGAGTCCTGCGGTTGTGGCAGACGGCGCTGGCACAGCGCAGGCATGGTGCAATGCCACGCCCGGCGCTGCGGCAGGGAACCGCTGCCTTTCTATAGGAAAAGCCCGCCCGGATCTGCGCACAATACGCTTCGGGCGGGCTTTGCCACTGGGTCAGGGCGCATGGCGGACCATGCGCGCCCCGGTCAGGCGACCAATCAGACGGTCAGCTCCTTGCGGCCACGACGACGACGGGCGGCCAGGACACGACGGCCATTCTTGGTGGACATGCGGGCACGGAAGCCGTGCACCTTGCTGCGCTGACGCTTCTTGGGCTGGTAGGTACGGAACATGGGTCAACACTCCTCACATTTTGTGTCATCGGGGGCATGGCGACCCCGCAATTGCTAACTTCACAGCACGTTATAGTATATACGTTTTGCCGGTGATTGTCAAGGGGCGGAGGACACCTTTTTTTCATATTGCGGACAAATCTTGTGGATTCCTTCCGCCGGCAGACCATATATGATGTAGTCTTAGCGCAAAAACATGCATCAGGCGCTGTATCTTCTGTGAATTTCCGCTTTACAAACGCGCCATCCTGTGCTATACTGTCCAGCGGAAATCAAAGCAGACCCTTTAACTCAGCACGAGAGGCTGAAAAGGAACGCAGCGATCCGCATAGGAATATGTGCCTTACTGCGCTCTCCAGGCCGTCACCGTGCTGGGGGAGCGTTTTTTCATGCAAGGAATCGAGGAGGCAGAACGATGGCGAACATGATGTACGGCATCCCCAAGGCGCAGCTGATGGCCGGCGACGCGATGAACCGCGCCCTGACCCGCATGGCCCATGAGATGATGGAGCAGCTGGATCTGAACAACGTGATCTTCGTGGGCATCCGCCGCCGCGGCGTGCCGCTGGCCCAGCGCCTGGCGGACATCATTGAGAAGTACGAGAACGTCCGGTGCCCCGTGGGCGAGGTGGACATCGCCATGTACCGCGATGACCGCGACCCGGCGGAGCTGAAGGTGAAGGTGCAGGAGAAGCTCCTGCCCGATGACGTGACCGGCCGTATCGTGGTGCTGGTGGACGACGTGCTGCACACTGGCCGCACCGTCCGCGCCGCCATGGACGCCATCCTCGACCAGGGCCGCGCCGCCCGCATCTGCCTGGCGGTGCTGATCGACCGCGGTCACCGCGAGCTGCCCATCCGCGCCGACTTTGTGGGCAAGAACGTGCCCACCTCCACCTCCGAGCGCATTGGCGTGATGATGGAGGAGATCGACGGCGGCGACGGCGTGGCGCTCTTTGAGGGCCGGATGAACCGGTAAAATCAATGCGGAATTCGGAATGCGGAATTCGGAATTGGCGGCGGCGCTGAGCTGCCGTACCGGATTCGCATCCTTGATTCATTGTTACTGTTTGCCAACGAGAGAGAAAGGAAGTTTTACCGATGAGCCAGAATCAGAAGCTTTCTCCTGCCAAGTTTGGTCTGCTGGGCTTCCAGCACATGTTCGCCATGTTCGGCGCGACGGTGCTGGTGCCTACTCTGACCGGCCTGTCCGTGTCCGCGACGCTGCTGTTCGCGGGTCTGGGCACGCTGCTGTTCCACCTGATCACCAAGGGCAAGGTGCCCGCCTTCCTGGGCAGCTCCTTCGCCTTCCTGGGCGGCTACTTCGCCGTCAGAGGCATGCAGGGCTTTGCTGACGCGGGCCTGAACTGGATCCCCTACGCCGGCGCCGGCGTGGCCTGCGCGGGTCTGGTGTATGTGCTGGTGTCCCAGCTGTTCCGCATCTTTGGCACGGCCAAAGTCATGCGCTTCTTCCCGCCGATCGTCACCGGCCCCATCATCATCGCCATTGGCCTGATCCTGTCCAACACCGCCATCAACAATGCAGCTGCGAACTGGTGGATCGCCCTGATCGCCATCGCCATCGTGGTGGTGTGCAACATCTGGGGCAAGGGCATGATCAAGATCATCCCCATCCTGCTGGGCGTTGTGGGCTCCTACCTGGTGGCGGCTGTGACCGGCCAGGTGGACTTCACTGCGGTGAAGGATGCGGCCTGGGTTGGCTTGCCCTTCCAGATGAAAGACACCGTGTTCTCCTTCTTCACCGACGGCGTGAACGGCAAGCTCCTGCTGGACGCCATCATCGCCATGATGCCCATCTCCCTGGCCACCATGATGGAGCACATCGGCGATATGTCTGCCATCTCCTCCACGGTCGGCGAGAACTACATTGAGGATCCCGGCCTGCACCGCAGCCTGATGGGCGACGGCGCTGCGACCAGCCTGGCGGCTCTGTTCGGCGCGCCGGCCAACACCACCTACGGCGAGAACACCGGCGTGCTGGCCCTGACCAGGGTGTACAACCCCGCGGTTGTCCGCATGGCAGCCGTGCTGGCCATCCTGTTCTCCTTCTGCCCCAAGTTTGCGGCCCTGATCTCCTGCATGCCTGCTGCCACCATCGGCGGCGTGTCCCTGATCCTCTACGGCATGATCTCCGCCGTGGGCGTGCGCAACATCGTCGAGAATCAGGTGGACTTCTCCAAGAGCCGCAACGTCATCATCGCGGCCCTGATCATCGCCCTGTCCCTGGGCATCCACTTCTCCAGCACTCTGGGCTGCGACACCGTGAAAAGCGTCAACGGCGCGCTGTCCTTCGCTATCGGCTCTGTCAACATCAGCCTGTCCGGCCTGGCGGTCGGCTCCTTGGTGGGCATCGTGCTCAACGCGGTTCTGCCCGGCAACGACTACGAGTTCGGCAAGAACAAGAAGGGCGACGAATCTGCGAACCTGCAGGTGTGATCGAATTCGGAATCTGGTCTGTTGACCACGGCGGACTCCTTCGGGGGTCTGCCTTTTTTGTGGTGCGGCGGCATCAGAAAAGGGCCTGCGCCCGTGAACGGACGGCAAGCCCTCGGCGGGAGTATGTTTCAGCGCCGCATTGCCCGCATGGCGTTGAGGATGCACAGCATCGCCACGCCCACATCGGCGAACACGGCCAGCCACATGCTGGCCACGCCCAGCAGGCCCAGGAGCATCACGGCGATCTTCGTGCCCAGGGCGAAGGCGATGTTCTCACGGGCGATGGCCATCGTCCGGCGGGCGATGCGCATGGCCCGGGCGACCTTGCCGGGGTTGTCGTCCATGAGCACCACATCCGCCGCCTCAATGGCCGCGTCCGACCCCATGCCGCCCATGGCGACGCCCAGGTCCGCCCGGCGCAGCACCGGCGCGTCGTTCACGCCGTCGCCCACGAAGGCGACCCCGTGGCCTTCGCCCAGCAGCTGCTCCACCGCCTGCACCTTGTCGCCCGGCAGGAGCCCGGCGCGATAGTCCGTCAGGCCCAGCTCCCCGGCCACCTGTGCGGCGGCGGCTTCCCGGTCGCCGGTGAGCATCACCAGACGCTGCACGCCGGCGGCCTTCAGGTCCGCGATGGCCCGGACTGCGTCCGTCTTCACCGCGTCGCCGATGACGATGTGCCCCGCGTAGGCGCCATCCACCGCCACATGCACCACGGTGCCGCAGGAGGCAGTCTCCGCCGGTTCCACGCCGAAACGGCGCATCAGGCGGGCGTTGCCGGCCAGCACCTCGCGCCCGTCCAGGAGCACGCGCATGCCATGCCCGGCGATCTCCTCCGCCTCCGTCACACGGCTGTTGTCGACGGCCTGCCCCCATGCGCTGCGCAGCGATGCGGCGATGGGGTGGTCGCTGAAGCACTCCGCGTGGGCGGCGATCTCCAGCAGGGCCTCGCGGCTCATGCCTGCGGGGACGACCTCCGTCACCGTGAACACGCCCCGGGTGAGGGTGCCGGTCTTATCGAAGGCCACCGTGTCGAGCGCGGCCAGGGTCTCCAGGTGGTTCGCGCCCTTGACCAGCACGCCCTGGCGCGACGCCCCGCCGATGCCCGAGAAGAAGGTCAGCGGCACGGAAATGACCAGCGCGCAGGGGCAGGAGATGACCAGGAAGGTCAGCGCCTGGTAGAGCCAGTGGCTCCAGCGGCCATCCAGCAGGCTGGGGATCACCGCCAGCAGCGCCGCCGCCAGGCACACGATGGGCGTGTACACCCGGGCAAAACGGGTGATGAAGCGCTCCGTGCTGGCCTTCGAGTCGCCGGATTCCTCCACCAGGCGGAGGATCTTTGCCACGGTGGATTCGCCCCAGGCCGCCGTGACCCGCACGGTCAGCACGCCGCTGAGGTTCACGCAGCCGCTGAGCACGCTGTCGCCGGGGCCCACGTCCCGGGGGAGGGATTCGCCGGTCAGCGCGGTGGTGTTCAGCGCGGATCCGCCCTCCACGACCACGCCGTCCAGCGGGACCTTCTCGCCGGGGCGGATCAGGATCGTGTCGCCCACGGCGACTTCCTCCGGGCTGACCTCCACGGGCACGCCGTCCCTGAGGAGATTTGCGCGGTCGGGGCGCACGTCCATCAGCGCGGTGATGGATGCGCGGGACTTGTCCACCGCCTTGTCCTGGAAGTATTCGCCCACCTGGTACAGAGCCATCACCGCCGCGCCCTCGGCGAATTCGCCCATGGCCATCGCGCCCAGGGAGGCCACAGCCATCAGGAAGTTCTCGTCGAAGATTTCGCCCCGGAGGATGTTGCGCAGGGCCGTGAGCAGCACGTCGTACCCCACGGCGAGGTAGGCCGCCACAAAGCAGGCGACGTTGACCGCCGGATGCGCCCGCCCCGTGAGCAGGAAGCCTGCCGCCAGCAGCGCCGCCGCCCCGCCCACGCGGATGAGCAGCGTGCGCCCCTTGCGTGCGGTCGCGCCATGGCTGCGGTTATGGCCGTGCGCGTGATCGTGATGGTCGTGGCCTTGCGCGTGATGGTTGTGGCCGCAGCAGCCGTCGTGGTGATGATGATGTGCATGGCCGTGTTCTGCCTCCGCTGCGCCATCCGTGTGGATGACTGCGTCCGGCTCGACCTCGGCGGCCTTCGCCAGCACCGCTGCGGTGACCGCCGCGAAATCCGCCTCCGCCGCCTGCAGCGTGATGCGCTTGTGGACGTAGTTCACCGCCACGGCCTGCACGCCGGGGAGCTGCGCCAGCGCGGCCTCCAGCTTGGCGGCACAGTTGGGACAGTCGATTTCAATGGGCCAGGTGCGCTTCATGGAGATCCGACCTTTCGCTTAGTTGATAACATATGTGAGCAAGTGTTCAATTGAATTATAGCGGATGCGGCGCGATCTGTCAACAGGGAAATGAAACGCGCATGGGAAAAGGGCCTGACCACCGTATGCAGCAGGAGACAGGCCCTTTCTTTGTCGGGCAGGGGGAAGTTCTGTCGGGGCTGATTAAAGACCCGCTGCCGGTGCGATACTCAGTACACCAACGTTCAGGAGGTGTGCTCAATGGCATACGGCAAGGTCGAACTATGCGGCGTGGATACAACGAAGCTCCCGGTGCTCTCCGCCGAGCGGATGCGGGAGCTGTTCCCGCGCGTACACGCGGGCGACAAGGCGGCGCGGGATGAGTTCATTCAGGGCAATCTCCGCCTGGTACTGTCGGTGCTGCAGCGCTTCGCCTCCCGGGGCGAGAGCGCCGACGACCTCTTCCAGGTGGGCTGCATCGGCCTGATGAAGGCGCTGGACAACTTCGACGTCAGCCAGAACGTGCGCTTCTCCACCTATGCGGTGCCCATGATCATCGGCGAGATCCGCCGCTACCTGCGCGACAACAACGCCATCCGGGTCAGCCGCTCCATGCGGGACATGGCCTACAAGTCCCTCCAGGCGCGGGAGAGGCTGCAGGCCGCCCACGGCAGGGAGCCCTCCATCGCCGAGATTGCCCGGGAGATGGGCGTGGCGGAGGAGGACGTCGTGTTCGCCCTGGAAGCCATTCAGGACCCCGTCAGCCTTTTCGAACCCGTCTACAACGATGGCGGCGATGCGCTGTGCATCGTCGATCAGGTGCGGGACGAATCCGCCCGGGCGGACCGCTGGGTGGAGGAGATCGCCATCCGGCAGGGGCTGGACCGCCTGGCGGAGCGGGAGCAGAAGATCCTCAGGCTGCGCTTCTTTCAGGGGCGCACGCAGATGGAGGTGGCAGGGGAGATCGGCATCTCCCAGGCGCAGGTGAGCCGGCTGGAGAAGAACGCGCTGCTGCACATGCGCCGCAGCATTCAGGCCGGGCCCTGAAGGCTCAGACCATCAAAAAAGCCCGCAACCGCATCCTTTCCGGCAGGGGTGCCGGAAAGGATGCTTCCTGCGTTGGCTGCAGCATCAAAGCCGGTCATTTACCGCGAAGTAAACTCCCGGCTTTGATGCTTTGCCGCCTTGGCTTGCAGACTTTTTTGAAGGTCTGCAAACCATCGACTTTGTCGATGCTTTGAGCCTTCAGGCCGGGCCCTGAAGGCTTGCCTTCTCCGGGCGCATCAGGAGCGTGAAGGCGAGCATCACCATGGGGAAGGCGAGGGCCACCAGAAGCCCGCTCTGCAGCGATCCGCCCAGCGCACCGCTGACCAGCCCCACCACCGTGGGCCCGGCGGAGCAGCCCACATCGCCGCCCAGGGCCATCAGGGCGAACATCGCCGTGCCGCCGCCGGGCAGGGCCGCCGCACCCGTTGAGAAAGTGCCCGGCCAGAAGATGCCCACCGAGAACCCGCACATGGCGCAGCCAACCAGCGCCAGCAGCGCATTGCCGCTGAGCGCCGCCAGCAGGTAGCAGCCGATGCACAGCCCGCAGGAGGCCGCCATGAAGGTACGCAGGGGGATCTTCGCCTCGAACTTGCCGTAAAGGGCGCGGGCGGCGCCCATGAGGATGGCGAAGGCGCAGGGGCCGGCCAGGTCGCCCAGGGTCTTGCTGACGCCCAGGCCCTTTTCGGCAAAGGCGCTGGCCCACTGGCTCATGGCCTGCTCGGAGGCGCCGGCGCAGACCATCATCACCATCAGCACCCAGAAGACCTTGCTGCGGAACAGCTCGCGCAGGGTGAGCTGCTTCGTGCCCTCCTGCACCACCGGCGCCAGGGGGACAAGCAGGAAATAAAACACATTGAGAAGCGGAATCAGCGCCCACAGGCAGGCCAGCACGCGCCAGTTGGCAATGCCGCACACGGCAAAGAACGCGGTGCTGACCACCACCAGGAACACATGCCCCCAGCAGTAGAAGGAGTGCAGCAGGCTCATGGCCGCGGCCTTGCGCTCGGAGGGGCAGGCCTCGACGATGGGGCTGACGAGTACCTCCAGGATGCCGCCGCCGACGGCGTAGAGCACCACGGCGGTCATGATGCCCGCAAAGGGCGGCAGGATGGCAGGGAAGACGGCCAGTCCGGCCAGACCGGCGGCGGCAAAGACATGGGCCGCCACGATGCAGGGCCGGTAGCCGATCCTGTCCACCACCTTGGCGGCAATGGCGTCCACGGCCAGCTGCACGGCGAAGTTGACCGTGGTGATGAGGGTGATCATCTCCATTTTCAGGTCGAACTCGCCGATGAAGGTGATGAACAGAAGCGGAGCAAAGTTGTTCACGATGGCCTGGGTGATGTAGCCCAGGTAGCTGGCGTAGATGGTGTGGGTGTAGCTTTTGCGGATGGCGGAAAGCATGGGAAGTTACCTCCGGCGGTTGTATTCGCAGCCCATGATAGCACATTCTGCCGGGTTTGGGAAGGGGAGAAATCAAAACGCCCCCGCGGGTGCGGAGGCGATGGGGCAGCGGTCAGGGGAAGAAGTGCCAGTTATCTGTGCCCGTGGGAAGGCTGGTCTCAGGGTCGAGGGGAAGCTCCCAGGTATCGCCGAACACGGTGGTCAGCAGCAGATGTGTGTCATAGGCCAACCATGTACCGATCGTCATCAGGTAAGTGGTGTCCTCAATGGTCATGTACGCGGAGCCTTCGGGCAGCTCGGGGTGCGTGTCACCGATAAAGTAGTAGTGTAGCATGAATCGGTTGTCATCAAGGAGCATCAGGCTGAAATGGCCGGTGTAGCCCGGAGAAGCGAAGCGCAGCCCCTGAAAGTCCACATCGATGCAAGGATGCAGGCGCAGACCATCACTGAAGGTGATGAAACGCTCATTCGGGCTGATGGCTGTAGTGTAGGTGCAGGTCAGGACGAAGCCATCACTGCTCTCAAAGATAAGTGTTTCGCCCTCCAGGTGACAAATGCCCTCGGACGTCATCCCTTCGCTGATCAGGCGGTACTGCCCGTTGTACATGATATACAGCATCGTCGCGCACAACGTCTCCTCTGCAGAGGTTTCCCAGCGTCCGGCAAGTCCGGTAGGGATGGCACCTTCTGCCTGGGCGGCGAGGGAGCAGAGCAGGGCGATCAGCAGAAGCAGTGCAGTCAAGCGGCGCATAAACGTACCTCCTTGCGGTTTCTTTTGTTTTATGATATCATGGTCTCCCAAAAAAACAAGGGCAGGTGCGGAATTGTTACATATGTAAATCAGCAGGCCCCGGCCCGCAGCATTTCCCCGTGGAGGCGCTGCAGAATGCGCTTTTCCAGGCGGCTGATGTAGCTCTGGGAGATGCCCATCACGTCGGCGACCTCCTTCTGGGTCATTTCCTCCCGTCCGCCCAGGCCGAAGCGCAGGGACATGATCTGCTTTTCACGGGGGGCCAGGCGGCTGAGGGCTTCGAAGAGGACGGCTTTCTCCGCGTCGTCCTCGATGCCGCGGGAGACGGTGTCCGGCTCGGTGCCCAGGACGTCGGAGAGCAGCAGCTCATTGCCGTCCCAGTCGGTCTTCAGCGGCTCGTCGATGGAGACCTCCTGACGGGTGCGGCTGTGGCGGCGCAGGAACATGAGGACTTCGTTCTCGATGCAGCGGCTGGCGTAGGTGGCGAGCTTGATCTTCTTCGTGGGGTCGAAGGTGTTGACGGCCTTGATCAGCCCGATGGTGCCGATGGAGATAAGATCCTCCAGCATCACGCCGGTGTTGTCGAACTTGCGGGCGATGAAGACCACCAGGCGGAGGTTCCGCTCGATGAGGGTGCGGCGGATGGAGCCGTCGTCGGCGGGGAGGTGATCCAGCAGGACGCGCTCCTCCTCGGCGGTCAGCGGCGCGGGCAGGGGCTCGGGGCCGCCGATGTAGTACAGCTCCTGCGAGGTCAGGGAGGTCACCAGGTCTGTCAGCTTCTGCCGGGCGAGGGAATAGAGCTGGAAGGGTGTGTTCATGATATCAGCCTCCTGTGGATGGTCGGGTGGATGGGATGTGCGGGGGATGGGGGATGGCGTCCTGCGGTACGCGCTCCAGCAGGCTGGCGGGAACCAGGGCCTGGAAGCCCTCGCCGCCGCCGGGGGACAGGCCGATGAGCGCCTCTGCCGCCTGCCATGCGCCGCCCGTGCGGATGCGCAGCTGATCCGGGCGCAGGATGGTCATCAGCGCAACGCCTGACACCGTGCGCACGGGCAGCAGGCGCATGCCGGGCAGGAGCGAGCCCTCTGCGGGCAGGCGGATGAGCCGAGCGGCGGCCCTGCGGCTGATGACGATGACAGGCAGGCCGGTGACGCTGTCGCGCAGGAGGTTGCCCGTATCCACCAGCGCGCTGAGGGTGGCGCTGCGGCGGCCCAGGGTGACTTCCACCGTCGCCAGGCGGGGGATGGGCGGGGCCCGGCCATCGCTGCGGGCGGCCAGCAGCAGCATCGCGCACCCCAGCGGCAGCGCGAGGGCTCCGGGGAGGGTGGCCAGCAGGCGCATCAGCCCCGTCATCGCCAGCGGCAGCATGCAGCCCAGGGCGGCCATGCGCGGGCGATAGCGTCGCGGCGCTTCCGGAAAGGCCGCCAGGGGCGCCAGGGCGGCCATCAGCCAGGCCGGCAGGCGCAGCAGCGCATGCAGCGGCGCGCAGGCCATCGTCAGCAATGAGAGCAGCAGCGCCGTCAGCGCCAGCCGCCACGCGGAGCCCCGCATCCGCCCCATGCTCATCCCGATGGCCATCAGCATGCACGCGCTGCCCGCCGCCTGCTGCAGGAGGTACGCCCACGCGCTCACCCGCAACCCGCTCACCTCCCGCTGAAGGAATTCACTGCCATGATAGCGAAAATCATCCTCCGCAAACGTCGAAGGAGTGTGCAAAGAATGCCGCTTTGCGTCGATGCATGGCGCGCGGCCGGGAGGATACCGATGAAGATTGCAGGCTATGAAGTGAAGGTGATCATCAGGGCCAATGCGCGGCGGATGCTGCTGCGCTGCCGTGCCACGGAGGGCCTGGTGACCATCACCGTGCCCCGGGGCACGACGGAAAAGCAGATCCGCGACATGGTGCTGCGGCATCTGCCGTGGATTGCGGAGAACATGGGCGCCACGGCGCAGTGGCAGCCCGCCTTTGCCGCGGGCGAGCGCCACTGGTGCCTGGGCCGCCTGGTGACCCTGGGGAAGGATGCGCCCGTGGGCGAAGCGGCCTATATGGCCTGGCGCAACCGCCAGCTGTCCGCCGTCATCCGGAGGCTGCTGGGCGTGTGGATACCCCGGCTGCAGATCCCCGCCGGGTGGCTGCGCCGCGTGACGCTGCGGCAGATGAGCTCCCGCTGGGGCTCCTGCTGCGCGGCAAAGGGCACGCTCAACTTCAGCACCAAGCTGGGCGTTTACAGCGAGGAGCTGATCGCCTTAACGGTGGTGCACGAGCTGTGCCACTACTTCCACCAGAACCACTCCTCAGCGTTCTGGGCGCTGATGAAGCGCTGCATGCCGGACTGGGAGGCAAAGAAAAAGCGCCGCGAAAGCCTCGACGTGCGGCCCCTCCCGCCGGCGTGACGCACCCGCCTGCGCTGCCCGGCATAGGCTGCAGGGGAATGTATGCGGTATCCAATGCGCCATTCCCCTTGACATGCCGGACGGAGTGTGACATTATAAATGAAACGAGGAGATATCTACCGCGCCGACCTGGACCCTGTCGTGGGCAGCGAGCAGGGCGGCGTGCGGCCTGTAGTCATCATCCAGAATGACACGGGCAACCTGCATTCCCCCACGGTGATCGTCGCGGCGGTGACCGGGCGGATGAAGAAGCCCGCCCTGCCGGTGCATGTGCGCATCACTGCCCGGGAGAGCGGACTCATGCAGGACTCGGTGGTGCTGCTGGAGCAGGTGAGGACGCTGGAAAAGACGCGCCTGACCCGCTACCTGGGCACCCTGGGGGAAAACACGATGCGGCGCATCGACCGCGCCCTGGGCCTGAGCCTGGGGACGCAGACGTGCCGGGAATGGAGCGATGACAATGAACAGCGTCAGGGATTGGCTGAAGCGTGTGATGAAGGGTGAACCGCTGATGGCGTGGGTGCAGATCGTCGTGGGCTGCATCATCGGTGCGGCGGCGTACCCGATGTTCCTTGAGCCCTGCGAGATCGCCCCGGGCGGCCTCTCCGGCGTGGCGATGATCATCAACCGCGTGACAAGCTGGCCCGTGGGCGTGACCACGCTGGTGCTGAACATCCCGCTGTTCATCGTGGGCTACCGGTCCATGGGGCGGGTGTTCGCCTTCCGCAGCCTTGTGGCGACGATCCTGTTCTCCCTGGCCATCGACGGCCTGAAGCTGCTGCATGTGCCCGCCCTGACGCAGGACAGCATGCTGGGCACGATCTTCGGCGGCGTGCTGCTGGGGGTGGGTCTGGGCCTGATCCTGCGTGGCGGCGCCACCACAGGCGGCAGCGATATGGCCGCCCGCGTCGTCCACCGCTACCTGCCCTTCCTGTCCGTGGGCATGTTCGTCTTCCTCATCGACTGCCTGGTGGTCGTGGCGGCGGCGTTCTGCTTCGGCTTCACCCAGTCCATGTACGCGCTGATCTGCATCTTCATCAACGGCAAGGTGATCGACATGGTGATGCTGGGCCTGTCGAAGAACAAGGCCTGCTTCATCATGACGCAGCGCTGGCAGGAGGTGAACGGGCGGATCCTCAGGGAGATGGACCGGGGCGTGACGCTGATGGAGGCCCGCGGCGGCTACACCGGCAACGAGCGCCCGGTGGTGCTCTGCGTGCTGCCCCCGCAGGAGGTGGCCCGGCTCAAGGCCATCGTCCGCCAGGAGGACGAGAGCGCCTTCATGTTCATCACTGAGGCCCACGAGGCGCTGGGCGAGGGCTTCTCCGGCTGGTCGCAGGAGGGCTGAGTGTTTGCGGCGGATCTTCTGCGGAAGGTTCGCCGTTTTTGCATATGCCGGAATTGTGTGGTGGAAAAAAGAATCAAAAGTGACAAGGCCTCTTGAATGTTAGGGATGTTTGTGATATACTTTTTATAAACGCCTGAAAAAGGCGAACAACAGTACAAGGAGGAGTTCCCCATGAAGAAGTTCCTTGCGATGCTGCTGGCTCTGACCATGCTGCTGGGCTGCGTGGCCTTTGCTGAGTCCTCTGGCGATTCCGCCGGCGATTCCGCTGGTGATTCCGCTGGTGATTCTGCCGGTGCGTCCACTGGCGCTCCCGCCATCAACCCCGACGACATCCCGGACACCGTCACCTCCGCTGACGGCAAGTACGAGATCGCCTTCGTCACCGACGTGGGCCAGCTCAAGGACAAGTCCTTCAACCAGGGCACCTGGAACGGCGTGAAGTCTTACGCCGCCGCCAATGGCCTGACCTACAAGTACTACCAGCCCGCCAACGGCAACGAGGCGACTGACGATGACCGCTACGACGCCATGAAGGCTGCTGCCGAGGGCGGCGCGAAGGTCGTTGTGGCTGCCGGCTTCATGCAGGGCAACGCCCTGTCCAAGGCTGCGGCCGAGTTCCCCACCGTGAACTTCGTGTTCATCGATGGTTGGCCCCTGTCTGACGCCGAGGGCAACCTGCTGACCAACGTGGCGGCCATCTCCTTCCAGGAGGAGCAGGCTGGCTATCTGGCTGGCTACGCTGTGGTCCGCGACGGATTCACCAAGCTGGGCTTCTCCGGCGGCGGCGGCGGCACCAACGCTGCCTGCGACCGCTACGGCTACGGCTTTGCCCAGGGCGCGAACGCTGCGGCTGCTGAGCTGGGCATTCAGGTTGAGCTGAACTACTCCTGGCAGTACGGCGCTTCCTTCTCCGCTTCTGCTGAGCTGCAGACCATGATCGCTGGCTGGTACCAGACCGGCACCGAGATCGTGTTCGCCTGCGGTGGCTCCATGTTCCAGTCCATCGCGGCTGCGGCTGCCGCTGCTGACGCTTACGTTGTGGGCGTTGACGTGGACCAGTCCTACGAGTCCGAGACCGTCGTGACCTCCGCCCTGAAGGGCATTGCGGAAGCCGCTCAGCTGTCCATCGCCTCCAACTACGATGGCACCTGGGCCGAGAACTACGGCGGCAAGCTGACCGTGCTGGGTGCTGTGCAGAACGCTGTGGGCCTGCCCACCGACACCTGGTCCATGGAAGTGTTCACCGTGGAAGAGTACAACGCGCTGCTGGCTGCCATGCAGTCTGGCGAGCTGGTTGTTGACGCCACCGACTACCAGGGCGACGCCATCACCACCGTGGAGTTCTCCAACCTGAAGATCATCTACGAGTAATCCCTGCCAACAGCGGGGGAGAGCTTCGGCTCTCCCTCGTTTTTTTGTCCGATTTGGCCTCAAGACTTGCATTTTCTGCAGGAAGAAGATATAATAAAAAGAAGAATAGCGCTTCGCAGGGAACCAAGATATCTCCCTGCCGTTTGCGTTGAGAAAAGGAGGTGGCAGCATGGGTAACAATATGCCCGTGGCCGTCGCTGAGCAGACGGACGCAATGCAGGAATATGTTATCGAGATGCTCCACATAACCAAGGAATTCCCCGGCATCAGGGCCAATGACGATATCACCCTGCAGCTGCGCAGGGGTGAGATTCACGCGCTGCTGGGTGAGAACGGCGCGGGCAAGTCCACGCTGATGAGCGTGCTCTTCGGCCTGTACCAGCCCGAGGCGGGCGAGATCCGCAAGGATGGCCGTACGGTGCAGATCCGCAACCCCAATGACGCCACGGCCCTTAACATCGGCATGGTGCACCAGCACTTCAAGCTCATCGAGGTCTACACGGTGCTGGACAACATCATCCTGGGCGCGGAGGACACGAAGTTCGGCTTCCTGTCCAAGAAGAAGGCCCGCAGGAAGGTGCAGGAGCTGAGCGAGCGCTATGGCCTGAAGGTGGATCTGGACGCGAAGATCGAGGACATCACCGTGGGCATGCAGCAGCGCGTGGAGATCCTCAAGATGCTCTACCGCGACAATGACATCCTCATCTTCGACGAGCCCACCGCCGTGCTGACCCCCCAGGAGATCGACGAGCTGATGAAGATCATGAAGGGGCTGGCGGCCGAGGGCAAGTCGATCCTCTTCATCACCCACAAGCTGGCAGAGATCCTTGCCGTGGCGGACCGCTGCACCGTGCTGCGCAAGGGCAAGGGCATCGGCACGGTCAACATCGCCGACACCAATGCCCAGGAGCTCTCCCGCATGATGGTGGGCCGCGATGTGCAGCTGGTGGTGGAAAAGACGCCCGCCCAGCCCGGCGAGGTCGTGCTGGAAGTGGACAACCTCCACGTGCGCTCCAAGCTCTACCACCGCGACGCGGTCAAGGGCGTGAACTTCAGTGTGCGCGCAGGGGAGATCGTGTGTATCGCGGGCATCGATGGCAACGGCCAGACGGAGCTGATCCACGGCCTGACGGGGCTGGAGAAGATCAGCCGCGGCCGCGTGACCCTGCAGGGCACGAACATCACCGGCGCGTCCATCCGCAAGCGCTCCAAGGCCGGCATGAGCCACATTCCGGAGGATCGCCACAAGCACGGCCTGATCCTGGATAACACGCTGGAGCAGAACATGGTGCTGCAGCGCTACTACGAGGAGCGCTTCCAGAAGTGCGGCTTCATCCGCTTCGACGCTGTGCGCGAATACGCGGAGAGCCTCATTGAGCAGTACGACGTGCGCTCCGGTCAGGGCCCGGTGACGATCACCCGCTCCATGTCCGGCGGCAATCAGCAGAAGGCCATCATCGCCCGTGAGATCGACCGCGATCTGCCGCTGATCGTCGCTGTTCAGCCCACCCGCGGCCTGGACGTGGGCGCGATTGAGTACATCCACGGCCAGCTGGTGAAGCAGCGTGACGCGGGCAAGGCGGTGCTGCTGGTGTCCCTGGAACTGGACGAGGTGATGAACCTCTCCGACCGGATCCTGGTGATGTACGAGGGCGAGATCGTGGGCGAGCTGGATCCGAAGCAGACGACTGTCGAGGAGCTGGGCCTGTACATGGCCGGCGCCAAGCGGCAGGGGAAGGAGGCGGAAGCATGAGCAGCAACGGGAACAAGTTTGACTTCGCCGGGGCGATGAAGACCGTGCTGGCGGCATGCGGCAAGGCCCTGGGCTGGACGTGGCGCAAGATCTGCGGCGCCAAGGCCGTGCAGGCCTCGCTCATCTCCATCCTCATCGGCATGGTGGCCGGTTCCATCATCATCTTCTTCTCTGGCCTCAGCAGCGAAACCCTGGGCATCAAGGCCGCCTGGGAGGGCATCCAGCTGGTGTTTGCCGGCCTGTTCTCCACCGGCCGCGACAGCGCAGGCACGCTGACCTTCGGCTTCAATCCCCAGCTGATGGGCAACATGCTCTTCCGCGCCATGCCGCTGATCATGACGGGTCTGTCCGTGGCGCTTTCGCAGAAGACCGGCCTGTTCAACATCGGCGCGCCGGGCCAGTACCTGATGGGCACGGCGGCGACGCTGCTGATCGCCCTCTACCTGCCCACGGGCACGGGCGAGGCGCTGCAGAATGTGGCCGGCGAGTGGATCACCCACGGCGACACGGTGAGCGCCGCAGTCTACGGCGCGGTCAATACTCCGTTGGTTTTCCCGGCGTGGCTGGTGTGGACGCTGGCGCTGCTGGGCGGCATGCTGGCAGGCGCCCTCTGGGGCGCGATCCCCGGCATGCTCAAGGCATGGCTGAACATCAATGAGGTGCTGGCCTGCATCATGACCAACTGGATCGCAGCCAACCTGGTCACCTGGGTGTTCGACGTGTCCGCGCTGAAGAATGCGGTGGAAAACACCAAGATGGGCTACATCTACAAGACCACCTTCAACGGCGTGCAGACCTCCAAGCTGGGGCTGGATCAGCTCCTGCCCGGCAGCCAGGTTTCCGGCGGCATCATGATTGCCATCATCTTCGCCATCGTCGTTTACATCCTGCTCAACAGGACCACCTTCGGCTACGAGCTGAAGGCCTGCGGTTCCAACCGCTTCGCCGCCCGTTACGCAGGCATCCAGGACAAGCGCAGCATCATCGTTTCCATGGCGATGGCGGGCGCGCTGGCCGGCGCGGGCGCGGCGCTGTACTACCTGGCGGGTAACACCGAGTTCTACTGGGAGACCTCCCAGAGCCTGCCGGCGGTGGGCTTCAACGGCATCCCCGTGGCACTGCTGGCCGCCAATCATCCCATTGGCGTCATCTTTGCCGGCCTGTTCATGTCCATGCTGGAGATCTGCGGCCAGAAGCTCAAGGACCTGACGGCCTTCAACGAATACATCACTGACGTCATCATCGCGGCGATCGTGTATCTGTCGGCGTTCTCCATGCTTATCCGCATGCTGCTGAACCGGAAGTCGAAGAAGGAGGGTCTGAAGTGATGGACGATATTCTCGCGATCCTCTCGAGCAGTTCAATGTCTTTCCTGATCCGTCAGACGCTGCTGTTCGCTGTGCCGCTGATGATCGTGGCGCTGGCGGGCGTGTTCTCCGAGCGCAGCGGCGTGATCAACCTGGCCCTGGAGGGCATCATGATCTTTGGCGCCTTTGTGGGCGTGCTGTTCGTGTACTACAATGAGAGCATCCCCTTCCTGCAGGAGGCCTACACGGGGTTGAAGACCCTCTCAGCCATAAAGGTGGACGCCCGCGACGCGGCCTTCACCAGCCAGCTGACGGAGTACCTGCTCAGTACGCAGGGCTTCTCGCTGGTCGCCATGCTGGTCACGGCTCTGTGCTGCGCGGCGTTCTCGATGCTGCTGGCCTTCGCGGCCATCCACCTCCGGGCGGATCAGACCATCGTGGGCACGGCGCTGAACCTGCTGGCCCCGGCACTGGTGCTGTTCTTCGTGCGCCTGCTGGCCAATCAGAACACCCTCAACATCGCTGGCGAATCCAGCAGCTGGTTCATGCTCAAGGAGAGCTACTTCGGCTTCGGCGTGAAGCTGACCCGCACGACAAAGACGGCCTCCATGGGCTTCTTTGGCCAGGCCTTCGTCAACCAGGTGTACCCGATGACCTACGTGTGCATCCTGCTGTTCGTGGTGATGTCCATCTTCCTGTACAAGACGCGCTTCGGTCTGCGTCTGCGCGCATGTGGCGAGAACCCGCAGGCGGCGGACAGCCTGGGCATCAACGTGTACAGGATGCGCTATGCGGGCGTGGGCATCTCCGGCGCGCTGGCGGGCATTGGCGGCTTCCTCTATGCCACCACCACCATGAGCTGCTCTTCCAATGGCGATGTGGCGGGCTTCGGCTTCCTCGCCCTGGCGGTGATGATCTTCGGCAACTGGAAGCCCGGCAGCATCGTGTGGGCGTCGCTGCTCTTCGGCCTGATGAAGTGCATCTCCGCCACCTACACCCGCCTGGACTTCAACACCGACGGCATCTACGAGCTGGCGGAGCTGGGCATCAGCAAGTACATCTACAAGATCCTGCCCTACGTCATTACCCTGCTGGTGCTGGCCTTCACCTCCAAGCGCTCCCGCGCCCCCAAGGCCGAGGGCATCCCCTACGACAAGAGCGTCCGGTAAGCGGCGCAACCCCGGGCGGACGGCTGCGATGGTCGTCCGCCCTTTTGCAAAGGAGAAGGAATATGGCTGCCTGGATCTGGTATTTCGGCGACCTGGAGCTCTACCACAGCTGCCGCATGCACATGCGACGCGCGGAGTATGACTACCACTTTCCGCCCTTCTGGCGGCTGGATGATGCGCACAGGAACGTGGTGTTCCGCAGGGAATGCGAGCTGGCGCAGGCCGGAGCCATCCGCGCATACGCCCACGGCCAGGGCATGCTGGAGGTGGACGGGAAGCGCTATCCCTTCGATGGCCGGGAGATCCCGCTGTCGGCGGGCCGCCACGTGATCGAGGCGAAGCTGATGAGCGGGGAGGTGCCGCTGCTGTTCGTTGACGGCGCGGTGGAGTCGGACGAAAGCTGGGACGTGACCTGCTACGACGGCCGCTGGGTCAAGGCTGGCATGAACTGGTACTTCCGCCATCCGGACAAGTGCCCGGTGGAATTCCCCTTCGCGTATGCGCCTCTTGCGCCGGCTGCGGTGGAGGCGGTGGATGGCGGCGTACTCTACGACTTCGGCCGGGAGTCCTTTGGCGTGCTGACCCTTGGCGACACGGCGGAGGAGACCCTCCTGCGCTGCGGCGAATCCCGCCAGGAGGCGCTCAGCGACGAGGCCATCGTGCAGGCGCGGATCCCTGCGGGCGGGGAGGCGCGGCTGACGGCCCGGGCCTTCCGCTATGTGTGGGTCAGCCGCGACGTGGCATTGACGGCGGAGTCGGAGCTGCTGCCCCTGCCCCGGCGAGGGCGCTTCTCCTGCAGCGACGTGCGCCTGAACCGCATCTGGGAGGTGGCGCACCACACCTTCCACCTCTGCGCCCGCGAAGTCTTCCTCGACGGCGTCAAGCGCGACCGCTGGGTCTGGTCCGGCGATGCGTACCAGAGCTACCTCATCAACCGCTACTGCTTCCACGACCGCGAGACCATGCGCCGCACCATCATCGCCCTGCGCGGCCGCGATCCGGTGCCCGGGCACATCAACACCATCCTGGACTACTCCTTCTACTGGATCATGTCCCTGGAGGAGTACCGGCTGATGATCGGCGACGACGGCTTCATCGACCGCCTCTGGCCCCTGGCGGTGAGTCTGATGGACTACTGCCTTGCCCGCCGCGACGAGAACGGCTTTGCCATCAACGAGGGCAACGGCTGGATCTTCATCGACTGGGCGGAGATGGACAAGACCTACGCCCTGTGCGCTGAGCAGATGCTGCTGCGCCGCGCGCTGGAGGCCATGGCCCGCCTGTCCGCCCTGATGGGGGAGGATGGCGCACACTATCAGCAGGCGGCGGATGCCCTGGCGGAGAAGATCGACGCGTTCTTCTGGGACGAGGAGAAGGGTGCGTATATCGACAGCTTCGCCAGCGGGAAGCGCAACGTCACCCGGCACGCGAACATCTTCGCCCTGCTCTTCGGCTACGCGGGGGACAAGCGCGAGCGCATCCTGCACAACGTGCTCCTCAACGACGCCGTGCCCGCCATCCGCACGCCCTACTTCAAGTTCTACGAGCTGGACGCGCTGTGCCAGGCCGGTTATCAGGCTGAGGTGCTCAGGCGCATCGGCGACTACTGGGGTTCCATGGTGGATGGCGGCGCCACCTCCATCTGGGAGGAGTACAGCCCCGATGAACCCATGGACGCGCAGCTGGGCATGTATGGCGACAAATTCGGCAAGTCCCTCTGCCATGCCTGGGGCGCGAGCCCGATCTACCTGCTGGGTCGCTGGTTCCTGGGCGTTGTGCCCACGAGCCCCGGCTACGCCACCTTTGACGTGCGCCCCGAAGCCGCCGGCCTGGACTGGTTCGAGGGCAGCGTGCCCATCGGCCCCTGGGTGGGCGAGGTGCACATCCGCGTGCAGGGCGACACCTGCACCGCCTGCGCCACGGTGGAGGGCGGCACGCTCTACTGGAAGGGGAAGGCGTACAGGCTGGAGAAGAAGGTGGCCATCTGCGTGGGCGACGCGCAGTGAACCCTGGCCTCCCGGGCGCACATGTCACATTCCGCCGGAAGGTCACCAGATGCGACAAATGATAAACAAATTCTGAAATGTCGCGAAAAACGTTCGGAAAATCCCTTGACAGTCGAAAACGATTACGATAAAATGATGCTGTAATGTTTGCTTGACGGGCCTGATCAGCCTGTCCGACGGAGGTTACAGAGGAGGCTGCGCCATGTCCTGCCAGATGACGGGTTTTCGTTCCGGGGACAAGTGTACCTTCTGTTTTCATACCATCGCCCTGTATAGGAGTACGGTCTGATTGTATACAGCCGTACTCTTTTTTATGGGTGAAAATGCCATCAACCGCTGTGTCAGCAGGAGGTATGCAGCATGAAGAAAGTTGCCATCATCATGGGCAGCGACAGCGATCTGCCCGTTCTCAAGCCCGCCTTTGAGCAGCTGAAGAAGCTCGGTATCCCCTTTGAGGCCCATGTTTACAGCGCCCACCGCACGCCTGTGGAGGCTGCGGCCTTTGCCAGCACTGCCCGCGAGAACGGCTTCGGCGTGATGATCTGCGCGGCGGGCAAGGCGGCCCACCTGGCCGGCGCCTTTGCGGCCCAGACCACCCTGCCGGTCATCGGCATCCCGGTCAAGTCTTCCACCCTGGACGGCCTGGATGCGCTGCTGTCCACCGTGCAGATGCCTGCGGGCATGCCCGTGGCCACCGTCGCCATTGACGGCAGCGCCAACGCGGCCCTGCTGGCGGCGCAGATCCTGGCCGTGGAGGACGTCGCGCTGGCCGATAAGCTCCTGGCCATGCGCCGGGCGCAGCATGACGCGGTCATTGCCAAGGATGCCGCGCTGGTCATCGAATAAACCAAAAGGCGAACATTCCACCTGGAGACGGTGCGGGAACGTTCGCTGCCTGACATTGCGGGAATCCGCAGGAAAGAGTGAAACGGACATGCAAAACGAGCTTTGGCTTGATGCAGAGGAGATCCACGAGGAGATGGACAAGCCCCACGACGAGTGCGGCGTGTTCGGTATTTACCGCAAAGAGGGAACGGGCGTGGTGGGCCCCACCTACCATGCGCTGTACGCCCTGCAGCACCGCGGCCAGGACAGCTGCGGCATCTGCGTCAACACCGACGGCGTGATGCGCAAGTATCGCGAGAACGGCATGGTCACCGAGGTCTTCACCCGCGATATGCTGGAGAAGATCGAGGAGGGCCAGATGGCCATCGGTCACTGCCGGTATGCCCCGAAGGACATGAAGAGCCGCTCCAACGCCCAGCCCCTGCTGATCAACCATCAGAAGGGTTCCATGGCCCTGGCGGTCAACGGCAGCTTGACCAATGCGGCGGAGCTGCGGGACGAGCTGGAGGCCAGGGGCGCCATCTTCCACGCCACGGCGGATACAGAGGTCATTTCCTACATCATTATTCAGGAGCGCCTGAAGTGCGGC
Organism: Clostridia bacterium; assembly: GCA_017410455.1. Taxonomy (GTDB): domain Bacteria; phylum Bacillota; class Clostridia; order Christensenellales; family Aristaeellaceae; genus UBA11524. The sequence continues at coordinate 68,089 of JAFQQT010000091.1, forward strand.
TCTATTGAGGAAGCCGTCTTCAATGCGATGCACAAGATCAAAGGCGCGTACTCCATGGTGGTGATGAGCCCCACGAAGCTCATTGCCGCCCGCGATCCCCATGGCTTCCGTCCCCTGTGCATGGGTCATATCGGGGAGGACATCGTCTTTGCCTCCGAATCCTGCGCGCTGGACAGCGTGGGCGCGACCTTTGACCGTGACATCGCTGCGGGTGAGGTGGTCGTGGTCAGCAAGGACGGCATTGATTCCTTCCAGATGGAGGACGCCTGCCACGACGGCCTGTGCGTGTTTGAGTTTGTGTACACCGCCCGGCCTGACTCCGTGGTGGACGGCTCGTCCGTGCATGAGGCCCGCAAGCGCGCCGGCGCCTTCCTGGCCCTGGAGCATCCGGTGCAGGCGGATGTGGTCATCGGCGTGCCGGATTCCGGCCTGGATGCGGCCCTGGGTTATGCCCAGCAGAGCGGCATTCCCTATGGCATCGGCTTCCTGAAGAACAAGTATGTCGGCCGCACCTTCATCCTGCCCGACCAGAAGGAACGGCAGAACATGGTGCGCATCAAGCTCAACGCCATCCGCTCCACCGTGGAGGGCAAGCGCGTGGTGATGGTGGATGACTCCATCGTCCGCGGCACCACCATGGCTCACATCGTCGGCCTGCTGCGGGAGGCCGGGGCGAAGGAAGTGCATGTGCGCCTGTCCAGCCCGCCGTTTACCAACGTGTGCTACTTCGGCACGGACGTATCCAAGCGGGAGACCCTCATTGCCGCCACCCATACGGTGGAGGAGATCCGCCAGATCATCGGCGCGGACTCCATCGGTTACCTGCCCCTGGAGGCCTGCGACAAGATTGCCGCCGGCAGCAAGTGCAGGTTCTGCAAGGGCTGCTTCACGGGGCAGTATCCCATTGATCCCCCGGTGCGCAAGCACATCAACAAGTACGACCAGCCGCTGATGCTGGAGAAGAAGTAAAACGACCACAACAGACGGAGGAAATCACCCATGAAGAGCGAGAGCGCATCCTACAAGGCGGCCGGTGTGGACATCGTTGCCGGTTACAAGGCTGTTGAACTGATGAAGAAGCATGTGGCCCGCACCAAGAACGAGGGCTGCGTGGACGATATCGGCGGCTTTGGCGGCTGCTTCGGCCTGAATGTGGAGGGCATGAAGAACCCCGTGCTGGTCTCCGGCACCGACGGCGTGGGCACCAAGCTGAAGGTGGCCATGCTCCTTAACAAGCACGACACCATCGGCATCGACTGCGTGGCCATGTGCGTCAACGACGTGATCTGCTGCGGAGCCAAGCCCCTGTTCTTCCTGGACTACATCGCCTGCGGCAAGAACATCCCCGAGAAGATTGCCGACATCGTGGGCGGCGTGGCCGAGGGCTGCGTGCAGTCCGGCTGCGCCCTCATCGGCGGCGAGACCGCCGAGCACCCCGGCATGATGCCCGATGACGATTACGACCTGGCCGGCTTCACCGTGGGCATTGTGGACAAGGTCAAAATTATCGACCCCAGCACCACGAAGGCCGGCGACGTGATCATCGCCCTGCCCTCCACGGGCGTGCACTCCAACGGCTTCTCCCTGGTGCGCAAGGTGTTCGGCCTGACCGACGGCGCCCAGGACCGCACCTACCCGGAGCTGGACAAGAGCCTGTTCGAGACCCTGCTGACCCCCACCCGCATCTATGTGAAGAGTGTGCTGGCGCTGCTGAAGGAGATCCAGCCCAAGGGCATCTGCCACATCACCGGCGGCGGCTTCTACGAGAACATCCCGCGCGCCCTGCCGGACGGTCTGTGCGCCCGCATCAAGCGCAGCGACGTGCGCGTGCTGCCCATCTTCGATATCATTGCCCGGGAGGGCAATGTCCCTGAGCGCGACATGTTCAACACCTACAACATGGGCGTTGGCATGACCATCACCGTTGACCCCGCCGATGTGGAGAAGGCCCTGGAGATCCTGCGCGCCAACGGCGAGGACGCCTACGTCCTGGGCGAGGTTGTCGAGGGCGAGAAGGGCGTGGAGCTGTGGTAAGGGTTGCTGTGCTGGTGTCCGGTGGTGGCACCAATCTACAGGCGCTGATTGACGCGCAGGCGAGGGGAGACATGCCCGGCGGCGAGATCGCTGCGGTCATCTCCACCAAGGAGGGTGCTTATGCCCTCGAAAGAGCTGCCAAGGCCGGTATCCCCGGCTATGTCGTGGCCCGCAAGGCTTACAAGTCCAACCAGGAAATGACCGTCGCCATGGTCGCCAAGCTCCGCGAGCTGGACATCCAGCTGGTGGTGCTGGCGGGCTGCATGGTCATCTTCACCGGCGAGCTGGTGGAGGCCTACCCCAACGCCATCATGAATGTCCACCCGGCGCTGATCCCTTCCTTCTGCGGCAAGGGCTTCTACGGCCTGCATGTGCACGAGGCGGCGCTGGCCTACGGCGTGAAGCTCTCCGGCGCGACGGTGCACTTCGTCTCCGAGGAGTGCGACGGCGGCCCCATCATCGCCCAGAAGGCCGTGCCCGTCCTGGAGGGGGACACCCCCGAAACGCTGCAGAAGCGGATCATGGAAGAAGCTGAGTGGAAGCTGCTGCCGGAGGCGGTCGCCCTGTTCTGTGCCGGGCGCATCACCGTCGAGGGCCGGAACGTTCACATCCGTTAAGGAGGAAATACAGATGCAGACCTTTGATTTCAACACCCTGCTGAACACCAACACCTACCCCGGCCGCGGCATTTGCCTGGGCATTGACGAGACCGGCGAGAACGCCGTGATCGTCTACTTCATCATGGGCCGCAGCGTCAACAGCCGCAACCGCATCTTTGAGGAGAGCGAGGACGGCATCATCACCAAGGCCTACGACGAGAGCCTGATGACCGATCCCCACCTGATCATCTACGCCCCCGTGCGCGACATGGGCGACGGCCGCGTCATCGTCACCAACGGCGACCAGACCGACACCATCCGCGACTTCCTCAAGGAGGGCTCCACCTTCGAGGCCGCCCTGCGCACCCGCACCTTTGAAGATGACCTGCCCAACTGCACCCCCCGCATCTCCGGCATTGTCGAGGTCAAGGACGGCGCGGCGATGTACAAGCTGAGCATCCTGAAGTCCGACGAGCACGATGATTCCTCCGTGCAGCGCTTCTTCTACGAGTACCCCCAGCCCAAGGCGGGCGTCGGCCACTTCATCCACACTTACAAGTGCGACGGCAGCCCCATCCCCTCCTTTGAGGGCGAGCCGGAGAAGGTGACCCTGCGCGGCGACATCGAGACCCTGGCCCTGGACGTGTGGGAGCACCTCAACGGCGACAACAAGGTCAGCCTCTACGTCAGCTTCATCAGCCTCAAGACCGGCGAGGCCGACACCATCATCATCAACAAGCACGAGCAGGATCTGCCTGAGGAAGAGGAGGAGTAAGACCATGACTGAACTGGAACTGAAGTACGGCTGTAATCCCAACCAGAAGCCTTCCCGCATCTATGTGGAGGGCCGCGAGCTGCCCATCCGGGTGCTCAACGGCAAGCCCGGCTACATCAATTTCCTGGATGCCTTCAACGGCTGGCAGCTGGTCTGCGAACTGAAGCGCGCCACCGGCCTGCCTGCGGCCACCTCCTTCAAGCATGTCAGCCCCGCCGGCGCGGCCGTGGGTCTGCCCCTGGATGACGTGATGCGCCAGATCTACTTCGTGGGCGATCAGGAGCTGTCCCCCCTGGCCTGCGCCTATGCCCGCGCCCGCGGTGCGGACCGCATGAGCTCTTTCGGCGACTGGATCTCCCTCAGCGACGTGTGCGACAAGTCCACCGCTCTGCTGATCAAGCCCGAGGTGTCCGACGGCGTCATCGCCCCCGGCTACACGGAGGAGGCCCTGGCCATCCTCAAGGCCAAGAAGAAGGGCAACTACAACATCGTCGAGATCGACCCCGACTACCGCCCCGACCCCATCGAGCGCAAGCAGGTCTTCGGCATCACCTTCGAGCAGGGCCGCAATGAGTTCGTCATCGATGAGCACCTGCTGGAAAACATTGTCACCGTCAACACCGACCTGCCCGAATCCGCCAAGATCGACCTGATCGTGGCGCTGATCGTGCTCAAGTACACCCAGTCCAACTCCGTGTGCTACGCCAAGGGCGGCCAGGCCATCGGCATCGGCGCGGGCCAGCAGAGCCGCATCCACTGCACCCGCCTGGCCGGTCAGAAGGCCGACAACTGGCTGCTGCGCCAGCATCCCCGCGTGCTGGCTCTGCCCTTCGTGGCGGGCATCGGCCGCGCTGACCGCGACAACACCATCGACGTGTTCATCTCCGACGAGCCCGACGAGGTCATCGCCGAGGGCCGCTGGCAGCGTTTCTTCACCGAGCAGCCCGTTCCGCTGACCCGCGAGGAGAAGCGTGCCTGGCTTGACCAGCAGACCGGCGTGGCCCTGGGCTCCGACGCCTTCTTCCCCTTCGGCGACAACATCGAGCGCGCCCACCGCTCCGGCGTGAGCTACGTCGCCCAGCCCGGCGGCTCCATCCGCGATGACAACGTCATTGAGACCTGCAACCTGTACAACATGGTGATGGCCTTCACCGGCATGCGCCTGTTCCACCACTGATACCCTGACGGAGACACCTCATCAGTCGCTGCGGCGACAGCTTCCCCTCAAGGGGAAGGTGGCCCGCAAGGGCCGGATGAGGTGGAAGCTGCAAGTAAGGCAATGAGCTTTATGGATGCATTGCGAAGGAGTTAATTATGAAAGTCCTGATTGTTGGCGGCGGTGGCCGTGAGCACACCATCGCCCTGAAAATTGCGGAGAATCCGCAGGTCACCAAGCTCTATGCGGCCCCCGGCAACGGCGGCATGGCGGGCCTGTGCGAGTGTTTGCCCTACAAGGCGACTGACGTCGCCGGTATCACCGCCTGGGCCAAGGAGAACGCCATCGACTTCGTGGTGGTTGCGCCCGATGATCCCCTGTGCCTGGGGATGGTGGACGCGCTGGCCGAGGTGGGCATTCCTGCCTTTGGCCCCAACAAGGCTGCGGCCATCATCGAGGGCAGCAAGGTGTTCTCCAAGAACCTGATGAAGAAGTACGGAATCCCCACGGCGGAGTATGCGACCTTCACCGACTACGACGCGGCGGTGGCCTACCTGCAGAGCGCGGACATGCCCATTGTCGTCAAGGCCGACGGCCTGGCCCTGGGCAAGGGCGTGCTGATCTGCAACACCCGTGAGGAGGCCGTCGAGGCCGTCGCGTCCATGATGAAGGACGAGAAGTTCGGCGCTTCCGGCCGCTCCGTGGTCATTGAGGAGTTCCTGACCGGCCCGGAGGTGTCCGTGCTGGCCTTCACCGACGGCAAGGTGGTCAAGCCCATGGTGTCCTCCATGGATCACAAGCGCGCGCTGGATGGAGACGCGGGCCTCAACACCGGCGGCATGGGCACCATTGCTCCCAATCCCTGCTACACGCCTGAGCTGGCGGAGATCTGCATGCGGGACATCTTCCTGCCCACGATCAACGCCATGAACGCCGAGGGCCGCACCTTCCGCGGCTGCCTGTACTTCGGCCTGATGATGACCCCTAAGGGGCCCAAGGTCATCGAGTACAACTGCCGCTTCGGCGACCCGGAGACCCAGGTGGTGCTGCCGCTGCTGAAGAGCGATCTGCTGACCATCATGCAGGCCACTGTCAACGGCACCCTGGCCGAGACCGAGGTGGCCTTCGACAACGGCGCGGCCTGCTGCGTGGTGATCGCTTCCGGCGGCTACCCGGTGAGCTACAAGAGCGGTTACCCCATCTCCGGCCTGGAGGCGGCAGGGGAGAACGCCCTGGTCATCCACGCCGGCACCAAGCTGGGCGAGGACGGCCAGATCCTCACCGCCGGCGGCCGTGTCCTGGGCGTGGTGGGCCGCTGCAAGTGCCTCCCCGGCGCCATCAGCAAGGCCTACGAGGCTGCCAGGAAGATCAGCTTCACCGACATGCACATGAGAAGCGATATTGGTCAGCGTGGCCTTGCGGAGCTGGGCGAATAACCCCCAACTCCCGCGCGTGCGCAACCCCAAGGAAGCAGTCAACAAAATCGCGAGAATGGGTGTCGAGAGGGCTGAAAGCCCTTCGCAGGATCCAAGGGCAGCGCCCTTGGCTGCCGGAGGCCCCCGCGCTACAAACTAAGGAGGAATTCCCTGTGAGCGTCAAGCGCATTTATGTGGAGAAGATGCCTGATTACGCCGTTGAGGCCAAGGGGCTTCTCTGGGAGATTCGTCATATCCTGCAGATCAGGTCCATCACCGGCCTGCGTCTGCTGAACCGTTACGATGTGGAGGGCGTGGCGGACGAGCTCTACGCTAAGTGCCTGCCCATCGTGTTCTCCGAGCCCCAGGTGGACGTGACCTACGAGGAGCTCCCCCAGGGCGCCAAGGCCGTGTTCGCCGTGGAGTTCCTGCCCGGCCAGTATGACCAGCGCGCCGCCTCCTGCGAGGAGTGCATCCAGCTGGTGGGCCAGTGCGATCGTCCCACGGTGCGCTCTGCCCGCGTGTACCTGCTGGAGGGCGATTTCACCGAGGACGAATTGAACCGCGTGAAGAAGCATGTCATCAACCCCGTCGAATCCCGCGAGGCCGATCTGGCCGAGAAGGAGACCCTGCAGCAGGTCTATGAGACCCCCGATTCCGTGGAGACCCTGCATGGCTTCACCACCATGGACATGGACGCGGTGCAGGAGTTCGTCAGCAAGTACGGCCTGGCCATGGACAAGGACGACCTGGCCTTCTGCCGGGACTACTTTGCCTCCGAGCACCGCGACCCCACCCTGACCGAGATCCGCATGATCGACACCTACTGGAGCGATCACTGCCGCCACACCACGTTCCTGACCACCATCGACAAGATGGCCATCGAGAAGGCTGCCGTGGAGAAAGCCTTCCGGCGGTATCTCGCGGCCCGCGTCACCGTCTACGGCGAGGAGAAGGCCGCAAAGCGCGCCGTCAACCTGATGGACATTGCCACCATGGGCGGCAAGTACCTCAAAACCATCGGCCAGACCCCCAACATCGACGTGTCCGAGGAGATCAACGCCTGCTCCATCAAGATCGACGTGGACGTGGACGGCGTGAACGAGCCCTGGCTGCTGATGTTCAAGAACGAGACCCACAACCACCCCACGGAGATCGAGCCCTTCGGCGGCGCGGCCACCTGCATCGGCGGCGCCATCCGTGACCCGCTGTCCGGCCGTACCTATGTGTACCAGGCCATGCGCGTCACCGGCGCGGCGGATCCCCTGGTGCCCGTCAGCGAGACCATGCCCGGCAAGCTCCCCCAGCGCAAGCTCGTGACCACCGCTGCCGCCGGTTATTCCTCCTACGGCAACCAGATCGGTCTGGCGACCGGCCTGGTGGACGAGGTGTACCATCCCGGCTACGCTGCCAAGCGCCTGGAAATCGGCGCGGTGGTGGGCGCGGCCCCGGAGAAGAACGTCCGCCGTGAGGTGCCTGCTGCGGGTGACGTGATCGTGCTGCTGGGCGGCCGCACGGGCCGTGACGGCTGCGGCGGCGCCACCGGCTCCTCCAAGAGCCACAAGCTGGAGTCCATCGAGACCTGCGGCGCAGAGGTGCAGAAGGGCAATGCCCCCACCGAGCGCAAGCTGCAGCGCCTCTTCCGTGACGAGACCGTGACCCGCCTGATCAAGCGCTGCAACGACTTCGGCGCGGGCGGCGTGTCCGTTGCCATCGGCGAACTGGCGGACGGCCTGATGATCAACCTGGACCGCGTACCCAAGAAGTACGACGGCCTGGACGGCACCGAGCTGGCCATCTCCGAATCCCAGGAGCGCATGGCGGTTGTGCTGGAGGCCAGGGACGTGGACGCCTTCCTGGCCGCTGCCGAGCGCGAGAACCTGGAGGCCACCGTGGTCGCCGAGGTGACCGAGGAGCCCCGTCTGCGCATGACCTGGAAGGGCAAGACCATCGTTGACCTCTCCCGCGAGTTCCTCAACAGCAACGGCGCGGAGAAGCACACCACCGTTTCCGTCCCGGAGGACGGCGTGGCCCCCGTGACCTTCGCGGGCGACACCGTGACCGAGAAGCTGGCCAACATGGTGGGGAGCCTCAACATCTGCTCCAAGCAGGGCCTTTCTGAGCGCTTCGACGCCACCATCGGCGCGGCCACCGTGCTGATGCCCTTTGGCGGCGCCCGTCAGCTGACCCCCAATCAGACCATGGTCGCCAAGATCCCCGTGCTGAACGGCGTCACCGACACCGTGTCCGGCATGGCCTACGGCATGCACCCGGAGCTCCTGGAGCAGAGCCCCTACGAGGGTTCCTACCTGGCGGTCATTGAGAGCGTCACCAAGCTGGTGGCGGCCGGCTTTGACTACAAGGAGGCCTACCTGACCTTCCAGGAGTACTTCGAGCGCATGGGCAATGAGCCCACCCGCTGGGGCAAGCCCTTTGCGGCCCTGCTGGGCGCCTTCGACGCGCAGCTGGATCTGAACATTGCCTCCATCGGCGGCAAGGATTCCATGTCCGGCACGTTTGAGAAGATGGACGTGCCCCCGACCCTGTGCTCCTTCGCGGTGGCGCCGGGCAAGGCCAGCAACGTCATTTCCCCCGAGTTCAAGGCGGCCGGTCACGCCATCCGCCTGGTGACCTGCGACGCTCACGACACCGCCCAGCTGACCGCCAACTACGAGGCTGTCTACGAGGCCATCAAGGCCGGGAAGATCGTGGCGGCCTGGGCCCTGGGCCTGGGCGGCGTAGCCGAGGGCCTGTTCAAGATGGGCCTGGGCAACGCCATCGGCACCCGCATTGACGAGGACTTCGACGGCGACCTCTTTGCCCAGCAGATCGGCGGCATGCTGATCGAGTGCGCGGAGGACATTGACCTGGGCGTGAAGGTGGGCGACACCATCCCCGCCTGGGTGCTGGAGTACGAGGGCGAGCGCATCGACCTGGCCGAAATGCAGGAGATCTACGAGGGCAAGCTGGAGAAGGTCTTCAAGTACCGCGGCCGCACCGGCGAAACCACCGAGAAGTTCAGCTACTCGGCCATCACCGCTAAAGCGGCGCTGGCTACGCACGGCGATTGCAAGCAATCGCTCGCGCTAGTCGAGCAGAGCTCGACCTCGGGCCAGGCGTCCACCCGCGTCGCTCCCAGGACCAGCTTCGCCAGGCCCCTGGCCTTCATCCCCGTGTTCCCCGGCACCAACTGCGAGTACGACACCGCCCGGGCCGTGGAGCGCGCAGGCGGCAAGGCGGAGATCCTGGTCATCAACAACCTGACCCCCGAGAAGATCACCGAGTCCATCCGCAAGGCCAGCGAGATCATTTCCCGCAGCCAGATGATCGTGCTGCCCGGCGGCTTCTCCGGCGGCGACGAGCCCGATGGCTCCGCCAAGTTCATCACCGCCTTCTTCCGCAACCCCGCGATGAAGGACGCCGTGCATGAGCTGCTGAAGAACCGCGACGGCCTGATGCTGGGCATCTGCAATGGCTTCCAGGCGCTGGTGAAGCTGGGCCTGGTGCCCTTTGGCGAGATCGTGGATACGGACGACCAGTGCCCGACCCTGACCTTCAACGAGATCGGCCGCCACCAGTCCATGCTGGTGCGTACCCGCATTGCCTCCAACCTGTCCCCCTGGCTGGCGCAGACCAACGTGGACGACATCCACACCATCGCCATCAGCCACGGCGAGGGCCGCTTTGTGGGCCCGGAGAAGCTGCTGCGTGAGCTGGCCGCCAAGGGGCAGATCGCCACCCAGTACGTTGACCTGGCCGGTACCCCCTCCATGGACACGCGCTTCAACCCCAACGCCTCTTACTTCGCCATCGAGGGCATCACCAGCCCCGACGGCCGCGTCCTGGGCAAGATGGGCCACACCGAGCGCTCCGGCGAGAACCTGTACAAGAACGTCCCCGGCAACAAGTACCAGCCCCTGTTCGAAGGCGGCGTGGACTACTTCAAGTAATCCCCAGGCAGGCGATGTCATTGCGGCATTGCCTGCTTTTTCTGTGTAAACCGGCCGGAATCCGGGCATGCTGATTCCGAAAGGGGAGAAGCATATGGTAGAACAGGATACGATCAAGCTTTTACGGGAATGTGACGCGGGGGTTAAGATGGGCACCGCTTCCATCGACGATGTGCTCGACCACGTCAAGGGGGACGCCTTCCGCCGCAAGCTCACTGACTGCAAGCAGGAGCACAATCAGCTCCAGGATGAAATCCAGAAGATCCTGGACCGCTATCAGGATGGGGGCA
>JAFQQT010000092.1 GCA_017410455.1 Clostridia bacterium
TCCTTGTTGTAATACAGCACCAGGATTTCGTTGCAGCTGGAGTAGCCAACGGGGGTCTCGCCGTCCTTGAAGGTGATGCACTCCATGGGCTGGAGAGCTTCGCCTTCGTACATCTTGGAGACGTCCGCCATGACGCCGTTGCGGGCGAAGTACAGCACGGAGTTCTCGTTCACCATGCCGCAATCGGGCAGCTGGCCAGCGATGGCGTAGTTGACCAGGGTCTGGGTGTACTCTTCGTTGGGGATCTGCATGGGTTCAACGAAGATCTTGTCCTGCATGGCGTTGAATTCGTCCAGTGCCTTCTGAACGCTCTCGGCCTCGGTCTGGTTGCCCCAGAAGGAATAGGTGATGTGGATGCGTCCGTCATCCTCGGCCATGGCAGCCATAGGGACGAGCATCATCACGCACAGGAGCAGAGCAAGCAGTTTCTTCATGAATGGTTCCTCCTTCTTGGTGATTTGAACGGTTATCTCAGAAGGTTATTCGATTAACCTTTCTGCTGATTCAAGGATAACAGCAGAAAACCCAAAAGTCAATAGTGAATTTGTGATTTTTGGCACTAAAACCGTGGTTAATTTGCTAACCAAACCCATTGACGGGAATCCTTGTATTTGTTATAATACAGATAAACGTTTAACTCGCATCGAAAGACGGTGATGAAACCATGGCAACCATGCGCGACGTAGCCCAGCTGGCAGGCGTATCCACCGCCACGGTCTCCCATGTGGTCAACGGTACCAAGAAGCTCTCCCCTGAAACGACCGAAAAAGTGCTCATGGCCATCGCTGAGGCCAATTACACCCCCAACACCCTGGCCAAGTCCCTGCGCAGCGGACAGACGCATACCATCGGCGTGCTGGTGGAGGACATCCGCGGTCTGCCGGTGGCAGGCATTGTCAGCGGCATCAATGAAACACTCTCGAAATCCGGCTACCGCATGATCCTGCACGACCTGCACCTGCTGGAAAAGCTCTACAATCAGTACGAGCAGATCGGCTCCTATCGCCAGCGGATCAACAACGGCGTGTCGCTGCTCCAGTCCTCCAATGTGGACGGCATCATCTATGTCGGCATGCACGACCGTCACCTGGATTATCTATTTGATCCCATGGAAACGCCGCTGGTCTTTGCCTATTCCCACGGCACACAGCAGGATACCTATGTGACCTATTCCAACCAGGATTCCGCTGCCGATATGACCCGCTATCTGCTCAGCAAGGGGCATGAGCGCATCGCCGTCATTGCCGGCCATCCCCATTCCTACCCCACCGCACGCCGCATGCACGGCATCCAGATGGCTATGCAGCAGGTGGGGCTGGTGATCCCGGAAGAGTACATCCGCTACGGCAACTGGGAGTACGAGTCCGGCATTGATCAGACCAGAGAGCTGCTGAAGCTTCCTGTCCGCCCCACGGCTCTCTTCGCCATGAACGACCTGATGGCTGCCGGCTGTATGCGTGTGCTGAACGAAGCCGGGCTTCGCATCCCGGAAGATATGGCAGTAGTAGGCTTCGACAACCGCGAGATCGCCAGTTATCTCCAACCCCCGCTGACCACTATCCAGCTGCCTACCACCGAGATCGGCACCAGTGCCGCACTGCACATCATGGAAAAAATCAACAATCCCTCAACGCCACCGGTGCGGGAAATCATCCACTGTTCTATTATTGAGCGACTATCGGTTTGATGCATGTTTCGTTGACAAAACAAATCAAATATGCTTAACAGCCAGCATTAGAGCAACACTTTCCCCAAATCTCATAGATTACCCCAGGAACGAAACACAGCGGTATACCTAACATCTTTGTATACCTCCTGCGAATGCACCATACGTCAAAGCAAGCCTCCCGCAGCAATGCAGGAGGCTCGCTTTCTCAGTTAGATTCGAGGAAATAAAGAAATCCGAACCCGTTTCCAACCGGAATCAGGTTCGGATTTCTCGTGTGAAGTGGAGCATAGCGGATTCGAACCGCTGACCCCAACACTGCCAGTGTTGTGCGCTACCAGCTGCGCTAATGCCCCGTCAACGAGAATTAGTATATCACAGGGAAGGGGAGATGTCAATAGGGAAAATGAAAAAAAGTGAAATAAATTTTGCTGTTCAGCAGGGCATGAAAATCCCCTGCTGACACGGGCCAGCAGGGGGACAAAGCGCCGGCAGGATTGCTGATTTGCATCAGGATCAGCGGCGCTTGTTGCGCGTGGTGGTCTGGAGGGTCTTTTCCCCGGAGGCGTCTTCTGCCGGGGCAGCAGCGTCATCAGCTGCAGCTTCCGCGGTGGTAGGTGCGCTGTAGAGCGTGCCGTTGGCTGCGGGGTAATCGCTGGCATTCCAGGTGTGGTCGGCCGCCATCTCCTCATCGGTCAGGCAGAAGTAGGTGTGGCGCTCGTTGCCATCGGGGATGGGATCGTCCCAGGTGGTGTCCACATGGTACCAGCTGCCGTCCAGAAGCACCAGCGTCCAGGCGTGGCTGCCGGAATTGCCGCTGTATTTGTCCTCGGCCGTGCCGGTCACGGTCATGCTGCTGATCCCCACGGCGCTGAGCATGCGGCTATAGGTGAGAGTGTAGGCGTTGCAGACGCCCAGGCCGTGGAAGAGCACGCCCTCGGAGCCATAGTGGGTGTAGGACAGGTCATAGGCGGTGTTGCTGGTCAGCCAGTCGTGCAGGACCAGCGCCTTCTGGTAGTCCGTCGTGCAGCCCCGGGTGACGTCCTGCGCGAGAACGGCGATCCAGTTGTTCAGCCAGGGGGTGCCGTTGAAGGCCAGATTGCCCACATTGCTGCCATTGCCGGGCAGGGTGACGGCAGAGAGCGCCGAACAGCCCGCAAAGGCATAGGCGCCGATGGCAGTGGTGCTGCTGTTCAGGGTGAGGGCCGTCATGGAGGTGCAGTTGTAGAAGGCCTTCGTCCCCACGCTGCGCACGCTCGCCGGGATCGAAACGCTGTACAGGGCGCTGCAGCCATAGAAGGCGTCCTCGCCGATGGCCGTCACGGAGCCGGGGATGTTCACGCCGATGAGGGTGGTGCACTTATAGAAGGCCTCGGCGGGGATGGCTTTGAGGCTCGCCGGCAGGGAGATGATCTCCAGCGAGGGGCAGCCGCTGAAGGCACGGGGCGCCATGGAGGTCACGGCATAGTCCTCCACGCTGGCGGGGACGACAATGTCGCTGGCCTGGCTGATGCAGGCGGTCAGGCATGCCTCGTTCACCGCCGTGCTCTGGTAGCACCAGGCTTCCACGCCATTGGTGCTGAAGGCGCTGGCGTCCACCGACGCATCGACGAAGCTGTACCGGCCCTTCAGGGCAGTGCAGTTATAGAAGGCCATCGAACCGATGCTGCGGATGCTGGAGGGCAGCACAGCCGTTTCCAGGGCGAAGCAGCTGTGGAAGGCGCTGGCGCCCACGGAGGTCACGCCATAGGGCAGCTCGATGCTTTTCAGGGCACTGCAGTAATAGAACGCGCTCTGGCCGATGGTGGTGATTCCACGGGGCAGGGACACGGACTCCAGCGCCGTGCGGTAGGAGAACGCCTCACGACCGATGGCCGTCACCTGGCGGCCCTCCACGCGACTGGGCACCGTCACGCTCTGGGCGCTGCCGTAGAAGCGCGCCAGGGTCAGCGTGCCATCCCCATTGGTGGTATAGGCCATGACGTTCAGCTTCTTGCATCCGGTGAAGGCATTGGAGGGGATCGTGGCGTCGATGAATTCCACCATGCCCTCCAGGGCGGAACAGTAGTAGAACGCATAGCGCCCGATCTCCGCCACGCTGCTGGGGAGGGACACGCCCGTCAGGACGGAGCAGTAGGCGAAGGCATAGTTACCGATGCTCCTGACGCTGTAGGGCAGGGACACATGGCTCAGGTAACGGCTGGAAGCAAAGACATAATCGGCGATGGCCGTGACCGGGCAGCCCTGGATCTGAGCAGGCACGGTCAGGCTGGTCACGTTCTTGTCGCCCTTATAGCCGGTGATGGTCACTTCGCCGCCGGAAATCTCCCAGCTGAACAGCTCCGAAGGATCGCCCTCATCGTAGATGACCGTCAGGTTCGTGCAGCCGGCAAAGGCATTCGCCGCCACGGTACATCCCCGGGGGATGACAACGCTGCCCGACAGGTTCGTGCAGCCGGCAAAAGCCTGCGAACCGATGCTGGTCACGCTGTCCGGGATGGTCAGGGAGGTCAGCCCGCTGCAGTTCATGAATGCCTGCGCACCGATGCGCTGCGTTCCCTCGGGAATCACGCAGCTGCCCGACAGCCACTGGGCATTCATGAAGGCCTGTGCCTCCACCTCTGTCAGGGACGGGGGCAGCCATACGTCCGCGCTGGCAACAGACATGAACGCTGCCATGGCAATCACCATCAGAATCATGCAAAGAACCCTGATCGCCTTCACGTCTGTCACCCCCAATCACTCGTTATGTAACCAAAATTCTCTATTCATCACTATTGTATCACGTTCAGGTAGGCAAAACAATAGTTTTTCGACAATAATTACACAAAAATTTCATAGAATCCTGTTTTCGTTACATTTCATGTAACCAAATTATGTGTTGTTGCACCATATCTTGTGGCACAGAATTTTCCATCCACCAGCGTCTTCCCGGGCGTCACCACAAAGGCAGTTTATGCCGCCTTTGGGATGGCGGTGCATCATCCTGCAGCTTCGGAATCTGCACGCAAAAACCGCAGACGGGGCATCTCCCATCTGCGGCGTATCGCATGATTCAGCGCTGCTTGCGGCGCACCGGCCAGAGCTCCTTCCAGAAGCGGGCGCAGTCGTGATAGAAATAGTACATGCGGCCTGGCGTCGGGTCGAACTCGTAGTCCGTGGCAGACCAGTCAAAGGCGTCCCAGGCGGCGTCGATGGCGAATTCCACGCTGCGGTTCTCCTGCTCGTAATCAAAGGGGCCGTGCTCAAAGACGATGTACTCGCCTTCGGCCACGTCCGCCAGGCGCATCACCTCCGGCACGGGGCCGTCGTAGTCCACCGGCAGGCGCACGCCGTAGCACTCAAAGCGCGGCACGGGATAGCAGGGAAAGGAGCCGCCCTCGGGGCTGTTCTCATAGGCCATGATCTGCCCGGCGCCGGAGTTTATTTCGCTGCTGCCCATATCGTCCAGCTTGCCGGGGATGGAGTCCAGCAGGCCGCAGATGGTGTGGCAGTCCTCGCCGGGAATCTGCCCATGGTGCTGCCAGAAGTCCCAGTAGCCGTTGCTGACGGCGTTGCGGATGTACATCAGCTTGTGGGCAGGCAGGGTGGTGAAGTAGATGTTGATGCGGTTATCCGAGTGAATCATACCGATTTCCCCCATTCCAAATGCGTAGCGGTCGAAGGGTGTGATGCGGGTGCGCAGCACCACGGCCACGGGCTTCCTGCGGTAGGCTCCGGGCGTGACGCCGTATTCCTGCCGGAAGGCGCGCGTGAAGGCCTCCTGGGAGGAAAAGCCGAAGTCCAGCGCGATGTCCAGCAGGCGACGGTCGGTGTCGCGTACCTCCTGCAGGGCGAAGGCCAGGCGGCGGGCCGTCAGATACCTTTTCAGGGGCATGCCGATGATGGCGTGGAACTGCCTGGTCATGTGGAACTCCGAGTACCCCAGCCGCTGGGCAAGGCTGCGCAGGGTCAGCGTCCCGTCATCCCGGCGGCGGATGGATTCATCGATGACTTCCATGATGGTCATCAGCTGGCGGTGCCATTCGTACACTTGAAAAACCTCCCTTCGCTGCTCATCCTGATGATAGCACATGCGAAGGGAGGTTTTCCTGACATTTCTTGTTTTCCTTGCGGACAGTTATTTCCCGACGCATGAAAATGATGCGGCGATTACTCGTCCACCTCAGGGAAAATGGGCTTGCCGCACTGGGGGCAGAGGTAGTCCTCGTCGAAGTCCACGTCGGAGGGGTCGAACTCGATCTCGTGGCCGCAGGAGGGGCAGGCGTAGATGATCATCTCGCCCTCTTCCAGCTCCTCGTCCTCCTCATCGAACTCCTCGTCGTCGAAATCGTCCTCTTCCACATCGTCGTCGCCGCCATCCAGCAGGGACTCCGCCAGGTCGGCCAGGTCGTCGTCGAGGGACTCAACGTACTCGTTCAGCTCCGCGTGGGCGTCGTTCATGCGCTGCATTTCCTCAGCCATCTCGCCCATCAGCCCCAGCATCTCCAGCATCAGGCGGCTGGCGTCCTCGTTCAGGTTCAGGTCCATCGCGCTCACCATGCCCTTGAGGCGGCTGACGCGGTCCATCAGGTTGCTCATTTCGAATCCCTCCGTTCATGTTTTGGGTCAGGACAGAATCTGCCCGGCGATGCACTGGTCATCAGCCGGGCAGGAATCATTTGTGTGCGGTTATCCGCCCGGGGCAGCGCTCTTACTTCGCGCGCTCCATGTACTCGCCGGTGCGGGTGTCGATGCGGATCAGCTCACCGATGTTGCAGAACAGCGGCACCTGCAGGGTCAGGCCGGTCTCCATGGTGGCGGGCTTGTAGGTGTTGTTGGCGGTATCGCCCTTGAAGCCGGGCTCGGTGTCGGTGATCTCCAGGACCACGAAGTTGGGAGCCTCAACGGAGAAGGGAGCGCCCTTGAAGAAGCGCATGGTCACGTTGGTGCCTTCCTTGACGTAGGGGATGGCGTCCTCCACCTGATCCAGGCTCAGCGGGATCTGGTCGTAGGTCTCCACGTCCATGAAGTAGTACATCTCGCCGTCGTTGTAGACGTACTGCATCTCCTTGGTCTCGATGATGGCGCGGGGCATCTTGTCGGTGGGGTTGAAAGAACGCTCAACCACAGCGCCGGTCATGATGTTCTTGATCTTGGTGCGCACGAAGGCAGCGCCCTTGCCGGGCTTGACGTGCTGGAAGTCGACGATGTTCCACACGCCGCCGTCCCACTCGATGGTAATACCCTTACGGAAATCGCCAGCAGTAATCATGAATGAATTCCTCCATTATCATAAAATCGTATCGCATATACGCACGGTATACGGACATATCCACAGAACATTGTATCACAAAATTCCGTGCTTGTGAAGAGCTTTTTTCCTTCACGAACCCCGGAAACGGGATTTTTTTCGCGTCCGGGGCGGTTTTTTTCGGTTTTGAGGAACAAGTTGATCCGGTTCGCAAGTTTTTTTGTTGCGTTCTGCTCATCACACATGGTATGTTATAGACAGCAACACACAAGGAGGATCCTGCCATGAAGAAACTGCCCGCAATGATTCTGGCGATGGTACTGGCACTGAGTTGCAGCTGCGCATTCGCAGTGCCGGAGAGAACAGACTTCACCGCCGGAGAGTATGACCCCGCCCGGCATGTGGATATTCAGCCCGCCGTTATCGGCAACTACGCGTACATCATCCTCGAAGATGGCACGGCGGAGATCGTGAAGTACACCGGCAACACCACCGAGCTCCTGGTTCCGGGAAAGTTCGCCGGCATCCGGGTCACATCCATCGGCCGCGAAGCCTTCGCCGGACAGACTGCGCTGACCAGCGTGGCTATTCCGGAAGGCGTAACGCACATCGGCTACAGTGCATTCAATGAATGTACCGCTCTGACCAGCATCACCCTTCCCGACAGCCTCCTGGTCATTGATACGCTGGCATTCTACAAGAATACTTCCCTGACGCATGTGGAGCTTCCCGGAAAACTCATCCGCATTGGAAGCGTAGCTTTCAACCGCTGCGAGTCGCTGACATCGGTCACGATTCCCGCAAGCGTCGTCGAACTGGGAGATAACGCATTCGGGATGGCATCAGAAGGCAAACTCTGTCCCACGCTGATCGTCACGCCCGGCTCCGTGGCAGAACAGTATGCGCTGGACTACTGGTACCGCTATTTCTACAGCGAGGGCATGACAGAAGCCTGGACCTGTCCCTCCTGCCTGAACTATAATCTTGCCAATATCTGCGCCGAGTGCGGCGCAGCCATGCCCGAACCCGAATCCGCCCCCGTGGACGACGGCTCCTGGACCTGCACCTGCGGCGCGAAGAACACCAGCAAGTTCTGCCCCGAGTGCGGCAGCCCCAGGCCTGCCGAGACTGCTCCCGTGACCGACCCCGAGTGCTCTGGCTGCGGCTACAGGCCCGAGGGCGATGTGCCCAAGTTCTGCCCCGAGTGCGGCACGAAGTTCTGATCAACCGCCGCCCTTCCCACAGGAGGGGCGGTTTCGCTTGCATTTTCCCCCAAAGCGTGATAAGATGGTACAACAGACTGCATGAAAGGGGGATGAACGGATGAACATCCACGAATCTGCGGAGGATTATCTGGAGGCGATTCTGCGCCTGCGGGAGCAGAAGGGCTTCGTCCGCTCGGTGGATATCGCCGGTATGCTGGGCGTCACCAAGCCCTCGGTGTCCTTCGCGATGAAGCGCCTGCGGGAGAATGGCCTCATCCACATGGACGAGGATAATCTCATCACCCTGACGGACGAGGGCTCCGCCATCGCCCGGCGCGTGTACGACCGGCACAAGACGCTGGTGGCCTTCCTCATGTCCATCGGCGTGAGCGAGGAAACCGCCCGCGAGGACGCCTGCAAGATCGAGCACGACATCTCCGAGGAGACCTTCTCCGCCCTGCGCCGCCAGCTGACGGGGTGCTGAACCATATCATCCAGAGGAAACCGTCCGCGTGGCGGCTTCCTTTTTTATTTCCCGCAGCGCGCCATACCATGCGCCTGCGGGATTTTGCCATCATGGCACGCCGCCGCGCCGGGCATGATGAGGTACGAAAGGAGGGATTGGATGGAGAAGAGGCCGAAGAAGCGCTCGCCGGATCTGGTGGACGCCATCATCTGCCAGCAGCGCAGGCACGACCCCACAGATGTGCTGGGCTCCTGGACGGGCGTGCCCTGGGATCCGGACGACGAGCCCGTGCAGGACGCGGATGACCTGTGAGATCCGCCTGAACCGGGTGCTGGGGCTGCCGGCCATCCTGGGGGAGAAGCGCGTGGGCCATGTGGAACGCGTCGGGCTGAACCCGCAGGCGCGGCAGCTGCAGGGGGTGGTGATCCGCCACGGGCTGGGCGGCGCGAAGTGGGCGCCACGGCAGAGCGTGGCCGTGCTGGGGGATGTGTCCCTGGTGCTGCGGGAAGCGCCGGGCCGTCTGCCGCCGGAGGAACCCGCTCCGCCCCGCCGCGTGACAGACGGCAGCGGCCTGACCCTGGGGCGCGTGACCGACGCATGGATCTGCCCGGACACGATGGAGATCACCGCCCTGGAAGTCACCCTGGGGCTGTGCGAGGATCTGCTGCGCGGCCGCCTGCGCCTGCGGGAATGGGCCGTGCAGCCCGGGCCGGATGGCGAACTGCAGATCCTGATGGGACGCAATGGATGGGAGGTGTGAGCATGAACAGGATGATGATGGGCGCCGCCGTGGGCTTCATGGCAGGCGCAGCGCTGATGATGACGGCGACAGGCCGGGCCATGCGCAGCGGCATGAAGCAGGATATCCGCAAGGCAAAGGCAATGATGGGCGACACGGAGCAGAATTGACCACCGACCCGCCCCTTCCGGCGCTGCAAGCCGGGTCGGGCGGGTCCTTTCATGAAGGGAGGGCAGGCGGATGGAGCGGAGGATCACCAGGGCGTGGCGGCTCCCGCTGCTGCTGGGGGCAGGGGCGCTGGGGGCGTTCCTGCTGCGCAGGGTGCTGGGGGCGCTGGCGGTTCAGCTGGGCGTGGGCGCGCTGATGATGGCATGCGCACTGCCTCTGTGCCGCCTGCTGGAGCGACGCATGAAGCCCGGCGCAGCAGCGCTGACAGCCCTGCTGATGATGGCGGCGGCACTGGGGCTGCTGCTGCTTGTGTTCCTGCCCCCCATCATCCGGCAGCTGCGACAGCTGGCTGTGGAAGCGCCCGTGCTGCTGGCCCGGCTGGAAGCCGCGTGGCGCTCGGTTGCCGCCTGGCTCCGCGAACGCGGCGTTGACCTCACCCCCGTGCAGGAGGATCTCTTCGGCCTCGTCAGCCGCAGCGCGGGCGGCGTTGTGGCCGCCCTGGCCGGATGGCTCCGGCGCATGCTCAGCGGGCTGGGGAGGCTGCTGCTCACCCCGCTGCTGGCCTTCTACCTCCTGCGGGACAGGCGGCGCATTTCCGCCGCGCTGACGCTGCTGCTGCCCGTATCCTGCCGGGCACAGGGGGTGCGCGCCGCCCGGGAGATGCGCCGCGAAACCTTCTGCTTCCTGCGGGGGCAGCTGCTGCTCTCCCTGGCCGTGGGCGGGCTGACGGCCCTGGCGCTGCTCATGACGGGCACGCCGGGCTGGCTCATGCTGGGGCTGCTGATGGGCGTGATGGAGCTGGTGCCTTACATCGGGCCCATCATCGCGGGCATACCAGCGGTGCTGCTGGCCTGGCAGGGCGGCTGGTCCCACGCGCTGTGGACGCTGCTGGCGCTCCTGGGCGTGCAGCAGCTGGAAGGCGCGGTGCTCTCGCCCCGGCTGCTGGGCGGCGCCACGCAGCTGCATCCCATGGCGGTGCTGCTGCTGATCACCGCCGGTGGCATCCTGATGGGCCCCATGGGGATGATGGCGATCCTGCCAGCGGTGGTGGCGCTGCGGGGTGCGCTGCGGGGCTGGCGGAGGTGAGATCCGCCCTTTTCTCTGGTAGTGCTGGCGGCACTGCAAAAATCCGGATAAATCCGGAGAAACATGCAAAGGAGGAATCCATATGAACGGCCATCCGAACTCCAGCGGCCTCACTCCGCTGCAGAAGCGCCTGCAGGCACTCGTATGCTCCCGCATCGGTGATGATTTCCTTGCCGACATGGCCTTCCTGGCACACGTCACGGGATACAGGCTCTCCAATGTTGCCACGATCCTGCAGGCCGGGCGTCATGTCGAACTGGCCTCAGCTTTCGGCAAGCTCATCGGCGTTCCCGACCTACTCGCCGAACAGGCGCAGGCCTACGTCCTCCCGGAAAAGTACCGTCGGGACCCCAAACTCCTGCTTCACCGCCTCTACTGGTACTCCCGCTGATTTCTCCCCCCATACAACGCACAACCGACACACGAAAGGAGCATCCATGATGAAGAACAGCACCATCGCCCACGCGCAGCTGATGCGCAGCGTCCTGACCACCATCGCCAAGGCCGGCGTCACCTCCATGCGGGAGCTGCGCCAGATCGTCACGCTCTACACCCTGTTCCTCAACGCGCTGACCCCCTGGCTGGCGGACACGCTGATGGAGCCCCAGACCCTCGCCCGGCTGAAGGCAGCGGGGATGGACCTGAAGCAGACGAGGGTCGACGTCACCCTGGCCCTGACGAAGCGGGAGTCCCCCCACGACGGCTCCTGCAAGGTCGACCTGGCCCTCCGCCAGGCCCGGCGCGACCCCGACGCCGCCCTGGCCATGATGTTCCATACGGTGCACTTCATCTGCCTGGACATGACCCGCGCCGCGCGCCGGGCCAGCTGATGGCGTACCGGGCCGTCCTCCATTTCAGGAGGGCGGTCTTCTTTTTTTGCGCCGCCCGACGAAAAAAGTATCCCATTTTCTCATTCTGAAAATCGCTTCACAACTTTTTTTCCGTTTTTATCCCTTCAGCGGATGATATGATGAAGACGTCAACAGGCAAGACACGACCACACAGGAGGAACAGACAATGATGACCACCGCTATCGACCGCAATGTTGCTGAGATCTACCTCGTCCGCATCATCAACACCATCGGTAAGGCCGGCATCCGCACCATGTCCGACCTGCGCGCTGTTCCTGCCCTTTACGATCAGTACATCACCGCGCTGCATACCTGGCTGGTGTCCGTGGGCTTTGCCACCAACGCCTGCGCGTCCATCATCCGCGCCCACAGCGTGAGCGCCGAGGACATGGCCGGCGACCTGCTCGCCCGCTGGATGAACCCCAACCGCCGCCCCTGCCGCACCAAGTCCCGCACGGAGCAGGAGACCCTCCGGGCCGCCCTCCATCCCGCGATGGACTATGTGCTGGACATGGCCGTGACCCGCGACGCCAGTGCCGTCATCAGGTACCTGATGCGCGCCACCTACAACTTCTGCGTGGAGAAGTTCCGCGAGAGCCGCGAAGAGATGGAGAAGACCGTGCAGAGCGACCCCGATACCCTCCGCCACAGCGACATGAACGCCCAGGACGCCGGCGCGATGAAGAAGCATCCCTCCGCCGCCTATGCCTCCGAAGGCGAGATCCTGCGCCGCGAGCGCATGGCCGCTGCCTTCTCCTGCTTCGATAACGACTTCCTCCACGATGTTTCCATCCTCGGCGACGCCCTGGGCGTGCAGCGCCAGGCTCTGGCCGATGTGATCTATTCCGGCCGCAGCTACGCCCTGGCCTGCCAGATGGTCAAGCGCATCAACGCCATGCTGGGCGGCGATTACACCGACGCCTTCGCGCCCTTCCTGAAGGCCGCCCGCAGCTTCCGCCTGCCGGAGAAGTTCCGCACGGACATGTCCGCCCTGATGCGCCGCCTCTACCGCGCCACCAACTCCGATTCCCGCCAGGCCATGAAGACCCGCATCGTGTCGGCCATCGCCTGATATCCCACGCCGCCACGCGCCGCACTTCCCGCATTGCCGGGGGTACGGCTTTTTTTTGCGCCGCTGGACACACTGGAAGAAAAGCCTCCGGAGGGATCCCATGCCTGTGCTGACGCTGCTGCTCCTCCTGCCGGTGCTGGCTTGCTGCCGGCACCTGTGCCACCTCCGCCTGTGCGGACATCATTCTGATGCGCTGCGCCTGTACCGCCGCCTTTCCCTTGCCCTGGGCGGCGGAGTATGGATGGGCATTGCTGCCCAGGAGGCGCTGCTGCTGCTGGCCGGCCAGCTGACCCCGGCCACAGCGCTGCCGCTGCATCTGTGCAGCATAACGGGGCTGCTGACCCTGCCGGCGCTGCTCACCCGGCGGGATGCGCTGCTGCACATCCTGCTCTACGCCGGCTTGCCCGGGGCGGTGCTGGCGCTGCTCTTTCCCGCCGTGGCGCAGTCGCCATGGCCCGTGAGCATGGCGTTTTTCTTCTGCCTCACCCATGGCGGGATCGCCCTGGCCCCGCTGCTGCCGCTTTGTCTGGGCTGGCGGCCCCGGCCCCGGGGCGCTGCGCAGTCCTTCCTGTTCCTGCTGACCGCAGCCATCGCCGCCTCCGTTGCCAACAGGATGACCGGCGGCAACTACCTCTTCCTGGCCGGGCCCGTGGCTGGTACACCTCTGACGGCGCTCAGCCAGTGGGGGATGGGCGCATACCGGCTGCTGCTGGTGCTGCTGGCTGCGCTCGTCATGGCGGCAGAGGCCGCTGTAGTCTTCTGCCTGCGCCGCATCGGGCACTGTACTGCCCGCAAAGGGTGAACATTGCCCGAAAAATAGCGAAACTGAACTGCGTTTTGTCAAAATCCGTTGATTCTGCGGCCACTCTATGGTAAAATTATTATGTCTGTGTTCATGCAGAAACGCAGACAGCTCACATGCATGCCACCGATACGATACAACGGAGGATTTAACATGCCAGCAGAAGCATTCAGTCTCAGTCAGCTCCCGGGCGTACTCCTGCAGCTCCTTGCAGGTCTCGGCCTGTTCCTCTTTGGTATGAACACGATGTCCGAGGGTCTGGAAAAGGTTGCCGGTCAGCAGCTGAAAAATCTGCTGGGCACGGTAACGCAGAACCGCTTCCTGCAGGTTCTTCTGGGCTTTGTCATCACGGTACTGATGCAGTCCTCCTCAGCCACGACGGTCATGCTGGTGGGCTTTGTCAACGCCGGCGTGATGGCGCTCAGCCAGGCCGTAGGCTGCATCATGGGCGCGAATATCGGCACCACGCTGACGGTTCTGATGATGTCCATTGACTTGCCTTTTGAGTACCTATTCTGCTTTGTTGGCTGCGTGCTGCTGTTCCTGCCTGCCCAGTTCAAGAAGCTCAAAGGGATCAGCCCCGTCATTTTCGGTGTTGGTGCGCTGTTCATCGGCATGATGTTCATGTCTGAGGCGATGAAACCCCTGCGCACCTGGTCTGTTTTCACCGAAGCGCTGAAAGCTGTTGACAATCCCATTGTGGCTGTGCTTATCGGTGCGGGTATCACCGCGCTCATCCAGTCTTCCGCCGCCTCCATTGCCATCCTGCTGCCGCTGGCTCAGATGGGCTTCATCAGCTTTGAGATGTGCATGTTCATCCTCTTTGGCCAGAACATCGGCACCTGTGTTACCGCTGTGCTGGCCTGCCTGGGAACCAGCTCCACTTCAAAGCGTGTAGCCTGTGTTCATCTTCTGTTCAATGTCATTGGCACAATCTTCTTTGTCGTCATGACGCTGCTGCTAAAGAATCTCCATATTTTTGATTTCGCAGGCTTCATCGAGTCCATCGTCCCGGACATTCTGAACGAAGAAACCGGTATGATGGAACCCAATGTGAAGATGATGATCTCTGTCACCCACATCATTTTCAACACAATCACTACGCTGCTGCTCCTGCCCTTCTGCACTCAGCTGGAGAAGCTGGCATGCAAGATCATCCGCAGCGATGACAACGAGAGTGAAGCCCTGAAACTCCTCCACTTCGACGAGCGCATGCTGCGCACCCCCGCCGTGGCCGCCGAGCAGCTCTTCAACGAGGTGCAGCGCATGGGTTCCATCGCCCGCAGCAACTTTGTGCAGGCCATGGAATGCTTCCACGAGTGGAACGAAGAAACGGCCGCCGAGATCATCCGGAACGAAGAGGTGCTGGACTTCCTCAACAAGGAGATCACCACCTGTCTGGTGGAGGTCAAGGGCCTCGACCTGGACGAGCGCGACACCCGCCTCATCGGCTCCCTCTTCCACGTCGTTAACGACATGGAGCGCGTGGGCGACCATGCCCAGAACATCCTCGAGGCCGCTCAGCTCCGCCAGACGGAGGGCATCAAGTTCTCCCCCAAGGCCATTGCAGAGCTGGAGTCCCTCTCCGATATGGTCATCAAGCAGCTCGAGCGCGCGCTGGCCTACTTCCGCGACCAGGTCTTCGGCCAGGAGGGCCGCAAGCTGGTGGAAGATATCGAGCAGCAGATCGACGATACCACCGAGTCCCTGCGCCAGCACCATGTGGACCGCCTCAAGCAGCACAAGTGCTCGGCCAAGAACGGCATGATCTATCTGGACATCCTGACCAACCTGGAGCGTATCGGCGACCATGCCGAGAACATCGCCACCTCGGTGGACAAGCAGCTGACCCACGCTCATTTCTGATTTTTTCTGCGCTGCAGAATGAATTCCCCCTGACCAATCGTTGATATGCGTGACGATCTCCAACAAAATACGGGGAGGAAATCACCATGGAACTCTGGGATCTGTATGACCATCATATGACGAAGACCGGCGAGACCCACGAACGTGGCAAGCCCGTGCCGGAGGGGCGCTACCACATGGTGGTGCACGTCGCCATCTTCAACGATCAGGGCGAGATGCTCATCCAGCAGCGCCAGCCCTTCAAGGCCGGCTGGCCGAACATGTGGGACATCACCTGCGGCGGCAGCGCCACGGCAGGGGACACCAGCCAGGCGGCAGCCTCCCGCGAGCTGCATGAGGAGCTGGGCCTGGAGGTCGATTTCGAAGGGGAGCGCCCTCGCCTGACCATCCACTTTGGCTCCGGCTTCGATGATATCTACACCCTCATCTGGAACGTGAATGTGGACGCGCTCATCCTGCAGGAAGAGGAAGTCCAGGCCGCCAGATGGGCCAGCGAGGCGGAGATCCACCGCATGGTGGACGCGGGCGAGTTCATCCCCTACCACCACAGCCTGATCAGCCTGCTGTTCCTGCTGAGCAGGCAGCGCGGCACCGTCACCCAGCGCGACCGCGGCGAGGAAGCCCAACTGAAGTAATGCAAAACGCGCCCCATCCCTTTCCAGTGGGATGGGGCGCGTTCATGTTACAGGGGCATGTGTTCCGTCATCCAGGCCAGCATGTTCCGGTTGGTTTCAAACACCTCGCGGTAGCGGCTGCTGTCCGCAAAGGCCGCCAGGGCAAGGAGCTCATTGCCCAGCATCAGCATGGGCGCGGCATGCCATTCCGCCTGCGTCAGCGGGGACACTTCGTCATACCCCTCCAGCACCGCGCGGGCAAAGGCGGGCCAGGCCTTCTCCCAGGGCAGGTTATCCCGGCCATAGCTCTCCGAGAGCACCGCCGTGGCCATGTAGCAGGGGTCGAAGATCCGGCAGGACTGCACCGACAGCGCGAAATCCACAAACCCGATGCCCGCAGGCGTCCCGATGAGGTTGGACGGGTTCGGGTCGCGGTGGATGACCGCCTGGGGCAGCTGCCCCAGCTGCGCCACCTTCTCGCCAAAATCGGCAGGGAAGCGCGGCGGCAGGAAATCCTTCGCCCGGGGATACGCCCAATCCAGCAGATGCCCGCCCATGTCCAGCGCGTCCACCAGGGGCTCCTCCGGCAGGTCGGCCAACGCCAGATGTAGCCCGGCCAGGGCTCGGCCGATGGTCAGGCCGCTCTCAACGGGCGCAGCCAGCAGATCCGGCGTGCGCAGGGGTTCGCCCGGCAAGCGGCGCTGCAGCATCACGCACCCGCCCGCCACCGGCAGGCACAGCGCGCCATCGGGCAGGGGAATGGCCTGCGCCGCAGGCAGGCCGCGCCCGGCCAGCGCATCTGCCACAGCGGCAGCCATGCGGCAGGCGTGATCATCGCTGCACAGGCGCAGCACATGGTCCGCCCCCGCCAGCATCACATGCTCGCAGATCTCGCCCGAATGGGGGTAGGTCACAGGGGTCAGGGGCAGGTCGAGGTTCCAGTGGGTCAGGGCTTCGCGGAAGCCTTCGCGGGTCAGCATGCACATCTCCTCCTTCAGCCTGGGCGGGGATGGCCTGCGCACCCTGTGCCTGCGGATGAATTCCGCCGGCGTGCAGCCATACTCCCGCCGGAAGGCCCGGTAGAAGCCCGAGTGGGTTCCGAAGCCCCAGCGGAGCGCCGCATCGGTCACGCGCATGCCGGCGCTGACATGCCAGATGGCGTGAGCGAGCCGCCGCCGCATCCGCCAACGG
Organism: Clostridia bacterium; assembly: GCA_017410455.1. GTDB lineage: Bacteria > Bacillota > Clostridia > Christensenellales > Aristaeellaceae > UBA11524. The sequence continues at coordinate 16,960 of JAFQQT010000092.1, forward strand.
TTGAGAGGCATCCCCGTCGCCTCGCGGAAGAGGTGCAGGAAGTGCCACAGCGAGTACCCCGCGCGTTCCGCCAGCTCCTCCGGGGAGATCTCCGCATCCAGGGTCGCCTCGATCAGGTCGATGATGCGCTGCATGGCCATTCCCCTCCTTTCATGCATTGTCCGGCCGGATCATTCCGGCTGTCAGGAGTATGATATCACACCCGTCCCGGCGCAGGCTTTCCGTTCTTGCGCCAGAAAGGCTCCCCTGCGCGTCAGGAGAGCCTGCTTCATTGAGTCTTACTTGTTGTAGGGGGACAGCGCAGGATAGGCCACATTCAGGATGCTGGCCATGCGCATCAGTGCCTCCAGCACCACGTCGCCGGCCGTGTCATTGTCGTGCAGGATGATCGTCATCGCGCAGGTGACGGTGTTGTCGACGTCTTCGATGTAGAAGCGGGTATACTTGTAGGAGTAGTTCAGCTCGTTCACCGCCCGCAGCACATTGACAAAATCCGCATCCTCGAAGTGAATGATGTTCCACACATACACAAGGGCCGTGTCATTGTCCTCGTGGAAATAGGTGTTGATCTCGTAGGCGAAATGGTTGTCTTCGTTTTCAAGAAGGACATGCTCTTCGCCGGAGGTGATCCTGCCCATGAACTCATAGAGCAGTTGATCAGCCTCAAGGACTGCAATGAAGCTCTTCGTGGTTTCAAACGCGGGGGTCTCCGCCAGAACGGGAGCGGTCAGGCTCATGCACATCACAGCCAGCAGCAGGGCGGCAATCAGTTTCTTCATGGTGCTCTTCTCCTTTCACATCGTCCCGGATCACATGGCATAGGGCGTCAGGACAGGGTAGGCCAGTTCCAGAATCGCCGCCATGTACTTGATCGCGTCCATCACCACCAGATCCACATTCTTGTCGCGGTAGATCAGGTTCATCGAGCAGGTGACGGTGTTGTCCGTTTCATCCACGTAGAAACAGGTGTAGTTGTAACTCCCGTTGAGGGTATCGCAGGCCAGCATCACCTTGAGCAGATCCGCCTCGTCAAAGGCGATGATGTACCACACGAAGATGGAGGTATGTTCCTGGTCCTCCTCAAAGAAGATATCCATCGTGTAAGAATGGTTCTCATCCATGTTGTAGACGATGATGTACTCATCATTGTCCTCGTCCAGGCCACGATTGACGTAGGTGATGCCCTCCTCGTCCAGTGCCTTGAGGAAGGCCCGGGTAGTCGCGTAGGTCGCCGTGTCCGCCAGCGCAGTGCAGCAGGGCGCCAGCAGGGCGATCAGCAGCAGGACAGCAAGGATTTTCTTCATGATCATTCTCTCCTTTTCGCGATCTGCCGGGGGACGGCAGTCTGTTTCCTCAGGGGATGGGCGTGACGGATTCCATGCTGATGAAGCCCGTACGCCCGTTGCTGGTGATGATATACCACGTTCCGCTGATGCCGATGACAGCGAACGCCTCCCCCTGCTGCGCGGTGAACAGATAGGGGCTGGTGACGCCGGGCCCGCTGCGGACGCGGGCTGTGGCCACACTGACCATCACCCGGGAGGGCTGCTCCGGGTTGTTTGCAGGCGCAGACGTGGCTTGGGGCACAGAGGTTGCCGTGGGCGCAGGGGTCGCCTGGGGCTGCGCGATGCTCAGCGGGCGCAATTCCAGCTGCGCCTTTGCCAGCATGCCGGCCATGCTCCTGTATCCCTGCCAGGCCACGCTGCCCGCCGCATTCCATGGCAGCACCACATCCAGCATCGCCGTCACGGAATGGTCGCTGTCATCGGCACAGAAGCGCGGGCCATCGGAGGCCGCATTGAGCCGGTTGCAGGCCTTCAGCACAGCCACCTCATCCTCCGGCGCGTACTCGATCACATACCAGGCGATGAAGCAGATCTCCGCCCCGTCGGCGCTGAAGAAGGCATAGAGGTTTATCTCCTCCAGCAGGATGGCCAGGCATTCCTCGCCGGACTCATCCAGGCCCTGGGCTTCATAGGGCACGCCCGCCTGCTGCAGCATGGCCACGAAGGCCCGCGTGCTGGCGTAGGCCGGCTCCTGTGCCGCAGCTGCGCCACACAGGCAGCACAACGCCACGAGCAGCGCTGTCAGCCGCCACGCGCCGCGATATCCGCTCACGGCTTTTCCTCTGCGTCGTTCTCGGACTGCTTCTGCGCCTTGCGCATGGTGAAGATCAGCGAGATGCTCGCCGCCACCAGGAACGCCAGCATGCCGATCATCCAGAACAGGTCCTTCAGCGCCGGCACAAAGCCAGCGACCACAATGCACAGGATGCACACACCCATGCCGATCAGGCCAATGATGGCCGCAATACGCTTACCATTCATATCAGTTCATCCTTTCTTATCAGGGAATCAGGCGCATGGAATCGAGGATGGGCTGCAGCAGCGTTTCCACAGCGTGCCCGAAGTCCTCACAAGGCCCGGTGAAACACACGCAGAGGATATCATCATCCACACGAACGCTCACAATACGCTCCATGCGCCCGTCAGGTGTATCGTATTCGCTGTACACGCCCGCGCTGCCAAGCAGGTGAATCTTATCCTCATACTCAAACGCTTCTTCACTGTAAGGAATATTGTAGAGGAACAGTTCATAGCCCTCGCTGTTCTGCTCATCCGCACTGCGCAGAAGGTAACATCCCTCTCTGACATCATCATCGATGATCCAGTCCACCGGCGCCTCGAAGGCCACGCCCACCACATCCGCCGTGTAGACGGTCATGATCACGTCCGAAACATAGGGTTCGTCCACAGGCGTATCGCTGAAGAACTCCTCCGCCGGATCATCCGCAGCATCTCCGGCAACAGGCGCATCCTGCACGATTTCCTCCTCCGTCATGCTTTCCACCAGCGGGGGAATGCGGGCAAATCCGGCCGCTTCAAAGGCAGCGTCGATGGCAGCCTTCTCCTCCATGAGCACCTGCATCTCCGCCTGGCAGGCAGCCAGCTCCTCCTGCACGGAAGAGAGCTGCATTTCTGCATCCTCACAGGCGGCAGCCTTTTCTTCCAGGGCAGACTGCGCTGCGTCGCGGGCGGCAGTCATCTCCGCCAGGGCGGCCTGTGCGGCAGACAGCTCCTGCTCCAGGCTTGCCACCGTGTCATTGGCCGCAGTCAGCTGATCATTCACCCGCGCCAGCTCTTCCTTTGTGCCGGTCAGGGTCATCTGCATATCCACCACCTGCTGTTGCGAGGTGGTCAGCTGACTTTCCTGCTCCGCAATGCGGTTCCTCTGCGCGTCACACTCCAGCAGCAGCACCACGCCCAGGATCAGCGAAACAGCCAATGCCACGCCCAGAAGAATCAGCAGCAGCCTGTTTTTCTTTTCCATGTTGATCTCCCCCTTCACGATCCGCCGCCAAAGAGCAGGGTACATCGTTTTCACAATTGTACCACACCTCAACCCAAATGAGAAGGGACATCGCGCATTTTGGCGGCCATTTATCCACAGGGGATCCACACATCCAACAACGCTGCAACCCGCCGCGATTCCTGCAGGCACAAAAAACCCCGGCGTCCTTGCGGATACCGGGGCAGCACATCACTATTGGGGGTTGTGTTGTTTGCCTTGCGGCGCAGCTTACTCGACCGTGAAGGGCAGCAGCGCGATGGCGCGCGCGCGCTTGATGGCCTCGGACAGCTGACGCTGGTGCTTGGCGCAGTTGCCGCTCATACGACGGGGCAGGATCTTGCCGCGCTCGTTGATGAAGCGACGCAGACGGTTCACGTCCTTGTAATCAATGTACTCGATCTTGTCCACACAGAACATGCAGACCTTACGACGGGGACGGCGGCCGCCACGGGGACGGGGCCGACGCTCAGTGCGTTCTTCAGACATGAGGATGACCTCCTTTACAAAAGCTTGTCAGCGTAA
>JAFQQT010000093.1 GCA_017410455.1 Clostridia bacterium
AGAACTACCACCGCCGTCAGGGCCATCGTCAGCCCTACACCAAGGTGGAGATCACCGCGATCAACGCCTGATGACCAGGTGTACGCTCTATCTGGATGGCGCCTCCCGCATCACCGGCTTCTCCATCAAGGGGCATTCCGGTTACGCTGAGGAGGGCAGCGACATCGTCTGTGCAGCGGTTTCGGTACTTGCGTTGACGACTGATCACGCGCTGTGCCGCCTGGTTGGCCTCTCCCCCATCGAGCGTGGCGGCGAGGATGGCTTCCTGGAGGTCCTGCTCCCCGAAGGCATGACGGACCAGCAGATGCACGATGCTCAGCTGCTCATGAGCGCGCTCCATATCGGGCTTGAAAATATCGCAAAGGACTACCCCCGCTATCTGCGGCTCACCACCCGGAAGGGTAAGTGAGAAACGACCGTCAATCTGAAAATCGGAGGATAATTAGATGATTAAGTTCAATCTTCAGCTGTTCGCTCATAAGAAGGGCGTGGGTTCTACCCGCAACGGCCGCGACAGCGAATCCAAGCGCCTTGGCCCGAAGCGTGCTGATGGTCAGTTCGCCAAGGCTGGCAACATCCTGGTCCGCCAGCGCGGCACCAAGATCCATCCCGGCGCCAACGTTGGCATCGGCAAGGACGACACCCTGTTCGCTCTGGTGGACGGCATCGTTCGCTTCCAGCGCAAGGGCCGCGACAAGAAGCAGGTCGTCATCGAGCCCGTGACTGCCGAGTAATCAGTCCGCTGACTGCTGCTGAAAAGCATCCTGAGGAGCCTTCCCCGTCTCTGGCGTGGGCGGGCTCCTTTTCATATCATCAAAGGAAGTGCTTGCATATGATCGGCACACTCATCAACTTTTTCGCCATCCTGCTGGGCACCGCACTGGGTCTGCTGCTGCGCAGGGGCATTCCCGAGCGCCTGCGGGACACCATCGTTCAGGGGCAGGGGCTGTGCGTGATCCTCGTGGGCCTGTTCAGCACCTTCTCCGCCGATGACGCCGGCGTGATGATCCGCGCCGACCTCACCTGCGTCATCGTCTGCATGGTGATCGGCAGCCTCGCTGGCGCATGGATCAACATCGAGAAGCGGCTGGGTGACCTGGGCAGCCTGATCGAAAAGCGCTTTGTCCCCAACGCCGGCGAGGGCAGCATCGCCAAAGGGTTTGTTACGGCGTCCCTGGTGTTCTGCGTGGGTGCGATGGCCATCGTCGGTCCGATGAACAGCAGCCTCCAGGGCGACCACTCGACGCTGATCTCCAAGTCCGTGCTGGACGGCGTGTTTGCCATCTTCTTCACCTCCAGCCTTGGCGTCGGTGTGGGCCTGTCCGCCCTGGCCGTGCTGGTCTATCAGGGCATTTTCGCCCTGCTGGCTGCATGGATCAGGCCCATCCTCACGCCGGATATGCTCACACAGATGAGCGCAGTCGGCGGCCTGCTCATCATGGGCATCGGCCTGAACATGATCTACGACAAGCACCACATCCCCGTGGGCAACATGCTGCCGGCCATCTTCCTGCCCATGGCATACATCCCCATCGTCGGGTTATTCGCATAACACAAACGCACCGAAGCGCATTGGCTCCGGTGCGTTTATTTGTTATGTTTCGCTTAATAGCGGAGGGTACGCTTTCGGCTCAGGCCTCCTCAGGCTGCGGCAGCTTAAGCAGTTTCCGCTGGAAACCGCCGCACATGTCCAGCGCGATCTCGCGGCCATAGCGCTCCTTGAGCATTTCGTAGCACAGGCGCATGTTGCACATGCGGGAGGTCACGTTGTGGGCGTCGGTCGCCACGCAGTCAATGTGGCCATCGTCCAGCATGTGGCGTACCCAGCGGTCGAAGAAGAAGCCCTTGCGATTGATGACGGTGTTGGCGTTCATCTGCATGTACACGCCGTATTCCTCGCGAAGCTGGCGCACATGCCCCAGATTTCGCAGCGCCGGATAGCGCTCCACATGGGCAAACACTACGCTGAAGCCCGCATTGCCGATCAGGCGCGCAGCTTCGCACATCCGCTTGAAATCCGTATCCGGCGTGAACTCCACCAGCACATTCCACGAATCCGCCAGAGAGGGGAACTGCCCCTCCTTGAGCAGGCGTGCGCTCGCATCGGTATAGAGCACCTCGCAGCCGGTGTACAGCCGCAGGGGCAAGCCCTGCTCAGCAATCCAGGCGCGGGCCTTCTCCAGATGCCGCAGATAGATCTCCGTCGGAAACGGCCGGCCGCCCGGGGTCGCGTGGGCCGTACATACGATATCACTCACCTGCTGGTTCACCGCCCGCAGGATCATCTGCTGCATGTCTTCGAACGTTCTCGGCCCATCATCCACGCCATAAATCAGGTGGTGATGGATGTCAACATAGTTGCTCATTTAACTCCCCGTTCCAGCGAATACTCAGGAATGGCTGTCCTCGCGCCGGTAGTCGCGCTGATAGTGCCGGTAATAGCTGCGGTTGTAGTAGCGCTTCTCGCTGATGCCCGCAAAGGTGACCTTGTTGATGATGCAGCCCAGCACCGGCGTACCGGATTGCTCCATCTGGCGCTTGCACTCGGCGATCTCACGCACGCGTGTCTTCTTGTGCTCCACGACCAGCACCGAGCCGTCACAGCAGCTGGCCATCTCGGCAGCGTCGATGACGATGCCCACCGGCGGGGCATCCAGCAGCACCACGTCAAAATGCTTGGCCAGCTCGTTGAGCGTGTCGGCGAAATAGGGCGTATCCAGCAGCGACACAGGGTTGGTGACGTCGCGGCCCGCAGGGATCAGGCACATGCCGTACTGATCCGACTCATAGACGCAATCATCCAGATCGCACTGACCCGTCAGGTAGTGCGCCAGACCGATACACTCTCCCTCAAAGGACATCTTGTAGCGCTGCACCAGGAAGGAACGGCGCAGATCCGAGTCGATCAGCAGCACGCGGCGGCCGCGCTGAGCCAGGTTGATGGCAATGTGGATGGTCATCCAGCTCTTGCCGTCGGACTGGTCATTGCTGGTGATGAGGATCTTCTTCAGGTTCCGGCCTGCAAAGGTGAGGTTGGTACAGATGGAATTGAGCGCCTCCGCGCCGGCATAATCCAGCGGGGGCAGCTGACCGATGGTTACCTGTTTCATGCTTTCTCCCCCTTCCTGCGGCTGCGGCTCTGGGTCTTCTGCAAGGGCATCATGCCCAGCGTGGGCAGACCCAGGCTGCGCTCAAGCTGCTCAGTGGTGCGGATGCGGTCGTCCATGATGAAGATGACAACCAGCGTGACACACACGATCATACAGCCAGCGATGAACCACAGCACCACATTACGGATCATGCTCGGGCCGACCGGCTTATCCGATGCATAGGGCTGCTCGAATTCGGTCGGAGGCACCGTCGCACCCATCCGCGCCTGAATGAACGAAATGGCCGCGCTGGCGTACTCCTTGACGACCTTCAGCGCCATATCCCTGTCCTCGCAGGTGAAGCTGATCTTGAGGATGCGGGTATTGCTCAGCTGCGTCACATCCAGCAGGCTCTGCATTCTTTCGAAATCAGGCAGCGTATAGCCATACTTGTTCAGGAGGTTATCGCTGACCGCGCGATGCACGTCGCGGTTATAGAAGACCTGCACATAGTCATCCGCCAGCTTATCACCAAAGGTGAGCTGCGTCAGGTCGATGGCGGTGTCCTCGCCGATCACGTAGAGCTTCGTCGTGGCGGAGTAAGTATCCTCCACAAAGAAATGCGTGTACAGACCACCCATCACGCCCATGAGCACGCTGACCAGGATGATCAGCCAGGCCTTCTCCAGCAGGCGGAAGAACAGCTCGACAAGATCGATGCTCAGCTCCTTGTCCTGCAGTTCCTCCGTCGCTTCAGCAGGGTTCTGCTTCAGATTCTCAGCAGCCATGATATCTCTTTACCCCTCTCACTCTTCATTCCTGTAGAAGACGCTCAGCGCCCAGTGGACGCCCGCATCCTTCTCCAGGTCATACCGGATGTATCCGTTCGTGCCCAGCGAATGCTCGCCCGGCAGCGTTTCGGTCTCCAGCAGCTCGTAATCCAGCGCGTTCGCGAGCGCAGCAACGATGGTCTTGCGCTGAGCGCTGGTCATCAGCCAGCGTCCTGCGGCATCGCCCGTTTCCGTCCCCTCATAGGCCGGACCGAAGCTGTAGCCGCCGTAGGACTGGGCCGCCATATCGTATATCACGCCCATGCCGTCCAGAAGCTTCAGGCCGTAATCCGCATCCGCCCTGGATAGCTCCAGGAGCCTTCCGCTGGCCGCCTCCATGTACTGCTTCTGGCGTTCCATGCGGGATGCGTTGGTCTGATCGCCCACGCCCCTGCGCGACCGGCAGAATTTCTCAGCCTGATCACCCGTGAGGGTCAGGCGCGCGCCAGCAGTCATGGCCGGGTCGATCTGCGTCAGATCCTCCCGGATGGTGATCGTCACGCCGCCCAGCAGGTCATTCAGGCGACTGATGCCGCTGATGTCCATCGCCATATACCAGTCGATGCATGCGCCATCGTCTGCGGCTTCAATGCCCAGCAGGGTTTCAACAGCAAGCACTGTGTTGGCGTTATTCGCCTCCCTCGTGTTGCCATAGGCGTGGGCCAGGCAGATCTGAATTGCGCTGCGGTCATGCTGGCGACCCTTGGCGTCCGTCACCCGAACACGTGCCATGGTGTCACGGTCAATCTGCAGCAGATGAATCTGATCGTAGCGGTGGTCCAGCACCACAAGCAGCAGGAAGTCAGCCTGGCCACCGTTGCTGTAACCATGAAGCTCTTCCAGCTGACCTTCAGCGTTATGATCGTAGCCGATCAGCAGCACCGTCGTCAATTCGCCGGAAGGACGGGCGTAGTAGGTCTGGCCATTGTACTGCCTGGTGATCAGAAAGCCATAGCCCGTTTCCGCACACGCAGGAAGTGCCGCAGCGATGCACAGCGCCGCCAGAAGACATGCCATCAAGCGCCGCAAAACAATCCACCTCCCAGGACTCAGAATCACGGTGAAACCCCGTAAGTACAAAATTTCACAAGGATAATTATACACCAAACATCAACAGATGTCAATCTGTCTTATACATGAAAAGAGCCCTGCTTCAATGCAGGACTCAGTTTTCACCACACAATGGGAAGCCCCTGTTCATCACGGGGCGTACCAAGGAGCACAGTGGCCAGGTCGATGAGCCACCCGATGCCGCAGAAACAGCATGTGCACAGGCATATGACGCCCTTGCCGACGCGACCGGCATAGAACCAGTGTGCGCCCGTGTAACCCAGCACGATCAGCAGAATCAGCATCGTGAGTCGGCTCTTGCTGCTGGTCATGCGCGGATAAGGCGCGTCATATCGCCTTTGTGCTTTCGTAGGGGCCTTGGGCGGTGCGGCATAATTCTGCTGACCATAGGGCTTCCTGTTTGCATCGGGCTGCGCGTTCTCCATGTGAAAATGGATGTGCTGCTCTGGCGCAGGCCGGTCAATGCCGGTGCCGCAATAGGGGCATACGTTCTCAGACGGCGCAATCTGGGCGCCGCAGCTCGGGCATTTCATACATTTTCACCTCGCATCCATCATACCGCATTTCAGCAACGGGTGCAACCCTGTCTTGAAATTTTGCGGTTCATGTCGTATAATCACCCTGGGAGGGATGGCTGTGGAGTATCGGGTAACGCCGGAAAACGCCGGTCGGAAACTGCGCGACGTGCTTCGCCAGGTGATGGGGGTGAGCTACGGCGCGATGAAGAGCGCAAAGTGGGACGGGCGGATCACCGTCAACGGCTCCCCCACTCCGGTTGATGCCGTGATGCGCAGCGGTGACCTTGTCGCCATCCGCTGGAAGGACAGCCCGGTCTATGCCGTGAAGCCCTATCCCCTTCCGCTGACCATCCCCTACGAGGATGAGCACCTCTTCGTGATCGACAAGCCCGCACCGCTGGCCAGCCAGTCCAGCGCCAATCACCCGGACAACGCGCTGGAGAATGCGCTTTTCGCTCACCTCGGCTGCCCGCCGGACTACATCTACCGCCCGGTGAACCGCCTGGACAAAGGCACCAGCGGGCTGATGCTGGTGGCAAAAACGCCCCATGCGCAGCATCGCCTGCAGCGTCTGCTGCACACGGATGACTTCCGCCGCACCTATCTGGCCGTGGTGGAAGGCCATCTCCCTGCCATCGATGGCATTGTTGACGCACCCATCGGCAAGGAGGACGCCGCCAGCATCCGCCGCATCGTAACCTCCGGCGGAAAACCCAGCCGCACCCACTACCAGGTGCTGCATGCCGGAGCGAACCGATCCCTTGTCCGCCTCACGCTGGACACCGGCCGCACCCATCAGATACGCGTCCACATGGCGCACCTGGGCTGCCCCGTCGCCGGGGATTTCCTGTATGGCATGGAGCTGCCCGAGCTGCCGGGCCGTTTCGCCCTGCATTCCCATGAGGTGCAGCTGCGCCACCCGCTGACGGGAGCAATGCTGCACATCACCTCGCCCCTGCCCGAGGCCCTCACTGCGCTGCTTGACGGATGACGTCAAGCAGCCATTTTTGGCCCCTTTCCGCCTGATCGGCGATGCGCGCGTTGACCTGCTCCCAGTCAGGGCTTTCGAGGCTGTCCAAGCCGAGATGGCGCAGAAGCTGGTCGATGCGGCTGTTCTTGCTTTCCGGATCCTCCTCGCGGTAACGGCGGAGGATCGCGCAGTTCCGGTTCAGGATCGCCGCGAAAGCCGCGCCATGGAAGCTGTCCGTCACCAGCAGGGCCGCGTTGGCAATCAGCGCCAGCCAGCGCTGCGGGGGCACATCCTCTGCCATGGGATAGCCGCTGCTGCGTGCGCCTTCCGTCCGCGGGATCACCACCACGCCGCAGCCAAGGCGTTCCGCCTCATCCCGCACCCGCTCCCAGTATGCCGGGCTGTCGCCGATGAAGTAGGTCAGGATGTAGGGTTCCCGGGGCGTCTCCGCGCCTGCGCAGAGCTGCATCCACGCCTCACGCCCGGGCAGCAGCACAGGGTCGGGCATGACGTCAGCCTCCACCCCGGCCATCCGCTTCAGCAGCGCAGCGCCTTCCGCCTCCCGGACGGAGATGGCACTGTACCCCTTCAGCAGCCGGGCGATCTGCCTCCGCTTGCGCTTTGGCGGCAGCTCCTGAACGCCCAGGGATGGCGCGTAGGCCGCCTTTGGCTTATCGGTAAAGACAAGGAAATACGCCGGGTTCAGCCACACCGGCGACCAGATCTGATCCGAGCCGCACAGCAGCATGTCATACGCATCGGCCTGCCTGCGCAATGCTGCACGATTGCGGCAGGGCGCGCTCGAGCGGATGTACTCTGCGCGGAATTCATCGAAGCCGCCGCGCATCCGCCCCGTGGCGCTGCGCTTGCGCATTCCCTCCAGGATCAGCCTGGGGCTGTTGCCACTGGAAAGGAGGTTGCGAATCTTCTCCGCCTTCGATGGCGCGTAATCGATGTGCTGCGCATCATAGCCCATGCCCCGCAGCGTTTCCTGCAGCGCCCACGCCTGCAGGATGGAGCCGTAATTCTCATTATGCAGAAAGGTCATCAGGCCGATCTTCTTCATGCCATACACCCCGCGAACCATATTCATATCCGATTATACCATGCTTGCGAAGTCGCGTCAAATGTGATAAAATAGTGAGCTGAATACATGCAGGAAGGAGGTTGGCAGATGGGACGTACCGTCGTCGTTGCCGAGAAGCCCAGCGTGGGGCGTGACATCGCCCGTGTGCTCAAATGCACCCAGCGCGGCCAGGGCTGCCTGATTGGTCAGGATTACACAGTCACATGGGCGGTGGGGCATCTTGTGACGCTGGTGGAGCCGGACGAGCTGGATGAGAAGTACAAGCGCTGGCAGTTCGAGACCCTGCCCATCCTCCCGGAGGACATCCCGCTGAAGGTGATCCGGCAGTCTTCGGATCAGTACAAGGTCGTCAGGCAGCTCATCAACGCAGCCGAAACCGAGCGCGTCATATGCGCAACCGACGCCGGGCGCGAGGGCGAATTGATCTTCCGCTACATCTACATGAAATCCGGCTGCCGCAAGCCCTTCGATCGCCTGTGGATTTCCTCCATGACGGACGAGGCCATCTCCGAGGGATTCCGCACCATTCAGCCGGGCGAAAAGTATGACGGCCTCTTCCGCTCTGCTCAGTGCCGTTCCCAGGCGGACTGGCTGGTGGGCATGAATGCCAGCCGCGCCTTCACCCTGCGCTACGACACGCTCCTCTCCGTCGGCCGCGTGCAGACGCCCACCCTTGCGCTGCTGGTCAAGCGGCGCAAGGAGATCGAGGAGTTCAAGCCAGAGGAGTTCGCCACCATCACCGCCGACTTTGGCGATTACAGGGGCGTCTGGTTCGACGAGAAGCTGAACCCGGACACCCACATCCGCAAAATCGCCGATGCAAAGGCCATTGCCGAGGGGGTGAAGGGCCGCACAGGCACAGTCCGCACCGCCGAAACCGTGCGGAAGAAGGAGCCGCCGCCCCAGCTGTACGATCTGACGAGCCTGCAGCGGGACGCCAACCGCCTGCTGGGCTTCACCGCCGACAAGACGCTCAAGACCGCCCAGAGCCTCTATGAGACCCGCAAGGCCATCACCTACCCCCGCACGGACAGCCGCTATCTGCCGCCGGATATGGTGCCACGCGTGGTGCAGACGATGAAGCTGCTCCCCGCCGCCTATCAGCCGCTGGTGCCTCCTGCGCTGCCCGGCGGAAAGCTCCCCGTCAGCAAGCGCACGGTGGACGAAACCAGGGTGACCGACCACCATGCCATCATCCCCACTGCCCAGCGCGTCAATCCGGACAGCTTCTCCCCGGATGAAAAGCAGCTTTACGATATGATTGCCCGCCGCATGCTGATGGCCTTCTACCCCTTCCACGAGTACGACGCAACGAAGGTGATCACCGTCGTGCCCGGCAACGCGCGGGAGCACCTCTTCCGCACGACGGGCAAGGTCGTGATCTCAAACGGCTGGCGCGACGTGGCCGAACTGGCCGACCCGCCCAAGGCGAAGAGCAGCGGCAAGGGCCGCAAGAAGACCGCTGATGAAGAGGAGGCCGCGCTGCCGCCCCTGCAGCCCGGCGACACCCGCGTCGTCAAGGGCGCTGAAGTCAAGGCGGACAAGACCAAGCCGCCCGCCCATCACAACGACGCCACCCTCCTGGCTGCCATGGAGCATGCCGGCCGCGAGATCGAGGACGAGGAACTGGCGCGGCAAATGAAGGGCATGGGCATCGGCACCCCCGCCACCCGCGCCGCCATCATCGAGCGACTGATCCAGGTCGGCTATGCGTTGCGCAAGGGCAAGCAGCTGATTGCCACCGACAAGGGCGTACAGCTGATTGCCATCATGCCCCAGGAGATCGCATCGCCGGAGATGACCGGCCGCTGGGAGCTGGCCCTGGAGCAGATCACCGACGGCAATCAGGATGCGGAGAAGTTCATGGACTCCATCCGGAAATTCTCGACCTTCCTGGTGAACTACGCCCGCAATAACCGCGCCGATGTGGCGTTCCCCGACGATGATCGCCGCCGCAAGCGCCGCCAGACCCTGGTGGCCAGGGGCACGCCCGTGGAGGGCTGCCTCTGCCCGGTGTGCCACAAGGGCGCGGTATTGGAGAACCCGCGCACATTCTTCTGCGCAGACGCGGCCGAGGGCTGCCGCTTCACCCTCTGGAAGGACTGCCTTACCAAGGGCGGCGGACCGGAGCTGAACGCAAAGCTGCTGCAGCTGATCCTCGCAAACCAGGTGGTTCGCGGTTCGACAGGGGTCATCACCATCGACGACAGGCAGATCGCGTTCTTCCCCCACGGCAGCCAGGTGGCCTGCGCTTACCGCCCGCTGACATATACCAAGAAGTGACTTGCCTTTTCCGCCCGAATGGGCTACAATGAACACAGAACAACATCCGCCCCGAGCGGAAGAAAGAGGACAAATATGGCTGATATCCGCCGCCGCGAGGAAATCGCGCCCGAATACAAGTGGGATCTGACCCACATCTACGCTGACGACGCCGCCTGGGAAGCCGCGCTGACCGCCATTCAGGCTGACGTGGAAGCCTTCGCCGCCTGGGAGGGCAAGGTTGCTCAGGACCCCCGCGCCGCCATCCGCGCCTACTTTGAGCTGGACGAGAAGATGAGCCCCGTCTTCTCCTACGCCTTCCTGCGCAAGGAGACCGACAACGGCGATCCCGTCGCCCAGACCCTCAAGGGCCGCATGATGCAGACCGCCGTGAAGGTGCAGACCGCTCTGTCCTTCTTCCAGCCCGAGCTCCTGGAGATGTCCGACGAAGCTCTGGAGGCCCTGGCTTCTGACCCCGACATGGCGGATTACGACGTGTTCATCCGCGACCTGATCCGCGAAAAGAGCCACGCGCTGCCCAAGGATCAGGAGCGCCTCATCGCCATGATGGGCCAGCTGCAGCAGGCCCCGCAGAACATCTTCTCCATGCTGACGGACGTGGACATGAAGTTCCCGGACGTCATTATGCCCGACGGCACCGTCCGCACCCTGACCGAGGGCACCTACTCCTCCTTTATCCGCCATGAGGAGCAGGACGTGCGCCGCCAGGGCTACGAGGGCATCATGGGCACCTACGGCAAGTATGGCAACACCATCGCCGCCACCTACGCCGCCAACGTCGCCAAGGATGTGTTCAACGCCACCTCCCGCAAGTACACCTCCTGCCGCGCCGCGAAGATGGAGCCCCTGCAGATCCCCGAGGCCGTGTATGACAACCTCATTGCCGTGGTGCACGAGTTCATCCCGGTTCTCAATGAGTATCTCCAGCTGCGCAAGCAGGTCATGGGTCTTGACACGCTGCACATGTATGACCTGTATACGCCCCTGGTGCGCGATTTCAAGATGGAGCTGTCCTACGACAAGGCCTTCGACATGATGCTGGAGGGCCTGACCCCCATGGGCGAAGACTACCTGGCCAAGCTCCGCGAAGCCCGCGTGGGCGGCTGGATCGACGTGTACCCCTCCGAGGGCAAGTCCTCCGGCGCCTTCTCCTCCGGCGGTCTGCGCAATGTGCACCCCTATGTGCTGCTCAACCACAACGACAACCTGAGCGATACCTTCACCATCGCCCATGAGCTGGGTCACTCCATGCACTCCTTCTACTCCAACCAGAACCAGCCCGCCCCCAAGAGCGATTACAGTCTCTTCGTGGCGGAGGTCGCCTCCACCTGCAACGAGGCGGTCATGATGCGCTACCTGCTGGAGCAGTTCAAGGATGACAAGAAGGCCCTGGCCTACCTGCTGAACCACTTCCTGGAGCAGTTCCGCACCACCGTGTTCCGCCAGACGATGTTTGCCGAGTTCGAGTACATCGCCCACACCATGGCCGAGCAGGGCCAGCCCCTGACCCGCGAGGCGCTGACCAAGGTCTACCACGACCTCAACAAGACCTACTACGGCGCGGTCTGCGACGTGGACGAGCTGATCGGCAACGAGTGGCTGCGCATCCCCCACTTCTACCGCAGCTTCTACGTGTATGTGTACGCCACCGGCCTGTGCGCGGCGGTTTCCCTGTCCGAGCGCATCCTGACCGAGGGCGCACCCGCCGTAGCGGATTACCGCAAGTTCCTCTCCGCCGGCTGCTCCGT
This sequence comes from Clostridia bacterium, assembly GCA_017410455.1. Classification (GTDB taxonomy): domain Bacteria; phylum Bacillota; class Clostridia; order Christensenellales; family Aristaeellaceae; genus UBA11524. The sequence continues at coordinate 11,597 of JAFQQT010000093.1, forward strand.
GCCGCCCATCGACGCGCTGAAGCTCGCGGGCATCGACATGTCCCAGCCCGAACCCATCCGCGCCGCCCTGAACGTCTTCAAGGCGACCCTGGAGCAGTTCAAAGCAACGCTTTGATTTGCTCAATGATGAATTAAGAATGATGAATTATGAATTGAGAAACTGTACGATGCTCACACAGTATTCAGTTGCCAAATTCCTAATTCATAATTCCTGATTCCTGATTCAAAATCCCCTCCGGAGGTGCAAAATGCCTCAGCTCCGCCCCATCCGCAGCCGGAACGACATGTTCCAGCTGTACGAAACTCTGCGCCGCAACCGCGAGAAGCGCACCCACATGAAGCTGTACTTCCTTGAGGGCGTGCACCCAGTGGAGCAGGCCATCGCCGCCGGGGAGCGCTTCGAGTCCATCGCCTACGCGGAGGACAAGCGCCTCTCCGGCTGGGCGGAGGACAAGCGCCTCTCCGGCTGGGCGGAGGACATGCTGCGCAAGGCGAACCCCGCCGTGCTGCACCCCATGCCCGCCGCCCTCCTGGCTGAGCTCAGCGACCGGGAGAACCCCTGCGAGCTGGTTTGCATCCTGCACCAGCGCACGGACGCAGAAAGCCGCATCCGCCAGGCGGTGCAGGCCAGCAAGTCTCCCCTGCTGGTGCTGTGCGACCGGCCCACATCCCCCGGCAACCTGGGCACCATCATCCGCTCGGCGGATGCCTTCGGGGCCTGCGCGGTGCTGTTGACCGGTCATGCGGCGGATCACTACGACACCCAGTGCATCCGCGCCAGCATCGGCACGGTGTTCCATCTGCCCGTCCTACCCCTGAACAGCTGCGAAACGGCGGTGGATCTCATCCGCAGCCTGGGCGATTTCCAGATTGCCGGCACCAGCGCCAAGGGCACCATGTGCTTCCACGAGGCGGACTTCGCAAAGCCCACGGTGCTCATTGTCGGCAACGAAACCTTCGGCATGTCGAAGGCCTGGAAGGAAGCCTGCGACCTGCTGCTGCGCATCCCCATCTACGGCGCAGCTAGCAGCCTCAACGTGGGCTGTGCCGCCAGCATCTGCCTGTACGAAATCGCCCGTCAGCGGGATTTCGACGGCCACCGATAATTCAGCATCACCAGTCAAGTTCGGAATTCCGCATTCCGAATTTACGAAACAGACGGAGGTAATTTCCCATGATGAACGGTTACAACAAAGACGAGGCGCTGGCATTCATCGTCAGGCGCATCAGCGAGAAGGACCACAAGGAGCTGGTTGGCCTGATCCCCCAGCTGATCTCCCAGGCCATCGACGCGGACATGGACTTCATGCACAAGTCCGGCGTGCTGGACGCGGAGGGCAACGCGGGCGACGATTACTACGAGGACGACGACGCCTTCGAGTACATCGTCGAAGCGCTGGTGGCTGCCAACAGCCTGACCCCCGAGCAGGCCGTGAAGGTCGCCGCGCTGGTGGATGACTACATGGATCACCAGCAGGCGTATCTGGAAGACAAGGGCCTGTGTGACTGGGAGTAACTTTTCGCAAAACAACGGCGCACCTGCATTGCACAGGAGCGCCGTTTCATTTTGCTCATACATCATCCATCGGTTCGGCATCAACGTTCGCGCGATCCATCTCGCCGCTCTGCTTGGCTTCCTTGAAGCCGCGCCGTGCTTCCGCCATGGCCTTCTTCATGTCTGTGGAGGCTGCCGCCGCTGCGGCCGCTGCCTTCACCGCTTCATCATCGACATGATCAATGCTCCCGTTGCCGCCCATCAGCATATCCAGCATCTTGACATAGATGAGTGCCGAAATGTAGACAAATGCGAAGTTCGAGATGGCCGAAATCGCGGAGGCGCCCAGGCTGCCCAGACCCGGGAACAGGCTCAGTGCCGTCACGCCCACGATGGAAACCGCCAGATAGGATGCAACCTCAGCCGCAACAACCGATGCGACAGCGCGGATCAGGCCCTTGCTCAGCTTGACGCCCAGCGCCTTGCCAAGGCGGACATACAGCGAAATCACAAAGGCGGTTCCCACGCCGGACACGATCGCGCCTGCTGCCCCGGGTACCCAGCCGGAAGCCATGGCAGCCACCGCAGCCGCGCAGGCATGCTTTGTCACCATGTTCAGCAGGTCCTGAACGTTTACATCCTGCCCCGTTTCTTCCAGCTTGTCAGCCAGCGCTTTCAGGGCAGCTTCCAGCAGCTGTTCTCCCATATCAGCGATTCCTCCTTGCGTATTGCAGCAAACGTATCTGCGTGCTATTGAAGCTATCATATCACATCCCGCCGAATTAGTCAATCTCTGTATACAAAGCAGCCCCCCTGCCGTCGCCAGCAGAGGGGCTGTTTCTATTTGGGTGCATCGCTTTTCCATTATTCGATTGTAATCGGGAACAGTCTTTCGACAATTTCAAAAATCGATGTATCAGTAACATGAGAAACAAGATCGTACTGGTAAATTACCCTTGCTGCTTCAACAAACTCAGCAATATCTTCAGGTGAAGGTTCCAATGTGATACTCCCCGTCGAAAAGGAAAGCTTGAATGCCAGTTCTTTTGCTTCGGAAATCATGCGAAGTGCTTCTACTGATACCGGCGTTACAACAGTTGCAGATGATGTATCATTATCCATAAGTGTACAAGTGATCAAGGTGTCGTCCGCGAGAATCATTAATTCTTTTACAACATATAGCGTGTCTTTGTTGTACTCGTCTCGAATCCATGCATAAAACATGACAGCATCGACACCAGACGTATCGCCTGCAGTCTCCACGCCAATTACAACGGTTGCGTCAGCATACTCTTTTACGTACGCACCATGGTAGGTCCACTTCTTCTCAAACTTATCGTAAGAGTAATTTTCGAAATCGGATAAAACCTTATAGTCGAATGGCTCAGATTCCGCAAAGCAGATTGAACAACAAAGGCCCATCAAAATCAGTACAGCAGTAATGACCTTCTTCATTTTTATTCCTCCTATTCATGCCGAAGCAATTTGCTAAATCAATTATAGTCGATTTTCGCTTATTTGTCAATAAGCCATTTCAGCTTAAATTAAAATGAATGCGGAGGTGAATATATGCGCGACATCATTCCCTACCCCCGCATCCGCGATCTGCGCGAAGACCATGATTTGAAGCAAGCTGCGTTGGCAGCACGCTTGGGCGTTTCACAGACCACCTACAGCAAATATGAGATAGGAACCTCTGAAATTCCCCTCCCGATCCTGATTCGGCTAGCCCGCCTCTACAACACCTCCATCGACTACCTCCTTGGCGAAACGAACAACCCAAAGCGATATGACTGACGGCCTGTCCCGATTGTGTGGGACAGGCCCTTTTGTTGTGAACGCAAAACGCCCCCGCTGCTTCCAGCAGGGGCGCAGATGATTCAATTACGCGTCAACCTCGCCCATCTCGATCGCGTTGGTGTCGATGATGTGCTGGTGCGCAGCGCGGTACTCGAAGAACTTGGGGGCAACCTTCGGGAACAGGGCGTAGCTCAGCACGTCCTCCTCGCAGGTGTACCAGCCCTTGGCCTTCACTTCCGCGCGCAGCTGGTCCATTTCGGGAGCCAGGTCATCCGCATAGCGGTGCGTGATGACAGGGGTGTCGCCGATGCACTTGCGGCGGACGTCCTCGTTCACAGGCGCGGGCAGCTTGCCGTAGCGGCCGGCCAGCAGATCCTTGGACTCGTTGGGCACCATCTTGTAGCGCTCGCCGCCCAGGATGTTCATGACGGCCTGGGTGCCGACGATCTGGCTGGTGGGGGTGACCAGGGGCGGATAGCCGAAGTCCTTACGCACGCGCGGAACTTCCGCCAGCACATCATAGTACTTGTCCATGGCGACGGCCTGCTTCAGCTGGCCGATCAGGTTGGACAGCATGCCGCCGGGAACCTGATACTGCAGGGTCTTGACGTCCACGCCCAGCACGCGGGAAGGATCGCGCCAACCGTCCCTGGTCAGGCGATCCGCCACGCCACGGAAGTACTCCGCCAGCTTGGCCAGCAGGTTCAGGTCGATGCCGGTCTCGTACTCGGTGCCGTTCATCGTGGCCACCAGGGTCTCGGTGGCGGGCTGGGAGGTACCGCTGCCCAGGGGGGACAGGCAGGTATCCACCACGTCCACGCCGGCCTCGATGGCCTTCATCAGCACCATGTCGCCGGTACCGGTGGTGTTGTGAGTGTGCAGCACGATGGGCAGCTTGGTGGCGGCCTTCAGGCGCTTGACCAGGCTGTAAGCCTTGTAGGGCAGCAGCAGGTTCGCCATGTCCTTGATGCAGATCATGTCCGCGCCCATGGCCTCGATCTCCTGGGCCAGCGCGACGAAGTAATCCTCATCATGCACGGGAGACTCGGTGTAGCTCAGGGCGATCTCGGCAATGCCGCCGTACTTCTTGGTGGCCTTGACGGCGGTCTGCATGTTGCGCAGGTCGTTCAGGGCGTCGAAGCAGCGGATGATGTCAATGCCGTTCTCGATGGCCTTCTTGACGAAGGCGTCCACCACGTCGTCCGCGTAGGGGCGGTAACCCAGCAGGTTCTGGCCGCGCAGCAGCATCTGCAGCTTGGTGTTGGGCAGGGCCTTGCGCAGCTGGCGCAGGCGCTCCCAGGGATCCTCGTTCAGGAAGCGCAGGCAGCTGTCGTAGGTGGCGCCGCCCCAGCACTCCAGGGAGAAGTAGCCGACCTTGTCCAGCATCTCGCACGCGGGCAGCATCTCAGCCGTCGTCATGCGGGTGGCAGCCTGGGACTGATGGCCGTCACGCAGGACAGTATCGGTGATATTGAACTTGGCCATTTCGATTTCCTCCTGTTACACTCAGCCGCCGAACATGCTCAGGAGCACGCCAGCCGCGATGGCAGAGCCGATAACGCCGGCCACGTTGGGGCCCATGGCGTGCATCAGCAGGAAGTTGGCAGGGTTGGCCTTCTGGCCCTCACGCTGAGACACACGGGCCGCCATGGGAACGGCGGACACGCCGGCAGAGCCGATCAGCGGGTTGATCTTGCCGCCGGTCAGCCAGTTCATCAGCTTGGCCAGCAGCACACCGGAAGCGGTGCCGCCCATGAAGGCGAAGATGCCGATTGCAATGATCATCAGCGTATCGATCTTCAGGAAGGTGGACGCAGTAGCGGTAGCGCCAACGGTGATGCCCAGGAAGATGGTGACGATGTTCATCAGCTCGTTCTGCATGGTCTTGTTCAGACGCTCGGCCACGCCGCACTCCTTGACCAGGTTGCCCAGCATCAGGCAGCCCACCAGGGGGGTGGCAGAGGGCAGCAGCAGGGAAACGAGGATGGTCACGACGATGGGGAACAGGATCTTCTGGGTCTTGGTGGCGGGCTTCAGCTCCGTCATGACGATCTGACGCTCCTTCTCGGTGGTCAGCGCCTTCATGATCGGGGGCTGGATGACGGGAACCAGAGCCATGTAGGAGTAAGCCGCAACGGCGATCGGGCCCAGCAGATGGGGGGCCAGCTTACCAGTCAGCCAGATGGCCGTGGGGCCGTCCGCACCGCCGATGATGCCGATGGAGGCCGCTTCCTTCACGTCGAAGCCCAGCTCACCCAGCGCGGGGAGCCACTCCACGAGAATCGGCAGGAAGTTCTTCAGCAGACCGGACAAAGCGGGCAGCGCCCAGTTGGCAATAACGAAAGTAGCGAAGATGCCCAGCTGCGCCGCAGCGCCCAGCAGCAGGGTCTTGGGGTTGGAGATGAGGGGACCGAAGTCGGTGCCAGCACCAACGCCCATGAAGATCAGGCAGGGGTAGATGCCCAGCTTGACGCCCAGGTACAGGTAGTCCAGCAATCCGGCAGAGACCGTCTTGCCAGCAGTGGCCAGCCTGGTCACAGCATCGCCGATGGTGGCGTAGACAACGTCATTCTGGATGTAGCAGGCGCTCTCCAGCACGATGTTGGCGTTGTTGCCGTTGGCGGCCAGCTGCTCCAGGGCAGCAGCAAGTTCAAGGGTCTCGCCCTCAGCCACGGTCAGAGCGTTGACGAAGTGGCCCAGGACGAAGCCGTTGTCCGCATTGATGACATTGCCAGCGGCATCGACGATCCAGCGGAAACCCTCGGTGATGATGTTCGCGCCGTCGATCAGCGTCGCACCACCGAACAGACCCCAGTTGACATGGCCGCCAGCGAAGAGCTCCTCGTGGAACACCTCGCTGCCCAGCAGGTTGGTCAGCAGCATGCCGAAAGCGATGGGCAGCAGCAGCAGGGGCTCAAAGCCCTTGACGATGGCCAGATACAGCAGGAAGCAGGCCACGCCGACCATGATCAGCGCAGGCCAGTTGCTGATGAAAAGCGCGATACCCGAAGTTTCCCACAGGCCCATCAGCGCGTCGGTAACGTAAGACATGGTATCAACTCACTTTCTGTCTGCATTTCGATAGTTTGCGCAGCGAAACCGTGTCGCCGCGGCTCTATTGCCTGAAATACGTTACGCCAGAACGACCAGCACGTCGCCAGCATTGACAGAAGCGCCCTTGGAAACCACGACCTGAGCCACGGTGCCAGCGGCGGGAGCGGGGATCTCATTCTCCATCTTCATGGCCTCCAGGACCACCAGCACATCGCCGGCGTTGACCTTCTGGCCAGCGGAAACCTTCACATCCAGGATGGTGCCGGGCATGGGAGCCTTGACGGAATTACCGCCAGCAACGGGGGCAGCAGCCACGGGCGCGGGCGCAGCAGCGGGAGCAGGAGCAGCAGCGGGGGCAGCAGGAGCAGCCACAGGAGCGGGCGCGCCGACCTCTTCGACCTCAACAACGTAAGTCTGACCGTTCACGGTGATGTTGTAAGTACGCATGGATGATATCCTCCTCAGTTCGTGTTCATTATGTGCAGATGGCATCAGCGATTGACGCGGATGATGCGCTTGATCTTGAAGGGGTAGCCTTCACCACGGGTCGCGGCGATCGCAGCCGTCAGAACAGCAACGGTTTCATCGTCGACCTTCGCAGGGCGCACGACGGCGTCGGGCTTGATCAGGGACGCGGTGACAGGCGCAGCAGCAGCCACAGGGGCGGCAGCAGGAGCAGCCTTGGTGGCTTCCTTCTTGCCCATACCGCTGGTCAGCTTGCCCATGATGTTGATCAGCACGATCAGCACAACAAGGCCCAGGAAGACCACCATCATGCCAATGAGCGCCACCAGCAGGGTCTTGGCTCCGAGATACATCTCCATTCTTGTTACACCTTCCTTTCTCACGCGGCGTATGGCCGTGTTTTTTCAGGGCACACGGGCTTACAGCACGACGATCTCCTCGTCGGGGTATGCACGCCCGTGTTGGTATCCCACACGGCCGTAATGAAGTGTCTGGCCTACTTGAAACAGACACCTCAATCTAACCCAATTTCCCCTATTCGACGCTCCCCTCCTTTTTCCTGCTTTCGTTAAAAATTTTTCAGGAAAAATTTCTCCTGTCGAACTTTTCATGCCCAGCTCCCTTGCAGACAGAAAAAGCCTGCCCCATTGCGGGACAGGCGAAGTCGTGTGTCAGTCGATCCAGTTCGGGTCCTGCCACACGTACCAGTCAACGCCGTCGGTCTCGATGTGGACGGTACCGTCGCCGGAATACAGGGCGCCAAGCTTCTCGAGCTTCTCATCATGGTCATAGATGGTGTTGTTCGTGCAGACGATGACGGAGGGTGACGCAGCGTCCATGAACGCATCCGGCACGCCATCGATGCCATGGTGATTGGCCTTCATCACGTCGCAGTCGAAGAGCGCAGGATCGCGGGTTTCCAGCCAGTAGTTCAGCACGCGGGTGGAAACGTCTGCCAGCAGCAGGATGCGGCTGCCGTTGAACTCGACAATGCTGGCGGCGCTGCGGGCGTTCTGGCCCCACAACTGGTCGCAGCGCAGGATGGTGATGGTCGCGCTGCCCAGGGTGAACACGTCGCCGTCATCGATGACCTGATAGGGCACATTGTGGCGGCGGGATGCGCGCACCATCTTCTCGTGGTGGTCGTCGGGATCGTCGTAGGTCTCCTTGTTGGGCGAGAGCAGGAGGCCCGGGCTGTAGAGATCGCTGTTCATGATGGTGGTCAGGCCCTCGGAGTGATCGCCATCGCAATGGGTGCTCAGCAGATACTTCAGCTGGGTGATGCCGTAGCCATCCAGGGTCGCAAACACGCGGCGGTAGTGGCTGTTGAAGCCGCCATCCACCATCATGGCCTCCCCGCCGCACTGCAGGATGATCGCGTCGGAGCGGTTCGTGTCCACCACCGTCATGCGCAGCACGTCGCGCTCAGCCCAGTCGGCGGGCAGCTCGCTCTCACCGGCGATGAAGTAGGTCTCCGCACCAGCCAGCGCAGGCACGGCCAGCGCAAGAGCCAGCAGGATCAGCAATGCCTTCTTCATGATGTGTTCCCTCCGTTATTCTGCAGTGACCCAGCCGCGCCGCAGGGCGATCTGGTACACGCCCTCGGCCATGCCCTCGCTGAGCATGAGCTGGTATTCAGGCGTAGCCAGCTTCACGTCCTCGCCGGGGTTGCTCATGTAGCCCATCTCCACCAGGAAGCAGGGCATCTGCGCCCAGTTGTTGCCCACATAGTTGTCGTTGAGGCGCACGGTGCCCGTGGCATCCTTGCGCTCATAGCCCACGGCGTCCTTCATGGCGTTCATGAGGAGCTCGCCCATCAGGCGGTACTCCTCGGGATCGGCCACCGCGCGGGCATAGTCGGAATTGAGCGGGCTGTAGATCTGGATGCCCGTCTTGTTCTCGTTGGAGGAGTTGTTGCAGTGCAGGCGCAGCATGATGTGCGCGCCGCCCTCCGCCGCAATCTCACAGCGCTCGATGTTGGTGTGGAACACATCCTGCACATCGCGGGTCAGGATGACTGTCGCGCCCTGGGCGACCAGCACGTCCCGCAGGATCATCGCCGTTTCCAGCACGACGATGTCCTCCTTGCGCAGAGTCACGGTGCCCTGCGCCATGCCGCCCTTGCCCACGGTGGTGCCGGGGAGACCGGGGCCGATCTCCTCGCGGACATACTGGCCATTCTCCTGATGCCCGGGATCGATGCACACCACCACGCCCGACAGGCGGCCCGGCTGCGAAGGCGCAGCCTCGGGGATCGCCCAGGCCTTGCGGCAGGTGGCCTCGTCCTTCTGCTGTCCCTTGGCGTTGCGTACCTGCACGGTGAAGAGCGTGCGGCAGTAGGTCAGCGGCGCCTGCACTTCGCCCTCATAGCGGCCCGTATCGTCCACCGGGTAGACCGGGAAGACTGCCGTTTCCTGCTTGGAGCGGTAGTAGAGCATCATGTAGTCCGTACCGGGCGCGGTGAAGCTGTAGCGGAAGCCCTCGGGCGTTTCCTCCAGGGTCAGATCCTTCACCGTGGCATTGGCCTTGCCCTCTGGGGCAAGATAGCCGCTGGCTTCAGGCAGGGTGACGCTCTCCTTGGCGATGCGGTACTGCTTCAGGTTCAGCACCGTCACGGTGAACTTGCCGCCCATGCCGGAATACGGCAGGTTCACGCGGCCTTCGAAGCGGCCGTCCTCGCTGTAGAGGGTCATGCGGCCCGATTCGTTCTTCCCTTCCCAGGTCAGCACGACAAACTCGTTGCCTTCCGCCTCGATGGTGTAAGTGAACCCCATCTCCTCCGGGGTCAGGGTCAATTCCGCATCCGCCGCCATCGCCGCCAGGGGCAGGCAGAGCAGCAGAAGCAGCAGGGGGATCATTCTGCGCATGTATGTCATCCTTTCATCGGGACACAGATATACCCATATATTATACTGTTGCAGGAGTCGTTTTGTCAATCATCCGTCGGGCAGGGATCGGCGATCGGCGGCAGATCACGCCCTGACAGGCTCAGCAGCTCTCCAACCGTGACCACCGCCATCCCGCACACATCCCTGTAATACGGGATGACATCGTCCAGGATTTTCTCGGTGTTGTATCCATCCACATGAAACTGAACAACAGATCCGGACACGGCTGTCACGCCATCCGTCAGCCGCTGAACGATCTGCTCAGGATGGCGGCTGTATTTATCCGCCCAGTCCTGGCTGTCGACGCTCCATTGGATCTCTTCCATGCCTTCAGCGCGCACGAGCGCTGTCACCTTCTCATTCGTCGCGCTGTAGGGCGCCCGGAACAGCCTCGGACGAACGCCGAGCAGCTCCTCGCACCGCTCGTTCATCAGGGTGATATTCAGCCGGATATTGCGGTAATCAGCCTTCGTCATGTTTATATGATGATAGCCGTGGCTGGCGATCTCGTGTCCGCCTGCCACGATAAGCCGTGACTCCGCCACATGGCTCTCCATCCAGTCGCCAATGAGGAAGAAGGTGCACTTCACCCCGTGTTTCTCCAGCACGGCGAGGATCCTTTCCACATCCTGCAGATCACCATCCCCACAGACGATCGTCAGGGCGATGGCAGGCGTCTGCGGCGCAAGGCTCGTCACGCGCTTGACGCTCAGATCAGAATAGGCCGCCCAGGCGTGCTTCTTCGTCACATCCACGCCGTTCCACCACAGGGAGAGCTCATTCCCTCCAAGGAAGCTCTCCTGCACCGTGAAGCGCATCGTCATGTTGCTGCCGGGATTGTGCCACCTGGACACGGCCAGTACCATGCCGTACTGGTTGCGCAGCTCAAACGTGTTGTCGTCCTTACTGATCCACTCCGGCGTCCGGCAGCGAAGCACTACGGTGGTCTCGTACCCCACATGCCCGACATAGTGATCGATGTAGAACTCGACAACAGGCGTCCTCGCCGTCTCCCCGGCCGCACCGGACATCAGCATCATGATGGTGAGCACACAGAGCATCAGATATCTGAATTTCATTGCCCGGACCTCCTTCATCCGCTTCATTTCCTGCAGCCCGGAACCGTTCCAACGCTCCGCAGCCGCAGCTGAGATGCACTTCATCAGTATATACGCCATACTGCGATGGCGCGTTTCATAACATGCAGCAAAAAGTCAGCGGCTGCACGGCCATGTTTTGTTCAGCCTTCCGGCTGGCCCCGCATTCACTTCCGCTGACATCGATTCATATGCTGCGTCTTCACGCCCCCGGCAGCAACGGCACGCCGGATCCGGTGCTCACTTCGGCTCATCCTGCACGATGACGTTCGCACGCTCGAAGGTTTCGCCCAGGGCGGTAAGGAGCGATTCCTCCTCGTCTGCCGGGCCAGTCTGATCTGCCTGGGGCATCACCGCTTCAAACCGGCTCTCCACCCCTGCTGCATCCGTCAGCGCGGCACAGATGGCCTGCACGTTCTGCGGCTTGTTCAGCATGCCCACATACATTTCCGCCCCCGGGGCCGGATTGGCCGCCCAGCGGTAGAGGGTACCGTCGCATCCGGCAAAGCGCCCGAAGCTCAGGAAGCCATACACCATCGGGTTGCCCTTCTGCAGGGTTTTGACGGCTTCCTTCCAGGCGTCCTCGGCGCTGCGGCCTGTGGGGGTGAGCACCTTTGGTTTGGGCGCCTCCGTCTTTTTCGGCGCAGCAGCTTTCGGTTCCGCCTTGGCTTTGGGGGCCGCAGCCACCACCGCGCCGCTGGCGATCTTCTCGGTCAGCTCCGCCAGCTTCTTTTCCAGCTGGACGATGCGGTCCGTCAGCGCACGGGCATCCACCTCCTGCGTGCGCAGGCAGCACTTGAGGGCCACATTCTCCAGCGCCAGACGCGGCGAGGATGCGTAGCGCAGCTCCGTCTCCACGCTCATGAACAGCTCCAGCATGCGCATCAGGCGGGTGACAGTCATCTCCTCGGCCTGCTCGACGTACTCATAGGCCGTTTCCTGCGTCAGATCCAGCAGGTTCGCCAGTTCATCCGGGCAGGTCTTTGCCATCAGCAGCGCGCGCATGTGCTGGCTCATTTCCCTGGCAAACACCATCGGTTCGCGGCCCTTGCGCATCAGTTCGTCGATCATGCGCATCACTTCGCCCGCGTCCTCGCCCTCCAGCGCATCAGTGAAGCGGAAGAGGAAGTAGCGGTCGCTGGTGCCCAGCACATTGCGGACCAGCTCGTCGGTGACGTCGCTCTGATAGCCCAGGCACATATCCAGGATGGACAGCGCGTCGCGCATGCCGCCCTCCGCCGCCCGGGCGATCATGTTCAGCGCCGAATCCGTCGCCGTGGCCTGCGCACCCTCCACCGCCTGGCGCAGGCGGCCGACGATCTGCATCGCCGGGATGCGCCCGAAGTCGAAGCGCTGGCAGCGGCTGAGGATCGTCGCGGGCAGCTTCTGCGGCTCGGTGGTGGCCAGGATGAACACCACATAGGCCGGCGGCTCCTCCAGCGTTTTGAGCAGCGCGTTGAACGCCGAGGCGGACAGCATGTGCACCTCGTCGATGATGTAGACCTTGAACCGCCCGTGCTGGGGCGGGTACTTGACCGTTTCGCGCAGGTCGCGGATCTCATCCACGCCATTGTTGGAGGCCGCGTCGATCTCCATCACATCCATGGATTCCTCAGCGGCCAGGCGCAGGCAGCTCTCGCACTTGCCGCAGGGATCGCCATTGACGGGCGATTCGCAGTTGACCGCCCTGGCCATGATCTTCGCCGCCGAGGTCTTGCCCGTGCCGCGGCTGCCGCAGAACAGGTACGCATGGGCAATACGCCCGGTGATGATCTGATTGCGGAGCGTGGAAACGATGGCCTCCTGCGAGACCATCGATGAGAAATCCGCCGGACGCCACTTGCGGTACAGCGCCTGATAAGCCATGGGTCATACCTCCCGGGTCAAAGCTTGATTAATCTTCGGGCGTGAAGGACAGGAACCACTCGCCCCTGCGCCGGAGCACGCCGCGGGCAGGGTAATACAGGCTGTCATAGACCCTGCGGGACACCCGCATGCGCAATCTCTCTCCTGCAGCCGTCAGAAAGGTGATCGTGTAAGTATTGAAGACGACGGTGCCATGGTGGCCGGCACTGCCTTTGACGACATCATGCACCATGGTGACGAGCTGCGCCTCCTCCTCCGTGCGGGACGCGAACAGGTCTCTGATGCACGGGATGTGCCCGTAGCGCTCGCGGTCGCCATGCACAATGAAAAGGTAGTGCAGCAACTTGATCGGCAGCACGAAGAAGAGCAAAAATTCCAGCAGCGTCCTGATTAAGATCAGCATAAGCCCACTCCTTCGTATGTCAGCCGGCCTGATCCTCATCCTCCCGGCGCTGCTGGTAGGCCGCGAACTCCTTTTGCAGGCGGCGCTTCTCCCGCCACTCCCACACGCACTTGGACAGCAGGATCAGCCCCAGGGCGATGACCACAAAGACCACCGCATCGATCCAGAAATCCGGGTAAAAGGTGATGTTCTTGAAATCCATGTCCGCACCTCCATGCCACGCATCACAGGGCTGCCCCCGGATGCACCATCTGCATCAGCTCGTCCGCCTGAACACGATGAACTCGTCCCCCTGCCAGACGAGGATGCCCTCGTCGCCCTCGGCAGCCAGGCCGTAGTCCTCGCCGGGAACCTGCAGTTCCACGCGGTTGCCGTCCCGCTTGTGGAAGGTCAGGAAGTACAGCGTCCGCGAGGCGCCGGGATGCTCCGGGTCCGCCTCCACCAGGGTGCGCTTGCCCTTCACCGTGGCCTCCATGTTATAGACCGGCTTCTTGCCTTCCTTCTCCTCGATGTTCACCATGCTGGTCACCTTGGCCACCAGCATCAGCAGGATGATGGCCAGCAGGCCGCCGCCGATGGTCGTCAGCAGCAGCTTCAGCGCTTCCCCTTCCATGGCTTCATTCCTCCGTATCTTCCGATGCGTCGCTGTCGGCAGCCTCCGGCAGCATGCGGTACAGCTTCGTTACCATTTCGCCGGAATCCTTCGTGAAGCTGACGAACACGCCGTCGCGGTGCTCCAGCAGGCCGCTCTCGCCCGCCATGAGGTACACGCCCGTATCCCCGTCGAAGGACATCGTGCGCTCCACGCCGTCCTCGCAGTCGCAGATGATCCGTGTCCAGCCCTGCAGGGTCACGGGGTTCATGTCATGCTTGACTTTGCGGAGGGTCGCCCGCACCGCAGTTGTGCCTTCGGATTCGCAGGCTTCCTGCTCCGCTTCGGGCTGATTCTCCCATGTTTCAGGCTGATCCACCCAGCCAGGCTTCAGCAGGGATGCCACAGCCAGCAGTGCCGCGCCGCCGAGAATGGCGAATATCTTCATGCAGCGTCCTCTCCTTCCGCTTTCCTGCTTCCATTATAGCAGAGCCAGCGCGGAAATTCAATCCATCCCGGACGATCCCGCACAGCTTTGTTCGCCTTGACTTTTCAGTATCTTTGAGGCATAATGATTCCATACGACAGACGAAGTGATCACAGAATAAGGCATCCCCCGAATGCGGGTCGCCGGAGGGCGGCCGTTTTCCGCATTCCAACATAACGATCCGAGGTGAAACCATGCTCAATTTCCGTGATGCAACAGCGGAGGACGCCGGGCTGATCAGCCACATCTTCTGCACCAGCTGGCGCAAGACCTATCGCGGCCTGATCCCCGAGGATTACCTGATCCGCCTGCCCGACGCGTACTGGGTGCCCTCGCTGCGCTCATGGCTGGAGAGCGGCCAGCTCTACGGGCTGATCGCCATGGAGGACAAGCGCCCCGTTGGCTGCGTCATCTACGGGCGCGGCCGGGACGCTGAATACGCCGACTGGGGCGAGATCGTGTCGCTCTACATGCTGCCGGACTGTATGCGCAGGGGTGTGGGCGGTGCACTGCTGAATGAAGCGCTGCGCCTGCTGCGCGCCGACGGCTTCGACCGCTGCTATCTCTGGGCGATCGAGGGCAACGCCATTGCCGACGGCTTCTACCGCAAGCACGGCTTCAGCTGCACCGGCGAGCGCATCCCCTACCGCATCGGTGGCAAGGACGTGGCCGACCTGCGCTATACCCTCGCGTGAACCTCACTCCAGCGCGTCCGCCAGCGCCTGTGTACCAGCATTCACCATGGCGGTGGCCTCATCCATCAGGGCGAGATAGAACGCTTCTGCCGCGTCCCGCCTGCCCGCAGCAAGCCGGGCGCCCGTTGCGGTCAGAAAGCGGTCGTACACCTTCGTGAGCTTGTAGCGGTACTCCCGGCAGAAGGAGTCCCGCTCGCCTTCGCCCGTGCCATCCAGGATGCTGCCATCCGCCGCCGTGGTGTAGAGCGGCTCGCCCAGGGTGCCGTTGTACTGGAGCGTCCGCCCGACGCCCACCGCGCCGGTGACGTCCAGCTTGTCCGCATCGTAGAGGATGCGTGCCTCCAGGCTCCGGGGCGGGGCGCTCTTGCGGAAGCGGTGGCTGAGGATGCACTGCCGCACATGCTCCGCCTTCTCCTCCGCCCAGCCAAGGCCCCGCAGGAAGGCATAGGCACGTTCCGCCCCGACCTGCGCGTGGCACAGGGCCGGGTTGGCGATCTGATCCGGCCGGCCGACGTCATGCAGCAGGCAGGCCGCAATCAGCACGTCCATGTCCACCGGAGCTTCCTCCCGGGCGATGGCCAGCGCGCCCATCAGCACGCGATACACATGATCCTTGTCGTGGGCACTGTCCCTCATGCAGGCCAGCATGTACTGCTCGATAGCAGTGTATACGTACTGTTTCATCCGCTTGCCTCCAGTTTCAAAGCTGCCGCACCCGAAAGCAGGTGCGGCAGTGATGTGTTTTTTGGGGGAAATCAGTTGAGCTTCGTCCAGTCCTGCGTGGCGCCCTCGCCGTAGCCAGCGGGGTACGCGCCCTCCCTGACCAGCACAAAGCCGAGGTCCGCGGCATAGTTCACGCCGTCGGACACGACGGGCAGAACGATGCTGTCGCCGCTCTCCGTCAGAACGCTGACGATCTGCGGCAGATCCGTGCGGGCCACCGTCGGCTTCACTTCTGCCGGGGCGTTGACGCGCAGGGTGTACTCACCGGGATAGAGCTTGCTGAAGACATAGTAGCCGTACTGGTCGCTGACGGTGGTCGCCACGGCTTCACCCTCCAGCAGCAGGGTGATCTCCACGCCAGGGAGGCCGCCCTCGCCATCATCCTGCAGGCCGTTGCCGTTCAGATCCAGCCAGCAGCGGTCGCCCAGGCGGCCCTGCTTCACACTGCCGATATCCAGGTTCAGCTGATGCTGCGCCATCTCCACGGTGATGATGCCGCTCCTGCCGGTGTTCACGTCGCACTCGGTCAGAATGCTGACCAGCCCGCCTTCCGTCAGGCGGCGGTCGCCCGGACGCAGCACCAGGCAGCTGCCGGGCAGCTTCACGCTGATGACGTATTCACCGGGCATGAGGCCGCCAAAGGTATACGCGCCATCCTCGCCGGTGGTCGCTTCCGCAAGGGTGCTGTCCGCCTGCATGAGGGTCACCACCGCGCCGGACACCATGCGGATATCACCGTTCACGTCCAGCCAGACATGACCGGCCAGGGTGGTCTGACGCACCAGGCCCAGCAGGGCGCCTGTTGCGTCGCTGCCCTCGGTAACGGGGATGTCCGCCATGATCAGGTGGTTGCCATCCTCAGCGAAGGTGCTCTGACCGTCAGGCGCACCCGTCACATCATCCGAAAGGGCAAAGGAAAGCGTGTACAGGCCGGGCGCCAGGCCCTCGGCGCGGAAGGAGCCATTGTCAGACGTGGTCATCTGCGCCACGACGCTGCCGCTCCGCTGCTCGATCAGCTCGATCATTTCGCCTGCAGCGGGGCGCTCGCCCTCATCCCACAGGCCGTTGCTGTTCTCGTCCAGCCATGCCGAACCCGTGTAGGTCGCAGGCATCACGCAGCCCAGCTGCTGCGCCGTGTACTGGCCGCCCATCTCCACCTTCACCGTGATGGTCTGCTCGCTCAGGCCATGGCTGAGGGGCAGCGTCACATCCGGCAGCAGGGACAGCACATACCCTTCCGGGCAGTCCACACGGAGCGTGTAGGTATCGGGGCGCAGGTCGGTCATGGAGAAGCTGCCGTCCGCACCAGTGGTCACGACGCGCTCTGTCAGGTCCTCCCGGGAGGGGGTGAGCGTCAGGGTCAGCCCGGCGAAATCCGCCTCGGAGGCTTCCTGTACGCCGCTGCCATCGCTGTCGGCAAAGGCATGACCATCGATGACACCCAGATACAGGCCGCCGCACAGGGGCGCAGTGATCACGCTGCCCGCACCGGCTTCGAACCACTCGCCCGCGCCCAGCGTACCTTCAGCGGCGATGCTGTTGCCGCCCTGCGCCAGCGCCGCGAATTCAGCGCCTTCAGGCAGTTCGTAAGTCAGCTGATAGCGCCCGGGCAGCACCGGCTGGAAGACGAACTTCCCGTCCGCCCCGATGGTCGTGGATGCCACAACGCCGCTCTCATCCACCAGGGTCACGATGGTTCCGGTCAGGCCCTTTTCGCCCGCATCGTCCTTGCCGTTGTCATTGGCGTCAGCAAACACGCGGACTTCCACCTTCGCCGGAAGGATCATGCCCGCGTCCAGGCCACTGACCGTGCCGCCCAGGGCCAGATCAATCGGGTCGGACACGCCCAGGCCCTCGCTGTTGCGCACAACGCTGCCCGAGCCAGTGGTGGTGAATGCATAACCGTTCGCCGGGGCGACAGAGATGCAGTACGCACCGGGAACCAGCTTGTCGAAGGTATACGCGCCGTTGCTGTTGGTCTTGGCCGTCTTGATGGCCTCGCCCGCGTCGTTCAGCAGCGTCACGGTGATCCCCTGGGCGATCTTCTCGCCCGTCTCCCAGTCGCCGGAGAAGTTGCTGTCGTAGTACACAACGCCCGTCAGGGTGCCATAGGAAATCGCGCCAATCAGCACACGGGTGCTCTGCCCGTTCTGAGAAGGCACGTCCATCAGCGCCTGCTCGCGCCCGTTGTTGCTCTTGGGCTCGAACTGGTTGCCATCCGGATCATCCTTGGCGGTCATCGTGAACACATAGCCCTTGGGAAGCAGCGCCTTGACCTTGAAAACGTCCGCGCGGACATGGCCGAAGCGGTAGACGCCATTCTCATCGGTGGTGGTGGTCAGCAGGCGCTTGTTGTTGCTCTGGCGGAACAGTTCCACCTGTACGCCGGAGAGCACAGGCTCGCCATCATCGAAGACGCCGTTGTAGTTGGAATCCAGGAAGCACACGCCCTCGACCACGCACTCCGTCACCAGGCCGATGTTCTGCTCATCCAGCACGTCGCCGCGCTCGAACTCAATGGTCTGGGAAGCCACGCGATCGGCTTCCGTGGTCATGATGGAGCGCTGCTGCTTTGCGCCGCTGGCCTTGTAGGTGAAAACGTAGCCATCGGGGACATGATAGGAAATCTTATAGGTACCATTGCGGATCTGACGGATCTCGTAGCGGCCATCCGCGTCGGTGTAAGCTTCGTAGAGCAAGCCGTTGCGGGTGCCCTCGGCGGTGATGCGCATGCCCTCCACGCCGCCTTCATCAGCCTGCCAGAGGCCATCGCCGTTCTCATCGTGCCAGACGGTGCCGGAGATGGTGCACATCTGCATCGCGCCGATGCCGAACTCCGTTTCCACGCCCTGCCGGAGGGTGACGCTGGCGTCCTGCACGCGGTCAATGCTCAGCTCCATGCTGCTGTTGGAGATCAGGTCCTTGCTGCCCCTGGAAGCGAAGCCGTAGTCCGCAGGCAGTTCGCAGCGCAGGGTGTAGCTTCCTGCAGGGGCGTACAGGCGCACCTCGCCTGCCCCGTCCGTCACAGCGCTGCTCATGGTGACGTCCTGTCCGCCTTCGCGGCTGATCAGGCTGACCACCACGCCAGGCAGGAAGCTCTCGTTCTTGCCCAGAACGCCGTTGTTGTTCGAATCGTCAAAGACGCGCACCAGCAGCGACGCCGGAGTTGTCCGGGTCGCCGCGACTTCCGCGCGGGGACTTTCGTCCGTCACGCTGACGCCATCGGTGGGGATCATCGCATCCGCGCCGGCTTCATACTGCAGCACATAATCGCCATAGGCAACGCCTGTGATGCTCCAGCTGCCGTCTTCGCCGGTGGTGGCAGAAGCGACCACATCGCCCTGCCCGTTGCACAGGGAAACCGCCACGCCGGCCAGCGCAGCACCACCTTCATCGTGCACCACGCCGCTGACGCTGCCCAGTTCCACTTCTTCCACGGGGGGCAGCACCACATCGTCGCCGCCAGAGAGCACCACCTGCGTTACCGCAAGGGTCTGCCCCGCCGCATCGACAAAGGACCAGCCCTCGCCCTGATAGCGTCCGGAAGGCAGCACGCAGGTCACCGTGTAAGTGTCCGGCACCATGCCGTTCACGCTGAAGGCACCGTTGGCGGTGAGGTTGTGCACTTCCGTGCCGGTGATGCTCACCTGCACATCCTGCAGACATTTCACCTCGCCGGAGATGCTGGCCAGCAGGCTCAGCTCCAGCTGATAGACGCTGGTCTTGCCCGCCGAAACGGACACGAGCCACTGCGCTGCCCGCCGCTGCAGGCTCGGATAGCCATTGAGGCCCGTGAGCGCCACATCATCGCCCATGTTGATGGTAACGATGTAGTTACCCTTCGCCAGGCCATGCAGATTGACCGATTCACCAGCAACGAGCTCGCCTTCGCCATAGGTCACGCCCGTGGAGTAGACATTGTAGGTGGCCTTTGCGCCCTCATCGCCGATGGCCTGCAGCGACAGCGTGCCATGCTTGGGGACGGGCGTCGCGGTAGGCGTTGCCGTGGGCGTGGGCGTTGCCGTCGCCGGGTCAGCGGGAGCCGCGCTCTGAGTCGCCTGCGCAGCGGGCGCGGGCGTGGGCGTCACAGGAACCGCCGTGGGCGTGGGGCTGGGGGTGGGCGTGGAGGGATTCAGGGTGACCTGGGGCGTGTAGTAGTAGCTCGCGTCGATCATCACCACAGAGTCCGGCCCGGTGTAGGGCATGATGTTGATCACCTTGTCGCGCCAGGGGCTGATGGCCAGGGAGGCACTCTCCATGCGCAGGGTGTACTGGCCGGCCGGGATGGCCACAGGCAGGGCATAATCGCCCTTGCTGTCGGTGGAGAAGGTCATCACGACTTCGCTCTCCTCGCTGATGAGGGAGAACTCCGCCTGGGACTCCGTATGCACGCGGAAAAGACCCGCCTTCGCAAAGACGACCACGGGCGCATAATTCGTTCTGCCAGCCACCACGGACACCGTGTAGCCCTGCTCATTGACGGCGATATCCGCAGGGATCGTCTCCATCACAGGAATGAGCTGCACATTGCCGCTCACATCCAGCGTCAGCGGCTGGCTGCCATTCTCATCGGACTCGATGACGCCCACATGCTCACCATTCTGATACACCTGGAAGGAGCCCGTCAGGTTGCGGGACGCATACCCGCCATCGCTGGTGGCATACATGCCGATAAAGGTCAGCTGCAGCTGCGTTGCGCCTTCCGCTGCCGCGCCCGTCAGGGACAGTCCCAGCGCCAGGGCCAGCAGGCACAGTACCAGTCGCTTCACAGAATTCAAGTCAATCCGCCTCCAAGTCGTCCAACAGTTCTTGCGGAACTGCAAAGTTTCACAACAATAATGGTATAGCATTCGCCGCCACTTGTCAACCTCTGGCGGATGATTTTACATATGTGCAAGATGCTCCGGGATTTCTCCCCTTGACGGCCAGCGCCGTTTCGGATACAATGCAATTATGCCAGATGAAACGCCATCCACAAGGAGTGACCCCTATGTACCGAGTCGGCGAAGACCTGGTCGCCATCGTGACCGACACCGCCTGTGACCTGTCCGACGCGCAGCTTGCACAGCATGATATCCGCGCCATTCCCCTTCGCATCATCACCAGCGATGGCGAGTTCCGCGACCGCTTCGACATCACCCCCGAGCAACTCTACGCCCGCCTGAAGACGGAACTGCCCAAGACCTCCCTGCCCTTGCCGGAAGAGCTCAGTGCCCTTTACCGCCAGCTCCGGGAAGAGGGCGCCACCCGCGTACTGCACCTGTGCATGTCCGGCAACCTTTCGGGCACCTGCAACATGGTCAGCATCATCGCCGGAGAAACCGAGGGGCTTCAGGTGGATGTGTTCGATACCCGCACGCTCTCCTGTGGCCTTGGCCTGCTGGTGCTGGAGGCCGCCGAGTGCCTCTCCCGGGGCATGACGGTGGAGGCGGTGATCACGCGCCTGCAGAAGCTGCGCAAGCACCAGCTGGGCTGCTTCGTCATCCGCACGCTGGAATACCTGCGCAAAGGCGGCCGCATCGGTCTTGTCGAGGGCGTGGTGGGTACGCTGCTGAAGATCAAGCCCGTCATTCACGTCAACGATGACGGCGTTTACGCGACCCTTGCCAAGGCCCGTGGCTTCTCCCGCGCATTGGACGCGATGCAGGAGGAGTTCTTCCGCCGCTATCAGGGGCACAAGGTGCGCGTGGCCATCGTACACGGCAACGCCGAGGAGGAGGCGCACGCCCTGCTGGAGGTCTTCCAGCAGAACCTGGAGGTCGTTTCCGGCTTCGTCAGCCCCGTCAGTCCCGCCCTGGCCATCCATACCGGCCCCGGCCTGCTTGGCGCCATCGTGCAGCATATCGACTGATCCCAGCCCATAAATCAACGGCGCAGCCCGCTTTTCACGAGGCTGCGCCGCTTTATTATGTTCGTTGATCGCCAACAGACTTCCAGTCGGTTTCGGCAAAAACCACAGCGCGTCTGCAGATGGCATTACCGACTATCAGTCGGTTTCTTCCGACTCCTGCGCCAGTTTCGTCACCGTTGCCCACTCCACGCGGTGTTCATCGATGCTTTCCACCTTGATGTGCAGACCGAAGCACTGCATTTCGGGGGTGCTGCCATCCTCGGGAATCGTCGTGAACTGGCTGAAGATCAGGCCGCCCAGGGTGTCGTAATCCTCCTCCAGCGGGAGGGTCACGTCCAGCGCATCCGCCACATCGCTGAGCATCGCCTGGCCGGAAATGCGCCACACATCCTGGGAGATCGCGAGGATCTCCGCCTCCTCCTGATGGTCAAACTCATCGTAGATGTTGCCAACGATCTCTTCCAGCAGATCCTCCATGGTGACGATACCGCTCATGCCGCCGTATTCGTCCACGACGATGGCCATGTGGATCTTGCGCTTCTGCATGTCACGGAAGAGCTGGTCAGCAGGCACCGTTTCGGGCACATAGTAGGCCTCGCGGATCATCTCCCGCATGCTGCGGGGCTGCTCTGCCTGCATGTTCAGCAGGAACACGCGGGTGTTCAGCGTGCCGATGATGTCGTCGCGGTCCTCGTTGTATACAGGGAAGCGGCTCAGGCCCGTCTCGCGGATGGTCTGCAGGATCACATCCCACTCCTCATCCACCCAGACGCAGGTCACATCCGTGCGGTGGGTCATCACCGTTTCAGCGGTCTGGTTGTTGAACTCGAATATATTCTCGATCATTTCCTTTTCCGCTTCCTCGATGGCGCCGGCTTCCTCGCCCATGTCCACCATCAGGCGGATGTCCTCTTCGGTGACTTCCTCCTCGTCCGCATCCGGATCGACGCCCACGACCCACAGCAGCAGGCGGCTGATGGCAGAGAGCAGCCACACAACCGGCGTGAGGATCGCACAC
Organism: Clostridia bacterium; assembly: GCA_017410455.1. Classification (GTDB taxonomy): domain Bacteria; phylum Bacillota; class Clostridia; order Christensenellales; family Aristaeellaceae; genus UBA11524. Next base: position 34,031 of record JAFQQT010000093.1, read on the forward strand.
GCGAGCATCAGCAGCCCCACATTGGCGCGGGCCGTCTTATCGGGCATGTACGCGCCCAGGCGCTTGGGCACCATCACGCCCAGCACCAGGGTGAAGAATGCAAGGATCAGCGTCACCAGCGCAAGGGAAACATTGTCCGGCAGCTTCGTGAGCGCGGCAAAGTCGTCCGCGAAGGCCGCGCCTGCAAAGGCCGCCCCCATGAAACCTGCCAGGGTGATGCACACCTGAATTGTGGAAAGGAACTGATTCGGGGATTCGTTCAGCTTCAGCAGCTTCGCAGCCGTCTTGTCGCCCGCATCCGCGTCATGCCGGAGCTTCGCCTCGCTCAGCGAGAGCACAGCCGTCTCCGTCGCAGCAAACCAGCCGCTCACAAGGATGAGCACAAGTTGAAGCAGTAGCGGCCCCCATGGGTCAGGCACAGAAATCTCCTCCTTCTGTTCAGCCGCAGGATCCCTGCGGTGTACTGCCTTTCATTATAGCACAGCGCTGCAGGAAATGCAATGCTCAAACAGCGACATGACAAAAACAAAAAGGAGCGCGCCGCTGAGCACGCTCCCGGGGAATCACAGCATCAGAAGCCCGTGTTGATCAGGTTCATCACGCTGGCAGGCAGGGCATACATGGCAGTATACAGCCAGGAGTAGAGGTTGTTGAAGGCGCCGATGAACCAGTTGACAAACTCAGCGTCCGTCAGGGCGGCAGGGCGCACCACATTGCCCGCGGTGATGGAGGCTCCGGCCTCGCTGCTCTGGGTGTTCACGTTGAGGGTCAGGTAGTGCTTGCCATTCAGGGAGAAACCGATGGCCGTGCTCTCGGTGAAGTCCCAGCCCTGGAAAGCCGTCCTGGTGGAGATGTCCAGCGCAATGACGATGTCGCTGGTGGAAACATTGCCGTAGCCATCATCGATGACAGCATCGCTCATGGTGATCTCAACCTTCACATCGGCAGCTGCGGGGTAGGCGGCGTCGCTGCAGTCGGTGTAATCCACGTAGACGTCCATGATGGTCTCGCCATTTTCGGCAAAGGCCAGGCTCACCTTCACGCTACCTTCCGCCACAACGGCATTCACGGTGACGTCGGCGCCATCAGCGCTCATGATGAAGCTGTGAGCTACGGCACTGTTGAGCGTCATGCGGGTGTAGTTCATGGTCATGTTGACGGTCTCGCCGTCCGCGTTGATGGGGGCCACGGCATCCATGGCAACAGGCATGCCGTCCTCGCCGACCCAGTAGCGGTAAACCACGTCGCCTGCAAACAGATTGGCCTCGGTCATCTCCGCCATCATCGTATCAATGAAGGTCATGAAGTCCATGTTGCCTTCCACAACGCCGCTCATGGAGGGAGCGATGGTGCCATCGAAGTCGATGTACGTGGCAATGGCTTCCGCCAGGTCGGGGTTGTCCTTGATGAACTGGAAGGCAGCCGCAGAGATGCTGTTCATCTCATCGGGCGTGAGGGTCATGGTGTACATGGCCACAGCTGTATCGCAGTTTTTGGGCAGAACGTCAACCTCGGCCTCGGTCAGCTTGCCAGCGGCCATGGACACGATGTTCAGCAGCGCATTGTAGTTCAGGGCAGTGACGTCGATGTTGTTGAGCATCTCCTCCGCCGCCACGGACATGCCGACTTCCTGCATGACCATGTCCATCACTTCGGGCAGCTGGGCCTTGAAGGCCGCAGCGTCGTCCTCGGTCAGGAAGCACATCTGCACGAACACGTCCACCAGGCGCTCCAGCAGCGGGACCACCTCATCCTGCGCCACGACGATCGTGCCGCCGATGAGATTGCTCATCAGATAGGCGTCCTCGCCCTGCACGGCCACGCCCAGGGTCAGCAGGTCGGCAACGTCGCCGCTCTCCTGCGCCATGCCGATGGCGTAGTAGTTCTCATCGCCCTGGGTGTATACGGTGATGGTCAGGGCCTTGAGCAGGTCGGCAATCACCTGGTCAACGGCGGGGTCGCCGATGAAATCGCTGGCCACGTCGCTCAGGGCAATGGTGGTGGTCACGCGGCGGCCCATGTCGATGGCCGTCTGCTTATAGTCTTCCTGGACATAGTCGGCCAGGCCCTCGGCCGCAGCGCCGAAGGAAGCAGTGAGCATCAGCAGCGCCAGCAGGGTTGCAATCAGCTTCTTCATAGTGGATCTGTACCTCCTGTTTCTTATCGTATCGGGTTCTTCCCGGGCACATACATATTCTAACACCAATTCCGGCCAGGTACAAGTCTTTTTGCCGTACTGATACAAATACGCGACCCAGTCATACATAATTACGTCCGAAAGATCCGTTTCGTTTCACATTTTTCGGGAAATTCGCAATTTCTTCAGAATTTCTTATGGAAGGCAGCATCTTTTCCCCTTGTCCTTCCGCGGAAAGTGTGCTACAATATGCCGTGAACCTCAAAATCTGAAAGGAGATTATTACTATGGAGTTCATTTACAAGCTGATGGGCATCGCCATGGCCGCCGCTGAGGAAGCTGGCACGACCGCTGCTGACACTGTCGTCGAGGGTGCCGAGCAGGCCACTGAGATGGGCCTGATGGAAACCATCATTTCCTACGTCGGCATGTTCTTCCCCCTCATCATCATGTTCGCGCTGATGTACTTCCTGATGATCCGCCCCGAGAAGAAGCGCAAGAAGAAGGAAGCCGAGATGCTGGCGGCCCTCAAGCGTGGCGACCGCATCTGCACCATCGGCGGCATCTACGGCACCATCGCCGACATCAAGGACGACACCATCACCCTGACCGTCGGCCGCGACAACATGTCCATGGTCGTCACCCGCTGGGCCATCCGCTCCGTGGAGGACGTGACCATCGAGAACGAGTCCGCTGCCCTGAACTGATCCCTGCCACATCGGCCTGTCGCTTTGCGCGGCAGGTCTTTTTCTTTGCACCCATCGCACGGAGGCGCATATTTTGCCAGTGGAACCCCGATACATCTTCGGACGGAGGTATGCTGCATGACGAAATATAGCTCCATTTCCCTCTCCGGCTGCGGCCAGAACCGCTCCTGCGGCTGGTATGACGACTGGTGCTGCGGCAATTCCTGCACAGGCTGCAGCGGATGCGGAAACGCATGCAACAGCTGCGGCGGGTGCGCCAACGGCTGTGGCAACTCCTGCGCAAACGGCTGCGGCTGCAATACCTGCGCCAACGGCTGCGGCGGATGCGCCAGCGGCTGCACCGGCGGCTGCAGCGGATGCATTTCCTGCGTCTGCAACAGCGGCTGTACAGACGCCTGCTCCTGCCTCTGGCCTGACGCGCCTGCCCTGCAGAGCGGCGGCGTGCTGATGCCGCGCATCATCGGCAGCGGCCGGCTCTGTCAGCGGGTGCGCGACCTGACCCTATGCCTGCAGGATATCCCTGAGGCCGCCCGTGCTCCCTACGCGCTTCAGAGCGTTTCTGCCAGCGGCCCAGTGGACTGGGAGTTCATCGCTGTCGAACGCCGCCGCGCCATCCTGCGCGTCACCATCCCGCTGATTGCTGTTATCCGTGACTGCGACGGCTGCGTTTACACCGTACACAGCTCCATCACCGTGGACGTCCCGGTGCGCATCACCATCCCCACGACGGACCTGGGCCGCGCTCATGTGGCCGTACAGCCCGGCGTAAGGCTTCTGTGCAGCGCCGGCTGCAGCGATGATGGCTGCTTCACCGTGACGCTGGCCGTGCTGGTGGATGTGTACGTCGCCCGCTGGGAGCCCTCCACGGACGGCACCACCATCCCCTGCCGCCCCGATCTGCCCCTGACCCTGCCCCCGAGCTTCCACCAGGGCTGCGGAAGCTGGTACAACTCCTGCGGCAACACCTGCAACTGCTGGTAAAACAAAGCAGACGGCGCACCCCACACAAGGGATGCGCCGTCAAAGCATCGACAAAGTCGATGGTTTACAGACCTTCAAAAAAGTCTGCAAGACAAGGCGGCAAAGCTGCAAATTCGGGAGTTTACTTCGCGGTAAACGACCGGATTTGCAGCTGCAGCCAACGCAGGAAGCATCCTTTCCGGCACCCTTGCCGGAAAGGATGCGGTTGCGGGCTTTTTTGATGGTCTGACGGCGCACCCCACACAAGGGATGCGCCGTTTTCCTCACTCAATTCCGCATTCCGGATTCCGAATTCCAACTCACTCCCCGCCCCGGCGGAATACGCAGGTCAGCACGCCATCCTGCGCATACAGGGTCACCTCAATGGGGAAGTCGTAGTAGCTCACGAATCGGAAATCCTTCCACGTGGCCACGGCACAGTCGTGATTGCGGCGGGCATACTGCACGCCCGCGTAGCTGTGCACATACCACTCGGTGAGCTCCACATTCAGCCCCTGCACGGCCTGGAACATGGTCGTGCTCACCTGACATACGCCGCCGGACACGCCCACGCCGTCACGGCTGATGTTGGGGGCCTTCTTGTAGCCATTGTCGTAGCTGTAAGGCGCGCAGAGGTCGTTGAAGCTGAACTCCTCGCCGGGCATGATGACTGTGCCGGTCACCCGCTCCACGCCGATCTCGATATTCTCCACGCGGCCGACGATCAGCTTGTCGCTCTCGTCCACCTGATACCAGGTCGTGAAGCCGTAGAGCGCATCGCCGGGTTTTGCCTCCTGCGCCGGAACGAAAGGTTCGTACCGGAAGGATCCCTCAGGCAGCTGCGCCGTGTCGCGGTTCATGGTGACCATGCCGTCCTCGGTGGCGATAACCACTGCATCGCCGGGCTGCAGGGTGTTGCCCTCGTAGCCCTCCACGGTCACGAAGGCCTCCTCCAGCATGATGGCCAGGCCATACATGGGGATGAACCCCGGCAGCGGCACGTCACTCACCTGCCACATCTCGTACAGGCGCTCCGTGGGCAGCCAGCCCACATCGCCTTCGTAGCCGCACAGGCACCATTCCTCGCCGTACTCGTAGACCTCCACCGTGGCGTCCTCGGGCACCTTGCCCAGCCAATCGCGGCTGTTCATGTCCTGTACGTTGCGGATGCGGGTCTCGCGGTACATCCGCGCCAGGTATATGGTTTCCAGCACTTCATCGGGATCGGCAATCTCCTCCGCAAGGGCGGCAAAGGGTAGCAAAAGCACCAGGAGCAGCGTCAGCAGTTTCTTCATCGGTCTTCCTCCGCTATGTAGTCGTGCACCATTATAGCGGATTTCGCCCGCCATTGCAATCTTCATACATGTAAAAAATCAGGAGGACACGCGCGGCGTCCTCCCGATATTCATTTGGCTCACTCGAAGGTGACAACGGTGTGCAGCGGCGCCTGGCCCATCAGCTCGCAGCTGAGGGCGTCGGGCTGGCTCAGACCCACATACACGTCGAAGCTCTTGCCGTCAGCAATGCGCTCGCCCTCGTCGTTCACGACGGTGAATGCGTTCTTGTCCAGCTTGATGGCGATCTGCTTCGCCTCTCCGCTGGCCAGCGCCACGCGGGCAAAGCCGGCCAGATGGGGGTTGGGCGTTTCATACTGGCTCTGCGTGTCGCGGACGTACACCTGCACGACGGTCTCGCCATCCATATCGCCGGTGTTGGCGACGGTGGCGGTAACCCAGCCGGTCTCGCCGTCGATGGCGCAGTCCTGCACATTGAAGGTGGTGTAGCTCAGGCCGAAGCCGAAGGGGAACAGGGGCTTGCCGGTGAAGTAGCGGTAGGTGCGCCCGGTCATGTTATAGTCGGTGAAGTCGGGCAGCTCGTCCACACCGTGATAGAAGGTCAGGGGGAGCTTGCCGGAGGGGCTCACCTCGCCGAAGAGGATCTCCGCCAGCGCCGTGCCGCCCGCCTGACCGGGATACCAGGCCAGGATCTCCGCATCGCCCTGGGGGATGTTCAGCGCGGAACCCACCGCAACCACCGTCACCAGGGGCTTGCCGGTGGCAACCAGCGCGTCCAGCATCTTCTGCTGGCTCTCGGGCAGGTCGAGGTTCAGCTTGTCGCCAGAGGCGAAGGCGTTGCCGGTATCGCCCTCCTCGCCCTCCAGGGTCGCGTCCAGACCCACGCAGGCGATGACGACATCCGCCGCCTCGGCCACCATGGCGCACTCCGCCAGGCGGTCGTTCTCAACGCCCAGGTTCTGCACACGATCCTTGAACAGATGGCAGCCCTCGGAATACATAACGCGCATGCCATGCTCCTTCGCATAGGCGCGCACGCCCTCAAGGAAGGTGACATAGCGGCTGGAAACACCGTTGTAGTTGCCCTCCAGCGCGGGGATGGAGTTGGCGTTGGGACCGACCACGGCGATGGTCTTCACCTTCGCGGGATCCAGCGGCAGCACGCCGTTGTTGCGCAGCAGCACCATGGACTTCTCCGCCGCAGCCAGGGCCAGGGTGTCGTGCTCGTCCGTGTCGCAGGCGGTGAAGGGGATCGCGTCGTACTCGCAGTCGTCGGCGAACAGGCCCAGCAGGAAGCGGCTGGTGAACATCCGCTCGCAGCAGATGGTGATGTCCTCCTCGGTCACAAGGCCTTCCTGATAGGCCTGCATCATGTGCAGGTAGGTGTTGCCGCAGTTAAGGTCACAGCCCATCTTCAGCGCCAGGGCGGCGGATTCAGGGGCAGTGGCCGTCACCATATGGCGGGTGTGGAAGTCGCGGATGGCCCAGCAGTCGCTGGTCACATGGCCCTCAAAGCCCCACTTCTGGCGCAGAATGTCCACCAGCAGAGTCTTCGAGCCACAGGCGGCCTCGCCATTGACGCGGTTGTAAGCGCCCATGAAGGCCTCGACATTGGCTTCCTTCACCGCCGCCTCAAAGGCAGGCAGGTAGGTCTCCCACATGTCCTTGGGCGTGGCGATGGCGTCGAACTCATGGCGGATGGCCTCCGGGCCGGAATGCACCGCAAAGTGCTTGGCGCAGGCCGCCGTGCGCAGATACTTGCCATTGCCCTGCAGGCCGCGGATGAAGCGCACGCCCAGCCGGGTGGTCAGGTAGGGATCCTCGCCGTAGGTCTCATGACCACGGCCCCAGCGGGGGTCACGGAAGATGTTGATATTGGGGCTCCACATGGACAGGCCCTTGTAGATGTCGCGGTCCTCATGGGCAGCCTGGCCGTTGTACTTGGCGCGCGCCTCGGTGGAGATGACCGTGGCGATCTGCTCCTGCATATCCTCATCGAACATGGCGGCAAGGCCGATGGCCTGGGGGAAGACTGTGGCCGTACCGGCACGGGCAACGCCGTGCAGCGCCTCATTCCACCAGTTGTAGGCCGGAATGCCCAGGCGCGGGATGGCCGGGGAATCATAGCGCAGCTGGGACGCTTTCTCCTCCACCGTCATCTGGCTGACGAGTTCATGGGCCAGGCGGCGGGCTTCATCGCGGTTCATCATGGTATATGCATCTCCTTCCGGAAAATGATTCTGATTTCGACTTCTTCACATATTATTCAATCATACATTCTTGAATTCCTGCCGTACGTCTGGCGAATATTTGCTCACTTATGATCAAATTTTGATTTTCCATAGCATAACGCAGCATCTTCTGCTATAATGGATGCGACAAGACCGCCACGGAGGAAAACGCCATGCCCATCCGCGCCATCGCCTTTGATCTGGATGATACGCTCCTGCGCCCCGATAACAGCATCTCCGCCTACACGGTGGATGTGCTCCGCCGGGCACACGAAGCCGGGATCCGCATCATCCCCGCCTCCGGGCGTACCTATGGCAGCATGATGAAGGCCGTTCCGCCCATCATCGCCAGCGCGGACTGCCTGGTGTCCTGCAATGGCTCCGAGGTCTGGTCTCCCGATGGCAGCATTTTCATGCAGGAACTCCTCCCCGTGCCTCTGGCCCGCGAGGTAGCGGCCTTTGCCCGTGAGCGCGGCGTCTACTGCCAGACCTACTCACCCGATCGCTTCTACTATACAGTGGAGAACGAGTGGGCCGCCGCCTATGCGCAGCTTTCCTCCCTGAAGGGCGAATGTGTGGGCGACCTGACGGCTTTCATCACCCAGCCTGTGACGAAGCTGCTGATGATGGACGAGCCGCCCCGGGTGGCGCAGCTCCTCCGTGAAGCGCAGGAGCTCTTTGCCGGGCGCGCCACGCTGACATGCTCCAAGCCGTATTTTCTGGAATGCAACCCTCTGCACGCCACCAAGGCCAACGCCCTCCGCTGGTGCGCCGGGCATTTCGGCTTCGCCATGGATGAGCTGCTCTGCTTTGGCGACAGCCTCAACGACGTATCCATGCTGCAGGCAGCCGGCACGGGCGTGTGTGTCGCCAATGCCCGGGAGGACGTGCGCGCCCTGGGCTTCCCCATCTGCCGCGCCAACAGCGAGGACGGCGTGGCACACTATATCGAAGAACATGTACTCTGATCCACGGAGGTAAATACCATGATCCAGGCCGCTGATTTCGCCAAAGCGCTCCAGCTGACGGAGCTTTCCCCCTCCACCCGCACCGAATGGGACATCCGCACCGCCGACCTCAACCGTCCCGGCATGCAGTTCTGCGGCTTCTATGAATACTTCGCCTTCGAGCGCCCGCAGGTCATCGGCAAGGTGGAGATGACCTATCTGGAGAACCTCCCTGTGGAGCAGCGCCGCAGCATGCTGGAGAAGTACTTCTCCTTTGACATCCCCTGCGTGATCGTCTGCCGGGGCATGCGCGCACCCGACGAGCTCCTGGAGGCCGCTGCCCGCAGGAACATCGCCGTCTACCAGACGAGCATGCTCACCACCAAGTTCACCTTTGCCGCCATCACCTACCTCAACCGCCGTCTTGCGCCGCAGGTGACGCGCCATGGCGTGCTGGTCTCGGTGGATGGCGTGGGCGTGCTGCTCACGGGCGAGAGCGGCGTGGGCAAGAGCGAGGCCGCGCTGGAGCTGATCCGCCGAGGTCACCAGCTCGTCGCCGACGACGTGGTGGACATCTGCAAGGTCAGCGACAACCGCCTGGTGGGCGAATGCCCGGAGATGGTGCGCCACTTCATGGAGATCCGCGGCATCGGCATCATCGACATCCGCACGATGTACGGCGTGTCCGCCGTGGCGCAGAGCCGCTCCATCGACCTGGTGATGAACATGGAACCCTGGGTGCAGGGCAAGGCTTATGACCGCCTCGGCCTGCACGAGGAGTACACCACCATCCTGGGCGTGAAGGTTCCCAGCCAGACCCTGCCCGTGCGCCCGGGCCGCAACCTCGCCATCATCATCGAGGTGGCCGCGCGCAACCTCTCCCTCAAGCGCATCGGCTACTCCGCCGCCAAGGAGCTGGACCGCCGCATGCAGGAAATGATCATGAAGCGCACCGGACAGGGCGGCGAGGAATAAATCCGCATCATAAAAGCACCGCAGGCGAATCGCGGTGCTTTTGCTTTGTCATTTTGTCGTTAAGTACCATATCCAGAACAGGAGCGAACCAAAGGCCATGAACCCGTTGACGATGTTCAGCCGGATGAGGGCCATGCGCAGCCTGTCCGGCCACGTTTCCTGCGCCGTATGCGTGAAGCGATAAAGAAGCAGGGCCAGCAGCAGGAACAGACCACTTACGCACAGTATCGTGAACACAGCGAGGATGCACAGGAACACATATGGGATAGCTGCATAGAAGTCAGCCCCGCTGCAGCAGACGGCCGTCATGACGATGACAGTCAGCAGCAACAGCGCCAGCGGTGCAACGGACAGAAACACATGCAGTCCGGTCGCAAAGCGCGGATGCCTGCTGAAGAAATCACGAACCCTTCGCATGCATCATCACCCCCTGCTGATTGTAGCATCCACCCGCTGCCGCTGTCAAGCATGCCGTATAAAGAGGTAAAGATTTTTTCATTGGCAGGAGTTTCGCTGGCAACGTCGAATGTTACTGTTTGGATAGCAATTCATGCATACATTCAAGGAGGCGTACTCATATGGTATACATCGGTTTTGACGTGGGCGGCACCGGCGTTCAGGTCGGTATTGTGAGCGCGCAGGGCGAGATCCTGTGCAAGGGCGGCATCGTGACCCGCACGGACATCCCCTTTGCTGATCAGGTGAAGGCCATGGCCGACTGCGCTCTGGATACGCTGGCGAAGTCCGGCTACACGCTGGATGACGTGGCGGCCCTGGGCGCTGGCATTCCCGGCGTGGTGGATCCCCGCACGGGCCACATCGCCTTCTGCCCGAACCTTGGCTGGAAAGACGTCGACTTCGTGGGCGAGATGCGCAAGACCATCGACAAGCCCGTCTTCATGGACAACGACGCCACCGTCGCCGGCCTTGCGGAGTCCGTTACCGGTGTGAGCGCGGGCACCCACTCCAGCGTGTTCCTGACCCTGGGCACGGGCGTGGGCGGCGGCATCGTGCTGGGCGGCAAGGTCTGGAGCGGCTTCCACGGCGTGGGCAGCGAGATCGGCCACATGATCATCGAGATGGACGGCCAACCCTGCAACTGCGGCAACCGCGGGTGCCTTGAGCGCTACTGTTCCGCCACGGCCATCATCCTGGCGGCCCGCGCGGCGGTGATGCAGTATCAGGACAGCGCCATCATGGTCAAGGCCGAGGGCGACCCGATGAAGATCAACGCCAAGATCGTCTTCGACGCTGCAAAGGAGGGCGACGAGCTGGCCCGGAAGCTCTTCGCGGATTATGTCAAGGCTCTTGCGACCACCATCGTCAACATCATCCACTTCCTCGATCCCGAGGTCATCGCCCTGGGCGGCGGCGTGTCGAAGGCCGGCGACTTCCTGCTGGACGCTGTGCGCGCCGAGGTGGCGAAGATGGTCATGTACAAGACCCTGCCCTATGCCCGGATCGAAATCGCCCGTCTGGGCCCGGACGCCGGCATCATCGGCGCGGCCATGCTGGGTCTGTAAACGAAACCGCACAACAGGCGGTGCACCCGACGATCATGCCGGATGCGCCGCCGTTTTCTTTGCAATCCAGGCAAAAAACGGACAGCTGACCCACCTTCAGCGGATTTTTTGTGCACTTTTGCGTTTTTTCATAAAGGATTTTCACCACCGGATGTTGTATATGTTAAGCGAGAAAACACAACTTCTCCGTCGTTGAGTACCGCACCGCCGCCCGGGAGGTGACAGCATGACAATCCGCGAACGCATCGAGCAGGAAGAGGAAATGCATCTTTCTCCGCGCGCATGCATGTCTTCCCACTCTGCCGGCAGGGAGCGCCCCATTGAGCCCTGTCCCATGCGCACCGCCTATCAGCGCGATCGCGACAGGATCCTGCACTGCAAGGCCTTCCGCCGTCTTAAGTACAAGACGCAGGTATTCCTCTCGCCCGAGGGCGACCACTACCGCACGCGCCTGACCCACACGCTGGAGGTATCCCAGATCGCCAGGACCATCGCCCGCTGCCTGCGGCTGAACGAGGATCTGACAGAGGCCATCGCCCTGGGGCACGATCTGGGGCACACCCCCTTCGGGCACATCGGCGAGCGCGCGCTGGACGAGCTGATGCCAGAGGGCTTCCGCCACAATGAGCAGAGCCTGCGCGTTGTGGATGTGCTGGAAAACAGCGGCCAGGGGCTCAACCTGACCCACGAGGTGCGCAACGGCATCCTCTGCCACTCAGGCGCCCAGTTCCCCCAGTCGCTGGAGGGCGAGTGCGTCCGCCGGGCCGACCGCATCGCCTACCTCAATCACGATCTGGACGATGCCCTGCGTGGCGGCATTCTGCGGCCCTTCGAGCTTCCGGCAGACTGCCTGAAGGTGCTGGGCAGCTCCCATGGCGAGCGCATCAACCGCATGATCGCCGATATCGTGGAGAACAGCCAGTCCGGCGACCGCCTCGCCATGTCCCCGGTGATGCAGTCCGCCATGGACGGCCTGCGGGATTTCATGTTCGAGCGCGTCTACCGCGATGAATGGCGCGCTCGCGAGGAGCGCCGCTGCGAGGGCGTGATCCGCCAGCTCTTCGGCTATTACAGCGACCATCCGGGCGAAATGCCCGAGGAATTCGTGCTCATCGGCTACAGGGAGGGCACCGCCCGCGCGGTGTGCGATTTCCTCTCCTGCATGACGGACCGCTATGCCATCCGCACCTTTGAGCGCATCTTCGTTCCCGCAGGATTCTCGCAGCTGTGAAATATTCTGCACATTTTTGCAGCATTATCCTCAAAGAGGTTCAGATTTCTTGCAGGAAATCCGCCGGGAACGGCGAATAAGGCAATTGTCTGTCTTTCGCATCTGTGTTTACCACTCAGGAGGCCGGGTGCGTCCGGCGATGCAGCCCTGCAGCTTGCCGCCGGCAATGCGCATCCGAAGGAAGGTGAGAAGGATTGGCACCGCGTTTTCCCACCGCATGGCTGGACGAGCTGCGCGCCCGGGCCGATATCGTGCAGATCATCGGCCAGCACGTGCAGCTGAAGAAGAACGGCCGCAAGCACTGGGGGCTGTGCCCCTTTCATGGCGAAAAGACCGCGTCCTTCTCCGTTGACAGCGAAAGCCAGCTTTACTACTGCTTCGGCTGCAAGGCCGGCGGCAGCGTGATCCAGTTTGTGATGGAGTATGAGCGGCTTGAATTCCAGGAGGCCGTGAAGCACCTGGCCGACCAGCTGCACATGCCGCTGCCGCAGATGGAGTCCGACCCGGACTACCAGCGCCGCCGCACACAGCGCGAGCGCCTGCTTGCCTGCAACCGCGACGCAGCGCACTTCTTCCACCAGACGCTCTTCACCCCCGCCGGACAGCCCGCGCTGGACTACCTCAAGCGACGCGGGCTGACGGACAGCATCATCCGCAAATTCGGCCTGGGCGCCGCCCCCGCCGGATGGGACATCCTCACAAGGCACCTGCAGGAAAAGGGCTACACCGCAGAAGAGCTGAAGCTCGTTGGCCTGACCGTCATCAAGGAGGCCACACCAGCAACGGAAAACGAGCCCGCCAGACCCCGCCGCGCCTTTGACATGTTCCGCAACCGCGCCATCTTCCCCATCATCGACCAGTACGGCAATGTCCTCGCCTTTGGCGGACGCGCCCTGGGCGATGTGCAGCCCAAATACCTCAACACCTCCGATACGCCGGTGTTCAACAAGCGCATGGGCGTTTATGCAGCCAATCTGCTGCGCAAGGAACGGCATCTGCAGCGCGTCGTGCTGGTGGAGGGGTACATGGATGTGGTGGCGCTGACGCAGTTCGGCGTACCCGGCGTATGCGCCACGCTGGGCACTGCGCTTACAAACGAGCAGGCCCGGCTCCTCAAACGCTTCGCGCCCGCCGTTTACCTCAGCTACGATGGCGACAGCGCCGGACAGAACGCGATCCTGCGCGGCCTTGACATCCTGGAGGCCGAGGGCGTCGAAGCCCGTGTGCTGGACTTCCCCGACGGGCTGGACCCGGACGAGTTCATCCGCCGCGATGGCCGCGAAGCCTTCGACAGGCTACCCGCCCTGACCCCTGCCGCATACCGCATGCGCCGCCTGCGCACCGAGCACGACCTTTCCACACAGGAGGGCCGCACCGCGTACGCCCGGGCCTGCGCAGCCATCCTCAGCCGCCTGGACCCGGTGGAGCGGGAGAACCATCTGCAGGAGCTGATGGTGCACACCGGCTTCACCCGCGACGTGCTGATCCAGCAGATCGGCCTGTCCATCCCCCAGGGGCAGCAGACTGCGCCGCAGATCGTGCCCACGAGGATGCGGCCCCGGCAGGACTCCCCTGCCGCCACGCAGGAATCCCGCGACGAGGAGCTGCTCATCTCCCTGCTGAGCACGCAGCGCCTCCCGGCCGACATCGTGACGGAGGAGGATTTCAGCGATGAGCTGCTGCAGGAGCTCTTCCGGGAGCTGACAGCAGGCGCATCTCCGGCGACGCTGGTTGAAATGCAGGGCGACGAAGTCACCCGCGCCCGGGTGAGCCGCATCCTGCTCACGCCGCCCACCGAGGATATGGATCAGATGCTCCGCATGGCGCAGGAGTGCATCAACCGCAACCGCCTCAAGCGCGCCACTGAGGAGTTCACCGCACTGAGCCGCAGCATGGCCCGGCTGGAGGGGCCGGAAAAGTCCGCCGCCCTCCTGCGTGCCCAGCAGCTCAGCGCAGAGATCCGCCGCCTGAATGGCAGCCGGCAATGACCCCCTGTTTCGCAGCGATGCTGCGAGTGTGTTTATAGAAGGAGAGGATTCCATTTGACGCTTTCACCTGATGCCCGCCAGGCTCGGCTGAACGAACTCTACGAGTATGGCAAGTCCAAGGGAGCGCTGACCTACAAGGATATCATGGACCGTCTGATGGAGATGGACATGGATCCCGAACAGCTCGACAAGGTGTTGGAAACGCTGGAAGCGCTGGGCGTGGAGGTCATCAACGAGAATGAGACCCCTGCCCCCGACGCCCCCGACGAACCCGACGTCCACGAAGAGACCACCGCGGATGTGTCCGTCCCCGAAGGCATCAGCATCGACGATCCCGTCCGCATGTACCTCAAGGAGATCGGCAAGGTGCCTCTGCTGACCGCCGAGGAAGAGATCGCCATCGCCAAGCAGCTGGAAAGCGGCACCCCCGAGCAGAAGGACGAGGCCAAGCGCAAGCTCTCCGAGGCCAACCTCCGCCTGGTGGTTTCCATCGCCAAGCGCTATGTGGGCCGCGGCATGCTGTTCCTGGACCTGATTCAGGAGGGCAATCTGGGCCTGATCAAGGCCGTGGAGAAGTTCGACTACACCAAGGGCTTCAAGTTCTCCACCTACGCCACCTGGTGGATCCGCCAGGCCATCACCCGTGCCATCGCCGATCAGGCCCGTACCATCCGCATCCCCGTGCACATGGTGGAAACCATCAACAAGCTCATCCGCGTCAGCCGTCAGCTGCTGCAGGAGAAGGGCCGCGAGCCCACCCCCGAGGAGATCGCCAAGGAGATGGGCATCAGCGAAAGCAAGGTGCGCGAGATCATCAAGATCGCGCAGGAGCCCGTGTCCCTGGAGACCCCCATCGGCGAGGAGGAGGACAGCCACCTGGGCGACTTCATCCCCGATGACGACGCCCCCGCCCCCGCCGAAGCCGCCTCCTTCGCCCTGATGAAGGAGCAGCTGCTGGAGGTGCTGGACACCCTGACCCCCCGCGAGGAGCGCGTGCTGCGCCTGCGCTTCGGCCTGGATGACGGCCACCAGCGCACGCTGGAGGAGGTCGGCCGGGTGTTCAACGTGACCCGCGAGCGCATCCGCCAGATCGAGGCCAAAGCCCTGCGCAAGCTCCGCCACCCCAGCCGCTCCAAGAAGCTCAAGGACTACATCGACTAAGGCCCGACCGGAATTCCCTGCCCATGAATTTCACGCCCTGTCTGCAAAGGCAGGGCTTCTCTTGACCGGAGGCTGACCCATGCTGGACGAACGCCTTTCCCTCGTCGCCGCGATGTACCAGCCCTGCGAATGGGGCGCAGACGTCGGCACCGACCATGCCTACCTGCCCCGGCACCTGCTGTACACCGGCGTCTGCCAGAAGATGATCGCCGCCGATGTGAGCGAAAGTGCGCTGGCCAATGCCCGCGCCACCCTCACCCGCGCCCGCATGACGGACCGCGTGGTATTCCGCCTCGCTGATGGCCTGGACGCCCTCGACCGTCCCTGCGGCTGCGTTTCCATCACCGGCATGGGCGGCGATACCATGGCGGCGCTGCTGCGCAGGGGCGCTGACAGGCTGCAGGGCGCGGTGCTGGTGCTCTCCGCCCACACGGAGCTGCACATGGTGCGGCGCGCCATCATGGATATCGGCTACCACTTCGTCCGCGAGGAACTCTGCCGCGCGGCCGGAAGGTTCTACGTCTGCTGGCGGGCCGAACCCGGCCATGTGACCCTCACGGATGACGAATGCTCCTATGGCAGCCTGCTCTGGCAGACAGCTTCTCCCCTCCTGCAGCCCTATGCCGCATGGCGGCTGAAGGTGGCAACGCGCAGGCTTTCCGGCCTGCTCGCAGCAGCGCAGCCCGATGAAGCCGCCATCGCCGCCGTCTCGCAGGAGGTGGCCTTCTACCGCATCAGATCGGAGGTGCAAGGATGCTGACCGTTCAGAACGTCTACGATTTCATCAACGAGCGCGCCCCTTTTGAAACGCAGCTGGCCTTTGATAACTCCGGCCTCCTGCTGGGCAATCCGGCCGCCGTGGTCACGGGGATCCATTTCGCTCTGGATGTGAACCACGCCGTCATCGACGAGGCGATCGCCTGCGGCGCGAACCTCATCGTGACCCATCATCCGCTGATGTTCAGCGCCATCAAGCGCCTTGTGGAAACCAGCTACGAGCCCGCCCTCATCTGCCGGATGATCCGCGCCGGCATCAGCCTCATCGCCGCCCACACCAATCTTGATCAGGCTCCCGGCGGTGTGAATGACACGCTGGCGGCCGTCATCGGCCTGGGTGATGTGACCGGCGAAGGCTTCCTGCGCGTGGGGGATCTTCCCCGGCCCATGTCCGCCGCCGCGCTGGCGGAGCACATCAGCCGCCGCCTTGGCGACGTTGTCCGCGTGATGGGCGATGCTGACGCCATCATCACCCGCGTCGGCCTCTGCTCCGGCTCCGGCAGCGATGAGTGGCCCGCCGCCGCTGCCCTGGGCGCACAGGCCTTCCTCACCGGCGAAGTGAAGCACCATCACGCCCTGGAGGCCTCCGCAAATGGCGTCGTCCTGCTGGAAGCGGGGCATCACGCCACGGAACTCCCTGGCATTTTTGCCCTGGCAGACGCTTTACAAACCAGCGAGGATATAGTACAATGTAATCTGCGCGTCACGAAAAGCAGCGCGCATGCCTACCCGACAACCGTGCGTTTATGCACTTGATTACCAGGAGGTATAAGATGAATCAGATGGCTCTTCTTTGGGCGTATCAGGCCGAGGATATGAAGGCAGACCGCCTCGAAAGGGAAATCCGTCGCAGCCCCCTGCGCCAGCAGATGGAGAACGACCGCACCCAGCACCTTGAAAAGCAGAAGCAGCACAAGCAGATCGAGAATCAGGTGAACGGCCTGGCCGACCGCAAGGACGCCATCCGCGACGCGCTGCAGCGTGCTCAGGAGCAGCTGCGCGGCCTGCATGCCCGTTATGATGCTGCGCCGCCTTCTGAGCTGGAAAGCGTGCAGGCGCTCATCGGCGAGGTGCGCCGCTGCCTGGACACCATCAACGGCTACGAAAAGGAACTGCGCGATATCGGCGCCCGCGTGCGCGACCTTGACCAGCGCGCCTCCGCCATCCGCAACGAGGCCGCCCGTCTGCGCAGCGACTTCGATAAGCTCAGGGCCATGTACGACGAGCAGATGCCCCCCAAGAAGGCCGCTCTGGAGAAGCAGCGCGCCGTTGTGGAGCAGAAGCGCGCCGAGATCCCCGCGGAGCTGATGGAGCGCTATCTGGAGGTGAAGCGCCGCATCGTTCCGCCGCTGGCCCGCCTCAATGGCGACCAGTGCAGCGGCTGCAACACTTCCCTGCCCTCCGCCGTGCTGCACAGCGTGCGCAACGCCGGCGATGCGCTGGTGGAGTGCGTCAGCTGCGGCCGCATCATCCTTCGCCTCTGATATTCGCATAGCAAAAGGGCTGCCCTGGCATCGCAAAGCCGGGCAGCCCTCTTTTTATCACAGCAGAATCATGTACAGCAGTGCCGCCAGCGCCAGCCCAGCAAAGCCGAGAATGAACATCGCCTGCCCATCCCGGATGGTCTCAAGCGCCACAGCGCGCTGGTCGCCCCTGCGCCACAGCACGCGCACCAGGTCCGTCACCTGGCGCTTCCGGCCCAGCAGCCACGGCCCCGGCAGCAGACACCGCACATGGCGCACCTCATCGCCGGCATTGAGGGTGATGGTCGCATCCACAGCGCCTCCGCTCATCGTCTGCAGCTCACGCACGACGCCCTGCAGCTCCAGCACATCCGGGTCGGCGGTGTTCACCCGCTGCATGTCGATCAGTCCCCTGACAGTGAACCACAGGGAAATCAGCGCCGCGCCGCCCAGCAACACCTTTGCCAGCATCTCCATGGCAAACCCTCCTCAGCGGCTTCTGCGCCGCAATCATTCCCCACGATTCTACCACGAAAACACAAGCTCTGCAAGCAAAAAATGCCCTCCGCCGTTTCGGGCAGAGGGCAGGGAAACTCAGTCAGGGATTACTCAGCCACGGGAGCCTCGGGCACGCCGATGATGCGGCCCTGGCCGTAGGGCTCAGCGTACTCAACGCCCACAACGCCGCCCAGCTCGGTGGTGATGTAGGTGATGAGGACCTGGTTGTCGATCAGGGTCTCGTCGATGAGCAGCTTCGCGCCGGCGAACATGGCATAGCCATCGCCCGCGGACTTGAGCATGTAGTTGTGGGAAGCCAGGGTGTAGGTCTTGTTCACGTCCAGGGGCTCGCCGCCGATGACGACGTTCTTGACGCGGTACTCGCCATCCACAGAAACGAACATGCCGTTCTCGTCAGACACGCAGGCGCTGGGGATGTAGGTGTGAATCTCGTAGGTCAGGCCGGAGACCTGCAGGAAGCCGCCGTTCTCGCCGGGGTTGTTGCGGGCGCCCCACTCCAGGGCGTCCAGGATCTGCTGGCCGGTGACCTCGACCATGCACATCACGTTGCCGAAGGGATGCACGGAGTAGATCTGTTCCAGGGTGATGTCGCCAGCGGGGATCTGGGCGCGGATGCCGCCGCCGTTGACGAAGGCCACGTCAGCGCCGGACATGGCACGGTAAGCGTCGGCGCACAGGTCGCCCAGGTTGGTCTCGGCGTTGCGGATGATGCGCACGTCGGTGGCCACGGGATCGTAGATGTACAGGGTGGAATCAGTAGTGGCGACGACGGTCTGGCGGATCACATCCAGCTCAGCAACCTTCGCGCTCACAGCGTCCACGACTTCGCCGGTCAGGGCATAGTGCTCAACGGGGCTGACTTCCTTATCCCAGGTGTACAGGGTGGAAGAGATCTTGCCGTCGGGGGTGATGGTCAGCGCGCCGACATGGGCCAGCTTGGTGCCGCAGGCCACGCGGACAACTTCCTTGCCGTCAACGCCCTTGACGACGTTGCTGTCCATAACCTCATGGGCATGGCCGTCCAGAACGGCGTCGATGCCGGAGACGTTATAGATCACGTCGATAGAGGTGTAGGGCTCGCAGGTCTCCTCGGTGCCCAGGTGGCCCAGCACGATCACGTACTGCGCACCCTCAGCGCGGGCCGCGTCCACAGCGGACTGGATGGCAGCGTAGAACTTCGCGCCGGTGTCATCCTGGGAGAAGCCGTAGACGTAGTTGCCATTCTCATCCTGGAAGTAGGTGGGGGTGGAGGAGGTGATGGTCTTGGGGGTGGTCACGCCCACAAAGCCGATCTTCACGCCGTCAAACTCCTTGATGGCGTAAGGAGCAAAGACGGGCGCGTCATTGTAGGTGAAGTTGGCGGAGATGTAGGGGTACTGAGCAACGTCATTGGCCAGGGACAGGAAGTTGTCCATGCCGTAGTCGTACTCATGGTTGCCGGGCACGGCGATGTCGTAGCCCACAACGTTCATCAGCTCAACCAGCGCCTTGCCGTCGGTCATGGTGCCGATGGTCTCGCCCTGGATGGCGTCGCCGTTGTCCACCAGAACAACATGGTTCTCGGCGGCGAGGGTATCGCGCAGGTAGGCCACGCCAGCGTAGCCCCAGCCCTGGTCGATGCCGGCGTGCACGTCAGAGGTGAAGAGGATGACGACGTTCTTCGTCAGGCCAGCGGGAGCGGCTTCTTCAGCCATCGCGGTGCAGCCCAGCAGCATCAGGACGGACAGAAGCAGCGCAAGGAACTTCTTCATGGTGAATTCCTCCTTTTGTTGTCAGCGGCGTTCATTCTGCCGCCAGAGTATGGGGAATCAGGAACCTCCTATATTATAGCAGTATTGAATGCGTATTTCAAGACGTTCAGGTCGGTTTTCCACACAAATTCTTCATCATTCTCTGCGTCATATCTGCCGCACGCGACCCATATCCTTTGGCACAGGCACACGGAAGGAGGCGATCCCCTGCGAGGCATCCTTCTCACGCTGGCACTGCTGATGATCATCGCCCCGGCAGCCCGGGCGAACGAATCTTTCTGCATCCATGTGGATGTGGAGATGAAAACGCTGACGCTCTGGCAGGGCGATAAGCTCCTGCGGCAGTACCCCGTAGCCACCGGCGCATGGGACACGCCCACGCCCATCGGCGTGTTCCGCATCACGCACCGGTTCTCCGGGCAGATGTGCGGATTCGGCACCTGCTTTCTCGGGCTGAACGTTCCCTGGGGCGACTACGGCATCCACGGCACCAACAAGCCCGAAACCATCGGCAGCAACGCATCCCACGGGTGCATCCGCATGCGGGTTGCGGACGCAGAGGAACTCTACGCCCTTGTCCCCAACGGCACGGTGGTGGTGATCGAATGCGGCCCCTATGGCGAAACCGGCGGCTCCCTGCGGACGCTGCGCAATGGCGACAGAAGCGCACAGGTGCGGGCTGTTCAGCGCAAGCTCCGTGCCCTGGGGTTCTATCAGGGCTGGCCGGATGGCATCTTCGGTGCGGGCACGCAGGCTGCTGTGGATCATGCCCGGAAGCACTTTGGGCTTACCCCAAACGGACTGGTGGACTGGGCGCTGTATCAGGCCATCGGCCTGACCATCTTTGAATGAGTGGAGGTAACAATGGACTGGCAGGAGACCCGCGAGTTTCTCACCCCCTGTTTCCCGGAGGCGATCCGCTCGGAGCTGATGCTGCTGCAGCCCGGCGAACTGCGGGAGATCCGCATCCGCGCTGAGAGGCCAACGGTATTCATCACCGGCAGCCGTCGGGTGGAGCTGCCGTGGCGCCCCGGGCTGCACCAGCTCAACGCCCTGGTGGAGGCACTCTCAGGCCACAGCCTGTACACCCGTGCCGAGGAAACCGGACAGGGCTTCATCACCCTGCAGGGCGGCCACCGCATGGGGCTGTGCGGCCGCATCGTGCACCGCAAGGCCGGACATGCCCTGACCGATATGGGATCCGTCTGCATCCGCATTGCCGCCCAGTGGCCCGGATGTGCCGATCCTCTCCTGCCCCTTGTCAGTCCCGGGGATTCGCTGCGGAGCCTGCTCGTCATCGGCCCTCCGGGCAGCGGCAAGACCACCCTCCTGCGCGATCTGGCCAGGCAGCTGGCATGCAGCACGCATCAGGTCGCCATCATCGATGAGCGCGGGGAGCTGGCTGCCTGCGCTGGCGCCGTCCCCCAGCTGGATGTGGGGCCCTGCTGCGACGTGCTGGAGGGCCTGCCCAAGCCCCAGGCTGTTCCATGGCTCATCCGGGCGATGGCGCCGGATATCATCATCACCGACGAACTCTGCGGAGCTGAGGACGCCGCCGCACTCCTGGACGCCCAGAGCAGCGGATGTGCCATCTGCGCCAGCGCCCACGGCTCTTCCCTGCAGGAGGCAGCCACCCGGCCCGCGCTGGCTGCGCTGATGGCCCGGCGCGCCTTCGAGTACTATGCGGTGCTGGCTCCTGAAGGGGGTGGACGGATCATCGCCCTGCACGACCGGAGCGGCAGCCCGCTCCCCATAGGATGATGCGCGCCGTGCTGGCCATCGCTGCCGGACTGTTCTGCGCGCTGTACGGCATGCGTGCCGCCGGCTCCCTGCAGCAGGAGGCCCGCGATCTGCGCCGCTGGGCTGACCTGCTGGCCCATCTGACGCTGATCATCCGCCAGGCAGCCCTCCCCCTGCCCAAGGCCCTGCAGGCTGCTGCTGATCTGCCGCTGGCGCCGGACAGGTTCCTCCGCGCCGCGGCAGACCATATGCTCCGCAACCCACTCAGCACCCCGGCGGAGTCGTTCAGCGCCGTTTGCCCGGCCTGCACGGGACGCGAAACGCTCCTGCGCCTGTTCACCCGCCTTGAGCGCGGGGACGCAGACAGCATGAGCCTGGCCTGCCAGCAGGCGGCGGAGGAGATCGCACAGCAGGCCGCTTCCGCCCAGCAGCGTGCCAGCGGCGATGCGAAGCTCTGGCGCACCCTCGGCTGGACCTGCGGCGCCACCCTGACGCTGCTGCTTCTATAACGACCACGGAGGCGAACCATGCAACTTGACCTGCTCTTTCAGATCGCCGGGGTTGGCGTGCTGACAACGGTGATCTCCTCCATCCTGGCCGCCTCCGGACGCAACGAACTGGCCAGCCTGACCACGGTGGCCGGTCTTGCCATCGTGCTGCTGATGGTGGTGAACATGCTCAGCACCCTGTTCAGCTCCGTGCGGACCATCTTCCAGCTCTACTGACGGTGCGGCGCGATGGACATGCTGAAGCTCTGCGGCGTTGCCGTATGCGGATCCGTAATGGCGCTGCTGCTGCGGCGGATGAAGCCGGAGATCGGCCTTGCAGCCTCCGTGGCAGGGAGCGTGCTGCTTGTATCTCTTCTCCTGCCGCAGCTGGCGGAGGTGGTGCAGGGGATCGCTGCCATTGCCCGGATGGGCGGGCTGGCGGACAGCTACATTTCCCACCTGCTGCGGGTGTGCGGGATCAGCCTGCTGGCCGACTTCGCCGCCCAGACCTGCCGCGACGCCGGGGAAGACGGCCTCGCCAGGAAGGTGGAGCTGGCTGGACACGTCACCCTCATGGCGCTGGCGCTGCCCTTCATGCAGGCGCTGCTGCAGCAAATCCTCTCGCTCTCGCCCTGATGGCGCTGCTCCTGTTGATGGCGCTTACCCCCGCAAAGGCCGAGACCCTGACCGAGAGCGTCGCGCAGGTGATCGGGGATCTGGATCTGACGACGCTGGAAGCAACGCTGTCCGCCGGAGACCCCTTCGCTGCAACAGGCGGCTTCCGCGCCACGCTGACCGCCATCGCCCGGGGAGAAGTATCCATCGACGCAGACGCTGCGCTGCGCATGCTCGGTGACGCGCTGCTCTCCGCCGTACGCGACAGCCTGTGGCGGCTGACCCGTCTGGCCGCGCCTGCGCTGCTGTGGAGCCTGCTGCGGCGCATCACCGGGAAAGGCAGCGCAGTCGGGGGCGTGGTGTGCCAGCTGTGCGTGTGCGTGTTCCTCACCCGCGACCTGACGGATCACATCACCCTGGCACAGGACGCCATCTCGCGCATGAACGCAGGCATGCAGGCGCTCTTCCCCCTGCTGCTCACGCTGATGGCTGCCATGGGCGGCGCCAGCGGCTCGGCCATCATGCAGCCCGCCGTCGTGGCGGCGGCCAGCGGGTTCACATCCCTCCTCACAAGCGTCACCGTTCCCCTTGCCACCGCAGCCGCCGTGCTGACGATGCTCTGCCATCTGGGCGAGGGCATGAAGCTGCACCGGCTGGCATCCTTCGTGCTCAGCTGCGCATCATGGACGCTGGGCGTATGCTTCACGGCCTTCATCGCGGTGCTCTCCACCCGGGCGGTGACGGCTGCTGCGCTGGACGGCGTGACGCTGCGGGTATCCAAGTATGCCATGTCCCACCTGATCCCGGTGGTGGGCGGCCTCTTCTCCGACACGGTGGACACCCTTGTCGGTTCGGGGATGCTGGTGCAGGGCGCACTGGGGGTGACAGGGCTGATGCTCATCTCCGGCTACGCGCTGACGCCCCTGTGCCAGACGCTGGCCGCAGCCATGCTCTACCGCCTCGCATCCGCGCTGATGCAGCCCGTGTGCGAAGGTCCGCTGGCGGACTGCATTCACGATTTCGGGCGCGTGCTGATGCTGCTCTTCATCATGCAGCTGTGCGCGGCGGCCATGTTCCTCCTGCTCATCGCGCAGCTCATCGCTGTCAGCGGCATGACGATGATGCTGCGCTGACCCCTGAAGAAAGGTGGTATGCAACATGATGGACCTTCTGAGCGGCTTTGCGGCGCTGTCCCTGCTCAGCGGCGCGCTCCTGGCCCTGCTGGATGAGGGCAGCCTGCGCCGCGCCGCTGCGATGGTCGCAGGGCTGCTGATGCTGCTGTACTGGTCCAGCGGACTGCAGGCATTCTTCAGCAGCCTCGCTCTTCCTGACGGCACAGCCCCCTCCACCGCATTGGCGGTTACGGGCATTGCGCTGCAGGATGCGGAATCCGCCCTGGCCGAGGAGGACGCGCCATGATCCCGCCGCGCCTGATGGAACGCCTCCGCAGGGACGGCTGGCTCCTCGGTGCGCTGCTCGCATGCGTCGCAGCCTGCCTGCTGCTGAATGCCGCCCCTGCCGAGTCCACGCAGGATGAGCGCATCAGCCGCGTGCTGTCCGCCATGGCCGGAGCCGGGCATACCGAGGTCGCCATCTACTATGACGCCCAGGACGTTCCCTGCGGCGCGCTGGTGCTGGCCAGCGGCGCAGATGACGTCGCCATCCGCCTGCAGATGAACCGCGCCGTATCCACCCTTCTCGGCCTCCCGGCAGAGGCCGTGGCCGTTTACCCCCTGGCCCAGGGGTCCGCCGATTGATCCGCCACAGATCCATGACAGGAGGCAGTCCATGCAGCATCTGACCCGTTTCATCCTCCGGCACCGTCGCCTGCTGCTCATCGCCCTGCTGAGCGTGACGCTGCTGCTGGGCAGCGAAGCCAACCGCCTGCGCCTGCAGGAGGAGGCCATCGTGACTTCCCTGCCGGTGACGCACACGGAGGCAGCCACCGCCGTTTCCGCGCATGCAACCCTGCAGGAGGATCAGCACGCGCGGGACGTCGAAGCCCTGAGCGCCCTCATCGCCCGGGATGATCTGGACGCCCTCACCCGCCAGGACGCAGCCGCGCAGCTCAGCGCGATGGTTGCCAACCGCGAAGGCCGCCTGGCACTGGAGGAAGCGCTGTCCGCCACTGCGCTGGCGCCCTGCAGCGCAGTGGTCGCCGGCGGCAGCGTCACGGTGGTCACAGCGAAGGCGGAGATCACGCCGGAGGACTCAGCCCTCGTGCTGACTCTGGCTGCAGCCCATTGCGGAGCTGCGCCGGAAGATGTGCGCATCCTCCCGGCAGAATGATGTTTCAACCGCCGCGAAGCCGGGTATCATGTTATTGTCCGGAAAGGCTTTCCTTCTGGCGAAATGTGTGGTATAATGCACCCATCAACCATCAGGAGGAAACGCATCATGGAAAGAACCGGCGAAGTGAAAGCCGTTGACGGCCAGTGGCTGGAGATCGAGTTCTGCCGCCCGTCCGACTGCGAGAAGTGCAACGCCTGCCATGGCGGCAGCAAGGTAATGAACCTGCGCATCCGGGGCGAGGCGAAGGTGGGCGATAAGGCGGTCGTCTATCTGCCCCCATCCGCGGTGACACAGGCTTCCTTCATCGCCTATGCGATCCCTGCGGCAGGGCTGCTGCTGGGTATCCTGCTGGGCGAGAAGCTCTTTCCCACCGCCAACAGCATCGGCGGAGCCATCGGCGGCGTCATCGGCGTGGCCATCCCCGCCCTGGGCATCTATATCGCCGAGCGTCGCCGCAAGGCCGATCCCCGCTGGACGCCCCAGCTGCTGCGCGTCATCCCCCGCGCTGAAATCAACGAATAATCACCATTCAAGGAGGTACCCCCATGGCAAAGGAACTGAAGACCGCTGAATTTGACGCATTCATCCGTCAGGACAAGCCCGTGCTGATCGACTTCTGGGCGCCCTGGTGCGGCCCGTGCCGCATGCTGGCGCCGGTGCTGGAGGAGATTTCCGCCGCCTATGGCGACGCGCTGGCCGTAGGCAAGGTCAACGTGGACGACTGCCCCGAGCTGGCCCGCCAGTTCCGGGTGATGAACATCCCCACTCTCCTGCTCTTCAAGGGCGGCGAGCTCGTGGAGCGCACCATGGGCCTGCAGCCCGCCGCCGCGCTGAAGACGATGATCGACAAGGCGCTGTAAGCCGCTGCATCAAAGCAGTCCCGCGCGGGGCTGCTTTTTTGTGTCCCGGCTCTTCCATTCCTGGGCAAACAATGCTATAATGAACAGGTGAAATTTCGCGGCACATGATGAATCCGCGCACATGATCCGTCTATTATGGTGAAGAATTCCGGAAAGGAGCCTGTGAACCATGAAACGTATTTTCTCCCTGCTGCTGGCCCTGTGCCTCCTTGTGCCCGCCACCTTCGCCCATGCGGCAACGCCCAAGCCCATTGAGGTCATCCCCTTCGATCAGCTGCCCGAAACCCGCGACGGCATGCACCACTACCTGCTGCTCTGCGTGGACCAGTGGAACAGCAGCCCCAGCAGGCTGGGCAACACCGATGGCATCATGATCCTCACCCTGGACACCCGCGCCAACCGCATCATGCTCACCTCTCTCATCCGCGATGCGCTGGTGGTGCGCCCTGACGGCGTGATTGGCCGGGTGAATTACATCGCCGCGAACTACGGCCCCGAAGCCCTGTGCAAGGTGCTCAGCGAGCACCTGGGCATCCGGATCGAAAAGTATGTCCTGTTCGACTTCCAGCAGATCGCCAACATCGTGGACTACATGGGCGGCGTGGAGATCGTGGTGGACGCCAGTGAGGCCCGCTACCTGCGCGAGTATCCCCTGGACGCCCATCAGACGGAGCCGAAGATGAACCGCGCCGGCACCTACCTGTTCACCGGCCGTGCGGCGGTGATCTACATGCGCATCCGCAAGGCCGGCGGCGGCGGCGACTTCATGCGCACCCAGCGCGCGCGCACGGTGCTCTCCACCCTGGCAGACAAGTGCCGCACCATGACCTATAACCAGGCCCGCGACCTGGTGGACATCGTCGTTGCCAACACGACCATGACCAACATGACCATCGAGGACATGGTGCTGGCCATGGAGCAGGCCTACGGGCTGCGCTCCTGCGTCATCGAGGAGCTGCGCATCCCCCAGGAGGACGCGGTTTCCCCCATTTCCTACGCGGGCATGTCCGTGCAGGAGATCGACTGGATCAAGAGCCGCGAGGACGTGGCAGATTACATGGAGTGCAGCTGGCTGGTCATCGATGACGAGGAGTACGAGGACTGAGCCGCCACGCCTGAGGAGTTATAGCATATGAGATGCCCCAAATGTGAACAATGGAACCGTGCGTCCCTGCCCCGCTGCATCCGCTGCGGCGCAGATCTGCAGCCCGATGCCCCCGTGGAACCCGGCTGGCGCGCCGAATTGCAGGCCCGGCCTTCCACCAAGGCATTCATCCACGTGGATGAGGATGGCCAGGTGGACGTGAGCCCGGACAGGCGTGACGCCCTGGCCCGGGAAATGACCGACCTGAAGGAGCGCCGGACTGAGGGCCGCCGCCTTCTCGACCAGCTCAAGGCGCAGGATGAACCGGATGTTCAGCCCCCCGTGCAGGAGCCGCCGGCTCCAGCCTCCACTCCCGACGCACCGCAGGCGGAACCCGTGCATCCTCTCTCCGGCATGCCGCAGGGAACACGCCGCACGGCCCGCGTGGCCGTACACGGCCTGCCCCAGCAGCAGCCCATCACCGCGCCCCAGTCTCCCCTGCCGGGCGGAAATCTGCCGGAGAAGCGCACCCCTGCCGCCCCCGTCAACTGGGATGAGCACCGCAACTATGATCCCATCGTCGAGGAGATGCAGCGCCAGCAGCAGCCGCTGTTCCGCGATGCGCCCAGGCAGGAGCAGCAGCGCACCAGGGGGCGCTCGCGCCACAAGAGCCGCCGCCGCTTCCTCAATGTGATCACCGCGCTCCTTGTTGTGGTGGTCGCAGCCCTTGCGGGCGCTGTGGGCTTTTCCGCCTACCAGCAGTACCGGGCGGCCCGGTCGGAGGATAACCGCGCCATCGTCACCGCTTCGATGAAGGATGACCAGGCCGCGCACACGATCCTCATCCCCGGCGAGGATGGGCAGAAGATCTACATTCGCGAACTCCACGCCACCTATGAAGTCGTCGGTGGCTTTGCGACCATCGTCATTCCCGACCACACCTGGTACGAGGAGCTCTCTGTGGTCAACCAGGAGCAGATGACCGTCACCCTCACGCCCTCCCTGCAGACCTCCGGCGCGCGTCAGAAGGCGATGGATCCCATTTCCTATGAGATCACCATCCCCCTGAGTCCCATCACCCTCGTGACTCCCAAGAGCGAGCGCACCGAGGTCACCACGGCCATGTATTCCATGCAGTTCCTCGTCCGGCCCGGCTCCACGGTCGTCATCAACGGCGTGGACATGTCCGACGCGGTGGATGATACGGGCCTGCTGTCCTACAATGCGACCGTGCAGCCCAAGGGCGACAATGTCTACACCGTCAACGTGCGCAGCCCCTACTGCCGCGACAACAGCATGGAGGTCGTGCTCTTCCGCCAGGTGCAGGAGATCCCGCTGGATCTGGCCGTCACCACCTACACATCCACCAGCCTGAGCGAGCTGCCGATCACCTGCACCACCCTGCCCGGCGCGGATGTGCAGATCCTCACCCCCCACTCCGACCTGATCGTGACCGATCTGGACACCACGGGCGAGTTCTCCTTCATCGCGCTCTTTGATAAGATCGGCGACAACACCGTCAGCATTCAGGCCACCTATCCCGGCAAGAAGACCTCCCGCGTCGATTATGTCATCTACTACCTCCCCAGCGCTGACGTATACACCCGCAAGGCCTGGTCGCTGAACAACTCCGCCGACTACGCTGAGCTGATGGGCAACATCACCTTCCGCGCTGAAAACACGCAGATCTACCTGGCATCCGGCTCCTTCGACTCCTTCATGAGCGAGAGCCCGCAGATGGCCATCATGTACTGCGGCGAGGACGGCGCCAGCCAGCCCGTGCTGCTGCAGAACCTCACCAAGACCGAATGGCACCTCGGCGAGGACTATGAATACCGCATCTATGCCGACGTCTACAGCACCTACAACGGCATGCCCTGGCTCATTGCCCGCTACACCTACATCGACAAGGAGCCCGAAGCCGAGGGCGAAGAATAAGGAGGCGCTATGGCGAACTGTGACATCCTCATCATCGGTTCCGGCCCTGCGGCCTGGAGCTGCGCCCTCACCGCCCGTCAGCGCGGGCTGAGCGTTACCGTTGCGGCGGCTGATTCGGCCACCGGATGGCTGGCAAAGGCGGAACGCATCGACAACTATCCCGGCATGCCGCAGGTATCCGGCCAGGAGCTGCTGCACGTATTCCGCCAGCAGGCAGAGGACGCAGGCGCGCACATCCTCTCCGCCCTGGCAAGGCAGAGCATGCCCGCCGGCGATGGCTACATGACCCTGGTGGGCAACGACATCGTCGAAAGCCGCGCCATCGTGCTGGCCACCGGTGCGGCCCGTCCCACCCTCCTCCCCGGCGAAGAGGGCCTGCTGGGGCAGGGCGTGAGCTGGTGCGGCACCTGCGACGGCATGTTCTATCGGGGCATGGAGGTGGCGGTGCTCTCCGCCTGGCACGGCGGCGTGGAGGAAGGCGAATTCCTCGCCGGACTTGCCGCCCATGTGGACTACTACTTCCTTGCCAGCCACGCGCAGCCCGCAGAACCGCCCTATGCCATCTGCCCGGGCAAGCCCCGGACCCTCGCTGCCACCGCCGATGGCCGGATCCTTCTGACCACCAGCGAGGGCGAGAAGGCCTACGATGGCGTGTTCATCTTCCGCCCTGCCGTTGCGCCGGACAGCCTGATGCCCGGCCTTGCGCTGGAAGGATCCTTCATCGCCGTCGACCGCCGCATGGCCACCAACCTTCCCCGCGTCTATGCCTGCGGCGACTGCACCGGCCATCCCCTGCAGATCGCCAAGGCTGTGGGCGAGGGCAACATCGCCGCCATCAGCGCCGCCAGCGATCTTCACAACACCTGACCCCTTCAAGGAGGCCACTATGAAGAGATTCCTCATCCCCCTGCTGGCGCTGTTCATGCTGGCACTGCTGCCCGCCATGGCGGAACAGGCGACCGTGACCCTCGCCGAGCCTCTGCAGGGCGTTTATACCTGGCCCGAGGGCAGCACGGAAGCAGACGCGCTCTACGTCTACCGCTACAGCTATCCCCAGCTGGAGGGCGACAGCGATGTGGCGCAGCTCATCAACGAGACATACCGCTATGCCGTGGATGACGCGCTGGGCTTCGAGGTGCCCATGCTGGCCTCAGGCATGACGCCCGGCGATCCGCAGAAGGTCGTCAGCATCCGTCATGAGATCACCTGCCACACCGCCGAGCACCTCTCCGTGTGCATCATCAAGGAGGTTGCCGTCGGCGGGGAGTCCATCACCGTCGTCAGCGGGCATGTCTTCTCCCTCAAGGGCAGCAACGCCGGCCGCATCACCAACCTGCCGGTCTATATGGGGCTGCTGGATGCAGACGAAACCGATGAATGGCTCATCACCCGGCAGACTGCCAAGGCGGACAAGCTGGTGCGCAGCCTTGTCTGGGCGCAGATGGAGGCCGAAGGCGCCGCCATGGGCCTCTACGATGACCTCACATACGAGGAAGTCGAAGCCGGCTTCTATCCCGAGGAGGACTTCTACCTCACCGCAGAGGGGGATGTGTGCTTCTACTTCCAGGCCGGCGTTGTCGCGCCGGAGGAGCAGGGGCTGATCACCTTCACCTTCCCCATGTGGTATCTGCTGGATGAACTGTAACTCCCCTTGAGCGCTCCGGCGCTCTTTTTTCGTGCATGAGGGCCCACAATGTCATTTTGCGACGGAACTGCGAGCATTTCCCGGCCAATTCGCGCCCTGCAGCCCTTGACAGATGCGGTTTGTGACGTATAATAGAGAATGCGGTTTGCTTTGCCGGCAACCGCCATCCGCATCAACAGGGAGGTGGCAACATTGCTGCGGGAGACGAACATTCAGCGCCTGCACTGGGCAGACAAGACAATGAGCCTGCTGCGGCAATCGCAGCTTGAATCCTGCGAGCGGCGGCTGTCCCGCCTGCCCGCCTTCGGGCTGTATACCTCCGATGACGACCTGCACGCCGAGGAGCTCTGGTCCCTGTCGCTGGACGCGCAGTCCGCACCGCGCCAGACCCACCTGCACACCACGCAGGAGCTGCGGGCCATGGTGCTTGCACGCCTTCCGCTGGAGGCAACGCTACTGACCATGGATGAGCACAGCCTCGTGGAGCGGCTGATCACCCTGGGGGGCGAAGCCGAGCTGCTGGACTGGCTGGAGATGTCCGCCGCAGAAACGCTGGTGCGCCGCCTGTGGTGCACCATCCGCCGGGATGAGGACCGCTTCATACTGCATCTGCCCTCACAGCTGCGCACGCCGCTGCTGCTGGTCCTCTCCGACCGCCGGCACGATGAAGCGCGCAGCCGCCTGCAGCGCCACGACGCCATCATCCGTGCGCTGCTGTACCTGGGAGGCCTGCTGCACTTCAGCGAGCCGCTGGAGCGCATCGTTGCGGACGTGCTGCTCTGCAAGGAACCGGGCAAGCAGGAATATGCGCTGGCCACGCGATATCTGCAGGCCGCGTACGATTTTTTCTACGACCGGGATGGCGAGATGATCCTGCTGCACCCCGGGCTGGCTGAACCGGAGCGGCTCTTCAGCGCCATGCCGCAGAAGGACTCTGCGCCCCTGGAGCTGGACGAGGACACCATCCGTGGCGCCATGGAGGGCCTGATGCCCGAGGAGCGCCAGCTCTTCACGCGCCTGTACGGCCTGCTCAGCGGCGCGACCCGCCCCGAGATCTCCGTGGAGGAAGCCGTGGAGGACCTGCGCATGCTGGTCAAGCAGGGCGTTTCCCTGCCGGTGATGCGGGAGGTTCTCTCATCCATGCTGACCATCCAACCCACCGCGGAAATGCTCCGCGCCGTGGATGAGCTCTATCTGATGACGCCCCGGTGGGGTGCGCTGCAGATGAACCGCCTTCAGTGAGGGCAGGAGTTGCCATGAAATACGAATTCATCACCGATACTGCGGCGGAAGGGCAGCGCATCGACGCCTGCATCCGCCGCTTTTTGCCGGAGCTGCCCGCCCGCACGGCACAGCAGTCCTTCCAGCGGCGCGATGTGAAGCTGGATGGCCGCCGCGTCAGGCCCGACGTCCGCGTGACCGCCGGGCAGAAAGTCGAGCTCTTCTGCATGGAGCAGGCTGCCCCGCTGGTGGACGTCATCTTCGAGGATGAGGATGTGCTGCTGGTCAACAAGCGCGCAGGCATCAGCGTGGAGCCGGACGAAAAGGGCGGCGTCACCCTCAGCGACCTGGCGCTGAAGCATGTGCGCCTGAAGGATCCTGCCGCCCCTGCACCCCGCGCCGTTCACCGCCTGGATAACCAGACCTGCGGCCTGCTGCTGTTCGCAAAGAACCCCCGGGCTGAGGCCATCCTCGTGCAGGCCTTCCGCGAGCGCACGATGGACAAGCGCTACATCTGCCTCGTGCGCGGCATGATGAAGCCGCCCGCCGCAACCTGCCACGCCTACCTGAGCAAGGATGCAAAGGCTTCCCGCGTGTTCATCCATGATAATCCCGCGCCCGGCGCACGGCCCATCATCACCGCCTATGAGACCCTCGAAAGCGGCCCCGTGAGCCGCCTGGAGGTGCATCTGATCACCGGCCGCACCCATCAGATCCGCGCCCACCTCGCCGCCCTGGGGCACCCCCTGCTGGGCGATGACGTCTACGGCGACCGGGCCTTCAACCGCCAGCAGAAGGTGCAGGGCCGCCTCTGCCTGTGCGCGGCGAAGCTGACCATCGACACCGGCGGCGCGCTGCCCGGCCTTGATGGCCGCGCATTCTCCGTCAAAGCGCCCTTCTGATGGAGGTTCCCATGCAGCCCATCCGCCTGATTGCCCTTGACATGGACGGGACGCTCCTCACCCGCACGTCCCCCACATCGGCCTGCATCCCCCCGCAGAACGCTGCCGCCCTCCGGCGCTGCCTGGACGCCGGCGTTCATATTGTCCTTGCATCCGGGCGCATGCCGGATGATGCCGCCTTTTTCGCCCTGGACGCCGGCCTCGCGCCCCACATCATCGGCCTGAACGGCAGCGTCACCCTCGACGAACCCATGGGCGTCCCCGTGAGCGAGCACCTGCTGCCTGAGAATACAGCGCGGGAGGTATGTTCCATCCTGGCGGAAGCATCGGTTGACGTGGTGGTCTTTGGCCTGTGGGAAGTCTGCTGCCTGCAGGATCGGCCCCTGTCCTGGGCACAGCAGGAACTGGGCAGCTATTTCGGCCGCCCGGGAGGTCGCCTCGCCTACCGAACAGGCGCATCCGCCGCTGACGCCCTGCTGGACCGGGCCGGGAAGATCGTCGCCATCTCCCGGGGAGATCCCGCCGTGCTGGGTGTGGCACGCGACCGCATCGCCAGCGCATGCCCCGATGTGCGCATCACCAGCAGCTGGATCAACAATTTCGAGGTCAACCCCGCCGGTGTGGATAAGGGCAGCGCCCTCGCCGGCCTCGCTGAACGCCTGGGCATCCCCCTGTCGCAGACGATGGCCATCGGCGACAACGGCAACGACGCGCCCATGCTGCGCACCGCCGGATGCGGCGTGGCCATGGGCAATGCAACGGAAGAGGCCATCCGCGCCGCAGGCCATATCACCCTGCCCTGTGAGGCCTGTGGTGTGGCAGCGGCCATCAACGCGCTGGTTTTTGGCGAAAGCTTCCCTGGCGTTCGACCTCTGTGAAGCCTGTTCCCAACCGGAGCAGGCTTATTTGCATGCATTACTCGCCGCTGAGCTGCCGTCGGGCGCGGATCTCCTCATCATACATCTGCATCCCATGCCCCTTGAGCGAGGCAGAAAGCGCATGTACAGATGCGGCAGCCTCCTGAAGCGCCTTCGCCCGGGCCGTCCAGCCTTCAGCCCGCTGCAGCAGCTGCTGCACCATTTCGGGCGTCTGCCTGCCAAAGCGGTCCTGCGCCGTCTCGGCCCAGAGGCTGATCTGTGCACTCAGATCCGAGACGGTCTTCAACGCCTCATCCACCGTGATCTGCCCTGCGTCAAGCAGCGCTGAGGCGTCCCGCAGGAGCGCGCCAGCGCCGGCAAACAGCGTCAGTCCCGCTTCCGCCACATCCAGCTGCCCGGCCATCCCCGTCAGGCGCAGCCGCAGCTCAGGGCACGTCCAGGCATACTGGTAGGTCTCCACCCGCTGCATCTCGCCCAGCCGCTGACGCACCGTTGCCGCATCCTCCTCCCTGCCATAGCTGGCGATGAATACGCGCCACTTTCCGCCATCCTCGACAACTGTTCCCGGAGCCCCGCGATCGGCATAGGCCGCAGCCTTTTCCGCGGCCGCCTCCTGCTGGGAGAACACGCCCGTCTGGATGGTGTACCAGACCTCCTCCGGCAGGCATACCTCCCGGGTAACGACCGTGCGGTCGAATGCAGCAGTGACCGGTGTTGGCGTTGCCGCCCGAAGACCATCAACCTGCATCATCCCCGATCTGCGGCTGATGATGACCGCCAGGGTTATCACAGCAGCCATTGTCCCGACGAGAATCAGCGCCCTCCTGATTCTCCGCCTGCGCCTGTAGCGGGTCCTTCGCATCCGCGTCATTCCGCTCCCCCCCATTTCTGCTCAAGGCTATGCAACCCATGCGCGTGATATGCACTTGCCATCCCGCGCCGGATATGGTATGATGGTGGCAAGAACTGACCGGAGGTGCCCGAAATTGAGATACCACATCGACACGATTCCCGTGTGGGACGCGATCAAGCTCGACGGCGAATGCTTCCTCTGCGCGCTGAAGCGCAAGACCGAAATCGGCGAGGTCGAGCACTACCTCGGCGCGTCCGTCATGGAGCCGGATACGCGCATTCAGGTCAACCGCAAGGGCTTCTGCTGCCATCATCAGGTGATGCTGACCATCATCGGTAAGGATAACCGGCTCGGCCATGCGCTGATGCTGGAGAGCCACGTCGCCGAGACCCGCGAACGCCTCGCCAGGGCCTGCAAGCACATCCGCAGCGCTGCAAAGGGGGCGGCGTCCGGTTCCCTCATGGACCGGCTGACGGGCAAGACGCCCAGCCCTGCGAAGATGATGGCCGACGCCGCACAGGAGCTGAGCGCGATGACGGAAACCTGCATCGTCTGTGATTCCATCAACGACAACATGGGGCGCTACCTGCACACCTTCTTTCACCTCTACCAGAATGATACGGAATTCCGAAGGAAGTTCGAAGGCTGCAAGGGACTCTGTCTGCCCCACGCCGCAGAGCTGCTGACCCTCGCCCCCCAGGAGCTCTCCGCCAGCGCGCTGCCGACCTTTGCTGACGCCATCTGCCGCCTGGAAACCGAGAATTTCGACCGCATGCAGGAGGACATCAGCTGGTTCTGCCGCAAGTTCGATTACCGCTACTACGACGAGCCCTGGAAGAACAGCCGCGATGCCGTGGAGCGCACGATCAACAAACTCCGCGGCTGGTGTGTGGGGACAGAGCCCAACCCGCGCGACTGATTCCCGTTTTGTACCTCATCCCGTTTTGTACCCCATATGGCAAATGAAAGCCGCAGCCCTTGCAGGTTGCGGCCTTTTGATATTCAGTATTCTGCCTTGCGGAAGGTCTGCGCACATGCGCTGGCAATCCGCCCAACCTCCCGGGAGATGGTGCACACATGTGGCACATGCTCGAGCCAGAGCATCCCGGCACAATCGCTCCCCACGCCATTGAGAATGACGTCCGCGCTGTCGGCGGTGATAGTTCCGTCCTGCCGGCTCTGCACCACCAGCAGCGGGCACTGCACAGCATGCAGGTCGCGCCTTGCCAGCTGGATCAGGTGGTGGAGATCCCCGGCGCATTTCGTCGGGAAGCCCGGATAACCGATATCATAGCGATCGTCCAGCAGGCCGGCACTCTCGCCTCTGGCACGCCACATCACCCGTGGCACGAAGGGCGAAACCAGCTTCGCATACGGCAGCATCGGGTTGCGCGCAGCCATTGGCGCAGAGATTGCCGCAATGGCAGTGGGGTGCATCTGCTCAGCGATGCACAGCGCAAGGCATCCCCCCATGCTCAGACCCGCCACGCTGACATAACGGCAGCACTCCTGCAGCTTGCAGAAGGCTTCCTTCGCCGCGTCCAGCCAGTCCTGCCAGCCGGTCTTCCCCATGGCTTCCATGCTCACGGCATGGCCGGGCAGGTTGATGCCCATCACGGTGAATCCCTGCTGGTGCAGCAGCTCTCCCAGGGGGCGCATATGCGCCACGCTGCCTGTGAAGCCATGCAGCAACAGCACGCCATGATCGCCGCCCTGCAGCATGAATGGCTGGCACACAGCATCGGAAAAGTCGCGTTCAGGCCTTGTCATGCCCGGCACCTCCATCAAGGGTAGTTTTCAGGATTCCCACAAAGGGTATATTTTGTGACATCTCCCCGATTCCCCTTCATCTTCAAATCCCATTATACCTCTTCTGCAGCGGTTTGTACAGCCCTGATCCGCACGACAAGGACTGTCTGATCATCCCTTCGACAGCCATCGGCAGCATTTGCAGCGGCTTGCACGAGGTTCAGCGCAGCATCCGTGGGATCCTCCCCCAGCGCCTGTTCAACGGTACGCTCAAGCCCTCCGGCAGGAAAGGCCTCCTCAACGCCATCGCTCATCATCACAATCGCATCCCCTGTCTTCAGGCGGAACACGCGCTCACCAGCTTCCGCGCCTTCCAGGATGCCCAAAGGCAGCGCATCCCCTGACAGCTGTGATAGTTCACCATTCTGCAGCAGATAACTGACAGCCGAGCCCATCTTCACCAACGTCCCACGCCCCGACCAGAGATCAATCAGAAGCAGATCCACCGTGATGAAGCGTTCGCCGTTGCCACCCAGCATCATCATGCCGTTGACCACCGTCAGCGTCTGCTGCAGCGTGTATCCTGCGTCGAGGCAGAGCCGCAGCAGCTCCACCGTCTGCCTGGATGAGAGTGCCGCATCATCCCCATGGCCCATGCCGTCGGACACAGCAGCCATGTAGCGCCCGTCCTGCAGCAGGCCATGCCATGCTGTATCGCCGCAGACGCACTGGCCATCGCTGCTGATGCTGCACACCCCGCATACCGCTTCCAGCGGCGGCCGCTGCACAATGAGAACCCGCCCCTGATCGATGCTGGCCGTCATCATCGCAACGCCGGTTGCCTCCGCCACCAGGCTGCACAGCTCCTCCGCCTGTCCGCGTGCATTGTTGATATCCTCCAGCCGGAAGACCGCCTGCACATGCCCCTGAATCCGCCGCAGCCACATCAGGCGCACCGGCGCAGCCGCGTCTGACAGCGCCGACCGTATTCTGCGGGAATCCAGCGCATCCCACCAGTTCTCCCCCTGCGTCAGGTGCGCAAACCGCCGCGCCGCCCCCGCCATGGCAGACAGGTGCGTCACCAGCATACTCCGCTGCTCCCGGGACTGGGCCACATGCCGCCGCTGTACCGCATCCTCCCGGCGGAGCGCCTCCATACCCTGCTGCAGCATGTGGAGCCGGTGGCACCCCAACCCCCGCAGGCCCTCAAGGGCGGCTTGCCACACGTTCTCATCCCCATCCCGGTAGGCCCAGACAGCCTCGGCCTGCGCTGCTGCTGCGTCCGAACCCAGGCATCCGCATTGCTCCGGGCAGCCTGCGCAAAGCCGTTCTGTCCACCACGCGCCGTTGCGGATTTCCTTCTTCCCCCCCGGCATGGGAATGGCCATGGTCATCGCATCCACCGTGCGCTCCCAGGCAGCCAGCATGCTGGATGCATACGCATCGCAGGCCGGAGAAGGCACATGCCGGAGGCGCAGCATCTGCCGGTGGATTTGCGCCATGCGCCGCTCGGGCATGAGCAACGCTGCCGCGCTGACGATCGCCACCGCTGCCGCACATCCCGGCACACTGATCCGGGTCAGAATGAGCACCATCAGCGCAACGCATGCGAAGGCTGCGCAGCACAGCCACCGCCGCTCCGATGCCCGCATCACACCGGCGAGGAAACCACCCGTCGCCAGGGCGACTGTGAGCATCACGGGCAGCCCCGTCAACCCCAGGGCCATGCCGGCAAGCAGGGCTGCAGCGCAACCCGCCATCGCGCCCATGTGCGTGGCAGTCAGCAGCACGCCCGCGCAGGCCAGCGACATCCCCACATTCACCCCGGCTACATGCAGCTGCGCACCGCCGCAGATGAGCAGTAATCCCAGGGCAGATGCGCCGGTGCGGTCCTCCAGGCTCTCCAGAGGACGCGGCGCCCCGGTTTCGTCCTTCGCCGTCACAGCCATGATTCCCCGGCAGATCACGGGCGCGCACAGCACGCTGAAAGCCACCGAAGCCATCGCCAGCAGCAGTGGACGCGCCATCGGTGCAGCCCACGCCCGAAGCACCATCGGCAGCAGAGACATGCCCGTTGCCAGCAGCAACGCGGGGTTCTTCCGACCCCTGAGCCACCTTGCCGCACACAGCAGCAGCGCCAGCGTCACAAGATTCTCCCACCGCGCGTCCAGCCCCGACAGGAGCCTGAGCAGCACCGCCGCCGCTGCCCCCACCGCCGGCCAGCGGATCGGTCGTCCCAGCGCGGCCAGCGAAGCAACATAGGCCGCATGCAGCCCGGATGGCATCTCCAGCACATCCGCCAGGGCCAGCAGGCACGCCGGCGCACCCCGGGCGAAGGCCTTCATCGCCGCCATCACCGCCTCCCGCCCGGGCAGCCGCAGCGCAAACCGCCGCCCGTCCATCAGCCATTCCCCGCGCCGTCGCCTGTGCCTGTACACCGTTTCTGCCATATGCCGCACCCCCGCGTCTTTGTGAGAGCAAGCATACGTCAGTTGCAGCCATGCGCGCGTCGATCGGGCGCGCAAAGCCCGTCGATGAAAACAGAAAGGCCCGGAAGCCGCAAAGCCTCCGGGCACACTCATCTCACTGGATATCCAGCACCTCGTAATCCTCTTCTTCCACCGCTGCACGCAGCACCGCATCCTCCACCGGATGGCTGAGCGTCACGCGGGCCACGCCCTCCGTGTGGCTGGCTTCGGCATGGGTCACGCCGTCGATGGCCTCCAGCGCGCGCTTCACCATCGCCTCGCAATGGCCGCACATCATGCCCTCGATGCGCATCGTGCGCATGGTGGCCTGCGCAGGCAGGTTGATTTCCGGCAGCTCCACCGGGGCGATGGCCCGGTCACGCCGTGCATCGTGCATGCGGGTGAGGTTGAGACGCAGGGCGTTGGACACCACGCAGAAGCTGGACAGGCTCATCGCCGCTGCCCCGAACATGGGGCTCAGTTCCCAGCCCAGCAGCCCGGCAAACAAACCAGCCGCCAGCGGAATGCCCAGCACATTGTAGCAAAAGGCCCAGAACAGGTTCTGGTGAATGCTCCGCAGGGTCGCGCGGCTCAGGCGGATGGCCGCGACCACGTCCGTCAGGCGGCTGTTAACCAGCACAACATCCGCAGCGTCGATGGCCACATCCGCGCCCGCGCCAATGGCGACGCCCACATCCGCCCGCGTCAGGGCCGGAGCGTCGTTGATGCCGTCGCCCACCATGGCGACCCTGCCCGCCTCCGCCAGCTGGCGGATGACACTCTCCTTGCCATCCGGCTTCACGCCCGCAATGACCCGGTCGACGCCAGCCTGCTGGCCAATAGCACGGGCGGTACGCTCATTGTCGCCGGTGAGCATCACCACGCGGATGCCCATGCCCTGCAGCTCGCGAACTGCGCGGGGGCTGTCCTCCTTGATGGCGTCCGCCACGGCGATCATCCCCAGGAATTCACCGTCGCGGATAAAGAGCAGCGGGGTCTTGCCGCCACCCGCCAGCGCATCCGCCCGCTGCAGCACCTCAGCGTCCAGCCTGATCTGCTGGCTGATGAAGGCCAGGCTGCCGCCGGTCAGCTGGCGGCCGTTAATGCGGGCAGTCAGGCCATTGCCGGGCAGGGCGCGGAAGTCCGTCACCACGGATGCAGCTGCGCAATCGCATGTGGCAAGCTCCCCCGCGCGGGCAAGGATGGCCCGGGCGAGCGGGTGCTCGCTCTTCTCCTCCAGGGCAGCGGCCAGGGTCAGCAGCTCATCCTCCGACATGCCGCCTGCCGGCAGCACATCCGTCACCCGGGGTTGTCCGGTGGTGATGGTGCCGGTCTTGTCCAGCGCGACGATCTGCACACGGCCCGCCATCTCCAGTGAAGCCGCTGTCTTGAACAGCACGCCGTTCTTCGCGCCCATGCCGTTGCCCACCATGATGGCCACCGGCGTGGCAAGACCCAGCGCGCAGGGGCAGCTGATGACCAGCACGGCGATGGCGCGCCCCAACGCATGCCCGATATCCGGGTCAATGAGCATCCAAATGGCAAAGGTGACCACGGCGATGGCGATCACCACCGGCACAAACACGCCGCTGACCCGGTCAGCCACCTTGGCGATAGGCGCCTTCGTGGCCGCTGCATCCGACACCATGCGGATGATCTGGCTCAGCGTCGTGTCCTCCCCCACGCGGGTTGCCTCGCATTTGAGGAAGCCGCTACCATTCACCGTCGCAGCGGACACCGCATCCCCTTGCGCCTTGTCCACCGGGATGCTCTCGCCCGTCAGCGCGGCCTCGTTCACCGGGGAATCCCCCTCCAGCACCACGCCATCCACCGGGATGCTCTCACCCGGGCGCACCAGGAATACATCGCCCTTCTTCACCTGCTGGATGGGCACGGTCTTCTCCCTGCCGTCCAGCAGGATCGTGGCCGTCTGGGGCGCAAGCTTCATCAGGGAGCGCAGGGCGTCCGTGGTCTTTCCCTTGCTGCGCGCCTCCAGCATCTTGCCCACGGTGATCAGCGTGAGGATCATCGCGGCGGACTCGTAGTAGAATCCGTGCAGATAGTGCGCGACCATCTCCGGCGCATGCAGCTGCGCGTGCGTCATGGCGAAGGTCTGCCACAGGCTGTAGACAAAGGATGCCATCGACCCCATGGCCACCAGCGTATCCATGTTGGGCGAGCGCTTCCACAGCGACCTGAAGCCGCTGATGAAGAATTTCTGGTTGATGACCATGACGATGGCCGTCAGCACCAGTTCCACCAGCGCGATGGCCAGCGGGTTCTCCGCCAGCACGCCAGGCAGCGGCCAGCCCCACATCACATGCCCCATGGACACATACATCAATACCAGCAGGAAGCCCAGCGACCACAGCAGCCGGCGTTTCAGCAGCGGCGTTTCGTGATCCGCCAGGGGATCTGCCGCCGTTTCCGCGGCTTTCTCTGCGCCCCTGACCGATGCGCCGTAGCCGGCTTCCGTCACCGCACGGATGATCGCTGCGTCATCCGCCGTGCCCTCCACGCCCATGGCGTTGGTCAGCAGCGACACGGACACCGCCGTCACGCCCGGTACCTTCGTAACCGCCTTCTCCACCCGCGCGGAACACGCCGCACAGGTCATGCCCGTTACATTGAATTGCTTCATCGCCTTCGCCCCTCTCAGCGCATATATTTTCGGATCACGTCCATCAGCTCGTCCAGCGCCTCGTCATGCCCCTGACGCACCTGCTCGGCAACGCAGGTGCGGATGTGCTCGCAGAGCATCGTCCGGGCGAAGCTGTCCATGGCCGCCGATACTGCAGCCGCCTGCGTCAGCACGTCCGGACAGTATGCGTCCCGCTCCACCATGCTGCGCACGCCCCTGATCTGCCCTTCGATGCGGCTCAGCCGGTTCAGCAGCGCCTTCTTTTCCTCTTCCGTGCGGATCTTCGTCCGTATACCGCATGTGCACTGTGTTTCCATCTTCATCCTCCAGAAGCCATTATACCCTGCCGGGTATCTCATTATATACCCCCAGCCCGTATCTGTCAAGACATGAAAAATCCGCACCATTTCTGATGCGGATGCGTGGATGACAGGATGACCCGTCAGTTGCCCAGCAGGGTCGTGAGGCCCGAGGAGATCCAGCCATACTCGCCCTCAACCCAGATCTTGTACCAGACCTTGCCGGTGTTGCCGATGCGGCAGTCGAGGATCTCGTAGCACTGGTTCTGCGTCACATAGCCGACAGTAGCCGTGTTCGTGTTTGGTTCCTTGCGCACATGGGCGCTGGAGGGGTTGATTCGGATCCAGCGGCCGATGAGGTGCGTGGAGGTCTGTTGATAGTCCGCGAAGGGATCCTCCGGCACGATCGGCACGCCATAGGCGGTCCCCTCTGAGTTGCCGTCCAGGGTCACAAGGCCCGAGGAAACCCAGCACAGGCGGCCATTGATGCGCACCTGGTACCAGTCCTTGCCGGTGTTGCCCATCTCCCAGTCCAGCACCTGCAGCACATCGCCCCGATGGACGTAGTTGACGAAGTCGTAGTTGGTACCGGGGCCGGAGCGGGCGTTGCCGCTCTCCACCCATACGGTGACGTAGCGGCCAACAGGGTTGACGTAGCCGCTGTTGTAATCGTCGCCAGGCAGGAGCGTCGCCCCATTGTCATCGGGGATGAGCGTGGGGCCGTCGCTCCACCATTCATCGGGGTAGGTGTCCATGCCGTAGAAGTCATAGCCACCAGCCACCGCGTCCAGCGGCACCCACACGCGGGTCGCGCCCTTTGTCGAGGCGGAGGTATCCACAAGCGCGAAGTTGTTCTCCACTTCCATCACGCGGCAGTTGCCATCCTTGTAGAGCATGATGTCGCCATAGTAATGGTAGTCATACCCCGGGCCGGCATAGCCATATGTGCTATAGTTCAGCCAGCTGTAGGCCAGGATGGACTCATCCGGGATGCTGTAGAGGTCCGTGCTGATGCGCCAGTTGCCGGTGTAGACGCGGTACTTCTCGCGCCCGGAAGTGAACTCCACCTGCAGCCAGTAGATCTCGTTCCTGTCATCCCACACCTTTGTGTGGATGGTGACCTCCGCTCCCCTGTAGAGGAAGGAACCCGGCTCCGTGTAGCTGGTGCTGGGGCCCGAGCGGGTCGCGATGCGGTTCTCAACGACGTATCCGGACGTGGCAGCCATCGCTGGCACGCACCCCAGCAGCAGCATGATCACCAGCATCGTCGCAAGCATTCTCTTCATGGTTACAGCCTCCTTCTATTGACATGTCCGGCCTTCCGGATCATCCTTTCATCCATATCAACGGAAGAATGCACCATTTTATTCCCAGCGTGAAAATTTTGTGAACGCAAAAAGCGACGCTCCCGCAAGAGAGCGTCGCCAGTGGGAATCGGGATTTACCAGGTCGCCTGCAGCGCCTGGGCCTCACACTTCTGATGATCCTCGTCCACGCGGTCGGTGCCGTGGGTCTTGGAGCCGTAGAAATGCAGGCAGAACTGGCCATCAAAATCGTTGCTGGCAATGGTGTCGTCGCCGTGCTCCTCACCATAGATGGAGCAGGCATACACGCGTCCATTGTAAAGCACCAGCATCGGACGACGACGGTAGTTGAACTCGCCGCCGTAGATCTTGCGCATGATCGCGGTATCCGCCGCCGTCAGCGGCTCCGCGTCCAGGTGATAAGAGCCGCCCTGGCGCTTGGCAGTGAAGACATAGCCGGTACGGACATCCTTGACCTGGAAGATCGCGCCGCGCGGAATGCGGGAGGAGCCGCCGTTGAACCAGTCAAGGCGCTCGGTGATGTACTTGCTGCTGGAGGCCGCACCGGCGCTGACCGCGCTGGAGGAGACCATCTTCTTGAGCGTCGATTCACCCGCGATGCCGTCCTGGGTCAGGCCGTTGTTGCGCTGGAAGGCGATGACCGCCTGGCGGGTGCCATAGCCGTACTCGCCATCGACGGTGCCGGTGTAATAGCCCAGTTCCTTCAGGCGCTTCTGCATTGCAGACACCTGGTCGCTGGTATCGCCGGGCTTGAGGGTCTGGTTGGTCTTCAGCGTCGTGTCAGTGGTGCCGGAAGAGCCGGAGCTGCCGGAGCTGGAGGAGCCGGAAGAGCTGGAGCTGCCCGCCGCCACAGCAGAGGAGGAGTTCAGCTTCTTGAGGGTCGCAGGGCCGGCGATGCCGTCCACCGTCAGGCCGTTGCGGGTCTGGAAGGCCATGACCGCCGTGCGGGTGGCAGAGCCATACACGCCATCGCGGGAGGCGCTGTAGTAGCCCAGCTCCTTGAGGCGGTACTGGAGTTCCTTCACCTCGTCGCCGGAATCGCCGGGACGCAGCACGCCATCGTCCTTCTCGTCATCCTTCTGGTCATCGTCAGCCGTATCGTCCTCAGCCTTCTTGGCGGAGGAGGAGTTGAGGCAGGTCAGCGTCTTGCCACCCGCCACGCCGTCAACCGTCAGGCCGTTGCGAGTCTGGAAGGCCTTCACGGCCGCCACCGTCTGCGTGCCATAGCTGCCGTCGATGGAACCCTTGTAGTAGCCCAGCTCCTTCAGGCGCTTCTGCAGGGTGCGGACTTCCTCACCGTAAGCGCCGGCGCGGAGTTCCTCAGTGACCACTTTATCCTCATCCTCATCCTCGGCTTCCTTGGCAGAGGAGGAGTAGAGCACCTTCAGCGTATCAGTGCCGGCAACGCCGTCCACCGTCAGCTTGTTGCGCTCCTGGAAGGCACGCACGGCCTTGATGGTGCCGGAACCATACACGCCGTCAATGGAGCCGCTGTAGTAGCCCAGCTTCTTGAGCTTCTCCTGCAGGGTCTTGACCGCCTGGCCGCGGCTGCCCTCGCGCAGGGTGCCGTCGTCGGTCGTGTCCTCTTCCTTCTCGTCCTCGGCGTCGTCTGCCGCCTTCTTGGCGGAGGAGGAGTAGA
This sequence comes from Clostridia bacterium, assembly GCA_017410455.1. GTDB lineage: Bacteria > Bacillota > Clostridia > Christensenellales > Aristaeellaceae > UBA11524. The sequence continues at coordinate 78,333 of JAFQQT010000093.1, forward strand.
GCACCTTCTGGGTGTTGGCACCGGCCACGCCGTCCACCGTCAGCTTGTTGCGCTCCTGGAAGGCACGGATGGCCTTGATGGTGCCGGAGCCGTACACGCCGTCGATGGAGCCGCTGTAGTAGCCCAGGGCCTTCAGGCGGGTCTGCAGCTTCTTGACCTTATCGCCGCGGCTGCCGCTGCGCAGCTCGGTGTATTCCTCGGTGGACTCGTTCTGCTCGGGCTCCTTCTCATCTTCCGCAGCCTTGGCGGAGGAGGAGTAGAGCACCTTCTGGGTGCTGGGGCCGGCAACGCCATCCACAGTCAGCTTGTTGCGCTCCTGGAAGGCGCGGATGGCCTTGATGGTGCCGGAGCCATACACACCGTCGATGGAGCCGGTGTAGTAGCCCAGTTCCTTCAGGCGGGTCTGCAGCTTCTTGACCTCGGTGCCCTTGCTGCCCTCGCGCAGGGTCGTATCATCGCTGGCAGAGGTGCTGCTGGACTCCGCCGCCTTGGCAGAGGAGCTTTCCAGCGCCTTGAGCGTGGCAGGACCCGCCACGCCGTCCGCCGTGAGGCCGTTGCGCTTCTGGAAAGCCTTGACGGCCTCCTCGGTCTTCTCGCCGAACACGCCGTCCGCCGAACCGGTCAGGTAGCCCAGTTCCTTCAGGCGCTTCTGCATCGCCTTCACTTCGCTGCCGCGGTCATTCAGGCGGAGAGTCTTCTCTTCCTCTGCGCTGGGAACTTCGCCACTCACCTTGACATAGCGGCTCATGACATAGCCGGTATACTTGCCATACCTGACCTTGTACCAGCTGCCATCCTGATGGATGACCTCAATCTCCTGGCCACGCCCGAGCGTCTGAAGCGCCTCGGACTTGGTGGACATCTCCTCGCGCAGCACCAGCGAATCCACACTGACCGTGCCGGTGATCGCCAGCGCCGCAGAGGTCATCATGACCATCACCAGAGCCAGCAGCAGGGTAACAAGCCAGCGTCTTCCGTTGTGAATCATGAGAAACATCTCCTTTCAGAGTATAATATATTACATTTTTATTTCATTGTCAACCACATTTTCGCATCTTCTTACATTTTTGTTACATTTGCAGATCGCGTAAGTATGGCAGGCAATGAGTACCCACCTTTATTATATAGTAAGAGCAGCAATCTGTAAAGAGCTTATCGGACACAAAATTCGAAAAAAACTTATCCGGAGGGGTTGACAAGATAACAGCGGGGTGGTATAATGTCTGAGGTTTTGAAGAAGCCAGTGCCGTAGACAGCCGGTATCCGCAAGGATGTAAAGGGGTTTCCCCGCCTGCCGAGGTGTGAAGGATATAGCAGAACTTTGCTCATCCCTTGCACCTGTTGCAAGGGTTTTCTTTTACTCCAAACCATTGAGGAGGTGCAAGAAGAAATGAGCAAGAATCGTGAGCTGAAGGTGCAGGTCGTTGCTGACATCGTTGAGAAGCTGAAGGCCTGCCAGTCCCTGGTTGTGTGCTCCTACTCCGGCCTGACCGTTGAGCAGGCGACCAACCTGCGCAAGCTCTGCCGCGAGAAGAACGTCCAGTACGTGGTTCTGAAGAACCGTCTGGTGCTGCGCGCGCTGCAGGAGCTGGGCTTCGAGGGCCTCGAGGGCCTGCTGGAGGGTCCCAATGCCTTCGTGTTCTCCATGGGCGATGTGACCGACGCTCCCAAGGTCGTCAACGAGTTCATCGAGAAGAACAAGCTGCAGTCCCTGCAGATCAAGGGCGGTCTGATGGGCACTGAGGTGCTGGACGCCGCTGGCGTCAAGGCCATCGCCGCGCTGCCGAGCCGCGAGGAGCTGCTGGCCACTGTCGTGGGCTGCCTGATCTCCCCCGTCTCCAACCTGGTCGCCGTTCTGGAGCAGATCGCCGAGCAGAAGGAAGCTGCCTGATAACCCGGGTCGCTTGAACACACTGGCCGCCTGACGGCCAACACCAATCTGACATCTACAAATTTCGGAGGAAATAGAAATGAACATTCAGGAGATTCTGGACGTTATCAAGGGTGCTACCCTGCTTGAGATCAAGGAACTGGTCGACGCCATGAAGGAAGAGTTCGGCGTGACCGGCGCTGTCGCCGTTGCCGGTGGCGCTGCCCCCGCTGCTGCCGCTGCTGAGGTCGAGGAGAAGACCGAGTTCGACGTCGTGCTGAAGGGCTTCGACGCTGCCGCCAAGCTGAAGGTTCTGAAGGTCGTCCGCGAAGTGTGCGGCCTGGGCCTGAAGGAAGCCAAGGACTTCGTCGAGGCTGCCGCCACCGCCCCCAAGACCGTCAAGGAAGGCCTGTCCAAGGAAGACGCCGAGAAGCTGGCTGCTCAGCTGAAGGAAGTCGGCGGCGACGTGGAGATCAAGTAATTCCGAGCCGCTCCGGCGGCAACGATTACCGCATCATCAGGGGATGCCCGCAAGGGCGTCCCTTTTTCGTGCACAAATCAAGGCGGAGGAGACTGCCCTCCCCCGCCCCGTCTGTGCGCTCAACCATCACGTCTGTATCCCTCCATGGTCAGCGGCGCGCCGTCAAACACGCTCGTTTCCGCTTCGTCACCCTCCGGCCAGCGCCTAAATCCGCAGCGCTCCAGGATACGCCGGCTGGGCATATTGAATGGAAAGCACCCGGCATGAATGGTCCTGTACCCCAGCTCCGCCAGGGTTTGGAGCGCGAGGGAAAACGCCTTGCCGCCCCATCCCCCACCACGGTGCTGCGGATAGATCCAAATCGCCAGGTCCGGATGCTCAGGATCCGGGCTCAGGCGCAGTGAACCCAGTGTCCGCCCCGTGCTCAGTTCAACGACCGCCACCCAGAACGGAAAGCGTGCGATGTCCTGCGCCGCAAGCCATCCTCCGTCCGGCGGTGGAACGAAATTGAACCCCCTCTGCGTCGTCTCGTCCTGCCAGCAGGCGGTCCATTCAGCCATGTCCTCCTGCACAAAGGCACGCAGGGCGATGCGCCCGTCCGAGGCCAGGTACTGCATGCTTTTCACCACCTGAAATCCGGCGGAAGACGCGCCTCCGCCGGATTGTGAATCACTTCTTGTCCTTCTTCTTGAACAGGTACTCGTCCACCTTCTTGACGATCTCGTCGCTGACCTTGCGCTCGATGGGGAACACCTTCGCGGCGTCCACGCGCTTTGCGAACATCAGCGCCTGCTGCAGGGTGATGTCGAGGGCCTCGGCGCTGAGGTAACCGCTCCTGAGATTGTCGCGGCGGTCGTGGATGTAGCCCGCGCCGGGAGGGCCGAAGCGCACGAAGTTCAGTGCCGGCACGCCCTTGTCCGCAAAGGGGATGCAGTCGGAGGAGTAGATGTCCAGCTTCACGTCACAGGCGATGCCAGCCTCGCGCATCAGGGCATCCACATAGCCCACGGCCTTCTCCGTAGCCAGCACGGGGCAGCCGTTCTTGCCCAGGATGGGCGCGGCGACGTCGATGTTGATCATCAGCACGTGCTTGTCCAGCTCGTCCTCATGGGCCTTGACCCACGCCTTGGAGCCCAGCAGGCCCTGCTCCTCGGAGCCGTACCAGTTGAACTTCATGGTGCGTGCGGGCTTGTGCTCGGCGAAGTAGCGCAGCAGCTCCATGATGATGACCGAGCCGCTCATGTTGTCGTACACGCCGGTGGAGAAGTACACGCTGTCAAAATGCGCGCCAAAGGAGATGATCTCCTCCGGCTTCTCCGTGCCCTCGATGACCGCGCAGACATTGCGGCTGGTGCCCTCGTAGTCCTCGTTGGTCAGCTCGATGTGCATCTTCGTTGCGCCACGGCGGACGATCTCGGCAGCATCCATGGTGCGGATATGCAGCGCCGTGCACGCGCCGGCTTCCTCCGTCAGCGTCTCGCGGAGCTTGCGGATGTCGCAGTCCGTCTCGCTGCGGCGGTCAAGGGTGGTACCGTCGAAGGTCAGGATGGCAGCCACACCCGCCTTCATCAGCTTCTCGTAGACCTTCTTACCCAGGCGGCCGTTGACCATCACAGCCTTGCCCTTCACGTTGGGCATGTGGGCGTCCTCGGCGGTCTCGGCGTAGTAGAACGCGAGGTCCACGCCGCCCTCAGGGGTGGACAGGCCGCGCTCGTAGCCGGTGCACTCGTACTCCTTGACGTAGGGCTCGGTGACGACGAGCTTCGCATGGGTCACGCGGCCACAGGCCACAGGGAACTCCTCGATGTGAGCGGATGCGCCGGTGGACAGGGCAACCTCCAGCAGGCGCTCGGCGGCCTTCTTCTCAGCCTCGGAGCAGCTGACGCGCTCGTAGGCCAGCTCCTTCAGCAGCGCAAAGGCGCGATGAGCAGATACTTTCATGGGACAAACCTCCTTAACGATTTTCTGATATTATACAACCAAATCCGGATATGTTCAAGGGGAACGCCGTCACATCCCGCATATTCCGAAAACTCCGGAGAAAATTCTTCAACAGCGAATGTATACCTTGCATTTCCCGGACATTTCAGCTATAATGAGTTGGAATGTTCACCAACCGACATTGTGAAGGAGCGATTCGTCATGCCTACTGATATTCAGATCGCACAGGCTGCCACCGCGCAGCGCATCGATGACATTGCCCGCGCCGCCGGTATCCCCGAGGAGGCGCTTTACCCCTATGGCCGCTATGTGGCCAAGGTCGACCCGCTGAAGATCCCCGGCGAAAAGAAAGCAAAGCTGATCCTCGTCACCGCCATCAACCCCACCCCCGCGGGCGAGGGTAAGACCACTGTTTCCGTGGGTCTGGCCGACGGCATGACAAAGATCGGCAAGAAGGCCATGCTGGCCCTGCGCGAGCCCAGCCTCGGCCCGGTGTTCGGCGTCAAGGGCGGCGCGACCGGCGGCGGCTACGCCCAGGTGCTGCCCATGGAGCAGATCAACCTGCACTTCACCGGCGACCTGCATGCCATCACCGCTGCCAACAACCTGCTGGCCGCCATGGTGGATAACCACATCCAGCAGGGCAACAGGCTGGGCATCGACCCCCGTCAGGTGAGCTGGCGGCGCTGCCTGGACGTCAACGACCGCCAGCTGCGCTCCATCACCTCCGGCCTGGGCGGCAAGATGAACGGCATGCCCCGCGAGGACGGCTTTGACATCACCGCTGCCAGCGAAGTCATGGCGGTGTTCTGCCTGTCGAAGGACCTGACCGACCTGAAGGCCCGCCTCAGCCGCCTGCAGGTGGCCCGCACCTTCGCCGGTACGCCCGTCACCGCCGGCGACCTGAACGCCCAGGGCGCGATGGCGGCCCTGCTGCGCGACGCGCTCCAGCCCAACCTCGTCCAGACCATCGACGGCACCCCCTGCCTGATGCACGGCGGCCCCTTCGCCAACATCGCCCACGGCTGCAACTCCGTCATCGCCACCACCACCGCCATGAAGCTGGCGGACTATGTGGTGACCGAGGCAGGCTTTGGCGCGGATCTGGGTGCGGAGAAGTTCCTGGACATCAAGTGCCGCATGTCCGGCCTGTGGCCCGATGCGGTGGTGCTGGTCGCCACCGTCCGCGCGCTCAAGTCCCACGGCGGCGTGCTCAAGGCCGACCTGAATGCCGAAAACGTCGCGGCCGTCGAGAAGGGCCTCTCCAACCTGCTGGCTCACATCGACCACATCCGCAACGTGTGGAAGCGGCCCGTCATCGTGGCGATGAACCGCTTCATCACCGATACCCCCGCCGAGCTGGCCGTTATCCGCGAGGCCTGCGAGAAGGCTGGCGCGCCGGTCGAGCTGTGCGACGGCTGGGCCAAGGGCGGCGAAGGCGTGAAGGAGCTGGCGCAGCTGGTCTGCGACACCGTTGACGCGCAGGAAAAGACAGAGCCTTCCTTCACCTACACCGATGACCTGTCCCTGGCGGACAAGATCCGCGCGGTGGCCACCCGCATCTACGGCGCGAAGGACGTGGTCTTCAACGGCAGCGTCCTCAAGCAGCTGAGCAACTTCGAGGCCGAGGGCTGGAGCAAGGCGCCGGTCTGCATCGCCAAGACCCAGTATTCCTTCTCCGATAACCCCAAGGCCCTGGGCGCGCCCACCGGCTACACCCTGACCATCCGCCAGGTGCGCCTGAACGCCGGCGCCGGCTTCATCGTGGCCTTCGCGGGCGACATCATTGCCATGCCCGGCCTGCCCAAGGTGCCTGCCGCCGAGGGCATCGACGTCACCGAGGATGGCGTCATCACCGGCCTGTTCTGATATGCGCAACCAGGCTGTCCTTCATGGCCGACAGCCCCGATGATCAATCTGACAGTCAGCGCGGAGGCTTCCCACACGGGGGTCTCCGCGTTTTTGTCAGAAATTTTGCGAATGCTGTAACAGAAACCCTTCTCATGCGTTATCCAGGTGAAAGGAGGTGGCGAGATGAATTTCGATGTCCTCTATACAGCATGCTTCCATAAGCTGTACCGCTTCGCGATGTCGCTGATACGCAGCCCGTCCGAAGCGGAAGAAATCGTGCAGGAGACCTTCTTCTGGGCGCTCCGCAACGCAGACAAGTTCCCTGAGAATGTCAATATCGATGCATGGCTCTTCCGTGTCGCCCGCAACATCCACATCTCCCGCCTTCGCAGGCGTCAGCATGAGGCCGACGGTTCTTCACTGGAAGCGGTACCCTCCGGCGACGATGTGGAGACGCGGCTGGCGGACAAGGATCAGGCGCAGCTCATCCTGACCGCGCTGCACACGCTGCCAGAGCCCTACAAGGAGGTCTTCACCCTGCGCGCGCTGGGCGACGTTCCTTACGGGCAGATCGCTTCGCTCTTCGGCAAGGGCGAGAGCTGGGCACGGGTGACCTACCACCGTGCACGCCTGATGCTGACAGACATGACGCAAAAGGAGGATCAAGATGAACCATCATGATTGCGATATCGCCCGGGACCTGATGCCCCTTGCCATCGATGAGGTCTGCTCCGAGGGCAGCCAGCGGTTTCTGGACAATCACCTGCAGGAATGCCCGCCCTGCCAGCGGATGTACGAGCGGATGAAGGCCACACCCATGCCAGTCATGAACCCCCTTCCCGCGCAGGAGGATCAGGCTCTGCACCAGAGCCTGCAGCATCTGGGCAAGCGTTTCAGGGCTCTGTGGATTGCCCTGGCGGTGCTGGCTGGCGCATTCTTACTGCTGCTGGTGGTCGCGGGCGTCAACCAGATCACCTGGAACTGGGTCACAGATATTCCGCTGGATCAGTACAGTACGCGCGTCCAGTGCGCATCCCCGTTTGTGAGCCTCACCATGTCAGCTAACTTCCTGGCACAGGATTACGTCGGCCACAGCCTTGATATCCTCGTCGCCGACGAATCGGATGTCAACCACACCGGCCAGTCGAATGCCGTCATCCTGATTTACACGCTGGAATACTACCCGCGACAGGCAAAGAACTCTGCCATTCATCTTCCTGACTACACCTTCACCACTGGGCTGACAGAAAACGAACTCTGTCATGACGGCAGCCACATATATTTGGTGGACGGCATGGAAGGCGTAATCCCCTCCGACGGCATGCAGCTGATGCTTCTGGACATCGGCTCGCCGGTGAGTGAGATCCGCGTTCGCGCCGGAAACAAGGAGGCGACCATCTACACCTGGGGCGATCCGTTGAACGTCTACCCCGAATCCCTCTGCGAAAACGGCCTCCCCGCCAGCCGCGTCATGCTCCGCGAGGACTACGAGACCTGGCTGAGCACCGGCGAATGACAAAACAGCGCCGACTCCCCCATTCCGGGCCGAGTCGGCGCTGTTCGCTGTCTGCTTATTTTTCCCCGATCCATTCGCCGTCAAAGACGAACTTCGCCGGGCCTTCCTGGTAGACATGGCCGTCATCGAAGGCCCACTCCAGCTCCAGCGTACCACCCAGCAGCTCCATGGACACGCGGCGATCCGCCCGGCCGGTCATCACCGCCGCCACCAGGGATGCACACGCGCCCGTGCCACAGGCCAGGGTCTCGCCGCTGCCGCGCTCCCACACGCGCATCCGCAGGTGCTGCCTGTCCACCACCTGCACGAACTCGATGTTGGCTCGCCTGGGGAAGATCGGGTGATGCTCCAGCATGCGGCCCACCTGCTCCACATCCACCAGGTCGGGATCCTTCACAAACACGATGCAGTGCGGATTGCCCATGGACACGCAGTGGATTTCGTATACCGCCGCGCCCACCTGCAGCCGGTGACCCATGACCGACGCGCCCGTCAGGTTCACGGGGATCATCTCCGGCCGCAGTTCCGGCGCGCCCATGTCCACGCGGACGGACTGCACCTTGCCGTCCTGCACGTTCAGGCGCAGCTCCTTCAGGCCGCCGCCCGTCATCAGGGACACGGTGGTCTTGTCCGTCAGGCCACGGTCGTAGACAAACTTGCCCACGCAGCGCACGCCGTTGCCGCACATCTCGCTCTCCGAGCCATCGGCATTGTACATCCGCATGGCAAAATCCGCCACGTCGCTGGGGCAGATGAGGATCAGCCCGTCGCTGCCCACGCCATAATGCGTGCGGCTCATCTCCACCGCCAGCGCCGCCGGGTCTTCCACCGTTTCCTCAAAGCAGTTCACATATACATAATCGTTGCCGATGCCGTGCATCTTGGTAAAGCGCATTCTCCACCGCCTCCTGTGTTCGCTGAGTGAGCTTTCATTATATCCTATTTTCCGCGCGCCGTAAAGGATTATGCACGCCAGCGCCTGCTTTCTTTTTGTATTTGCTGCGCCAGATGCCTCTTCCGGTTGACATCAACCACTTTATGTGTTATGATATCAGAAAGTTGGTATCGTTACCGACAATGTTTCCATACGAGTTTCCTTGCACAGGAGGAAGCCATGAAGATCTATACCATCAAGGATATCGCTCGCAAGGCGGGCGTGAGCGTCACGACCGTGTCCCGCGTGCTGAACAAGCGTCCGGATGTGAATCCCGCCACCCGCGAAAGGGTGGAGCGCGTGATGGCAGAGTGCCGCTTTGTGGGCAACGCCAACGCCCGCGGCCTCAAACAGCCCGACGGCGACCTGATCGCCATCATCCTGCGCGGCCGGGAGAACCCCTTCCTCAACGCGCTGGCCGAAGCCATGCTGGCGCACACGCAGGGGCTGAAGGCTTCCTTCCTGACGGAATTTGTTGACGAGCAGGCGGACGAGTTCCAGGCTGCCATCCGCCTGTCCCACGAGAAGCGCGTCAAGGGCTTCATCTTCGTGGGCGGCCGGATCGACGAGCGCTCCGAGGTGCTGCAGGATATGGACGCCCCCATGGTGTTCACCACCATCAGCGCGGAGAATGCCGCATTCCCCCGCGCGGCCAGCGTTTCCATCGACGACCGCGCCATGGGCCGCGCCGCCATGCAGACCCTGCTGGACGCCGGTCACCGGCGCATCGCCATCTTCGGCGGCATCCGTCAGGGTGACGATGGCTTTGCCAAGCGTTACGCCGGCGCCATGGACGCGCTGAGCGCAGCGGGCGTCCCCTTTGATGAGTCCCGCTTCGTGCAGACCCGTTTTTCCCTGAGCGGCGCATACGAGTCCGCCCGCCAGTTCTTCGCCGACAAAGCCGACACAACCGCCGTCTTCGCCATGTCGGACACGGTGGCCATCGGCGTGATCCGTGCGCTGAAGGACATAGGCAGGTCCGTCCCCGAGGACGTGAGCGTCGTGGGGTACGACGGCATCGAAATGGGCAAGTTCTTCCTCCCTCGCCTGACCACCGTTGAGCAACCCGTGGACGACATCGCCCGCCAGAGCGTGCATGTGCTCATGGACATGCTCGAAGGCGGACAGCCCCCGAGCCACATCGTCGTGGATGCGAAGCTCGTGCTCCGCGAGTCTGTCGCACCCTGCCAGGGCTGAATATTTTCTCCTGCATCCGGCAGGAATTCCATTTCTTCCGCAGAATATATTATGACAGCGGGTTCAGCGCCCGCTTTCCTTTCACGGCTTTTCGGAAACGTTTCCATACACACCTGTATATCGAAAGGATGGTTCCTGATGCGTAAAAGCGGCATTCTCCTGCACATCTCGTCCCTCCCCGGCCCGGGCGGCATCGGCGCAATGGGCAGGGAGGCCTATGCCTTCGCGGATTTCCTGAAGGAATCCGGCATGACCGTGTGGCAGGTGCTGCCCATGGGCCCCACGGGCTACGGCGAGAGCCCCTACCAGTCCACCAGCGTTTTCGCCGGCAACCCGATGCTCATCTCCATCGAGAAGATGGCGGAAGACGGCCTTGTCACCCTTAACGCGGATGAGGTTTTCGTCCCCTCCCAGGAGGAGAAGGTCGAGTTCGACCTGATGCGCCAGTACAAGGAGAAGATGCTGCGCCGCGCCTTTGAGCACAGCGAGGGCAAGCTCCAGGCCGAGATCGCGGCCTTCGCAGCGGCCAACGCCTGGGCGGAGGATTTCGCGCTGTTCACCGCCGTGAAGCGCCACAACAACCTGGCCATGTGGACGCAATGGGCCGACAAGGACATCGTGCTGCGCAAGCCCGAGGCGGTGAAGAAGTACCGCGAGATGCTGGACGTGGAGGTACGCTACCACCTGTTCTGCCAGTATGTGTTCTTCCAGCAGTGGTTCGCGCTGAAGAAGTACTGCAACGACAACGGCATTGAGCTCTTCGGCGACATGCCCATCTACTGCGCCGAGGACAGCGCCGATACCTGGACCCGTCCGGAGGTTTTCCAGCTGGACGAGAACCGCATCTCCACCAACGTGGCGGGCGTTCCGCCGGACTGCTTCAGCGAGGACGGCCAGCTCTGGGGCAACCCCCTGTACGACTGGAACCGCCTGTACTTCCACCAGTACGACTGGTGGGTGGACCGCATGCGCGCCATGAGCCAGATGTACGACCTGGTGCGCGTGGATCACTTCATCGGCTTTGCGAACTACTACTCCATCCCCCACGGCAGCAAGACTGCCAAAACCGGCGAATGGATCGTCGGCCCGGGCAAGAAGCTGTTCATCCAGCTCAAGAAGGAGATCCCCGGCCTGCGCGTCATCGCCGAGGACCTGGGCGTGCAGAACCAGCGCGTGCGCGATCTGCTCAAGTTCGTTGGCTATCCGGGCATGAAGGTGGCCACCTTCGGCTTCGGCGGCGGCGGGGATGACGACGAGAATCAGCACTTCCCCGGCACCTGGACGAGGAACTACGTCGCCTACACCGGCACCCATGACAACGACACCACCATCGGCTGGATCCAGGCCGCCGACAAGAAGTCCATCGCGGCCGCCAAGGCCTACCTGGGCGACTTCGAGACCCCCGAGGAGGGCGTGGAGCTGTTCATGAAGTGCGTTCTGGAGAGCCCCTGCGACACCGCGATGCTCCCCATGCAGGACATCCTGCACCTGGGTAGCGAGGCCCGGATGAACCTGCCCGGCTCTGCCGGCGGCAACTGGGCCTGGCGAATGAAGCCCGGCGCTGCCAGCGCTGAAATCGCAGCCCACCTCAAGGCAATGAATACCGCTGCCAGGCGCGGCTGATAATATCCCGTAAACAACTGGAGGTAATCCCCTGTATGATGAATGCCCGTGAACTGCTGCAGCAGGCCGAATCCCTGCTGCTGATGAACGACCATGTGACGCTGGAAAAGGCCACTGCCACCCAGCTGCACAACGCCATCTCCACCGCTGCGATGATCGCGCTCTCCCCCACCTGGGTCGCCTGCGAGGAGGCCCGCAGCGGCAAACGCCAGGCCTACTACATGTCCTCCGAGTACCTGATGGGCCGCATGGTGTACAACAACCTGTTCTGCCTGGGGTACCTCGATGAGGTTCGAGCCCTGCTGGCAGAACGCGGCGTGGACATCGCCGTGCTGGAGGATATCGAGGACGACGCTTTCGGCAACGGCGGCCTTGGGCGCCTGGCTGCCTGCTTCCTGGACAGCGCCGTCACCATCGACGTGCCCCTGACCGGCTACGGCCTGCGCTATAAGTACGGCCTGTTCAAGCAGAGCTTCGACGAGGAGGGCCGTCAGGTGGAATCCCCCGACGACTGGGCCAAGTTCGGCGATCCGTGGTCCATCCGCCGCCTCGACCGGTCCGTTATCGTCCACATGGCCACCGGCGACGTCCGCGCGGTGCCCTATGACATGCCCATCGTCGGCTATGGCGCGAAGAACATCGGCACCCTGCGCCTGTGGCAGACCGAGCCCATCAAGGCCGTTGACTTCTTCCAGTTCAACGAGCAGCGCTACGAGCAGGCCGCCGCCGACCGCAACCGCGCCGAGGACATCGTCAAGTTCCTCTACCCCAACGACAGCCGCATGGAAGGCAAGCAGATGCGCATCAAGCAGCAGTACGTGCTGGTGAGCGCCTCCCTGCAGGATATGCTGCGCGACTACAAGGCCCGCCACGGCACCGACTACAGCTTCTTCGCCCAGGAGCACGCCGTTCAGCTGAACGACACCCACCCGGTGATGGCCATCCCCGAGCTGATCCGCCTGCTGATGGCGGACGGCTTCACCTTCGAGGACGCCTTCCAGCTGGCCAGCCAGACCTTCGCCTACACCAACCACACCGTCATGCAGGAGGCGCTGGAAAAGTGGGATCGCAACCTGATGGCCACCGTGTGCCCGGAAATCGTCGAGATCATCCACATGATCAACGACCGCTTCAAGGTCGAGATGGCCGCCCGCGGCTTTGACGTGAAGCCCACCCGCTGCATTCTCTGGGGCGACCAGATCCACATGGCGCAGCTGGCCGTGTACGCCTCCTACGCCACCAACGGCGTGGCCGCCATCCACTCCCAGATCCTCAAGGACGATGTGTTCGCCGACTGGTACGCCGTGTACCCCGAGCGCTTCCAGAACAAGACCAACGGCATCACCCAGCGCCGCTGGCTGGGCCTGTGCAACCCCGAGCTGTGCCGGCTCATCTCCGGCAAAATCGGCGATGGCTTCCTGACGGACCTCTACCAGCTGGAGGGGCTGAAGCCCTTCATCGATGACACGCTGGCGGAGGACTTCATTGCCGTCAAGCGCGAGAAGAAGCGCCAGCTGGCCGCGGAGATCCTCAGGCATGAGGGCGTGGAGCTGGATCCCGACATGATCTTCGACGTGCAGGTCAAGCGCCTGCACGAGTACAAGCGCCAGTTCATGAACGCGCTGTCCATCCTGAACATTTACTACAAGCTCAAGGACGGCACGCTGACCGACTTCACCCCCACCGCCTTTATCTTTGGCGCGAAGGCCGCCGCCGGCTATGCCCGCGCCAAGGCCGTTATCCGCCTGATCAACCAGATCGCCCGCCTGGTCAACGATGACCCCGACACGAAGCACCTGCTGAAGGTCGTGTTCGTGCAGAACTACAACTGCTCCTGGGCGGAGATGATCATCCCCGCAGCGGACGTGTCCGAGCAGATCTCTCCTGCCGGCACCGAGGCCAGCGGCACCGGCAACATGAAGCTGATGCTCAGCGGCGCGGTGACCCTGGGCACCTTCGACGGCGCGAATGTCGAGATCGTCGAGCAGGCGGGCCGCGAGAACAACTACATCTTCGGCGCGACCGTCGATGAGCTCAATGCCCTGCGCCCCCACTACGACCCCAAGGCGATCTACAACGCCAACGCCGACCTGCGCCGCGTGCTGGACAGCCTGACCGAGGGCCGGTTCGACGATGAGGACGGCTCCCTGGAGGAGCTGGTTTCTTCCCTGCTGGTGGGTGCCAGCTGGCATGCGCCGGACCACTACTTCGTTCTGCAGGACTTCGCCTCCTACATGGAGCAGAAGCTCCGCTGCAACCGCGACTATCGCGACCGCATCGCCTTTGCGAAGAAGTGCCTGTTCAACATCGCCAGCGCCGGCAAGTTCTCCTCCGACCGCACCATCCGTCAGTATGCGGACGAGATCTGGCGGGTGTGATGCCCCGAATGGCAAACTGAAGACGGCTCCGGGTTCATCGCCCGGGGCCGTCCTTTTGCTATTGCTCATTAAAACATGAATGGGCTGCTCGTATTCTCTGAGATACAGATGCCCATCACCACGGCCAGGCGCCATGCAGCCAGTAATGCGCGCCCGTGCACAGGGCCATATTCACCGCCGCCATCAGCGCCCACCCCAGCACGGTGAACACCGCAATCACCGGATAGAGCGTCGTCGACTGCACGAAGAAATCCTCCATGTCGCTCACCCAGCTCCAGTCGAACGTCTCCTCGAACAGGCCGGGGATGCCGCGCAGGACGATGGCCAGATCCACCAGGACAACCACCGCCATCGCCACGAGCGTTACGATCTCCTTCGTACCGTTTGCGGGGCGCTTCCAGGCTGCAATGTAGGCCTGCCCCTTCTCAACAAAGCCGTCGAACAGGGCGCTGTACACCTGCAGCTCGTCGGCATATGCCTGCGAGAAGTCCATCCCCATCAGGCCGATCGTTCCGGCAAAGACGGGCAGGAACAGCGCATACAGCGCGATGCTCCCCGCCAGCTTCCGCCGCTTGCCCAGAAGCAGCCGCAGCGTGCCATACAGCATGCAGTTCAGCAAAAGCAGGCCCACCAGTGCCCGCAGACACATCACCATTGCAACCCCGCCCCTCGTGCGTCATACTCTGCCATCATTCTACCACATCTCTCAACGAATGGCAAACCGGTTTTCGCATCTTCGGCAAGGAAAACATGGAACCGCGCCAGACCGCGTCGCATAGTCTGCTCCCGGAGGCAGGGCACATCCTCACACCGCCCTGGCCTGAAAGGATGTGAACCATGCCAGAACAGCCATACCTGCAGGTAAAGGGGCTGTCGAAGGCCTTTGGCAGCGGCCCCAACGCCGTTACTGCCCTCAAGGACGTGTCCTTCACGCTCGATCAGGGGAAGTTCCTGGCCGTCCTCGGCCCCAGCGGCTGCGGCAAATCGACGCTATTCAACATCATCGCCGGGCTGATGGCGCCGGACGGCGGCGACGTGACCCTCCAGGGCGAGTCGCTGCTGATGCGTCCCGGCCGCACTGGATACATGCTGCAGAAGGATCTGCTGCTGCCCTGGCGGACTGTGGCGGACAACATCACCCTGCCCCAGACGCTGCGGGGTATCAGGCGGCGCAGGGCTCTGGAGAACGCCCTGGAGGACGCGCGCGCCTGCGGGCTGGAGCCCCTGCTGCACCGCCGTCCAGATGAGCTCTCCGGCGGGCAGCGTCAGCGGGCGGCTCTGGTGCGCACGCTGCAATCCGGCAAGCCCCTGCTGCTGCTCGATGAGCCCTTTGGCGCGCTGGACGCCATCACCCGGCTGCACCTGCAGGAACTGCTGACGTCCATCTGCCTGCAGAAGCGGCTGACCATCCTCTTTGTGACCCACGACGTGGACGAGGCGCTGCTGCTCTCCGATTCCGTGCTGGTGATGGGCTGCCAACCTGGCCGCATCATCGGCCAGTACGACCTGCCGCAGGAAAAGCCCCGCACCCTCAAAACCCTCGCCCTGCCCCGGCTGATGGCCGTCAAGGCGGAGATCATGGCGCTGCTGGATCAGGAGGTGAAGCAGCATGCAAAGGAATGAGCGCATTTGCCGCTGGCGCATCAACGCGTGGCGCTGGGGGCTGCTGGCGGCGCTGATCGTATTCTGGGAAGCCGGAAGCCGACTGGGGCTGATCGACGCGTTCTTCTTCTCCAGCCCCACGGAGATCCTCAGCACAGCCGTGGTGAAGTGGCGCAGCGGCCAGCTCTGGCGGGATGTTGCCTACACCGCCTCGGCCACCCTGCTGGGCTTTGTGAGCGGCACGGTCACGGGCAGCCTGCTGGGGCTGCTGCTGTGGTTCAGCCGCAAGGTGACGCTGGTGGCAGAACCCTGGATGGTGGTGCTCAACGCGCTGCCCAAGCTGGCACTGGCGCCGGTGCTGGTCATCTGGTTCGGCATCGGCTTCTCGTCGAAGGTGGTGCTGGCCTTCCTGATGACGGTGATCGTGGCGGCAATGTCGGCCTATGGCGGGGTGCAGAGCGTTGATCCGGCGCTGGAAACGCTCATGACCTCCCTGGGCGCAAGGCGCTGGCAGACCTTCACCCGCCTGGTGGTGCCGGCGGCCATGCCCAGCATCATCACAGGCCTGCGCGTCAACATCGCCCTGGCCATGGCCGGCGCCATCGTGGGCGAATTCATTGCATCAGACCGCGGCCTCGGGCGTATGATCGTGTACGCCGGTACCACCTTCGACCTCAAGCTCGTCTGGGTGGGCGTGGTGGTGCTGTCCATCGTCAGCGTGCTGATGTATGCAGGCGTGGTGCTGCTTGAAAAGCTGCTGCTCCGGCGGTGGATGGCCCGCAGACCGGAATAACATGATTGGAGGCGAACCCCATGAACCGGAAGGTGATCTCCCTGCTGATGGTGCTGCTGCTCCTTTCCGCCCCTGCCGCCCTGGCAGAAACGGCGGATCTGCAGTCCATCGTCGTGTCCGAGCCGGTGCATCTCATCGGCTATCTGCCGCTCTATGTGGCCATCCACGAGGGCTACTTCGCCCAGGAGGGCCTGGACGTCACGGTCGTACAGGCCACCGGCGGCGCGCATGTCAC
Source organism: Clostridia bacterium (assembly GCA_017410455.1). Taxonomy (GTDB): domain Bacteria; phylum Bacillota; class Clostridia; order Christensenellales; family Aristaeellaceae; genus UBA11524. Next base: position 94,754 of record JAFQQT010000093.1, read on the forward strand.
GGCTGTGGTATCCGGCGACGTCTTCGCTGCCATCGGCGGCGTGGACAGCTACAACTTCGCCAATCAGGGCAATGACGACCCCATCATCGCCATCGTCAACTGCGTCAACCGCGCCAATGTGTACCTCTTCGCGCGCAAGGGGCTGGCGCCCGCCTCAGACAGCGCGGAGGACATGGCCGACTTCCTCCGGGGGAAGGTCATCATCGCCGGGCGGTATGGCGGCAGCCCCAATGTGCTGACGCGCTGGCTGGTGAAGAGCGTCGGCCTTGACCCGGATACCGACGTGACCCTCTCTGAGAACGCCGACGCTGCCACGGTCACCGCCATGCTGCGCTATGGCCAGGGTGACATCGGCAACGGCGGCGAACCGCAGATCTCCGAAGGCGTGACTGCCGGGATCTTCGAGGAACCCTTCGTCGCCTTCCCCGACCTGGGCGACTACGCCTACTCCGTCATCGGCGTGAAGCGCTCGACCATCGAGAGTGACCCGGAGACATGCATGGCCTTCGTCCGCGCAATGCTGCGCGCCCTGCAGGCTGTGGCGGAGGATCGCCCCCTGGCCGAACGCGTGCTGGAGCTGGAGTTCCCCACCCTGACCGACGAAGGCCGCCAGGCTGCCCTCGACCGCGCCTATGCCGACGAGCTCTGGAGCCCTGATGGCTTCATCAGCCAGCAGGCCGTGGATACCTGCATGCAGGTTCTGACCATCTCCGGCCTCTTTGAGGGCGAATGGGACTACGCGCAGATGGTCGACATGCAGTTTGTCGAGGTGCTCACGGGCGCTGACGACGCACAGTGATACCCCGCCGCCGGAGGCTGTCCGGCGGCTATTTCATTTCTGCAGGGATCAGAAAAGCCAGCCGCGTGCATCGTGCATCGGCTGGCTTTGTGTATTACTGCAGGTAGAGCAGCAGCTGCATCGGGACCACCTTGAGCAACCGCGTGGTCAGTTCGGTGGTGAGATCAGCGCCCATCTCGTTGAGCAGGCCCGCGTCCTCCGCCGCCATCACATCGCAGAGGGTGTAGCCGCTCAGATCCGTGCTGATGGGGTCGCAGGGCGCCCAGGTGATGCGCTCGGTCATGTAGACCTTGCCGCCGAAGCTGTAGCTGCAGGTGTTGCTGAAGCGCGTGCCGCCCAGCAGGAAGCCCTTGGCTGTCATGCCGCTCCCGGTGGCCACATCCGTCCCCTGGACGCTTTCGAAGCTCCAGGCGGCGTTGTCCCCGACCAGATTGATCTGCGCAGACCAGTCGAGCTCATACAGCGTCTCTTCAAACACCGCCGCCGCAAAGGCGAAATCCTCGTCCTTCAGCCCGGTGAACTCCACGATCGACCCCTCCAGGGCCAGATGGATCGCACCGTCCTCATCGGTGGTCTTCGTCAGGCTGATGCCGTGGCAGTGCCAGAAGTTCACGTCGTCCATCGGGAGGCCGGCCACGATGAGCAGCTCGCCATCCGCATAGCCCACCGAGAGGGTCGCCAGCTGCTTCTCGCCCGCCAGCACCGTGGCAGACAGGCCGATGGGCGCATAAGCTGCATCATACACCACGCGCACGATATAGTGATGCGTGTTGGCCGCCGAAGCATCCTGATGGGCCTGTTCGATCCCGGCGATGAAGCCTTCGCCATCAAAGCCGAGGTACTCCGCAACCGCCAGAATCAGCTCGCGCACCTCATCGGTCATCGCGGCACTGAGGAGCGCGGCGATATCCGCGTCATCGAAGGTGCAGGTGGTGCAGTACACGCCGCCGGCGTACGCATCGCCGCTGAAGCTGCCGCGCTGCGTGGTCACCTCGAAGCCGTCCAGGTGCGCTGCCGCCGCGCTCACAACGCCGCCCAGCAGCTGCAGCCAGTCCGTGCCTTCCATCAGCTGCACGAAGGCAGCGTCCTCCGGGCTCATCAGGTCGGCGGGGATGAGCAGGGCATTGCTGCCCAGCAGCTCGCTGGTGATCACCAGATCCGCGCCGCTGGCAATGACGCTCATCTCCAGCAGGTTCGTGTCGTCAAATGCCATGGTGAAGCGGTTTGCATCCTCCTGCGTCACAACGCGGATTGCAAAGCCGTCCACCATTTCCGCAAGGGACTGGCACAGGTCATCCTCGTTATTCGCGCCGGCAAAGAGGCCCATCGCCTTGAACACGTCCGGTGCGTTCTCCTGGTTGATCTGCACGGAAGCCTCAAGACAGCAGGTCTCCGCCAGGGCTGCCACAGGCAGCAACAGCGCCAGCAACAGCGCCAGAATCCGCTTTGTCATCCGCATTTCCTCCTGTCTTTGGCCTTACTGTGCAGGCGCAGCGTTCAGGTTCATCATCGTTTCCATCGCATGCTGCACAAAGATCGTGCGCAGCTCCGCCTTCCGCCCGTCAGACATGGCGGAGATGTCCTCGCCGCCCGTCGTGGGCAGCGCCTCATGCGCCCAGCGCTCGGCCACCTTCAGGCTGGCCGTCAGGGCCAGCTCGGCATCCGGGAGCGTCGCGGCCAGCTGGATTGCCAGCTGCACAGGGCTGTTGACCTTGTCGCGCTTGGTGTAGGTCACCTTCGCCTCAAAGGACAGGGGCGCGAACTCGATGTAGGTGCTGTGGAAGGCGTCCTCCGGCTCCGCCAGGGACATGTCCGGCGTCACGTTCAGCGACCAGGCAAATGCCTCCAGGGTGTTGTACTCCTCGTCCTCTGTGATGGTGTGGCTGGCGGAGTACGCGAAGGCCGCAGAGAGCGGCGGCTGCTCGCTGTCCACCGCAGGCGTGATGCGCAGGAAGCCGCTGTATGCGCTGCTTTCCTCCGCCGCCGCGCCGCTGACGATCGTGGTTACGGTGTACTGCGGGCTGCTCAGGCTGATGGAGAGTTCCTCGCCGGCCTGCCGGATGGAGATGCGGTCGACGCCCGCCAGCGCATCGTCATAGGGCAGAGTGAACGCCTGCTGCAGCATGGCGCTCAGGGGAGCGGTCAACTCCTGGGGCAGCGAAAGGAGCGGCAGGGAGATGTTCATCGCCGTCGTTTCGCCCAGCATCGTGGTTTCGCGCTCCAGCAGAATGCTGCCCTGCAGCGGCGCGACGTCGATGCAGTACTCATAGAACCAGAGCATCGCAGGATTGAGGTAGAGGGAGCACTGCTCGTCCGTCAGGTAGGGCATGGCGAGGGTCAGCAGCTCCACGTCGTTCATCATCAGGCCCAGAAGGTACTTCGCCTCGGCCTTGAGCGCCTCTGCGGGAATCTCGTAGCTGGCGCGCAGCGTCGTGCGGCCGCCATTGCCGGTCACCACCGTGGGGGTGGCATAATCCGCCAGCCACATGTCCACGAGGGTTTCATACTTGGTCAATACGGGCGTCCACTCCGCCGCCCAGTCTGCGCTGTCGATGGCGAAGAGCTCTCCCAGGGCGGACCAGGCGGTGACATTGCCGCTCTGCGCCGCATCCGGCAGCTGCAGCGGGTTGAAGGCGTTCAGCAGCGCCAGCGTTTCGCCGTCGGACACCTGATAGGGCAGGTTCACGTTCTTCACCGGCAGGGTGAGGAACTCGCCGGGCAGCAGCTCGCTGCTCAGGAAGATCCCCTCGGGCGTGCCGTACACATACGTCAGGCCCTGCTGATTGCCCTGCGCATCCTTGACCCAGAGCTTCATCTGCCAGTCGTCATCATCCGGCACCAGGTCGGACTTCCCGGCCTGCTGCTCGCCGATGATGCGCACCTGCACCTTGGCGGCAGTGAAAGGCAGGAGCAGATCCAGCCATTCCGCCACGCCGGAAGCCGTCACGGACACGGTGCCACGAAGGCCGTTGCCGCCGGTGATGAACTGCTGGCGGAACAAGCGCGTGGGCGAATAATCCTCGGCCAGCGCCGCAGGAGCCGCCAGCATCAGGCACAGCAGGATGCACAGGATACGTTTCATGGGGTTGCCTCCTTGGTTTCGGTCAGTCAGAATGGCGCAGATCACTGCATCACGACCGCGTCGGCCGCATCGGTGATGCGCTGGATCTGCTCGGGGAGCATGTCGCGGAAGAACCACTCCGCCGAGTCGCCCAGCAGCAGGATCAGCGGGCGCACAAGGGCGGTCGCCACGCCCAGCGCCACATCCTCCTGCAGCAGAGCCAGCTCATCAGGGGTCAGCTGGTCCATGTCGATGGACTCCTCCCGCTCATTCCAGCTGGACGCTTCGCAGCGCGTGAGGGTGATGTGAATCACGGCGCTGTCCAGCACGTCGCTGCCATCTTTGGTGCTCACGGTGACGCTTCCGGTGAATTGGGGCGCGTCAGCCGATCCGGCAAGGCGCATGTCCGGCGCAAGAACCAGGCCGGAGAAGCTGTCCTCCCCCGGGAGCTTCTGCTGCAGGGTGATTTCGCCCGTGATCACGTCCGCATCGTCCGTATACGCATTCGTCAGCTCAAAGGAGCCTTTGCGGGTGGTGGTCTGCCGGTCGGCGGTCACCGTGTAGGTGAAGGATCCTTCCATCTCCAGCGCGCCCTGCTTGTTCGTGCGGATGACGCGGTTGAACTCCAGCGTGTTCTTGTTCGTGCCGGATTTGGCCGGGGACGTGAGGGTCACCTCATCCCGGTGGGCAACGTCGTCGCGGCGCATGCGCCAGATGAGTTTCACTGTGCGCAGGTTTCCTTCCGGGCCGCAGCCGCCATTGTACTCCATGCGCAGGGGCACGCCGTTTTCGTCCCGGTAGACGCGCAGGGTCTGCTTGCCCGAGAAAGTCAGACCGGAGATGATCTCACGCAGCCAGCCCTCGGGGCAGTTCTCCAGCAGCATGGTTTTGAGGGTCTCCACATCCTTCGCGGCCACGGTATAGTCCGTGCAGGTGCGGGCCAGGCCCATATCGGTGATGGTGGTCTTCACATTCTTGCGCTTGCCGTAGCCCTCCAGGGGCTCCTCCAGCGCCAGCAGCAGCGTCCAGCCGTCATCCAGCAGGGTTTCCGCGTCGGCGCGCAGGCCATAGGGCGTGCTGACTTCCGTCGAAGCGCCCAGGAGCATGTCCACCGGATCATCCTGGGATGTGAAGGCCAGCTCCGTAATGCAGCTCAGCTGCACTGCGTCCTCCAGATAAGCGAGGGTGACCGCCTCCGTGTTGCCCACGAAGATGGTCACGCTGCCCTCGTCCATGCCCGTGCGAAGGCGCATGGAGAGCACGTCTGTCACCTGCCGGAGCATGGCCAGGCGGTCATCGTCATAGGGCATGCAGCTGATGACGTCTGCCGAAAGGAGCGCCTCCAGGGGCGTATCTTCCAACGTCCAGCCGGAGGTATGCTGCAGAAAGGGCACCTCCGCCAGCGCGCTGCCAAGAAGCAGCAGCATCGTCAGGCAAAGGGCCAGTCCCCTGCGGATCCAACGCATGGTTCATCACAATCCTTTCAGCTGCGGATATTCAGTCATTCAGGCCTGGCGGTTTCCGCAAAGGCCAGCAGGCGCGCTTTCACGTCCTCCGGGTCGGTCAGGGTATTGATGACCCCGCGCAGCTGCGAAGCGCCGCGCAGCCCCGACACATACCAGCAGACGTGCTTGCGCATCTCATTGACGGCCACCGGCCGGGGCTTCCACTCCAGGAGCATGTCATAGTGGCGGATGGCCGTGGCGATGCGCTGGGCCACCGTCGGGGGCGTGAAGGGACGGCCCTCCAGCTTCTGGCGGATCTCGCCGAACAGCCAGGGGTTCCCCAGCGCGCCACGGGCGATCATCACGCCGTCCACGCCGGTCTCTGCAATGCGGCGCGCCGCGTCCTCCCCGGTGAAGATGTCGCCATTGCCGATGACGGGCACCTGCACGGCTTCCTTCACCCGGCGGACATAGTCCCAGTCCGCCGTGCCGGCGTACTGCTGCGCGCGGGTCCTGCCGTGGATGGCGATCTCGCACACGCCGCAGTCCTGCGCCATCTTCGCCATATCGATGACGTTGATGGAGGTGCTGTCCCAGCCCAGGCGCATCTTGACAGACACCGGCAGCGGGCTGGCCTTGACCACCGCGCGGAGGATCGCCTCCGCCTTTTCGGGCGTGCGCATCAGGCCGCTGCCCTCGCCGGAGCAGGCCACCTTATGGGCCGGGCAGCCCATGTTGATGTCGATCATCTCAAAGCGGTTCAGTTCCGCCATTGCCTGCGCTGCGCGGGCCATCACGTCCGCTTCCTTGCCAAAGAGCTGCACGGCCAGCCGCTTCTCCGCCGGGTGGAGCACGAGCAGCGACTGGGTCGCATAGTGATCCTTCGGCGCGCAGAGGTACCCCATGGCGCTGACCATCTCCGTCGTGGCCATGTCGCAGCCCTGCTCAAAGCAGAGCAGGCGGAAGGGCCAGTCGGTGATCCCCGCCAGCGGGGCGAGGCGGACGCTGATCATGCCTTGCTCCTCCCGGGGAAGAGGGCGATGCGTGCGCCGGCCTCCGCATAGGGCACGAGCCGGACGCGGGTCAGCTCCTCGCCGGTGGGGGCGGGCAGCACGGGGATATCCGCCGGGACGTCGCCCCTGGCCTTCCAGGAAGGCACGCGATCCACCAGCGCGACCACGCCAGCCTCAACTTCCATACAGGAAACGAACGAGCAGGCCCAATCCTTCCCTGCGGGCATGCACATCAGCTTTGCGCCCCTGAGGACATAACGGCCCTGATGGTGCCCTTCCTCCACGCGCAGGGACTCCTCCAGCGTCACAGCCAGGACGTCGCCGTCATGCCAGATGCGCTCGATGGTCATGCAGGCCGCAGTAGCGTCCTTCCCGGCGTCGCTCTCCATGCCGTTGATGGTGATGTCGGTGCTGCGCGCCCAGGAGGGCAGGCGCAGGCGGGCAGCTGCCCTGACCGGCTGGCGGCAGTTCACCTGAATGCTGCAGGCGCCGCTCTCCATGCGAAGGGTCAGCATCATCACGCCATCGCCAACGGGCACCTGATAGCGGCCGGGGATGTACATGTTGACAGCAAAGCCATCGGGGCGGGCCATCACCGCAGCGGAGGCCACCGCCGCGCAGCCCCGCGCCATGCGGTAGAGCGCGCGCTGCGCATGGTCGTCCGTCACGCGGAAGCAGTCGTCCGTGCCAGGCTCCGCCACCAGCGCATTGACGCGCTGGAAGGGCCGCACGCCGTCCTCGCCGATGCTGTCGGGCATGGCGTTGAGGGCAATGCGCTCCACAGGCTCGAAGGCCCAGTCGCCCTGGCGCTGAGCCGCCGCGCTGCACAGGGCTTCCGCCCATGCGCCAACCGCAGCCGCGCTCACCGCCGCACAGGGCGTGGCGCCCTCCAGCAGCTCATCGCTGGTCAGGCCGCCGCAGATGGCGCCGTGGTGGCGCTGCAGGCGCTCCCAGCCGGTGCGGGCGGCGTTCATCTCCGTCGCAGAGCCGCTCACCCATCCACGGGCGATGCATGCGCGGGCGCCATCGGCCAGCATTTCCGGGCTGTTGGTGCGCACGAAGTGCGTGTGATACCCTTCCCGGCTGCCCTGCTCGGCGCGCAGGCCGGCTTCCAGCTCCTCGCGGGTGGTGGAGCGGCTGGTGGGGCGCTGCACATTGATGGTGTTGAGCACAGCCGACCAGTTCATCGCCTGCTGGGAGAGGTGGCTGATCATCGTCAGCAGGGCACTCTTGCCCGTGACGCGGTAGAGTTGCTCCAGCAGTTCCAGCAGGTCCGCCGGGTTGGCCCAGAGTTCGTCGTCGGCCTGCACCATGTCCCAGTGCTGCGCCGCCCAGCTGCACCAGCGGGCGATGTGCTCCAGCAGGGGCTTGCGCGCCTCATACTCATACAGTGCCCAGCAGGCCCTGAGCACCGCCACCGCGTCGCACAGGGGCATGTCGAAGGAGCCGTCCTCCTTCTGGGCGGCCAGGGCACGGCGGATCTGCGCCGCTGCAGCGCTCTGATCAGGCTCAGCCTGGGTCAGGCAGGTCAGGCGGAATGCAGGCTCCAGCGCCTGGGGGGCGGCATCGCCCGCCAGCAGCGCCGCGATCTGCTTCAGCTTGGGGTGCTCCGAACGCACCATACCGGGCCGCAGCGCCTGGCAGGTCATGGCCGTCAGCGGGGCCTTATCAAAAATCGGCTTCAGGGGCATAGGTTTCCCTCCTGTATGTCAGCGCATCTGCGCATAATAAACCAGCATTTATTATACAGCACTTTTTCAGAAACTGCAATGACTAACCTGTAAAAAAGAGCGAACCGCCCCCGAAAAAGGGCGATTCGTTACACATGTGAATCCTCCGTGGGCGGGAGAAATGTCACCTCCATCTGCACGAGGGCCCAGCGGGCATGCTCCGCCACGGCCGCCGAGGGGGACGCGGCATGCCGCCACAGGTGCGGGATCAGGTCCCGCCGCTGCGTGCATCCCGCCACGATGCACGCGCCACCCAGCAGGCGGTTGTGCATGGTGATGGTCGCGCCGATGTGGTCGCGCAGGGTCACTGCCGCCGCCTTCGGTGTGCGCAGGATCTCCTCCAGCGAAACGGGCAGGGGCGCTTCCTCCCCCGCAGGCGGCGGATTGTGCGGGCAGCATCGCTGGCACTCGTCGCAGCCGATCAGCCGTACGCCCATCCTCTTCCGGACCTCCTCCGGGTAGGCCTGACCGCTCACCTGCCAGTTGCGCAGGCAGCGCTCCCGGTGGAATACCCCGCCCTCCAGTGCGCCCGTGGGGCAGGCTGCCTCGCAGCGGTGACAGTCGCCGCAGCGCAGGGCGTGGGGCACCTCCTCCAGGTGATGGGTGGCCGGCAGGCCATGGGCCAGGGTCAGCATCTGCACATGGAAGCGGCTGCCGTATTCCGGTACGCACGAGAGGGTGTTGCGCCCCTGCGAGAAGCCGGGCAAACGCGCGAAGATGGGCTTGAGGCGGATATCCTCCCGCCAGAGAACGCCGTCCGCCGCGTGTCTTTGGGCGATGGCGTCCGCTGCGCGGTAGGCGGCCTGGGAGGCGAAGTAGTACGGGTGGATCCACGCTTCGCCAGCGCTGACTTCCCGCTCCGCCTGATAGGGCCACAGGGCCAGCAGGAGGCTCTCTGCCTCCGTTACGCCGCACTCCGCAGCGTCCAGCACGATGACCCGGCCGAATCCTGCGTCCAGCAGTTCCTGCACAATATCCACAGCGTCCTCCTGAAAAAAGGGGGAGCGGCCTGCTCCCCCGTGGTGATTACTTGGTGCCGAAGAGGCGGTCGCCCGCGTCGCCCAGGCCGGGCACGATGTAGCCATGGTCGTTGAGGTGATCGTCCAGGCCGGCAACGTAGATGTCCACGTCCGGGTGATCCTTCTGCACGCGGGCGATGCCCTCGGGTGCGGCGATCAGGTTGACCAGGCGGATGTGGGTGCAGCCGCGCTTCTTGATCAGGGTGATGGCGTCGCTGGCGCTGCCGCCGGTGGCCAGCATGGGATCCAGAACCAGCAGCTCACGATCCTGGGCGTCGTGGGGAAGCTTGCAGTAGTACTCCACAGGCTCCAGGGTTTCCGGGTCGCGATAAAGGCCGATGTGGCCGATGCGGCAGGCAGGGATCATGTTGCTGATGCCGTCTACCATGCCCAGGCCCGCGCGGAGGATCGGCACGATGCCCAGCTTCTTGCCGGCGAGCATCTTCACCTTCGTCCTGCAGATGGGGGTCTCGATCTCCACTTCCTCAGTGGGCAGGTCGCGGGTGACCTCATAGACCATCAGCATGGAGATCTCCTCCAGGAGCTCGCGGAACTCCTTCGGGCCGGTCTCCGTCTTGCGCATGATGGACAGCTTGTGCTGAATCAGCGGATGATCAAAAACATGAACCTTGCTCATTGTGGTATGCCTCCTTCGCATTCTTGAGGGTCTCTGCTGACATTATACTCCTGCCTGCACCGCTTTGCAAGACCCTCCGGCGCAAAAAGCTCCCCCGTGCCTCCCCCGCCGTATCCTTGACATCCCGCCGGGAAATACCTATAATGTAAGCAATCTTCCAAGGAGGGATTCCCATGTTCCCAGCCGTCCCCTACAGCCGCTTCATCATCGGCACGCTGCCCTGGTACAGCGTGCTGATCGTCACGGGCATCCTCCTGGCGATCCTCCTGTGCAGCCGGGAGGAAAAGCGTCTGCAGCTGCCCGAAGACACGGTGACCGACCTGGCCCTGCTGCTCATTCCCCTGGGGGTGATCGGCGCGAGGCTGTACTACGTCGTTTTCTCCTGGGACGCCTTCGCCGGCGACCCGCTGTCCATCCTGCGCATCTGGGAGGGCGGCCTGGCCATCTATGGCGGCATCATCGGCGGCCTGGCTGCGATATTCATCACCGCGCGGATGAAGAAGCTCAGCCCCCTGCTCCTTGCAGACATGATCATCCCCACCGTGGCGCTGGCGCAGGCCATCGGCCGCTGGGGCAACTACTTCAACATGGAGGCCTACGGCGCGCCCATCACCGACCCGGCATGGCAGTTCTTCCCCGCCGGGGTGCTCATTCCCACCGGCGAAGGCTATGTCTGGCACATGGCCACCTTCTTCTATGAGTCCGTATGGAACCTGCTGACCTTCCTGGTGCTGTGGTTCATCATCCGCCCGCGCAGGAAACGCGATGGCGTCGTGACCCTCTGGTACGCGCTGCTCTACGGCACGGGGCGCACCCTCATCGAGGGTCTGCGGACGGACAGCCTCATGCTGGGACCTGTGCGGGTCAGCCAGGGGCTGAGCCTGCTGCTGGCCGCTGTCGCCGCCGTGCTGCTCATCCTCCTTGCCATCTACGACCGAAAGAAGACGGAGGCCTGACCCATGCCCACCAACCCGCTGAAGAACCTCATCTACCGCGCGATGCTCTTCCGCGCCCCCTCTCCCTACAAGATCATGCGGCATGCCGCCTCAGGGCAGGAGCTGCATCACCTGCCCTATTATGAGCACCTGATGGTGCGCCACCATGTGCTGGGCGCCTCGCTCCTGCTGGACGACGGCCATCGCCGCGCGCAGCTGCACACCACCGTCACCGTGCCCATGCATGCAGCGCAGGAGGACACGCTCTACCGCGTCGCCTCCATCACCAAGATGGCCACGGCGGTGGCGACCCTCTCCTGCATCGCAGAGGGCCTGTTCACGCTGGAGGCCCCCGTTGCTTCGCTCCTGCCGGATACGCCCCACGCATCCGTTATGGCGGGCGTGACGGTGCGCCACCTGCTCAGCCACACCAGCGGCCTGAACGACCTGCCCACCATGGACGCTGCCCTGCGCGAAGGCCGCAGCTACGATGATGTGCTCGCCGAGACCGCCATCCGCGCCTGCGAGCCGGGGAAGCAGCTGATCTACAGCAACTTTGGCTTCGGCCTGCTGGGCTGCATCCTGGAGCAGGCCACCGGCATGAGCGTTGCGGCGGTGCTGCAGCAGCGGGTGTTCGACCCCCTGGGCATGCGCGCCACGCTGGATGCATCCACCCTAGACGAGCGCCTCATCATGCCCATCAGCCGCGTGCTGCCCTACCATCCCGGGGCGGACGTGACCATCACGCCTTTGGGCCGCCAGCCCGTGGCTGTACCCGATCCCCTGCGCCACTTCGGCCACACCGCCGGGGCGATGTACACTGATGCGCCCTCCCTGGCCCGGCTGCTGCAGCTGATCCACCATCGCGGCATGCATGAGGGGCAGCAGCTGATCCCCGCCGACCTCATGGCCGAAATGACCCGGCAGCAGTCCGCCACATCCACCCGGAAATACGGCCTGGGGCTGGTCATCCTCGACCGGCCGAAGCTCTGGCCCCGCCGCCTGCTGGGGCATCAGGGCTTCGCCTACGGCTGCGTTGACGGCGCTTTCATCGAGGAGGAAACGGGCCGCATGGTCATCTTCCTCAACGGCGGCGCCAGCGAGGCCCGCAAGGGCAAGCTCGGCCTGGTCAATCAGGATGTGCTCCGCTGGGCCCTGACAAAGGAGATGCCCTCATGGACGTGATCACCGCCATCCGCAGGGAACGCGGCCGCTACCGCGTCACCGTCAGCGAACAGGAGGACGTCCTCGTGTCCGCCAGCCTCATGCGGGAACGCCCCCTGCAGGAGGGCCAGCCCATCGACCTGGAGGAGTACGACAACTGGCTGATGGTGCGCCAGTACCGCCACGCGCTGGATCGCGCCGTGGGCTACCTGGCCGCCCGCGCCCGCAGCCGCCACGAGGTGGAGGCAAAGCTCCTGCAGGCCGGCTACCGCCCCTGCACGGTGGAGATGGCCCTGTACAAGCTCGAACGCGAGGGGCTGCTCAACGATGCGGACTTCGCGCAGCAGTGGGTGGAAGCCCGCGCGGGGCGAAAGCTGGGCCGCAGCCGCATCGCCCGGGAGCTGCGCCACAAGGGCGTATCCGCCGAGGAAGCCGAGGCCGCCCTGGAGCAGATCGACGACGAGGAACAGCTTGCCGGCGCCATTGCCCTGGCGGAAAAGACCGCCTCACGCATGAAGCCCGGCGAAGACCGCCGCAGGGCCGCTGCCCGCATACAGGCCATGCTCGCCCGCCGCGGCTATGGCTGGGACGTGGTGAAGGAAGCCGTCCGCCACGCGCTGGACGACGACGGGGACGAATTGTAAAACTTTCCTCCGCCGCTTCCGATCACTTGATTTTACGCCCCTGTTCTGTTACAATAATACACGCTACTACACAAGCAAAGGAGAGTTCCCATGGATCAGTACAACAATCCCTCCGAAGAACAGCAGGGCAGCATCCTCAGCGGCCTGATCGGCGCACTGCTGGGCGGCATCATCGGCGCAATCGTCGCCGGTATCTTCTACCTCATCCTCAACGAGACCAATACGCTCCTGGGCTTTGGCATCGGCTTCCTTGTCGGCGGCGGCTACAAGCTCTTCAAAGGCCGCAAGGGCGTTTCCGTCCTGGTGGTCGGCATCGTCTGCAGCCTGCTGGCCGTGGTGCTGGCAGAGGCCGTCTTCTACGTCGGCCTGATCGAGAAGGATTATGCCGAGGTCGTCAAGACGTATGACGAGGCCGGCATCAGCAAGAGTTCGGCCATTTACCCCACTCGCGCCGACTGCTATGATTTCTACCTGAATGACGAGGAAGTCATCACTTCCTTCAAGAAGGACCTTGGCACCGACGTCCTCTTCGTGGGCGTCCCCGCGATCATCTCCATCGTCGGCTTTTACATCGACAGCAAGCGCAAGGGCGAGGTGCCTGTCCAGGATGACTCGACCGGCAACTCCGGCGAACCGCCTGTCTCCGGCATCGACAACATGGCCTGATTTCCCGACCCGTGCTTCGTGCACGGGCTTTTTTTCGTGCATTTTTTTGCGCCGGATTGCCCCGCCATGCCTTCACAGGCATCAGAATCGGGGCGATCCGGCGCAAAATTGGTTCCTAATGTAGACAATACGCACCAGGGCCGGATGCCCATTTTACCAATGCCTGTACGCACCACGCGCTTCCTTATGAATTGGTATACAATGTTCAAACCATTATACCACATCTGAGGACATTTGTCTGCATTACTCCCCGGCTTCCTTCCGTGCAGCGTTCACCCGAGAAACACGCCCACCGGGAGGCAACACTTATGAACACCGAGTATCTGTACTGTTTTTCGTGCATGTGTCCCATTGATGCTGTCGATGCCGTGTGCCCTCATTGCGGGCACGATAATCACGTGCGCAGCAACGGCCCCGGTTACCTCCCGCAGACTGTGCTGATGAACCAGTACCTCGTCGGCATGAAGAAGGGGCACGGCGGCTTCGGCGTCACTTACATCGGCATCGACCTCACCCTGGAGAGGCGCGTGGCGATCAAGGAATACTTCCCCCGGGAGATGGCGACCCGCGACGGCGCCAGCCATTCGCTGCAGTCCTATTCCAACAGCGAGGATGATTTCGCCCGCGGCCGCAGGCGCGCCCTGGCTGAAGGCCGCACCGTCGCCAGCATCACCCCGCAGCCGAACATCGTGCAGATCCATTCCGCCTTCGAGGCCAACAACACGATCTACATCGTCATGGAGTATATCGACGGTGAGACCCTCGCGCAGCTTGTTGCGCATCGGAATGCGCCGCTGAGCTGGGAGGAGGTGCGCCGCTACTTCTTCCCCCTGATCTCTGCTCTGGCCCAGGTGCATCGCAGCGGCATCATTCACCGCGACGTCAGCCCGGACAATATCATGATCCGCCGCAGCGACGACTGCGCCGTTCTGCTGGATTTTGGCGCCGCATACACCGCTGCCGCCAATGGCATGACCGAGCACACGACCCGCTCCGTCATCATCCGCCCCAGCTATACCCCGCTGGAGCAGCGCAGCCCCAACAGCGTCCTTGACGCCCGCACAGACGAGCACGCCATGTGCGCCACGATGTATTTCGCCCTGACGGGCAAAGCGCCCACCGATGCGCTTATGCGCGCCCTGGGCGAGGAGGTGCCCACCCCGCGCTCCCTGGGCAGCGACATTCCGGTCAGCATGGAAGCCGTTCTGCTGCGGGGCATGTCGCTCAACACGGCGGATCGCTACGATGACCTGGAGCAGCTGACGCAGGCCTTCAGCGGCAAGCGCGTCGAGCCCTCCTTCCCCTCCTCATCTGCACCGAAAAAGACCCGCAAGACCAATCCCCTGATCATCGGCGGCGCCGCAGCCGCCGGCGCCCTTGCGCTGAGCATGCTGGCCGCCGCGCTGATCCCCGATGGCTCCACCCCGCAGCCCGAGACCTCCGCGACTCCGCTCGTTTCGCCAGCGGAGGAACTGGCAGCGATCGCTCCCGCGCCGACCACGGCTACACCCGCGCCGACTACGGCCACTCCTGCACCGACCACGGCAACCCCCGCACCGACCACAGCCACCCCTGCACCGACTACGGCCACTCCGGCGCCGACCACGGCAACCCCCGCGCCGACTACGGCCACCCCCTCGCCGACCACGGCAACCCCCGCACCGACCACAGCCACCCCCGCGCCGACTACGGCCACCCCTGCGCCGACTACGGCAACCCCCGCACCAACTACGGCCACCCCTGCGCCGACTACGGCCACTCCTGCGCCGACTACGGCCACTCCTGCACCGACTACGGCCACTCCTGCGCCGACCACGGCCACTCCTGCGCCGACCACGGCCACTCCTGCGCCGACCACGGCAACCCCCGCGCCGACCACGGCCACTCCTGCGCCGACCACGGCTACTCCCGCGCCGACCACGGCTACCCCTGCACCGACCACGGCTACTCCCGCGCCGACCACGGCTACCCCTGCGCCGACCACGGCAACCCCTGCGCCGACCACGGCTACTCCTGCGCCGACTACGGCAACCCCCGCACCGACTACGGCCACTCCTGCGCCGACTACGGCCACTCCTGCACCGACTACGGCCACCCCCGCACCGACTACGGCCACTCCCGCGCCGACTACGGCCACCCCCGCACCGACTACGGCCACACCCGCGCCGACCACGGCCACCCCTGCACCGACCACGGCAACTCCTGCACCGACCACGGCCACCCCTGCGCCGACTACGGCAACCCCCGCACCGACTACGGCCACTCCTGCACCGACCACGGCTACTCCTGCGCCGACTACGGCCACCCCTGCACCGACTACGGCCACACCCGCGCCGACCACGGCCACCCCTGCGCCGACTACGGCAACCCCCTCGCCGACCACGGCAACCCCCGCACCGACCACGGCTACCCCTGCTCCGACTACGGCCACTCCCGCGCCGACTACGGCAACCCCCGCACCGACTACGGCCACCCCTGCGCCGACCACGGCCACCCCTGCGCCGACTACGGCCACGCCTGCACCGACCACGGCCACCCCTGCACCGACCACGGCTACTCCTGCGCCGACTACGGCCACACCTGCGCCGACCACGGCTACTCCTGCGCCGACTACGGCAACCCCCGCACCGACTACGGCAACACCCGC
>JAFQQT010000004.1 GCA_017410455.1 Clostridia bacterium
TACTTGTTAGAAGTAAATGATGTCGTCGGGTAGAACGTGGATCCGTTGTTGCTGTTCGAGAACCACCACTGGTAAGTCAGACCCTCACCGCTAACTTCGAAAGTAACCGTAGCCATTTCGCCTTCAGCAACTGCGACATTCTCCGGCTGCTTGGTAATTGCGAACTCAACAGGGATTTCCATGCTGATCGTGACAGTATCGGTCTGAATGCGATTCCCATTTTTGTCTGTCACAACGCAATAAACTCTGCGGCCATTACGAGAAGCATTCATTTCGACTTCGTACTTGTTAGAAGTAAATGATGTCGTCGGGTAGAACGTGGATCCGTTGTTGCTGTTCGAGAACCACCACTGGTAAGTCAGGCCCTCACCAACAGCTTCAAAAGAAACCGTCGCCATTTCACCCTCTGCAACCGCTACGTTCTCAGGCTGCTTGGTGATGGCAAACTCGACAGGCGTCCCCATCTTGATCGTAACAGTATTCGTCTGAACACTATTGCCGTAACAGTCAGTTACAACACAGTAGATCATACGGCCATCACGACTGTCAGACATAACCGCTTCATATTTGTTAGAGGTAAATGTCGACGTCGGGTAGAAATTCTTGCCGTCCCCCTTATTGGAGAACCACCACTTATAAGTCAGCCCATCACCCGCTGCTTCAAAGGTCACCGTGGCAGTCTCACCCTCGGCAACAACAACGTCCTGGGGCTGCGTCACGATCTGCGTAACAACCTTCGCGTCCTTGTCGCCAGCATTGATGTCAGATGCACCGGAAGAGTCACTCGCTGCGGGAGTTGCAGTAGGCTCGGCAGTCGGCGCAACCGTGGGTTCAGCGGTAGGCGCAGCCGTGGGTTCCGCAGTCGGCTCAGCGGTGGGCTCAGCCGTGGGTTCTGCGGTCGGCTCCGCGGTGGGTTCCGCAGTCGGCTCAGCGGTGGGCTCAGCCGTGGGTTCTGCGGTCGGCTCCGCGGTGGGTTCCGCAGTCGGCTCAGCGGTGGGCTCGGCCGTGGGTTCCGCAGTCGGCTCAGCGGTGGGCTCGGCCGTGGGTTCCGCGGTCGGCTCGGCAGTAGGCTCAGCAGTGGGTTCCGGCGTGGCAGTCGGAACAGGGGTAGGCGTGGGCTCGAGCTGCACAACGGGCGGAGTGCTGGTCGGCTCGGCAGGCTTGCTCGCAGCAATGTTGCAGCCGTCAAAGGCGTTGCCAGCCACACTCTTCACGCCATTGGCCCAGGAGGGATCCATCGGCAGACAGCCGGCAAAGGCATAGGAGCCAATGCTTTCCAGAGCGGACTTATCCGCAAAGGAAACCCGCGCAAGCTTCGTACAGCCGGCGAATGCATTTGCCTGAATGGTCGTCACCTTGCCCGCGAAACGAACAGAGGTGATGTTCCTGTTATTCATGAAGGCGCCAGAACCGATGATTTCAACCTCGGCAGGAACAGTCACGGAAGAGCTGTTGCCGTTGTAACGGATCAGCTTGTTCCCCGAGATCTCGAATTCAGTTTCCTCCGCGCTGACAAGAACCGTCGGAACAATCGACAGGATCATCGCCAGAACCAGACAGAAAGAAATGAATCTCTTCACACTCTTCAACTCCTTTCGGTTATGCAGCCAAAAAACAGCATAGCCTCTCTCATCTAATTATATCATACACATCTTTGGAAATCAAGCCCCAATTAAGCATATTTTGCATTCCTTCATGACGATCCATCCTTTGCCTTCCTCACGACTGCGCGGAACGTCTTGAAGATCAGGCGGATATCCATCAGGAAGTCTGCGCTTTGCGCATAGTGCAGCTCCATGCGTTGCCGGCCACCCGTGGTGTAGGTGTCCTGATTGGATGCGCAGGTCTGCCAGAGTCCCGTCAGTCCAGGCGGTACGCTGTGGAAGACCTCCAGCTGTTCTGGTGAGTAGCACCGCGCTTCCTCAGGAACGATGGGACGCGGTCCCACAAGGCTCATTTCACCCTTGAGGATGTTCCACAGCTGCGGCAGTTCATCCAGGCTGGTCCTGCGCAGGAAGGCTCCGAGCCGCGTCACCCGGGGGTCGTGATCAATCTTGAACTCTGCGTTGTACTGCGCCTTCTGTTCATCGGACAGCGATTCAGCGATGCAATCCGCGTCGGGCACCATACTGCGGAACTTCCACATGCGGAATCTTTGCCCGTAGCGTCCGAGCCGCTCCTGGGCATACAGCGCCCGGCCGCCATCCTGCAGCCGGACCAGGAGCGTGATTACGAGCATCACCGGCCAGATCAGCAGCAGCGCGGCAAGGGACGCCGCCACATCAAAGGCACGTTTGCATCCCTGGTAGCAGCCCCTTTCGCCAGGGCGCACTTTCTCTTTCATCCTTACCATTCAAGCTCCAGCTTCAGTTGGGTCAGACGCAGTGACCCTTTGCGCGGATCACACGGACGACGTCTTCGCAGCAAGCCACGCACATCTCCTGCGTTTCCGCTTCCACCATCACACGGATCACAGGCTCCGTACCGCTCTCGCGCACCAGCACGCGGCCTGTATCCCCCAGCTTCGCGGCGACAGCCTGAACGGCCGCATGTACGTCCTCGTCAGCCTGAGCGACCGCCTTATCCTTCACGCGCACGTTCACCAGCTCCTGCGGGAAGATGACCAGATCCTTGCACAACTCAGAGAGCGTGGTTTTCCTGGCGCAGATAACTTCCATCATCTTCAGGCTCGTGAGGATGCCGTCGCCGGTGGAGGCATATTTGGTGAAGATGATGTGGCCGGAGTTCTCGCCGCCCAGACGGCAGCCGTTCTGCGTCATGTATTCGTAGACGTACTTGTCGCCCACAGCCGTACGCGCATAACCGATATCCAGCGCATCAAAGGCACGGAAGAGGCCGAAGTTGGACATGACCGTGGTGACCACCGTGTTGTTGGCGAGCTTCCCGCGCTGCTTGAGGTAGCGGCCATAGACGAACATGATGTGGTCGCCGGTAACCAGCTGCCCCTTCTCGTCAACGCACAGGCAGCGGTCGGCGTCGCCGTCATAGGCGAAGCCCACATCGCAGCCGTTTTCCACCACATAGCGCTGCAGGCCCTCGATGTGGGTGGAGCCGGCATTCTCGTTGATGTTCAGGCCATTGGGGCTGGCGTTGATGACATAGGTGCGCGCACCCAGCGCCTCAAACACTGCCTTTGCGATGTTCCAGGCCGCGCCGTTGGCACAGTCCAGGGCCACCTTCTTGCCCTTGAAGGAGTACTGGCACAGGCTGATCAGGTAGCCGATGTAACGGTTACGGCCGGAAACATAGTCCACCGTGCAGCCGATGTGCTCGCGGTGTGCGAAGGGGATCTCATCCCATCGCTGCCCGAACGCCTCCAGATGGCCGTCCAGATACGCCTCCACCAGGTCGAGGGTTTCTTCGTCCATTTTTTCGCCCTGGCTGTTGATCAGCTTGATGCCGTTGTCGAAATAGGGGTTGTGGCTGGCGGAGATCATGATGCCGCAGTCGAACTCATCCACGCGGGCCACATATGCCACCGAGGGCGTCGTGGTGACATGCAGCATGTAGGCGTCCGCACCGGAAGCCACAACGCCGGCAACAAGCGCGTATTCGAACATGTAGCTGGAGCGGCGGGTATCCTTGCCGATAACGATGCGGCTGGGCGTCTCATCGCCAGCACGGCGGCGTTTCTCGCCGAAATACCAACCCAGGAACCGGCCGACACGGTAGGCGTGATCCGCTGTCAGATTCTTGTTCGCTTCCCCGCGGAAGCCGTCCGTTCCGAAATACTTACCCATCTGCTATTTCTCCGTTTCTGTTCGAGAAATCGTTGCAGCATGCCTGAAGGCATAATACAACAGGATGATTATACCACCTGCTTCACGCGATGTCAACGCAGGCCCTTTGTCATTACTACGAATAAAAGGAGGGAATTGCTACCCTCCTGAACAGTTTATTTGCTTTCGTAGCCCAGCGTGCGCAGGTCATCCATGCGGTTGCGCCAGTCAGGGCGCACCTTGACCCACAGCTTGAGATTCACATGCAGGCCCAGCAGCGCCTCGATGTCGCGGCGGGCCTCGGTGCCGATCAGCTGCAGCATCGCGCCGCGCTTGCCGATGATGATGCCCTTGTGGGCGTCGCGCTCGCAGTAGATGGTGGCGTGGATCTCCATGAAATCATCGGACTCTTTGGTCATGGCCATCATCTCCACGCCGATGCCGTGGGGCACCTCGTCGCGCAGGTGGAGCAGCGCCTTCTCGCGGATCATCTCCGCCACAATCAGCCGCTCAGGCTGATCGGTCATCATGTCATCGGGGAAATACTTCGGGCCCTCTGGCAGGCGGGCCGCCATCGCCTCGGTCAGCTCCGCCAGGCCATCGCCGGTCTTTGCGCTGATGGGGATAATGGCGTCGTACCCGCAGTCGGCGAAGGACGCGATGATGCCCAGCAGCTTCTCCCGGGGCAGCAGGTCGATCTTGTTGAGCAGCAGCACCTTGG
Source organism: Clostridia bacterium (assembly GCA_017410455.1). Lineage (GTDB taxonomy): Bacteria > Bacillota > Clostridia > Christensenellales > Aristaeellaceae > UBA11524. The sequence continues at coordinate 4,462 of JAFQQT010000004.1, forward strand.
GCACCTTCTTCTCCGCCATGTCGCGGACGATGGTGCGGTCGTGCTCGCCGATGGCGGTGGCGTCCACCAGCACCATCATGCCGTCCATGCCGTCCATGGCCTCGCGCACGGACTGCATCATGTAGTTGCCCAGCTTTGTGCGGGGGGTGTGGATGCCGGGGGTGTCCAGGAACACCATCTGCCAGTCCTCACGGGTCATCACGCCCATGATGCGGTTGCGGGTCGTCTGCGGACGATTCGAAACAATGGCGACCTTCTCGCCCACCAGGGCGTTCATCAGCGTGGACTTGCCCACGTTGGGACGGCCGACGATGGTCACAAAACCGGAACGGAACTTCTTCTCAGCCATAGTACAGTTGATCTCCTTTTCTCAGGACATGTGTGTTGTGGTTCATTCAAGGGACTTGGGGCCGAAGCCATGGGGCAGCAGCTCGCAGAGATTCATCTCATCCACGTTGCCATCCCAGGTGACGATGACGCGTATGCCCGGGGCAAACTCGTTGAGCACCTGACGGCAGGCGCCGCAGGGCCAGGGCGCAGACCCCTGCGCCGCAATGGCAATGGTCGTGAACTCCTGCGCACCCTCGCTGATGGCCTTGAACATGGCCGTGCGCTCAGCACAGTTGGTCAGGCCGAAGGAGGCATTCTCAATGTTGCATCCCTGGAAAACGCGGCCATCCGCGCACAGGAGCGCTGCGCCCACCGCGTAGTGGGAATAGGGCGAGTAGCTGCGCTCCATGGCCTTCTTCGCCAGCGCCAGCAGGGTTTCGTCCGTCACGGAGGCTTCGCCCTCGCGGGTCTGGCCGATGGACGAAAGGATCTTCTCCTCCATGGTGCGCATCCTCCTCTTGTCATCTTCTTCGATGTGATCATAGCCCATCAGGTGGCACAGGCCATGAACGGTCAGGTAGGCCGCTTCCCTTTCCGGGCTGTGGCCGTACTCCGCCGCCTGAGCCAGCACATGGGGCACAGACAGGATCAGGTCGCCCAGCATGCAGGCGTCCAGCTCGTCGTCGTATTCACGGCGCAGCAGCTTATCCGCCTGTCCGGCTGTCACGCCTTCGGGGTAGTTCACCGTCGGGAAGGACAGCACATCCGTCGCCCGGTCGACTTCCCGGTAGGTCAGGTTGATCTCGTGGATCGCTTCATCCCCGCACAGGCGGACGCTCACAGCGCAGGGGCGCATGACCCCCTCGCTCAGCAGTGCGCAGTCCGCCGCCGTCTGCATCAGGGAGAGCCAGGCGGGATCCACCTGGGTTTCGATCTGCCAGATGATCTTCACTGTTGCGCCTCCCCTGCTGTGTTGTTATCGCCCTGCGTATCCTCCGGGGGAATCATACCGTCAGGCATGGGCGGATCGTAAGGCGCGGCCATCCCGCCCTCTGCGGCTTCTGCAGCGTTCGCCTCGCCGCTCTCCGCCGCAGGCTTGCGCTCCACATGCACCGTGGGATACTCGATGCGCTCATGGAACACGCCGCGCAGGACGTTGATGAATGCCTCGCTGATGCCATCGATATCGCGAAGAGAAAGGGGTGAGTTGCTCAGCTGGCCATCCTCGATCTTGCTGCGCACCAGGCGCTCGATGAACTGCGCGATGGCCTGGGGCGTGCGGTCGGTCATGGAGCGCACGGCCGCTTCGATGGTATCTGCCAGCATGACGATGGCGCTCTCCTTGGTGGAGGGCCGGTCACCGCTGTAGCGGAAGTCCATCACGTCCACAGGCTTGCCATCGGCCTGCTGCAGCGCCTTGTGGTAGAAGTACATCACCGGCGTGTCGCCGTGGTGCTCGAAGATGATCTTCTGGATCTCCTGGGGCAGGCGGTGCTTCTGCGCAAGGCGCAGGCCGTCGGTGGTATGGGCGGTCACGATGGCTGCAGAGAGATGCGCGGTGGTGCGGTCGTGGGGGTTGTCGCCGTGCTGATTCTCCTTGAAGTACATGGGGCGTTTGAGCTTGCCCACATCGTGGAAGTAAGCGCCTGCGCGCGTGAGGAGCATGTTCGCACCGATGCGCTCCGCCGCAGCTTCGGCGAGATTCGCCACGATGATGGAGTGGTGGTAGGTGCCGGGCGCCTCCATGAGCAGTCGGCGCAGCAAGGGATGATTGGGGTTGGCCAGCTCCATGAGCTTGCTGGGCGTGGCCAGGTTGAACACCGCCTCGAACACCGGCTGGAAGCCCACGGCGATCAGGCCGCCAAGCAGGCCGGCAGCCAGGCTCCAGATGGCGTCGTTGATGGCATTGGCGGGCGACACCGAGGTCATCAGGATGATCGCCAGCATCACCAGGAAGTTGGTCACAGCCACCAGCGCGCCGCAGATGACGGCGTTGACACGCTGCGGCTTGCCGGCAAGGAACTGCACCGACACAACGTTGCCCACCAGGGACGTGAGCAGCAGCGACACCATCTCGGTGGAATAGGTGTTGTTGCTGGCTGCCGACAGGCCTGCGATGACAACCGCCATGGTCAGCCCGGCAGCCGTGCCCACGCGTGCACCCAGAAGCCCCGTGAGCAGGATGGCGCACAGGCACACGGGCGACAGGTAGGCGTTGATGAAAGTGATGCAGAACGCTGACAGACCCTCGCAAATGAAGATCACCAGCAGGATCATGAACATGGTGCGCATGTTGTGCAGCGCTTCGGGTTCCAGCAGCCGCAGCAGCATCCACAGCACAGCCATGGCCAGGCAGATCATCAGCAGCGCGCCCCCGTAACCGGAGAAATCGAACGCAGAGGACGTCAGCAGGCCCAGTTCGCCCAGCACGTCCAGCTGATTCTGTGTAACGCGCTCGCCCTCGCGGATGATGAACTGCCCCTGCTTGAAAGTCACGGGAACCACCGCGTCGCGGGCGCGCTGTCGTGCCGCCTCCGTAGCTGCTTCATCCACGAGCCTGTTGGCCTGTATGCTGGCGTTGAGCACCTGGCGGATGAGGGAGTGGAGCAGGTCGTTGCTCATCTCCGAACTGCAGGCGGAGATGATGTCGCTGATGGCCGTATCCTCCTGCCCCTGGGTGATGGTCGCCTCCAGCGAATGCGTCACAGCGGTCGTCACCGTGGTGCACATGCGGTCAAAGGCATCATCATCCGTGCGCATCAGCAGCTGCGTCTGATAGTAGGACAGGCTGATGACCGTCACCATCTGGCGGGCGCTTTCCACTTCAGCCACGGGGAATATCGTGGTCGAAGCCGCCGGCAGGCCGTTGCGCTCCCGCAGCTCCTTGCCGTATTCCTGAACAGCCTTCAATTCGGCAAAGACATTTGCCAGGGTATCCAGAACCTCCGTGTCGACCGCTTCTTCATAGCGGTAGGAGGGCCCGATGGCCATCGCGGCACGGTTGCGCTGCTCCTCGGTGGACAGGCGGTCCTCCACTTCCTTGGTGGCGGCGATGTTCCTGTCCGCAATTTCGCCCACCTCCAGGGTGTACGGGTTGGATACACAGACCGTGCAGCACAGCGCGAAGAGCGCGATGGTACCGCCGATCATCATCAGCAGACATCGCATCCCCGCGCCGTGGATCCAGGCATAGATGTCTGCCAGCAGATGGCTGAACCGCCTGGTCTTATCCTTTTCCTGTTTCGTCGTGGACATATCGTTCACTCCTTCGTCGGTCTGCCAGCCCTGCCTGCGTGCGCGTCGTATGCATCCACGATGCGCTGCACCAGCTCGTGGCGGACGACGTCCTTGCTCGTCAGGTGTACGATGCCGATCCCCGGAACATCCGAGAGGACCTCCAGCGCCTCTGCCAGGCCGGAACGCTTGCCATAGGGCAGATCCGTCTGCGTCACATCGCCGGTGACGACGACCCTGCTGCCAAAGCCCAGGCGGGTCAGGAACATCTTCATCTGTTCGGACGTGGTGTTCTGCGCCTCATCCAGGATGATGAAGGAATCGTGCAGCGTGCGTCCGCGCATGTAGGCCAGGGGCGCCACTTCCACCGTGCCTCGTTCCACCAGCTTCTGATAGCTGTCCACGCCCATGAAATCGTAGAGCGCGTCGTAGAGCGGGCGCAGGTAGGGGTCAACCTTCTGGGTCATATCGCCGGGCAGGAAGCCCAGCTTCTCGCCTGCTTCCACCGCCGGGCGCGTCAGCACGATCCGCTCGATCTCCTTGTTTTTCAGCGCCACCACAGCCAGCGCCATGGCCAGGTATGTCTTGCCCGTGCCGGCGGGGCCCACAGCGAAGGTCAGGTCGTGGTTGCGGATGGCTTCCACATACTGCTGCTGGCCCAGTGTCTTGCAGCGGATCTGCTTGCCGCGGTGGGTGATGGCCACCACCGAGCGGAGGATTTCGTCGATCATATCGACCTTGCCCTCCCTCGCCAGCGCGATGGCATAACGGATGCGGCTGCGGTCCACCAGATCGCCCCGGCGGATCATCTCCAGGAGCTTGGCGATCACGCTCACAGCCAGTTCCACCTGTGCTTCCTCGCCCTTCACGTTCAGCTCCGCGCCCCGCAGGGTCAGGGTGACTTCGCATTCCTGCTCAATCAGCGCCACATGCTGGTCGTTAAAGCCGAAGAGGGTCATGTATGCGTCCATGGAATCCACGGACAGGAGCATTGTGCGGGTATTCGTCAAGTGTCGGTTCCTTCCCTTCCTCGCGGCTTACCGGAGTGCGCGTCATTCCGGAGCCGCCATGCCGGAAGAGCGTTCCTGCCGTGCAATGTCCACCACGCGTTCACCTGTGGCGATAGACAACAGTATCTCATCCTCTATGATACTCCAATTCACCCAATTGTCAACAAGAGATTCTTTCCCACCGGCAATGGCGTACAGCTGCTGCAGTGCTGCAGCGTTGTTTTCGTCAATAACAGACCAGGAGTCGGTATTAACAGACCGTAAGTCGGTTTCAATATGCGTTTCATACCGCACTGTCAGCGGCCAGAAAAAGCCCCCGAGGGATTGCTCCTGACGGTGCGTGTCCGCATGTGCAAACCCGTGTTCACCACCCTTCCAAAGCGAGAACCAGGGGCTGACAATCGTATTGCTTTCAGCGATGCGCCCTGTGGAAACCGACTGCAGCTGCGTGAGGGGCGTCTGCACGGCGGCGCTGTCCCATACGCGGGCATAAACGCTGCCCCGCGCCGCTACCAGTCGCTCCAGTCCGCCTGATGTGCGTTCCACACCACGGATCAGCACATCACCTGCCCGCACCACATCTCCCGGGGACACCACCGGCGTTCCAGCCCGCGTGACAATGTTCACAACCACCCCGTCCCGGGCAGCTACCACATCACACGCGCCATCATCAGACGCTTCCCTGCCCTCCACGCCCTGCACAAAACGGATCTCCAACGTGCTGCCGCGCCAGCCACATTCAACCCACGCCACCTTCGGGTAACGCCATTCCAGCTCATCCCGCAGCGCAGCCGGATCCACCCGACGCCTGAGCATCGGGGCGTTGACGCCCATCTCATCCAGAGCATGCCATACATCCGCCTCGTAGGCGCCAGCATCCATCAGAGCAATGCGCCACATCACCTGCCCCGCGCCTGCCCAGAGCAGCACCGCAACTGCCACCAGCATCAGCAACGGCCAGCGTTTCAGCAGCTGACCGCATAGCCTGCCCGCGCCGACCGGTGCACCACATGTCAGCTGCCATCCGCCATTTTCAGCAATCTCCTGCAAGCGGGGCAGCGCAGCATCCTCCACCACCGCCGTCAGTCGCCGTCCGCCGTGACGCTTCAGCTCTGTCAGTTTCGCGCCGCACTCCCCGGCACAACGCACAAAACGCGAAAGATTCAGCCCTTCTACCGTGATCCACCGTCGAAGCCCCATTCAGCTGCGCCTCCCGTCCGGTTGAAGCGACAGCGAGCGGATGTCGCCGGTGATGAGCGCCTCCACCCTGCTGTAGCGCAGCAGCATCAGGTGGCAACCTTCAACGCACAGGATGCCCGATGCCGTTTTCAGGCTGATCAGCTCCTCCCGGCAGTCCAGGAGCCCCTTGTGCTGCTCAACAAACAACCTTTCCCCGCCCGTGAGGGTCATCCGGGGCACATCCGACGCAACTTCCCTGGGCAGAAACTCCTGCTGCATGCCATCACCTCGCCGCATTGTATGCTCCGCAGTCCCACCATACCCACGGCCCGCAGAATGTCAGCCCCCTGTGCTGTCGCGAAAAAAATGTTTGCCTTTTGCGGATTTGATGATATAATGGCATCAGGTATGCAATGCATGCCTTTAGTAATGCGACTGATGGGAGTATGATTATGGCGCGAGTAAGCGATTTGGGTATTGACCTTGGCACATCCAACGTGCTGATCTATCAGAAGGGTGTCGGCATCGTGCTGCGTCAGCCGGCCGTTGTTGCCATTGAGCGCACAAGCAAGAAGGTTGTTGCCGTCGGCACCGAGGCCTACCGCATGATCGGCCGCACGCCCGGCAATCTTCTCACCGTGCGCCCGCTGCGCCAGGGGGCTGTGCACGATCTGGAACTGACCAACACCATGCTGCGGTATTTTATGAACAGCATCCTTGGCCGCCGCTTCTTCGCCCGGCCCCGCGTGGTGCTCTCCGTGCCTTCCGGCGTGGGTGAAACGGACAAGAGCAGCCTGGTGAGCATCCTCTACGACACGGGCGTCCAGCGCACGCAGCTGCTGGAGCGTCCCATTGCTGCAGCGATGGGTGCGCGCGTGGATTTCAGCAAGCCCTATGGCTGCATGATCGTGGATATGGGCGCAGGCGCGACGGACATCGCCGTCCTTGCCGCCGGTCAGGTGATGCACAGCAACTGCATCAGCTGCGGCGGTGACGCCTTCGACGGCGCCATCATCTCCTACCTGCGCAAGAAGCACAATCTGCTGATTGGCGAGCGCACTGCAGAGGAAATCAAGATCGCCATCGGCAGCGCCGTTCCACCGCCCACGGACCTGACCTGCGAGGTGACGGGCCGCAACCTGCTCATGGGTCTGCCCAAGACGCAGACCATCCATGCGTCGGAGATCTACGAGGCCCTGAAGGCGCCGGTGGAGACCCTGATCGAAGCCATCCGCAGCGTGCTGGAGCAGACGCCGGCTCAGCTGGCCTCCGATGTGTTTGAGGATGGCATCACCCTCACCGGCGGCGCGGCAGCCCTGACGGGACTGTCCGAGGCCATCTACAACGCCCTGCACACGCACTGCGTGCTGGCGGAAGACCCGCAGACGAGCATCGTGCTGGGATGCGGCATGGCGCTGGAAAACTACAGCACTTACCGCAGTCTGCTGCGCGACAGCCGTCGCAACCTGCACTGATCCATAATAAGAGCGCACCCGCCCGTGTGAGGCAGGTGCGCGTTTTCTTTACTCCCCGACAGCAATGCCGTCTTCAAAATCCATGTAGCCATTCTCAATGAAGAATTCCGTCACCGTGGTCATGTTCTTCACCTTGCTCTTATGCACCAGCTTGCTGCGCATCTTGCGGCACTCCTCCTCATCAGTGAGGATGTAGGGGCGGTAGTCCCCGCTGCCCTGCGTGCGGCAGGGCACCACGCTGAAGCGGCGCAGCACCGGCTCGCCATCAACAATGTCATAGGTCAGCTGGAAGATGCCCGTATCGGGATCGACGTGGCTCATGGTGCCGAAGGTGAAGTTGCCCGTGCTGTAAAAGATGGGCTTGCCCTTGTAGAACTGGACGCTCTGGAGCACATGCGCATGGTGACCGTAGACGACGTCCGCACCTGCATCGATGCAGAACTTCGCATAGGAAGTCTGCCCCGAGGTGGGCTGCGTCTTCTCCTCAGTGCCCCAGTGGAGGCTGACGACGATCAGCTGTGCGCCCTGCTCGCGGAGCTTCTCGATGCGCAGGGTGATGCGCTTCTTGTCGTACTCCTGGGGATAGCTGAATCCGATGAAGCCGACCTTCACGCCTTTGACGTCGATGATGGGGGTGACGTCGCTGCCATCCGCCGTGCCGGAATACAGCGTACCGAAGTGCGGGATGCCCGCCGCATCCAGGTGGGACAGCGCGTCATGGTACCCTTCGGCACGGAAATCCCAGGCGTGGTTGTTGGCGGTGTTGACGACGTCAATGCCCGATGCGAGGATCACCGCCGTGTGGGAGGGATCGCCGATCAGGTTGTGCTCCTTGTTCTGGCGGGTCTTGGTGTGGGTCGTCAGGACGACCTCCAGGTTTGCGACCGTCAGGTCATCGGCCTTCAGCACCTCCTCCACCAGGGAGAAAGGCCACTCAGCGCCCTTTTCGCGGATGGTCGCGTGGTAGCTGATGGCGTAGTCGCGGTACTTGATGGCGTCGCCGATGGAACAGTCGCCCAGGAAGGATATGGTGATGGATTCGTTCTCCTCCGCCGCAGCACCGAAGGTCAGCAGCATCAGGCAAAGCAGCGTCAGAAGCAGGCGTTTCATGGGAATCAGCCTCCGGTCTTCAATACATTTTCGTTCATTATAGCATGCATCAGCTGCAAATTCAATCATTTCAGTTGTAAATTCCATAGCCGCTGCATACCACATGGCATGGAGGTGAACGACAGATGACTGATCTTGAGCTTTTCGCCCGGCTGATCCAGTGCGAAGCGGGCGGCGAAGGCGACAATGGCATGCGGGCGGTGGCTTCTGTTGTAATGAACCGGGTGCGCACCCGCGTGGGCGAATACGGCCGCTACAACACCATCCGCGATGTGATCTACGCGCCGGGACAGTTCAACTGCGCCCGCACGGAGCTGGGCGGCCGGCAGAACCTGCAGAATGTTTACAACATGAACCCACAGCAGATCCATTACGACATCGCCAACTGGGCCATCGCCGGCAACCGCCTGGCCAACCTCTGGGAAGCACTGTGGTTCTATAACCCGTACTCCCCGACCTGCCGCAATAACTTCCCATCATCCGTGGGCTACTTCCAGATCCGCATTGGCGATCACTGCTTCTACAATCCTGCACCATCTTACGCCAACACCTGAGGGGGCTGGCGTATGCCTGTTTCGTGATTGCGTGCTGCGGTGTTACAGCCGCTGCATCATGACAAGGCAGGGATTGCACTCGTCCCACAGCGTGGGGAATACTTCCAGCGCGCGGAAACCGACGCTCTCGTAGAAGAGCCGCGTCGCATCGTATTCGGGATAGCAGCCTGCAGCGACGGTCTTCACCTGCAGGAATTCATAGCCGCGCTCAGCGGCACATGCCCGCAGGGCGGCGAATAGCGCTCTCCCCGTGCCGCTGCGGTGGAGGCGCTTTTTCACGCCGCAGACCGCCAGTTCCGCCGTGTACGGGCTGGTTTCCTTCAGCGTCATGAAGCCTATGGCCTCTCCGTCCTGCAGGGCGGCAATAAAAAGCTGCTCAGCACTTTCGCGGATATAGGCATCCGTGGATTCCGGGATGCCAAACCACTCCGGCAGATCTGCGAGAATCTCCCGGGCGATGCGCATGCGCTCTGCGGGATCGGTGATCATCATAACATGCACGGGTCTCACTCCTTTCGTTCATCGCTGAATTCGCCGCCATGGCTGCGGATTCCTTCATTGCCATCAGCCGTAATCTGTGGTACAATGATTCCGTATGATCGAAAGGGGCTGATCCTATGGCATGCGCCTACACTTTCAATGACGTGACCATCTTCTATTCCGAAAAGATGCTCTTCAACCATACCAGCCTGACCATTTCCGATGGCGACCGCATCGGCGTGGTGGGCCGCAACGGCAGCGGCAAGTCGACCTTCCTGCGGCTGCTGGCGGGCGTTGAACAGCCGGATGACGGCGCCATCACCGTGCAGCGGAACATGTCCATCGCCTACCTGCCACAGACGCCCGTGCTGAACCCGGAGCATACCATCACCGAGGCGGCGCTGACCTACCTGCCCGCCCGCCCCGGCGAGGACACGTCCTCCGCCGCCTATGAGGCGCAGACGATCCTGACCCAGCTGGGCTTTACCGACCTGCAGCAGCCCGTCAGCCAGCTCTCCGGCGGGCAGAAGATGCGCGTGGCGTTGGCGGGCGTGCTCTGCCGGGATAGCGACGTGCTCCTGCTGGACGAGCCCACTAATCACATCGACCTCGACATGGCGCAGTGGCTGGAGGATCGCCTGCTCAAGTGGCGCAAGACGCTCATCGTCGTCACCCATGACCGCTACCTGCTGGAGCGCGCCTTCAGCCGCATCTTCAACGTTGGCGATGGCACGGTGGACGTGTACAACTGCGCCTACTCCGGCTACCTCGAGGAGAAGGCGCAGCGCGAGGAGATGCAGGCCGCAACCCTGCGCAAGAACAAGTCCCTCTACCGCAAGGAGCTGGCCTGGATCCGCCGGGGCGCGCCCGCCCGTTCCACCAAGGCCAAGGGGCGCATCCAGCGCTTTGAGGCCGTTGCGGAGGCGGTGAAGGAAGCGCCTCCGGAGACTGAGCTCTCCATGCGCTCTGTCGCCAGCCGCCTGGGCAAGAAGGTCGTCAGCTGGGATCACCTGGACGTCGCCATCGGCGGGACGACGCTGATCCGCGACTTCAGCTACACCCTGCTGCGCGATGACAGAATGGGCATCGTGGGCGGCAACGGCGCCGGCAAAACGACCCTGCTGCGCACCCTCTGCGGAGAGCTTCCTCCTGCTGGCGGCGTGATCGAGAAGGGCGAAACGGTCAAAATCGGCTACTTCGCCCAGCATTGCCCGCCGCTGGATCCGGATACCCGCATCATCGACGCCATCCGCGATGTGGCCGTGAAGGTCTACACCCCCGAGGGCGACATGTCCGCCTCCCAGATGGCGGAAACCTTCCTTTTCCCCAGCGGGATGCAATACCAGAAGGTATCCAGCCTCTCCGGCGGCGAGATGCGCCGGCTGTACCTGCTGCGCATCCTCATGGCCGCACCCAACATCCTTGTGCTGGACGAGCCCACCAACGACCTCGATCTGGACACGCTGAACGTGCTGGAGGACTACCTGGACTCCTTCCAGGGCGCGATCATCGCTGTCAGCCATGACCGCTATTTCCTCGACCGCATCACGACCCACCTTTTTGCCGTGGAGGACGGCAGAATGGTGCCTTACATCGGCGGCTACCAGAGCTATCTGGACGCGCAGGAAGAGAAGCGCGAGGCCGCCCTGCCCATAAAATCCGCCGCAAAGCCCGCCGCCGAACACCAGCGCCGCGCCCCCACAAAGGTGAAGTTCTCCTTCCGGGAGCAGCGGGATTTCGAGACCATCGAGGAAACTGTCATGCAGCTGGAATCCTGCCTGGAGGAGCTGGCCGCCGAGATCGAAGCCAGCGCCGCGGACTATGTGAAGGTCACCGCCCTGATGAACGAGCAGGCCGAGACCCAGCAGAAGCTGGACGAAGCCACCGAGCGCTGGCTGTATCTGCAGGAGAAGTGGGAGCAGATCCAGGCGCAGAACGGATAAAAGGAAGGAGCCCCCGCCATGAACACCATCGACGCCATCAAGACCCGCATCAGCACCCGTCAGTTCACCGACCAGCCCATCACCGACGAAGCTGTCCACACCATCCTGGAGGCTGGCATGTCCGGCCCTACGGCCGTGAACGCCCGCCCCTGGAGCTTCATCGTCATCCGCGACAAGGCCACGCTGGACAAGCTGGCCAATTCCGGTGGCCGCCCCTGCACGCCGCTGATGAGCGCCACCATGGCCATCCTGGTCTGCGGCGATGCAGAGCGTTTCTTCAAGTTCGTACCGGATTTCTGGGTGGTGGACGCCTCCATTGCCGCGCAAAATATGATCCTGGCCGCCCACGAAATGGGCGTTGGCAGCGTGTGGCTGGGCTGCTGGCCCGCTGCAGACCGCATGCAGGCCTTCGGGGAGGCCCTGGCGCTGCCCGAGGGCGTCATCCCCCATTCCCTGATCGCCTTCGGCTACCCGCAGGAGCCTTCCACCAAGCAGAAGCTGCTCTACGAAGAGGACCGCGTCCACTTTGAGCAGTGGTAACGTCTTTCAACTGTATCGATAAGGCCCTCCGCATGCATCGCGCACGGAGGGCCTTGACACTGTTATTTGGCTATGGCAAGCGGCGGCTTTTCATCCTGCTGGGCACGGAAGAGCTTCGAGCGGCGGTAGCAGATGATCAGCAGCGCCGAGGCGAGGATCCACCCCATCGGGAAAGCCAGCGCCATCGGGAAAAAGGCCAGGTCGCCCTTGTCGGCAATGAGCTTCGCATGGACCAGGAAGGTCGTGAAGGCAGAATCCTGCAGCGCCTCCACCACGGCAGGCGTGAAGATCAGGTCTGTGAGGAACAGGTAGACCTGCCGGAAGAGCACGAAGGAACCCAGGAAGATGAACATCGGCGCTTTTGCGCTGCCCACGCCGCGCAGCGCGCCCGCATAGAGCTGGTTGAAGCAGATGGTCACATAGAAGGGCGTGATGATGCGGATGAAGCGCGCGCCATAGGTGATGGCGTTTTCGTCGCTGGTGATGATATGCAGCAGCGGCTCGGTGAAGATCATCATCACCGCCGCCAGCGTCAGCAGGCAGGCCAGGGACATCCACACGCCATAGCGCACGCCCTGCCTTGCCCGCTCCGGCTGGCGGGCGCCCCAGTTCTGCCCCACGAATGTGGTGGATGCCTGGGCGATGGCCATCACCGGTACCATCAGGAACATGTCCAGCTTGTTGTACGCGCCCCAGCCATCGGTGCAGGCCGCGCCAAACTCGTTCACATAGCGCATGACGAACACGTTGGAGAAGCTGGTCAGCCCCTGTTGGATGCTGGAGGGCAGGCCGAGGCCGAAGATGCGCTTCAGCTCCTCACGGTCGATGCGCAGCTCCTTCAGGCGCAGGCCGTACGCATGCGGCTCGCGGAGAAGCACCTCCAAGACCAGCAGCGCCGAAGCGCCCTGGGCAACGATGGTGGCCAGCGCCACGCCGAATACGCCCATATTGAAGGCGATCACGAAGAGGAAGTCCAGGCCCGTGTTGAGCAGAGCCGAAAAGATCAGGAAGTACAGCGGCCGCCGGCTGTCACCCACCGCGCGGAGAATCGCGCTGCCCATGTTGTAGATCAGCAGGCCAGAAATGCCGGCGAAGTACGTCATCAGGTAAGTGGTGGACATCGCCATGTGCTCAGGGTTGGTCTTCATCCACACCAGCGCCGGCCGAGCGATCATGAGGCCCACCACCGTGGCAATCACGCACAGGATCAGCGTGGCCTTGATGGTCGTATGCACCACACGGCTGATGCGTCCTTCATCGTGTGCGCCGTAAGCCTGGGAGAGCACCACACCCGTGCCCAGCGAGAGGCCATTGAATATGCCGACCATCATGTTGACGATGCTGCCCGTGGAAGTCACTGCGCCCAGGGCATTGGGCGGGCCGAAGTGGCCGATCACCGCCGCATCCACGGTGTTGTACAGCTGCTGGAAGAGCAGCCCCAGCGCCAGCGGCGCGGCAAAGCCGATATAGTGCCGGAAGATATTACCCCGGGTCATGTCCACATCCCTGCGTGCCATGTTGACGCCTCCTGTTCCATCATTCATACAGGATAGCACCATCGGCCCCGCTTGTCAAAGGTTTCTGGCAGATATTATGCGTTATTCATGCACGGTGATGTCTGCTCCCAGGCTGCGGAGCATACCCGGGAGATCTGCATACCCCCTTGTGATGTGCCCGCAGGGATCATGCAGCACCGTCGTACCTTCAGCTGCAAGTCCAGCCAGCATCAGGGATGCGCCGCCCCGCAGGTCGGTGGAGGTCACGTCCGTGCCGCTGAGCACGCGCCCGCCCGTCACCAGGGCGATCCGATCCTCGATGCGGATTCCCGCCCCCAGACGCGCCATCTCCCGCGCATGCATGAAGCGGTTCTCGAACACGGTTTCCATGAAGATGGAGGTGCCCCGCAGGCAAAGGGCGAGAGCCATCATGGGCGCCTGCATATCCGTGGGAAAGCCGGGATACGCCAGCGTGCGCACCTGCACAGGCTGGCTGGCCCGGCCGCTGATGCGCAGCCCCGCCGGCGTTTCCCGCAGTGCCACGCCGGTTTCCCGCAGTTTGAAAAGCACCGCCTGCATGTGTTCCGGCCGTACGCCCCGCAGCAGCACGCTCCCTTCCGTCATGGCGGCTGCGCAGAGGAGCGTACCTGCTTCAATACGGTCCGGAATGGGTGTGTAGGTGCAGCCATGCAGTTCTGTTCCACCCTGGATGATAATGGCGCCCGTGCCCGCCCCGGCGATATGTGCGCCCATGGCATTCAGGCAGTCGCAGAGGTCCGTTACCTCCGGCTCCTTGGCTGCGTTTTCAATGCGTGTGACGCCCTCTGCCAGCGTCGCAGCAAGGATGATGTTCTCTGTTGCGCCCACGCTGGGAAAGTCAAGGTACACATTGCCGCCCCGCAGCCTTCCCTGCAGCGTGACGCTGCCCGGAGTCAGCTGCACCTGCGCTCCCAGGGCTTCCATGCCCCGCAGGTGCAGGTCGATAGGCCGCTGTCCGATGGCACATCCACCCGGCAGGCCGACCCGCGCGTATCCCGTGCGCGCCAGCAGCGGCCCCATCACCAGCACCGACGCCCGCATCCGGCTGAGCAGATCCCCGCCAGATGGCGAGCGCGGCTCATCCGCCCACAGCGTGACTGCGCCCTCCTCCTGCCGGAGCGTGCAGCCGCAGTCTTCAAGGATGTCCGCCAACGTGTGTACATCCGTTAATTGTGGCACATGCTCAATGGTCAGCGGCTCCTGCGTCAGAAGCCCGGCGCACATCAGCGGCAGCACGGCATTTTTCGCCGCATGAACGCTGATCTCGCCCGACAGCCGCCCGCAGCGGCGGATGTGATACGTTGCCATGCCATCGCCTCCCTGCCGTATAGCATGCGCAGGGAAACGACGCACAATTCCCGCACAGAACAGCTCAATGGCGGAAAAGGAATCCTTGACTTTTGGCGCTCCTTTATGCATAATACAGTAAGATGCGCTTTTTATGCGCGTCGGCTGTTTCCTGTGCAGAATTCCGGAAAGGAGGTCTCCGCCATGCCCACAGCCATCACCCATGTGCAGCCTGGCTCCATTGCGGAGCGCATCGGCCTGAAGGCCGGCGATCTCCTTGAGACCATCGCCGGGGAGCCCATCATCGACCAGATCGACTATCAGGCGCTCACAGCACAGTCCCGCTTCACGATGACCATCACCCGCAGCGGCGAACCACTGACGCTGCAGGTGCGCAAGCGGGACTGGGAGCCCCTGGGACTCACGCTGGATCAGACCATCGTGTCAAATCCCCGCCCCTGCCGCAACCACTGCATCTTCTGCTTCATCGATCAGATGCCGCCGGGCATGCGCAGAACCCTTTACGTCAAGGACGATGACTGGCGGCTCTCGCTGATGATGGGCAACTACATCACTATGACCAACATCGACGACGCCGAGTTCGACCGCATCATCCGCCGCAAAGTCAGCCCACTATACATCTCCGTACAGTGTACCGACCCGGACATGCGCGTGAAGATGCTGCGGAACCCGAAGGCCGCGCAGATCATGGAGCGCCTGACGCTCCTGAAGGACAGCGGCATCCGCTTCCACTGCCAGGTGGTGCTCTGTCCCGGCTGGAACGACGGCGAGATCCTCATGCGGACGATCGATGACCTCGCTGGCCTTGCCCCGGCAGCGCAGAGCGTGGCGCTGGTGCCCATCGGCCTGACGAAGCACCGCGATGGCCTGCCCTACATCAAGCCCTATGACGCACAGATGGCGACGGAGCTGATCGAGTCCGTCAAACCCTTGCAGGAGAAGTTCCTGAGGGACCTGGACACCCGCTTCGTGTTCCCGGCGGACGAGTTCTACTGCCTCAGCGGCCTGCCGATCCCCGAGGATCACGAGTACGAGGACTACCCTCAAATAGAGAACGGCGTGGGCATGCTGCGCATGTTCGAGACCGACCTGCAGTACGCCGCAGAGGACTACCCGGTGACGGAGACTCCCCCGCGCCGCCTGTGCATCGCTACTGGCACGTCCATCGCGCCCTTCCTGCAGCGCCTCGCCGATCAGTATGCCCCCAAGGGCACGACGGTTGAGGTGCGGCCCATCGTCAACCATTTCTTCGGCGAAACGGTGACGGTGGCTGGGCTGATCACCGGCGGCGACCTGGTGGCCCAGTGCCAGGATGTGCAGGCGGACGAGATCCTCATCGTGCGCAGCATGATCCGCGCAGAGGGCGATATGTTCCTGGATGACATGACCGTGGAGGAGGTGCGCAAGGCGCTGCCCGCCCCCCTCCGGATCACCGCAAGCAGCGGCGAAGGTTTCTGGCGCGCGATTTCCGGATTGGAGGAATGTACCCATGGCTAAGCCCCTTGTTGCCATCGTCGGACGGCCGAACGTTGGCAAATCCACCTTTTTCAACCGCATCACCGGCAAGCGCATCTCCATTGTCGAGGATACCCCCGGCGTGACCCGCGACCGCATCTACTGCGACGTGGAATGGCAGAACCGCCGCTTCACCATGATCGATACCGGCGGTATCGACCCCCGCAGCGAGGACGTGCTCCTCAGCCAGATGCGCCACCAGGCAGAAATCGCCATGGACACCGCGGATGTGATCTGCTTCTTCGCCGATGGCCGCACGGGCCTGACCGATGATGACCGCGAGGTCGCCAACATGCTGCGCAAGACCAGCAAGCCCGTGATCCTTGCCATCAACAAGGTCGATCACATCAACATGGTGGACAACATCTACGAGTTCTACGAGCTGGGTATCGGCGACCCCATCGCCATCAGCGCAGCGAACATGATGGGCCTGGGCGACCTGCTGGAGGCCATCTGCAATGAGCTGCCCCCCGCTGACGCGGATGAGATGGACGAGGAGGAGCATGTGCTGCAGCTGGCCGTGGTGGGCCGCCCCAACGTGGGCAAGTCCTCCCTGGTGAACAAGCTCCTGGGCCAGGAGCGCACCATGGTGTCCAACATCGCCGGCACCACCCGCGACGCCATCGACACCCTCTTCACCGTCAACGGGCAGAAGTACAACATCATCGACACCGCCGGCATCCGCCGCAAGAGCCAGATCGAGGACGAAAGCCTGGAGCGCTACAGCGTCCTGCGCTCCATCGCCGCCATCCGCCGCTGCGATGTGGCGCTGCTGCTCATCGACGCCCAGGACGGCGTGACCGAGCAGGACACCAAGATCGCCGGCCTTATCCGAGAGGAAGGCAAAGGCGTGATCGTGGTGGTCAACAAGTGGGACGCCATCGAGAAGGAGACCGGCACGCTGGAGAACTACCGCAAGGAAGTCCTCGAAGCCCTCAAGTTCATGGACTACGCGCCTGTGCTCTTCCTCTCCGCCAAGACCGGCCAGCGCGTCCACACCGTGATGGACATGGTCGATCAGGTCTGGGCCCAGTGCTGCAAGCGCATCCCCACGGGCGTGCTCAACGACGTGCTCACCGACGCCACCGCCGACCTGCAGCCCCCGGCCACCAATGGCCGTCGCCTCAAGATCTACTACATCACCCAGCAGAACACCTGCCCGCCCCTGTTCATCCTCTTCGTCAACGACGAAACGCTCATGCACTTCGCCTACGAGCGCTACCTGGAAAACTACTTCCGCAAAACCTTCGACTTCACCGGCACACCCATCCGTTTCATTCTGCGTGAACGCAAGAAGGACAACGCATAACAGACCAAAAGTCGGTATTTACAGACCGAAAGTCGGTACAGAAAGGTGCTGTTACATATGATTTGGCTGAAGTATATCCTTTCCGCTGTAATCGCCTACCTGCTGGGCTCCGTTTCCGTGGGCATCATCACCTCCAAGCTGATGGGCGGCCCCAACCTGCGCGAGGTGGGCAGCGGCAACACCGGCGCCACCAACGCCCTGCGTGCGCTGGGCAAAAAGGGCGGCATCATCGTCTTCGTGGGCGACATCCTCAAGGCGCTCATTGCCTCTCTGATTGGCAGGGCGCTGTGCGGCCATGATGGCATGCTGATTGCTGCGGTGTTCGTCATCGTCGGCCACATCTGGCCGGTCTTCCATGGCTTCAAGGGTGGCAAGGGCGTCAGCTGCGTCTGCGGCGCGATCCACCTGCCCTACAATCCGGCGGCTGTGATCGCCTATGTGATTGCCCTGGCCATCATCGGCGTCACCAAGTATGTGTCCCTTGGCAGCTGCTGCCTGGTGCTTTCCTTCGCCATTCTGGTCACCATCACCGAGGCGCTGAACGGCTTCGCCTGCTGGTACGCGATCCCGTGGGCGTTCCTCATCGCTGCGCTGGTCATCTGGCGGCACAAGGAGAACATCAGCCGCCTGATCAAGGGCACCGAGCGCAAGCTGGGCGAGAAGAAGAACTGACCAAATAGCGCGCATTGGCTTGAACATTGCGCGTTTTCATCTTACTTGAGTATCGGAGGCACACATGAAACACCACGGCACGTTCGAGATTGTCACCGCGCGTTTGACGCTGCTTCCCTTTCGTCCGGATGATGCACCTGCCATGTTCGCCAACTGGGCCAGTGATCCTGAAGTAACGAAATACCTCACCTGGCCGACGCACTCCAGCGTCGAAGTCAGCCGCATGATCTGCAGTGACTGGGCCAGCCGCTATGACAGGGATGATTATTACAATTGGGCCATCTGGCTGGACGAAGTGAACGAGCCCATCGGCAGCATCTCCGTGGTCAATCAGGATGATAAGGTCGGCAAGGCAGAGATCGGCTACTGCATCGGCCGTGCCTGGTGGGGCCAGGGCATCGTTGCAGAGGCGCTGAATGCCGTTATGGACTTTCTCTTCGACAATGAAGGCTATCAGCGCATCGAAGCCCGCCACGACCCCCGCAACCCGAACTCCGGCGCGGTGATGCGCAAGTGCGGCATGAAGTACGAAGGAACCATGCGGCAGAGCGACTGGAACAATCAGGGCATTTGCGATGCATGCTGGTACGCGCTGCTGCGCGATGAACGCTGACAATTCGATATACAAAGGGGAGCCAGTGGATCCGGCTCCCCTTTTGCGTTGCATATTTCACTCATCCATCGTCAGGAACTTGTCCTGCACCCAGCCGTGGACGCCATTGTACTCCACTTCATACCATCCGTTTTTGTGGCTGAACACCGTCACGACCGTACCCGTGCGCCACTCCGCAATCTTGTGGGCGTCGCTGTTGCCCGCTCCCCGGACATTGACGGTCGTCGATCCGTTCGTCTTGCCCTTGTAGCTGATTCTACCTGTTCCCATGGCCTCCACGCCGGAACCGGGGAACTTCAGGCAGCTGGTCAGCACATAACCTTCCTTGCCATCATAGAGTATCTTGCAGAATTTCGAACCATACTCCAGCACCATCACCACCGTTCCGGCCTTGCATTTCCTGATCAGGTCGGAACTCTTGCTGGCCTTCTTCCACAGGCTGCACTTGCCAGTGCTCGGGGCGTAGATGTAGGCGATGCGCTTGGCAGCAGGGGCTTCGCTCTCAAACTCCAGCTCCGCGGTGGGGACCAGCCGCTCTCCATCTGCGTCGCGGATCCTGCTTTCGATCACGCCCAGGTAAACCAGCTCGACCGAAACGCGGGGCTTACTGGAGGTGGTTCGGTTCGCAGTGTTGCTTTTTGTGGACTTGCCCGCAGCGGTGCTCTCGGTCTTGCCGGCGGAGGGTTCGTCTGCTGACTCCGGAAGCGCGTCCTCTCCTTCGATTTCCGGCGCAGGAATGGTGATCCCTGTGTCAATATTGCCGCTGGTAGCACCGCCGCTGATTTCACTGAAAATGTTCTTCGGCTTGACGTAGTACTCGCTGCCGCCGTAGGAGATGCGGATGTTCGTCTGTGTACTCAGCACTTTAACGACCGTCCCCTCCGGCAGAGTACCGCACTTGCTGAAATCTCCGCAGGTGCCATCGTTATACAGCTGCACCGCACCACCCGGGACGTCCGCCACAAGTGCACGGTAATAGTAGCTTTCACCTTCATGGCTCGTCGTCCCTTCGGGCAGCTTGCTGCGCAGGCTGCTGTTCTTTGCCCAGCCGGAAACAGCACCGTGCATCACATAGGTGTAGCCGTCTTCCTTCATGTCGGTGATGGCCACCTTTGCACCGCTGGGAACATAGGCGATCGCAGTCTCAAACCCATATCGGTACAGTGCTACTGAGCCGCATTCATCGTAAGCATAGCGGTAGCCGACACGTTCGCCGGTACCGGGATCCTTCTCGCTCAGTGATGAAACATCGACCCACCCGTTCCAGCCACCAAAGGTCACGCGTGCTCGGCCATCGGCATATTCGTGTACAAGGACCAGCGTCCCACGGGCAAGGCGTGTGTTGATCTTGCTGCCAGTCGATGTGTAATACAGTGGAACTCCGGAAGATGGCGTACAGGTCAGATACCGATAGACCGCCTTCGACGCCGGCGCCTGCGTTTCCTCTTCAGGCACAGTCTGCTGCGGCGCAGGCGTCAGCGCAGGGATCTCCTCCTGATCGGGAACCGGGGTTGCCGCATCGTTGCCAGTCATGATTCCGGTGTTCCAGGACGCCCCCTCAAAGGGGTCAGCTTCCGCATGTGCGCAGTTGATGAAACTCATACAAATCAGCAGGAAAAACAGCCACAGACGATATTGCTTCTTCATGGTGCATCCTCCTTTTGATTTCATCATACACATTACGAAACCCACCGTCAACAGTCCAGAGCCAATTGTTACAATCGTCATATTGCAAAAGCCCCTGCCGGATTTCTCCGACAGGGGCAACCTGTTTACTTCAGGTCAGATGTTCAGAAGGGAGTCAGAACCCCTTACTGCGCCGCCTGCTCCAGGCACAGAGCCACAGCGTTCATGATGGTGTTGGAGGTCACGGTCGCGCCGGCCACGATGTCAACGTCGGGAGTGTTGTTCGCGACGATGGCAGCGGGAACCTGCTCGATGGGAGCATTGGAGATGCCAGCGGTCTCGGAATGAGACAGCACCTCGACGGAGGCGATGACGCCACCGGCGATGACGACCTTCACGGTCAGGTCGCCGCCGTTGTGGCCCACGGCAGAAGCGGTGTACTCGCCGTCCTTCAGGGCGCGGGTCATGTCGAAGCGGGCGTCGGACTCAACGACTTCCTTCTCGAAGAAAGCGGGATCCAGCAGGTCCAGAGCAACGTGGACGCGGTAGCCCTCGCCCATCTCGTTGGTCATGGCGTGCTGAGCAGCGATCTTGCCGAAGACGATGGGGCCCATGACGCCGGTGCCGCCGGAGACGAACTTGCCCCAGATGCCGCCGACGCACTCGCCAGCCGCGTACAGGCCGGGGATGACGTTGTTGGTCTCGTCCAGAACCTGCATGTTCTCGTTGCAGGTCACACCGCCCAGGGTCATCACGCACAGGGCGTGCAGACGGATGGCGTAGTACATCTCGCCCTCAATCTTGTTGATGGCCAGGTTGTAGTTGCCGTCGGTGCCGTCCAGCTTGCGGCCGAACTCGGCGTCGTACTGAGCATCCACAGCAGCGTTGTAGGTGGCGATGGTCGCAGCCAGGGTGTCAGCGGGCACGCCGATCAGCTCAGCCAGGCCCTCGATGGAGTCGGCCTTGTACATCACGTGGTCGCCCAGGCCGCCCTCGTAGAAGTAGTAGTTCATGAACACCGCGCCGCCGGCAGCATTCAGGTCAGCCAGGATCTTGTCGGTGTAGATGTCGTACAGGACAGCCTCGGGCTGCTTCTCCAGAGCGACCTCGCGGATGGACACGACGTCCTCGGTCTCGTTGCAGAAGCGCTCGCCGTTCTTGTTGACGGTGATGGCGCCGGCCTTCCAGGTGTAGGTGGAAGCGATCTGGCCCTTGGTGGAGTCAGTGCGGGAGACCATGCCCATGGGGAAGGTGGGGATGCAATCCATGCCGGTGATGCCAGCGCCCACCAGCTGCATCATGTAGATGCCGTAGCCGTCAGCGCCGGGAGCGCCGCCAGCCAGGTAGTACTCGCCCTCGGCCGCGTAAGCGCCCATCAGCTTGCTGTTGGAGGAGTAACCGCCGGTGCAGACGATGACGCCGTTGGTGGAGGTGTAGGTGACCTCACCCTCGGGACCCACGGCCTTCACGCCGATGACCTGGCCCTTTTCGTTGGTGATCAGTTCCTTCGCCTCGGTCATGGTGATGACCTCGATGCGGGAATCAGCGTTCACCATCTTGTCCAGCACCTGGTGGGCAGCGGACTTGTAGTTCTTGTCCGTGGGGCTGGGCTTGTAGGTACGGGCCACAGAGTACAGGGCGTGCTCAGGAGCGAACACGGCCTTCGCGCCGCGCCAGGCAGCATCCTTCAGGCCGTTGACATACAGCCAGTCGAACACCTCGGTGGCGTTCTCGGCGTACACACGGATCAGGGCCTCGTTGGGGCGGCCGCCGAAGTCGTTGCCGTTGTTGATGATGTCAGCAATGTACAGCTCAACAGAGTCCTCGATACCCTCTTCCTTCTGGATGATGGTACCGGCAGCAGACATGGAGCCGGAGGTGAAGTTCAGAGCGCCGCCGGTCTTGGCAGTCTTCTCCAGAACGATGACCTTGTTCGCGCCGGCCTCAGCGGCATGGATGGCAGCAGACAGACCAGCGCCGCCAGCGCCAACGATGATGATGTCAGCATCCGCCGCAGTCTCGGCCACAGCGGGCACGATGACCATGGACAGAGCCATCATCAGGGACAGCAGGGTTGCAATGATACGCTTCATGAGTGTATCCCCTTTCGTTATTTTGTGGTCACATGCAAAGCTGGAACCACACTGTTATCATTATACCAAAACAATTCCCATTTGTGAATACATAAAAAGAACAATCGTGAAGTTTTTCACCGACGGTACATCAGGCCAACTTTCAGCGGATGTATTGCAATCCTGCGCAAAATCATGTACAATATATCGTGATATTTTCTGCCTGCAACAGGCACAACGGAGGCTACGACATTGTCTGACAGACTTTCACGCATCCGCAACTTCTGCATCATCGCCCATATCGACCACGGCAAGTCCACCCTGGCCGACCGCATCCTGGAGATGACGGGCGTATTCCAGAAGCGCGAGATGACCGAGCAGATCCTCGACTCCATGGAGCTGGAGCGCGAGCGCGGCATCACCATCAAATCCAAGGCCGTGCACATGACCTATACCGCAAAGGACGGCCAGGAATACACCCTGAACCTGATCGACACCCCCGGCCACGTGGACTTCACCTACGAGGTCAGCCGTGCGCTGGCGGCCTGCGAGGGCGCGCTGCTGGTGGTGGACGCCACCCAGGGCATCGAGGCCCAGACCCTCGCCAACGTCTACATGGCACTGGACGCGGATCTGGAGATCATCCCGGTGATCAACAAGATTGACCTGCCCAGCGCGCAGGTGGACGAAGTTCGCGCGGAGATCGAGGATGTCATCGGCCTGGACGCGTCCTACGCCCCCGCCGTGTCCGCCAAGACCGGCCTGAACATTGAGGATGTGCTGGAAGCGGTTGTTGAGTATGTCCCCGCCCCCACCGGCGATGAGGCCGCTCCCCTGCAGGCGCTGATCTTCGACGCCTTCTACGACAATTACCGTGGCGCGATCTGCTTCGTCCGCGTCAAGGAGGGCACCCTGCGTGCCGGCATGCGCATGCGGCTCATGGCCACGGGCAGCGAATTCGACATTGTCGAAGTGGGCACCTTCGATCCCGGTTACCAGCCCTGCGCGGAGCTGAAGCCCGGCGACGTGGGCTATGTGGCCGCGTCCATCAAGGACGTGCGCGAGACCCGCGTGGGCGACACCATCACCGACGCCGCCCGTCCGGCCGCGGAGCCCCTGCCCGGCTACCGCCAGGTGACCCCCATGGTCTACTGCGGCGTGTATCCCGCTGACGGCGCGGACTACCCGGCCCTCAAGGACGCGCTGGAAAAGCTGCGCATGAACGACGCTTCCCTGTCCTTTGAGCCGGAAACCTCCGTGGCCCTGGGCTACGGCTTCCGCTGCGGCTTCCTGTGCCTGCTGCACCTGGACATCATCACCTCCCGCCTGGAGCGCGAGTGGGACCTGAACCTGGTGACCACCGCGCCCAGCGTCATCTACCGTGTCACCAAGACCGATGGCACGGAGCTGCTGATCGACAACCCCTCCAACCTGCCCGCCGCCACGGACATCCAGCAGATGGAGGAGCCCTTCGTCCATGCGACGATCTACACGCCCCAGGATTCCGTCGGCGCGATCATGGATCTGTGCCAGGACAAGCGCGGCATCTTCCTGGACATGCAGTACGAGGGCAGCCGCATCAAGCTGAACTACGAGCTGCCGCTGAACGAGATCATCTTCGAGTTCTTCGACCAGATCAAGTCCCGCAGCCGTGGCTACGCGTCCTTCGACTATGAGCTGAAGGACTACCGCACCAGCGACCTGGTCAAGCTGGACATCCTCCTCAACGGCGACCTGTGCGACGCCTTCTCCATCATCTGTCACCGCGACAAGGCCTACGCCCGTGGCCGCAACATCGCCGAGAAGCTCAAGGACGTGATCCCGCGGCAGATGTTCGAGATCCCGATCCAGGCGGCTATCGGCGGTAAGGTCATCGCCCGCGAAACCGTGCGCGCCATGCGCAAGGACGTGCTCGCGAAGTGCTACGGCGGCGACATCACCCGAAAGAAAAAGCTCCTGGAGAAGCAGAAGGAAGGCAAGAAGCGCATGCGCCAGTTCGGTACCGTGCAGGTACCCAGCGAGGCCTTCCTGGCGGTGCTGAAGATGGACGCGGACTGACCTTCCCGCAAGGAGGGGATCATTATGCGCAGCTACAGGCTGACAACCCCCGAAGAGTGCATCTATTTCGCCCCCCGCAAGGGGGGTCTTCCAATGCGGCAGCCGCTGTTCCACATCACACGCGAGATGATTTCGGATGTATTTGATTCCGAACTGCGGGGCCGCCGTGACATCAGCGTCTGCTTCACCGGGCACCGGCTGATACCGTCAGCGGATATGAAGTCCCTGACGCAGCGGCTCGACGAGGTGCTCGAGAAGCTGTACCAGCTGGGTTTCCGCGATTTCTTCAGCGGCGCCGCGCTGGGCTTTGACGTGCTGGCAGCCGAGCGGGTGATCCTGCTCAAGGCCCGCCACCCCGACGTTCATCTCCGCCTGGCCATCCCTTGCAGCAGCCAGTCCGACCACTGGACAGACTCTGATTGCAGCCGCTACGAGCGCATGCTCTACCACGCCGACAGCACGCACGTCCTCTCCCGCCAGTATTACGAGGGGTGCATGCACGTGCGCAACCGCTTCATGGTGGACCGCAGCGCCTTCTGCCTGTGCTTCCTCACCCACGTTAAAGGGGGCACGATGGCCACCGTCGCTTATGCGATGCAGCAATCATGCCCCGTGCTGAACCTTGCCATGGAGGACGCCGCCGAAGCCTTCATCCGTGAAGGATGATCACTTCTGCGCCGCCTCCTCCGCCGCCATGGCTGCATCAGCCTTCTGGCGGGCGATCTGCTCTGCCATGATGTCATTCTGCTGGTCGAGCATCTCCAGGTGTTCCTTGTCTTCCTCGATCTTGATCTCCCAGTGCAGCAGCAGCGTCAGCACGCCGCGCAGGGCGATGATGCCGCCCAGGAACAGCAGCGCCATCCAGTCGTCCTGGCTGACGGTGACGGTATGCAGCACCTCGCCGCCCAGCTTGAACTCCAGCGCCAAAGCGATACCCTGCGCCAGCTCCAGGCGGATGCGCTCATCCTTGCGGAAGTATTTGATGAAGCTCTTGACCGCCGTGATGATCAGGATCGCAATGCCGATTACCTCAGCGATGATGATGCCGATCTCCGCTGACACGTGAACAAGCTCCTGCAGGAAGCTGATGACATTTTTCATGGATATCCTCCGTTGTACCGCGCAATTCTGTGCGCCATGATGCCTCTATTGTACACCATTTTCCCCGTTCTGACTACCCCCTATTTTTCTGGTGATATATGGAACTGTACATCCACATCCCCTACTGCCGCCAGAAGTGCCGCTACTGTGACTTCGCCTCCTACCCCTGTCAGGAAGCGACGATGCCGCAGTACGTTGACGCGCTCCTTGCAGAGGCTGCCGCCATGGCGGAGCATGCCGCTGGCCAGCCGCTCGAAACGGCCTTTATCGGCGGCGGCACGCCATCGATCCTGCCGCCTGTGCTGCTTGAGAAGCTGCTGACCGGCCTGCACGCTCACTACGCATTTCCGCCCGGGATGGAGTTCACCACCGAAGCGAACCCCGGAACCCTGACGGAAGAGTGGCTGCGCACGGCCATCGCAGGCGGCGTGAACCGTCTCTCCATGGGCATGCAGGCCGCACAGCCGGATCTGCTGCGCACGCTGGGCCGCATCCACACGCAGGAGGATGTCGCTGCCTCCGTCCGTCTCGCCCGCCGCTGCGGCATGGAGAACATCAGCCTGGACCTGATGTTCGGCCTGCCCGGGCAAACGCCAGCAATGTGGCGCGAGACCCTCGACGCCGCTCTCTCGCTGGAACCGCAGCACCTCTCCTGCTACGGGCTGATCCCCGAGGAGGGCACGCCCCTGATGCGCGACCTCGACGCGGGCCGTCTGACCCTGCCCCATGAGGACGACGAGCGACACATGTATGACGACGCGCTGGAGATCCTCAGCCGCCACGGCTACCGGCAATACGAGATCAGCAACTTCGCCAGACCCGGCTGCGAGTGCAGGCACAACATCGGCTACTGGCGGCAAACGCCCTATATCGGCCTGGGCTCAGCGGCTGCATCGATGCTGCCCGATGGGCAGAGCGAACTGCGCACGACAAACCCTGCGGCCATCAGCGACTACCTCTGCATGGTGGCGCACCGAGCCTGGTCATCCCGCGAGATCACCCGGATCACGCCCGAAGACGCCCGGTTCGAGACGCTCATGCTCGGCCTGCGCATGACGCAGGGTGTAAGCGAAGAAGATTTTGCGTCCCGGCATGGCGTCAGTCTGGAAGACTACCGCGGCGAACGCCTCCGCGCCTTCGAAGCGCAGGGCCTCCTTGCGCACGAGAATGGCTTCTGGCGACTGACCCGCCGTGGCATGGATGTGCAGAACGCCATCCTCGTGGACCTGATGGACGAATGAAACAACCCCGCCCGCACAGCCGCCTGCTGTACGAGCGGGGTTTCTATATCCGTGCGTCCGCCTCATGAACGCCTGAAGCGCTGGAGCGTGTAATCCGCCCTTCCCTCCATGAATTCGGCGACATCGCGCACGGCTTCCGCCACACTGTCCGGATGCCAGTGCGTTCCCCGGGTGTGGGCAGCATCCATCACATCCAGGATGAAGTCCCCGCCATCTTCATAGAGCCAGAGCTCCTGTCCGTGAGCCTTTCCGACGAGGATCGGACAGTCCACGCTGAAGCCATCATCCACCGAAAAGGCGTTGGTCAGCGCCAGATCGTATCTGTCCTTCAGCTGCGCGTGGACTGCCCGGACGTCATCAGCGGTCAGAAAGCACATCCGCTGCGCCTCCTCACTGCTTTCCCGCCATGCGGTAAGCCTCATCGTAGAGCCAGTTCTGGCTGCTGAGTGCCGCCTGTCCGGCGGGATAGCGGCGGATGTAGCTGCCATCGGGCTGCTGATCGCGGGCCTGGACATTGTCGCGCCAGATCATGTCGAACACGCGGTCCAGGCAAGCCTTCGCGTCCGCATCGAGGATGGGCGTGGCGACCTCCACGCGGCGCAGGGTGTTGCGGGTCATCCAGTCGGCGGAGGAGATGTAGTACCGCGCCTCCTCGCCGTCGCCGAAGATGTAGATGCGGCTGTGCTCCAGGAAGCGGCCCACCACGCTGATGATGCGGATGTTCTCCGTCAGCCCCTTCACGCCGCCGATCAGGCAGCAGATGCCGCGCACGATCATGTCGATCTGCACGCCTGCGCAGCTGGCCTCGATCAGCTTGTCGATGAGCGTCTTGTCCGTCAGGCTGTTCATCTTCAGGCGGATGTGGCCCGTGCCGCCGCTCCGGACACGGGCGATCTCGCCGTCGATCATGTTGATCAGCTTATCCTGCAGGCAGTGGGGCGCCACCAGCAGCGTCTGCATGTGGTCCACCGTTTCGCCCAGCATCAGCGCCTCGAAGACCTGCCGGGCCTCCTCGCCGATTTCCGGCCGGGCGGTGATGTAGGTCAGGTCTGTATACAGCCGGGCGGTCTTCTCGTTGTAGTTGCCCGTGCCGATCTGCGTGATGTACTGCACGCCCTCAGCTGTCTTACGGGTAATCAGGCAGAGCTTCGAGTGAACCTTCAGCCGCTCGATGCCGTAGATGACATGGCAGCCTGCCCGCTCCAGGCGGCGGCTCCACTCGATGTTGTTCTCCTCGTCGAAGCGGGCCTTCAGCTCCACCAGCACGTCCACCTGCTTACCGTTGTCCGCCGCTTCCACCAGCGCCTCGACGACCTTCGAGTCGCGTGCCAGGCGGTAGAGCGTCATGCGGATGGACACCACTTCCGGGTCGTGGGCAGCCTGGGTCAGCATGGTCAGGAACGGCCGGATGCTCTGGTAGGGGTAGTGCAGCAGCACGTCCTTTTGCACAATCTGATCCATGATGGGCTTGCTTTCGTCGATATCCGGGGATGTCTGCGGATGGCGGGGCGCGTAGAACAGCTCCGCATGGCTGCGCAGCGTGTCCTCAATGCCGAACACGAAGCTCAGATCCAGCGGTGCGTCGTACTCATACACGCGGTCCAGACTCAGCCTCAGCTGCGCACAGAGGCGACGCACTATGTCCTTATCGATCTCCCGGGAGAGTTCCAGACGCATCGGGCTCAGCTTCTGGCGCAGGCGGACGACCTCGGCCATGTGGTCGCGGTAGTTAAGATCCTCGTCGTACACGGCGTCCGCGTCAATGTCCGCGCTGCGGGTGATACGCGCCAGCGTCTTGGATACCACGCGGTAACCCGGGAACATCAGCGGCAGGTAATGCAGGATCAGCTCCTCAGCCAGCATGAAGCAGCCCGTGCGTTCCGGGATGGCAATCAGCCGCGGGAACACATTCGTCCCGCAGGGCACGATGCCGATCTTCTGCTTGTCGCCCTTGGTGCCCAGCACTGCCACGGCGTAGATGTACTTGTTCTTCAGGAACGGGAAGCTCTGCTTCTTGCCGACGATGTAGGTGCTCAGCAGCGGCAGGAACTCCCGGCGGAACATTTCGCCCAGATACTGCTCCGACTCCGCGCTGATGGAGCGGAAGTTGACGATGCTGATCCCCTGCTCCTTCAGCCGCTCAAGCAGAGCATCGTAGGCCCTGTCGCGCCGCTGACACAGATCACGGATGCGAGTGAGCGCCGCATCCAGCTGCTCGCCGGGGGTCATGTTCGTCTTGTTCTCCCGCGCTTCCCGGTCCAGCAGCATCTGATCATGCAGGCTGCCGATGCGCACCATGAAGAACTCGTCCAGATTGCTCTGGAAGATCGACAGGAACGTCAGCCGCTCGCACAGCGGCAGCCGCTCATCCTCCGCCTCCTCCAGCACGCGCTCATTGAATCGCAGCCAGCTCAGCTCCCGGTTTTCAAGACAGCTCAGCTCATGCTCCATGCCTGTATACTTCCTTTCAACATCAATTCAGCGCCACCTGCGCCAGCTTGTCGCCATAGTTTGCAAGCGCGACAGATTCCACCGTCTGCCGTTCCTCCCGCAGCGTTTCATCGCTGCGCAGGCGCTTCATGCAGTTCGCGGCTTCCTCCAGCAGCTTCACATCGCCGTCCAGCAGGAACCCCGCCAGCATTTCGCCGCTCTGGCGCGTACCCATCAGATCGCCCGGGCCGCGCAGCTCGAGATCCTTCTGCGCCACGAGGAAGCCATCGTTCGTCTCCGTCAGGATGCGCAGGCGCTCATTCTCGCCGGCCAGCAGGAAGCACCAGCTCTCCGCCGTGCCACGTCCCACACGGCCTCGCAGCTGATGCAGCTGGCTCAGGCCATAGCGCTCGGCGTTTTCGATGATCATCACGCTGGCGTTGGGGACGTTCACGCCCACCTCGATCACTGTCGTGGACACGAGCACATCCAGCCTGCCAGCTGCGAAGTCTGCCAGCACCTGTGCCTTCTCCTCCGCAGGCTGCGCGCCCCACGTCAGCCCGACGCGGAGGCTGTACAGCACGCCGCTGACCAGCTCATCATAAGTGGCCTGTGCGCTGCGCACGTCCTCGAGCATCTCGCTGTCCTCCACCAGCGGGCACACGACGTAACCCTGCCGCCCATTGGCGACCTCGCCGCGCAGGAAGCCATACATGTCCTCGCGCTTCCCGTCCGGGACGATGCGGGTCTTCACCGGCGTGCGTCCTGGCGGCAGTTCATCCACCACAGAGACATCCAGGTCGCCGTAGAGGATCAGCGCCAGCGTTCGCGGGATGGGCGTGGCGGACATGACCAGCACATGGGGTGCTTTCGCGTCAGATGCGCCCTTCTCCTGCAGGGTGGAACGCTGCCGCACGCCGAAACGGTGCTGCTCATCCGTCACGACAAGCCCGAGCTTCTCATACGCCACGCCCTCGCTGATCAGCGCATGGGTGCCGAACACGGCGTTCCACGAGCCGTCCGCGCAGGCCGCGTGGGCCATGCGCTTCTCCTTTGCCTTCAGGCTGCCGATCAGCAGGCCGCAGCGGATCCCCATCGGCTCCAGCATGGCTTTGGCAGACTCATAGTGCTGCCTTGCGAGGATCTCCGTGGGAGCCATCATCGCCGCCTGATACCCCGCCTTACAGGTCATGGCGATGGCGCCGAAGGCCAGCGCGGTCTTGCCGCAGCCCACATCGCCCTGCACCAGGCGGCTCATGGCCCGCGTGCCGCGCAAATCATCGGCGATCTCCTTCAGCACACGCCGCTGCGCCCCCGTCGGCGGGAAAGGCATCGTGCGCCAGAAAGCCTCCGGCGCATCCTCCGCCAGCTGCAGGGGCATGCCATCCTCTTTGTGATTACGCATCAGCCCAAGCGCGGCCTGGTACATCAGCATCTGCTCGAAGGCCAGGCGACGGCGCGCCGCTTTGAGGTTCTCCAGGTTCGCCGGGAAATGCGCCTCCCGCAGCGCGAAGTTCAGCTCGCACAGGCTGTGTCGCAGCCGCAGACCATTGGGCAGCGTTTCCGGGCAGCAGTCATCGACCTGCTCCAGCGCCTGCTCCATCATCATACGGAAGGATTTGGCAGGGATGCCCTTCACCGCGCGGTACACCGGCTGGATCGAAGGATCCGACACCCGCTGCCCATTCTGCATGACGGGCCTGTTGCGGCTGATGCCGATGCGCCCGAAGAGCATCACACTCTGCCCCACTGGCAGCTGCTGCATCACCCAGGGCTGGTTGTACCACACCAGCAGGAGCTTACCGGAGTCGTCCGTCAGCGTCGCCGTGACGCGGGTCAGGCCATTGTAGCGGCTGAGTTTTGGCGCTTCATTCACCACGCCCATTACCATGACCTCGCCGCCGGTGGCCTGGGCGCAGGGGGTAATGCGCGTCCGATCCTCGTAGCGCACGGGCAGGCAGTAAAGCAAATCGCGCAATGAGACAATGCCCACTGCGCGAAGGGATTCCAATCTTGCGGGGCCAACGCCGCGCATGGAAGACAGCTCCATTATGTTACTCCACAGCGATCAGGTAGTAGTACAGCGGCTGGCCGCCCGGCAGGCAGCTCATCTCGCAATCAGGGTACTGCTCGCCGATCTCGGTCGTGATGGCCTCAGCGTCCTCCTTGGAGGTGTCCGCGCCGTAGTAGACGGTGATCATCTCGTCCCCGTCCTCGACGATGGCCTTCATCATTTCCATCACCACGTCATGCACGCTGTCGCCGGAATACTCGATCTGGCCGTTGTGCATGCCGATGATGTCGCCCTTGTGGATCTGCACGCCATTGTACTCGCTGTCGCGCACGGCGTAGGTGACAGTGCCGGTCTTGACCATGTTGGCGGCTTCGGTCATGGCGGCAGCATTGTCCTCGCCGCTCAGATCGGGCTGGAAGACAACCGCAGCGGCAATGCCCATCGCCACATTCTTGGTGGGGATGACGTGCACTTCCTTCTCGGCCAGCTCCGCCGCCTGATTGGCCGCGAAAATGACGTTGCCGTTGTTGGGGAACACGAACACGCAACGGGCGTTGACGGCGTTGATCGCGCTGAGGATATCGTCCACGGAGGGGTTCATGGTCTGGCCGCCCTCGACGATGTGGTCCACCGTCAGCTCGCGGAAGATGTTGCTGAAGCCCTCGCCCAGGGACACGGCAACCATGCCGAAGTCCTTCTCGGGTTCGGCCGGAGCCGCAGGAGCCGCAGCGGGCTTTGCAGCCTCCGCGGGCGCCTCCAGCTGGCGCTTCATCTCCAGCATGTTGTTGATGCGGATCTCCACCAGCTCGCCCAGCTCCAGGCCATACTCAATGGCGCTGCCGGGGTTGTTGGTGTGCACATGCACCTTCGTGCGGGCCATGTCACCCGTGACCTGCACGCGGTCGCCGATGCGATTGAGGCGGCGGCGGAAGGAGTCCACGTCACCCTCGGTGCAGTCGTCGCGGAAGTTGATGACTTCGAACTCCACGCAGTAGATGTTGTGGATCTCGCCGGAAAGGTCGTGGATGTCCTCCTCCGTCACGGCGCAGTCGCCGGCCAGCAGGGCAGCAGGATCGGCGATCTCCTCGCCGCGCAGCACCGCCGCATAACCGGTGTAGATCAGCATCAGGCCGCGTCCGCCGGAGTCCACAACGCCGGCAGCCTTCAGCGGGGGCAGCATCTCGGGCGTCTTGCGCAGGATGGCTTCGCCGCTGGTGAGCATCACGTTGATCAGGCCATCGTAATCATCCGGATGGGCCTCGGCATACTTCACCGCATCCTCGGCAACCACGCGGGCCACGGTGAGGATGGTGCCCTCCTTGGGCTTCATGACGGCCTTGTAGGCCTTCTCGGCGCCCGCCTTCAGCGCGTAGGCAAACTGCAGGGGCGTGATGCGCTCAACGCCCTTGAGGGACGTGGCGAAACCACGCAGAAGCTGGGAGGTGATGACGCCGGAATTGCCGCGGGCACCCTTGAGCGCACCCTTGGACACGGCAGCCGCAGCTTCGTCAGCGCGCAGATACTCCCGCGCGTTCACCTCGCGGGTGGCGCTCTGCATCGTCAGGGACATGTTGGTGCCGGTATCACCGTCGGGAACCGGGAAAACATTCAGTGCATCCACTGCTTCGCGGTTCTGCTCCAGCAGAGCAGCACCGGCCACGACCATGTCGCGCAGCAGCAGGCCATCAATGGTCTTATGCGTTATCAAAGGAATCCTCCGTTCTCGGCCCGCGCCCGGCTGCATTGGCATGCAGGGGGTTCCGGTGCGCCGGGTTTCTCAAAATGGTCGTCAGACGCGAATGCCTTCGACCGAAATCTTCACCTTACGCACCTTCACGCCGGTCATGCTTTCCAGCTTGTAGCGCACGGTATCCTCGATGGTCTTGCCGACCTCGGCGATGGAAATGCCGTACTCCACGATGATGAACAGGTCCACGTCGATCATGTCGCCAGCGGCGCGGATCTGCACACCCTTGGAAAGATTCTCCCGGCCAAGCCATTCCACAAAGCCGTCCTTGGCGCGCTTGGAGGACATGGCTACGATGCCGTAGCACTCCAGCGCCGCATAACCCACGACCTTCATCATCACGTCCTCGGTGATGAAAATCGTGCCGGTTTCATTCTTGATCTTGCATTCCATGGATGCTTCAACCTCCTTGTGCCAGGGCGTCCCCGGCTGCTGGCGTCTCTGACGCAGCGCACGCGCATGACCGCATCCGCTACAACACAAAGATACCCATAGTCAGGGTCATTATGTAGTATACAGGATTTCTCCGGATTTAGCAAGGCCTTTTTTGTTTGAATTGCAAAGGAACCGCCAATTTACACCAACTTTTTTCTCTGCGATATCTCCATGGGAACGAAATTCGTTTTTCTGCTTGACAAGCGCTGCTTTCAAGGCTATAATGGCTTTCATCAGGGCAATGAGGAGACGAGTAGCCTGCCCGGTCACGATCTTCAGAGAGCTTCCGGCCGCTGTGAGGAAGCGTTCGTGCCAAAGAGGCGAAGTACAGCTCCGAGCCATCTTCTGAAGGGTTCGCCTGCGTAGGGAGCATCCGGTTGCGCCGGTTACAGCGCAGGAGGAATGGCTGTTCCTCGCTGAGGGCTGCGCATATGCAGCCGAACGGAAGTGGTACCGTGATGCATTCATCACCTTCCCCGGATTGTTCCGGAGAAGGTGTTTTTGTTTTCAGCAAAACAGTCCATCATATTGACAGGAGGCTGATTGTGATGAATCTCGATTCCCTGAAGTATGCAAGCCGGTTTGACAACGTCAGCGGCAGCGCGATCCGCGAGATTTTCAAGCTCATCGCCAGGCCGGGCATGATCTCCTTCGCCGGCGGCAACCCCGCCCGCTCCGCCCTGCCGGATGAGGTATGCGCGCAGATCGCCCGCGATGTGCTGCAGGCGGACGGCAAGGCCATCCTCCAGTATGGCGCGACGGAGGGCTATGCGCCTCTCCTGCAGAGCCTGAAGGCCTATGTTGAGGATGCTGTCGGCTGCCCGGTCGAAGGGATCCTCCCCACCACCGGCTCCACCCAGGGCATGGATCTGCTCTGCAAGGCGCTGATCAACCCCGGCGACGTGATCCTCGTGGAGAACCCCACCTTCCTTGGCAACATGCAGTGCATGCGCCTGTACGAGGCGAACCTGGTGCCCGTGGAGAGCGACGAGGGCGGCATCATCATCGACAAGCTGGAAGAGGCCATCATCAAGCATCATCCGAAGATCCTCTACACCATCCCGACCTTCCAGAACCCCACCGGCAAGACCCTTGCCGCCGACCGCCGCCAGCCCATTGCGGAGCTGGCAGCCAAGTACGGCGTGGTGGTCGCAGAGGATGACCCCTACCGCGACCTGCGCTATTCCGGCGAGCCGCTGCCCTCCATCAAGTCCTACGACAATGAGGGCTGGGTGATGTTCCTGGGCTCCTTCTCCAAGATCATCTCCCCCGGCCTGCGCGTGGGCTATATGGCCGGCGATCCCCGCATCCTGCGCAAGTGCACCGTAGGCAAGCAGTCCGCGGACGTGCACACCTCCAACCTCACGCAGGCCATCGTCGATCAGTACCTGCGCCGCAATCTCCTGCCCGATCACATCCGCAGCATCTGCGCCTCCTACAAGGAACAGCTGGACGCCATGCTGGAGGAGCTGGCCACCTTCCCCGCCGGCACCACCTACACCAAGCCCGAGGGCGGATTGTTCATCTGGGTGGAGCTGCCCGAGCATCTCAACGCCCTGGAGCTGATGGGCAAATGCGTCGAGCGGGGCGTGGCCTACGTCCCCGGCACCCACTTCTTTGCCGAGGGCGGCCATCACAACACCCTGCGCCTGAACTTCTCCAACTCCACCGTCGAGCAGATCCACACCGGCATGGCCATCATCCGCGAGGTCATCGCCGAGGCCACGAAGTAAACATACATCACATAAGGAGGATACAACCATGCACATTCTTGACATCCTGAAGGAGCGCGGCTTCATCGCCCAGACCACCTTCGAAGACGAGCTGTACAAGCAGCTGGAGGAGCCCACCACCTTCTACGTCGGCTTTGACCCCACCGCTGATTCCCTGCACATCGGCCACTACATCCCGATCATGGCCATGGCCCACATGCAGAAGGCCGGTCACAAGCCCATTGCGCTGATGGGCGGCGGCACCGCCATGATCGGCGACCCCTCCGGCAAGACCGACATGCGCAAGATGATGACCACCCAGACCATTGACCAGAACGTGGAGTGTATCAAGAAGCAGATGAGCCGGTTCCTCGACTTCTCCGAGGGTCAGGCCATCATCGTCAACAACGGCGACTGGCTGCGCAACCTCAACTTCATCGAGTTCATGCGCGACATCGGCTCCATGTTCTCGGTCAACAACATGCTGCGCGCCGACTGCTACCGCGCCCGCATGGAGTCAGAGAACGGCCTCTCCTTCCTGGAGTTCACCTACATGCTCATGCAGTCCTACGACTTCCTGGAGCTGTTCAACCGCTACGGCTGCCGGCTGGAGATGGGCGGCAACGACCAGTGGTCCAACATGCTGGGCGGCGCTGACCTGGTCCGCCGCAAGCTGGGCGAGAAGGCCTTCGCCTGCACCTTCCAGCTGCTGCTGACCCACGACGGCAAGAAGATGGGCAAGACCGAGAAGGGCGCGCTGTGGCTCGATCCCAACAAGTGCACCCCCTACGACTTCTACCAGTACTGGCGCAACGTGGATGACAAGGACGTGGAGAAGTGCCTGGGCCTGCTGACCTTCCTGCCCATGGACGAGGTTCGCCGCCTGGGCGCGCTGGAGGGCAGCGCCATCAACGAGGCCAAGAAGGTGCTGGCCTACGAGGTCACCAAGCTGGTGCACGGCGAGGAAGAGGCGAAGAAGGCCGCCGAGGCCGCTGCCGCCCTGTTCGCCGGCGGCGCCAACAGCGCCAACATCCCCACCTTCGAGCTGACCAGTGACGAGCTGGCCGCCGATCCCCGCCTGTCCACGATGCTGGTGAAGTCCGGCCTGTGCAAGGGGCAGAACGACGCCCGCACCCAGATCAAGGCCAACGCCGTGTCCGTCGCCGGCGCGAAGGTCACCGACGAAGCCGCCATCATCACGGCAGACATGTTCGGCGAAGACGGCCTGATGATCCAGAAGGGCAAGAAGAACTTCCGCCGCATCATCCTCAAATGAGCGCCGTGCCTTACAAGACCCTGCGGCAGGAGGCAGCTGATGAGGTGATCATCAACAAAAGCCGCTTCATCGGCTACGCCTGCCCCTGCGAAACGGAGGAGGAGGCCCTGGCCTTCCTGCAGAAGATCCGCACGAAGCACAAGGACGCCACTCACAACTGCTACGCCTATGTCATCGGCCGCAATTCCGGCATCATGCGCTACTCCGACGATGGCGAGCCCGGCGGAACAGCCGGCCTGCCCATGATGGAGGTGCTCAAGGCCCAGGGCGTGGTGAACTGCTGCGTGGTGGTCACCCGTTACTTCGGCGGCATTCTCCTGGGCGCAGGCGGCCTTGTCCGGGCCTACACGCAGGGTACGGTCATCGCGCTCAAGGCCGCGCAGGTGGTCGTCATGGAGCCCTCCCAGCGCTACCTGTGCGAGGTCAGCTATCCCCTGTGGGATCGCGTCACCCATGCGCTGAAGACCATGCCGGTGCAGCTGGTTGGCAGCGAATTCACCACGGCGGTCGGCTTTACGCTCCTGGTGCGCGAGAAGGACGCGGAGCAGATGCTCGAAGACCTTACCCGCCTGACCGACGCAAGATTCGAATACCTGCTGGAAGATGAATCCTACGAGGCCTGGAATACAGAAGAATGACCAGTCGCCGGAGTGGATGGCACGCGCCGTCTCCCCGGCGACTCTTTGTCTTCATGCGCAGTTCATAAGGCTCGGATATCATTCAGGCGCTTCCAGTTCAGGAAGTAATGCGTCATCACGAGGAAATTCAGGAACACAGCGTGAACCACACCGGGAAGAAAGCCCGCATCAACGACGCGGAAACCTTCTGCACCTTTCCGGCAACGTGGAGCGCAGCGCTCGGCAGACTTCCAATGCCAGCGCTTCCCGCCTCAACCCTATTGATGCCCTGCGTTCCGTGTGATATAATAGAATCAGAATACAGAAGGAGTTGAAAGGCACATGTTCACCATCCTCGTCGTTGAAGATGATCTGGCGCTGCAGCGCATGATGTGCGCTTATCTGGGCATGAAGGGCTATCGCACCGTGCCGACGGCCAACGGTCAGGAAGCGCTGGACGCCATCGAGCGCATCATGCCCGACCTGGTCATTGCCGATGTGATGATGCCCGTCATGGATGGCTGGGAGCTGACGCAGGAGCTGCGCGACGCCTATCCCCGCCTGCCCATCATGCTGGTGACGGCCCGCGACAGCCTGGAAGACAAGCGCACCGGTTTCAATGCCGGCGCGGATGACTACCTGACAAAGCCCATTGACCTGGATGAGCTCCTGCTGCACGTGGGCGCCCTGCTGCGCCGCGCGCAGGTGATGAACAGCCACAAGCTGTCCATCGGTGAAACGCAGCTGGATTATGACAGCCTGACCATCCGGCGCGGCACCGTGACCCTGACGCTGCCCAAGAAGGAGTTCTTCCTGCTCTTCAGGCTCCTCTCCAGCCCCATGCAGATCTTCACCCGCCGTCAGCTGATGGACGAGATCTGGGGTCTGGACGCTGAAAGCGATGAACGCACCGTTGATGTACACATCAAGCGCCTGCGCGAGAAGTGCGAATCCTTCCCGGACTTCCACATTGAAACCGTGCGCGGGCTGGGCTACAAGGCGGTCAGGGACGATGGATAAGCTGCATCTGAGACCCTATACACTGCGTGGACGCCTGATGATCGCCCTGTATGCGGGCGCGATTGTGTCCTGCATCATCGCGCTGCTCTTTGCGTACGGCGTTGCGCACCTGACGGTCCGCAACGAGCTGATGCTGGAGCAGCAGGCCGTGGCGGTGTATCTGCTGGAGATGGAGCAGCGAACCGATCTGGCGCAGGAAGACATATTCTATATCGCTCAGCAAAGCAACATCATCCTCTCCGTTGTCAGCCTGGATGACCCCGCCGTGCCCGAGGAAGTTCACGTGGGCTTGCAGAGCCGCAACATCCACACGCAGAACAGCGATCTGATCGATATGCCTGTCACCTATGTACAGATGAAGGATCATCTTGTACGCATTGACATCAGCTCCGGCGTGAGCGTGTATTTCGTGGCCTTCTTCCGCGTCATCACAACAGCGCTGTCCTACCTGGCGGTGGTCGTTCTGATGATCACACTGGTATCCTTCCGTTTCTCCAAGCCATTTCAGAAGATGACCGCCGCCAACGCCCGGGTTCGCGAGGGCGATTTCGACGTCCGCCTGCCCGAAGACGTCCCCGGCGAGATCGGCGACATGATGCGTTCCTTCAATGCCATGACCGAGTCTCTGGGGAATACCGCTTACCTTCAGAAGGACTTCATCAGCAGCATCTCCCACGAGTTCAAGACGCCGATCGCCTCCATCCGCGGCTTTGCCAAGCTCCTGCAGATGCCCGGGCTGACGGAGGAGCAGCGCCAGGAGTACATCACCCTGATCGCGCAGGAATCCGACCGTCTGTCCCGGCTTTCAGAGACTCTGCTGCGCCTTACAGCCCTGGAGCAGCAGACCGCGCCGGCCTCCATCAGCCGCTTCTCCCTCACTGAGCAGATCCGCCAGGTGATCCTGCGCATGGAGCCGGCCTGGAGCACCCGCAGCATCTCATGGCAGCTGAACCTGGATGAGGAAGTACACATCGACAGCGACGAAGCCCTGCTGAGCCATGTGTGGATCAATCTGCTTCAGAATGCGCTGAAATTCTCCCCTGACGGTAGCTGCATCAGCGTGAATGTCCGTCATCATCACAGTCAGGCTGTTGTGAGCATCTCCGATCAGGGTTGTGGCATGGATGAGGAAACGATCAAGCGCATCTTCGATCGTTTCTATCAGGCGGACCGCAGCCGCAGGCAGGAAGGAGTCGGGCTGGGCCTGTGCCTGGTCAGGCGCATCCTCGACATGCTCGGCGGCCACATCAGGGTCGCATCCACGCCCGGCGAAGGCAGCACCTTCACCGTCACCCTGCCCCTGAGCGCACCCCGCCCCAAACCCAAACCGGAGGAACAGCTACATGCCTGAAAAGCCCATCACCCCCGCTCTGTTTTCCCCCGATGTGCAAGCGATGGTGGACGAGTTCTTCATCCTGCAGAGCCGGTACACCGCCGCCATGCGGGAGGTGCAGACGAAGCTGGAAATCCTCGATGATGATTTCCATGCCTGCCACCGCCGCAACCCCATCCACCACATCGAGAGCCGCATCAAGACCATCCCCTCCATGATCGAGAAGCTGCGCCGGAAGAACCACGCCGTCTCCATGTCCAGCGCGGTGGAGAACCTCGCGGACATCGCGGGCATCCGCGTCATCTGCAGCTACCTGGAGGATGTGTATACCGTCGCCCGCCTGCTGACCAGCCAGGATGATGTGAGGGTGCTGCATGTCCGGGACTATATCCGCCAGCCCAAGGCGAACGGCTACCGCAGCCTCCACCTGATCCTGGAGATTCCCGTGTTCCTGCAGCAGGGGCGCATCAATGTGCCCGTGGAGGTTCAGCTGCGCACCATCGCCATGGACTTCTGGGCTTCGCTGGAGCACTCCATGCGCTACAAAGCCCAGGGGGACGTACCCGAGGACGTCACCCGCGAGCTGATGGAAACCAGCCAGGCCGTGGCCGCCCTGGACCGCCGGATGCAGAACCTGCACGACCGCATCGACAGCATCCGGACAAACACGTCCGAATGACGCATAACCCCCGGCCTTCCCTGCCATACTGACCCCATCAGATGATTGGGGGGATGCAGGGATGCCGGGGTTTATCTGTGCATTGATTGCAGGTGCTGCCATGAGCGTGCAGGGCGTGATGAACACCCGCCTGGGCGACGAGGTGGGCGTGCTGGAAACGAATGCGCTGGTGCAGCTGGTCGGATTCGTGCTGGCGTTGGGGATCGCCTTCTTCTTCGGGCGGGGCGATATCCGCCTGCTGCCCCAGGCCCCCTGGTACTCCTGGCTGGGTGGGGTGATTGCCCCGGTGATCACCATCACGGTGATGCTGGCCATCAAGGGACTCTCGCCCACCGTGGCGATCTCCGCCATTCTCCTGTCACAGCTGACGGTCGCTGCGATGATCGACGCATTCGGCTGGCTGGGCGCGGATCGCACGCCCTTCACCTGGCACAAGCTCCTGGGCGTTGGCCTGATGGCGGGCGGCGTTGTGCTCATGAAGCTCAGGACCGCATGATACGGCACTGCACCGGATTTCCGGTGCTCTTTTTTTGCTCCGGCGCAGCATTTGCCAAAGGGAGTGCTCTTTCATCAAAGGAGTGCGCCGGCTTGTTGGCGAAAAGATAGGCGCAATCTGATCGAGGAGGTCACATCACATGCTCAAACATCTCCGCGAGGGTTCGCGGCTGACGGTGCGCCTGGCAGGCGAGCTGGATCACTGCTGCGCCACGACCGTGCGGCGCGAGCTGGACGGACTCATCGCCGATCCGGGCGTTCGCACGCTCATACTGGACTTTGCCAACCTGCAGTTCATGGATTCCTCCGGCATCGGCGTAATTCTCGGCCGGTACCGGCAGATGCGCGACCGCGGCGGCCTTGTTGGCGTCATCAACATGAACCGCCACATCGCCCGCATCTTCCATATGTCCGGGATGGATCGTATCATCCGCGAGCTCGACAACCCACAGGAGGCGGCCCAGGCATGACACAGCGAAACAAAATGGAAACCACATTCCTCTCCCTGCCGGAAAACGAAAGCTTCGCCCGCGTGGTCATCGCGGCCTTTGCCGTGCAGCTCTCCCCCACGCTGGGCGAAATCGCGGACGTGAAGACCGCCGTATCCGAGGCCGTCACCAACGCCATCGTCCACGGGTACGAGGGCACGCAGGGCATGGTGACCCTGCGCGCCGCCATCGAGGGGCACACGCTGACCATTGTCGTGGAGGATCAGGGCCGGGGCATCCGGGATATTCCCCGGGCGATGGAACCCTTCTTCACCAGTCATCCGGAGCAGGAGCGCAGCGGCATGGGCTTCTCCGTCATGCAGACCTTCATGGATGCGCTGCATGTGGAATCCCAGCCCGGTCACGGCACGCGCGTCACCATGCGCAAGCGCATCCGAGCGGGAAACGTTGCATGACCTGCCGGGACTTCACCACCGCCCTGCTCGCAGCACGTCAGCAGGGTCGTGCCGCCATGCAGGCCCTGGCTGAGGCGCATCTGCCGCTGGTCGCTGCGCTGGTGCGCCGCTTTCCACCGGGACTGCATGAGCCGGAGGAGTTGTATCAGCAGGGATGCGTGGGGCTGATGAAGGCGCTGCTCCGCTTCCGTCCCGAGATGAACACAACCTTTGCGACCTACGCCGTTCCCCTGATCCTTGGCGAGATGCGCCAGCTCAGCCGCATGAGCGCACCGATCCACATCCCCCGTACGGATAAGGAACAGCGCTGCCGCATCCGCCGCACTGTGGACAGTCTCTCCGCATCCCTCGGGCGGGAACCCACGGTGCAGGAGCTGGCCAGCGCGTTGCGGATGGACGCAGCATCCCTCGTGCTGCTGACAGAGGAGGTGTCCGTCGCATCCAGCGACGCACCTGCAGCGGACGGCGCACCCCTCGCCGATACCATCGCCGACCCGGAGGACTGGCCATCCGCCGTCGAACTGCGCGAGATGCTCTGCCATCTCCCTGAGGCGGACAGGCAGCTCCTCCACCTGCGGCATACGCTGGGATTCACGCAGGCGGAAACAGCCCGCTGCATGGGCCTGACACAGGTGCAGGTGAGCCGCCGCGAGATGCTCCTGCGCCGCCAGCTGCGCAAGGCGTGGTATGGTACATGAAAGCGGCCCCCCTGCATCAGGAAGGCCGCTCAATCATTCACTCAGCCGCGGCAGGATCTCCTTGGCGATCAGCTCCGGCAGATCCTCCGGATTCACGTGGTAAAACTTCTGCCCGGCAATGCGCACGCAGGGGCCCTCGCTGCACGAGCCCATGCAGCCCGGCGCGATCAGCTCCACCTGATCCGCCACGCCTGCCGCCCTGAGCGCCGCCTCGAATGCCTGCTCCAACCGCCGACCGCCGCCGTATGAGGAGCACATCATCCCCCGGCAGACCTGTACGCGCAGCATCAGGCGATCTCCAGGGCAATCTCCATCATCTGCGTGAAGGAGATCTGCCGTTCCTCGGCGCTCAGGCCCTCGCCCGTGAAAGGATTATCGGAAATGGTGCAGATGGACAGCGCATTCTTGCCCGCCTTGGCCGCGTTGAGGTAGAGGGCCGCTGCCTCCATCTCCACCGCCAGCACGCCCAGGCCCTGCAGGATCTTGCTCTGCGGGCGCTCGTCGTAGAACACATCAGAGGAGTACAGCGCGCCGGGGACGATGTGCGCACCCAGGCGTTCGCCCGCGTCCATGGCAGCCTTCAGCAGCTCCCAGGAGCAGCAGGGCGCCAGATGCCCCTGGAAACCGTACTGCTCACCGAAGGAGGAATTCGTGTAGGCGCTCATACCTGCCACGATGTCCCGCACCTTCAGCTTCTGGCTGAGCATGCCTGCGCTGCCCACGCGGATGATGTTCTCCACGCCATAGAAGTTGAACAGCTCGTAGGAGTAGATGCCGATGGAGGGCATGCCCATGCCGCTGGCCATGACGGACACGCGCTTGCCCCTGTAGTAGCCGGTGTAGCCCTGCACGCCGCGGGTGTTGTTGACCAGCACAGCGCCTGTCAGGTAGGTTTCAGCGATGAATTTGGAGCGCAGCGGGTCGCCGGGCATGAGCACCGTGCGGGCGAAATCGCCTTCTTTAGCGATGATGTGGGGAGTCGGAATCATATTTCATTCTCCTTCCTGAAGGGATCTTTGCTTCATTCTATCACGACTGCGGCGTTTTGTCCATGGCGAATCTTACATCCGCTTGACTTTCCGCACGCCATCCTCTACAATGGAATCATACCCTTCAAGAAGGAGTATGAATCATGAACAAGCAATTTCTCCCGGTGACCCTCGAGGAATGCCGCGAGCGCGGCTGGGACGCACCGGACTTCGTGTATGTGGTGGGCGAGGCTTACGTCGATCACCCCTCCTTCGGGCACGCCATCATCAGCCGCGTGCTGGAGAAGGCCGGATACCGTGTGGCGATGCTCTGCCTGCCCTCCTGGCAGGACGCCTCTGCCTTCACCGCTTTCGGACGACCCCGGCTGGGGTTCCTGGTCACTTCCGGCGTTATCGACAGCATGGTCAACCACTACACCGTGGCAAAAAAGCGCCGCCATGATGACTACTACGCCCCCGGCGGCAAGGGCGGCATGCGGCCCGACCGCGCCACCGTGGTCTACTGCAACCGCATCCGCCAGGCATACCGCGACGTGCCCATCCTCATCGGCGGCGTGGAGGCCAGCCTGCGCCGTTTCAGCCACTATGACTACTGGGATGACAGGGTGCGCCACAGCGTGCTGGTGGATTCCGGCGCGACGCTGCTGATGTACGGCATGGGCGAAAAGAGCATCATCGAGTGCGCGAACTGGCTCGCCGACGGTATGAACCCTGCCGAGCTGCCGAAGCTCCGCGGCGTTTGCTACATGTCAAAGACCGCCGACCCCACCTGCCTGCAGGCCCCCTCCCATCAGGAGGTCATGACCGACCCGAAGAAGTACTGCGAGGCCTTCATGATGCAGTACGATGAGCAGGACCCCATCCGTGGCAAGCGCATCTGTCAGCAGCAGGACAAGGACCGTTACCTCATCCAGAATCAGCCGCCGCTGCCCCTGACCCGTGAGGAGCTGGACGCGGTATACGAGCTGCCCTTCACCCGCACGTGGCACCCCATGTACAAGAAGGACGGCGGCGTGCCCGCCCTGCAGGAGGTCGAATTCTCCATCGCCTCCACCCGCGGATGCTTCGGCTCCTGCTCCTTCTGCGCCATCACCTTCCATCAGGGCCGCATCATCCAGAGCCGCAGCCCGGAATCCATCGTGAAGGAAGGCAAGCTTC
This sequence comes from Clostridia bacterium, assembly GCA_017410455.1. Classification (GTDB taxonomy): domain Bacteria; phylum Bacillota; class Clostridia; order Christensenellales; family Aristaeellaceae; genus UBA11524. The sequence goes on from JAFQQT010000004.1 coordinate 48,874, forward strand.
TGACCACCCTGCCGAACTTCAAGGGCTACATCCACGATGTCGGCGGCCCCACGGCCAACTTCCGCCGCCCCGCCTGCGACAAACAGCTCAGATCCGGCGCCTGCAAGGGCCGACAGTGCCTCTACCCGCAGCCCTGCAAGAACATGCAGGTCGATCACACCGAGTTCATGGGCGTGCTGCGCCAGCTGCGCGAGCTGCCGAAGGTAAAGAAGGTCTTCGTCCGCAGCGGCCTGCGCTACGACTACATCATGGCCGACCGGGACAACGCGGCCTTCCTGCGCGAATTCTGCGAGCATCACGTTTCCGGCCAGCTGAAGGTCGCCCCCGAGCACGTCTGCCCCTATGTGCTGGACAAGATGGGCAAGCCCCACCGCCAGCTCTACGACGCTTTCTGCCGCCGCTACGAGGAGGTCAACGCCAAGCTGGGCAAAAAGCAGTACCTCATCCCCTACCTGATGAGCAGCCATCCCGGCAGCGACCTGCATGCCGCCATCGAGCTGGCCTGCTACCTGCGGGACATCGGCTTCACGCCCGATCAGGTGCAGGACTTCTACCCCACCCCGGGGACGCTCTCCACCTGCATGTTCTACACCGGCCTCGACCCGCGCACGATGAAGCCCGTCTTCGTTGCCCGCAGCAACGAGGACAAGGCCATGCAGCGCGCGCTGATGCAGTTCCGGAACCCCGCGAACCACGCGCTGGTGCGCAATGCGCTGCGCATCGCCGGGCGCGAGGACCTGATCGGCCGCGACGCGGAGAGCCTCGTGCCGCCAGAGCGGGAGGCTTCGCGCGGGCAGCAGGGCAAGCCGAATGGAAAGCAGCCCGCCCGCCGCGACAATCCCGCTCACGATCGCAAGGCCATCCGTCATGCGGACAAACAGGACGCAAAACCTGCACGCCATGGCGGCAGATCCGCAGACAAACCTCCGCGACACGGCGGAAAGCCCGAAGGCCGGTCGGATCGTTCCTCCGGCGGACGCAAGGACCGCCGCTGATCAGGAGGCCACATGAAACAGAAGCTGATCCTGATCACCGGATCGCCCTGCGTGGGCAAGACCACCGTGGCCGATCTGCTGTACCAGTCCTATGAGAACAGCGCGTTCTTCGACGGTGACTGGGCCTGGTGCGTCAACCCCTTCTCCGTGACCGATCCCCGTCTGCGAAACGGCGACCGCGTGATGGCCTTCGCGCTGGACAACTACCTGCAATCCGGCTTCGACTACGTCGTGTTCTCCTCCGTCGTGATCATGTACGAGGACATCCGCAGGCCCATCCTGAAGGGCATCACGGCCAGTGAATACGAGGTCGTATCATTCACCCTCACCTGCTCGGAGGAGACGCTTCGCGCCCGTCATCGCCTCCGTGGCGACGAGGGCGACTGCTCCATGCACTGGCTGCATGAGCCAGTTCATTCCGGCGATCACATCATCTGCACCGATGGCATGACCCCGGCTGAGGTCGTTGCGAAGATGCGTGCAATCATCGACCACATCGACTGATCCGTAACATGAACGGCCTTCCCCTCATGCACAAAGGGTAAGGCCGTTTTGCTATTCAGCTGCATTCACCCGCGGACAACTTCCGCCACCGCCATCAGCTCCTCCACCCGGAGCAGCTCAACGCTGCCGTAGGGCGCATCCAGCAGCACCTCCACCGCGCGGCGGTAGCGCTCCAGGGCCGTCAGCAGAAGGGCTGCGTCGATGGGGCCGCCCTCGCGGCGGGCGCGGCTCACCTCGGTCAGCGCCGTGATCCAGCAGCAGTTGACCAGCTGCAGCACAGCTTCCTCCATGCCGCGCACGGGCGGGAAGACCGTGCCATCCGCCGCAGCCGAGGCCACTTCCTGCCTGAGCAGCGGCTGGAAGTGCGCCATCAGCGCGTCCTGGTAGAGCATCGCCATGGCGCGGCCTTCGCTGCGCTCGATGAAGGGCGTCAGCATGCGCATGAAGGCGGCTTCTTCCCGGCGCAGGGGCGTGAAGCCCCGCAGGACGGCGTTGAGGCGCCCCATGCCGTCCGTGGCTGCATCCAGCGCATCCGCCGCATATGCAGCGGCGCGCTCTGCCCGTTGGGCGACGAGGCACCTGAGCACATCCTCCTTGGTGGCGAAGTGGTGGTAGAAGCCGCCCTTGCTGATGTGCAGTGCCTCCAGCACGTCCTGCACGCTGGTGGCGTCATAGCCCCGGGACAGAAACAGCTCCTCCGCCGCGTTCAGAATCTCCTGCCGTCTTGCCTCTCCTTTGCGCATGCCTGCATCTCCTCGTCCTGTTCTCGGGTAATATTATAGAGGAAAACCGCGTTCCCGTCAAGGGAAAGGGAGTCGGTGCCGCCAACGGTCGTTCTGCAGCAACGCAGAAGCGCTGTTCCCCTTGACTTCCCCGGGCAAATCCCGCATAATGGTAGCATATATCCCGTCCGAAAGGATGACGCACGATGAAATTCCTGCACATATCCGACCTGCATCTGGGCCGGCAGCTGCACCGCTTTTCCCTGCAGGAGGAGCAGACCGAGATCCTCGAGCATATCCGCCAGGCAACGCAGCTGGAGCGACCTGACGCCGTCCTCATTGCCGGTGACGTCTACGACCGCAGCATCCCGCCCGTTTACGCCACGCAGGCGCTGGACGGCTTCCTGCGCGGCCTGCTGGAGACCGGTACATCCGTCTGCATGGTCAGCGGCAACCATGATTCCGCCGATCGTCTGGGCTTCCTTTCGGGGCCCCTGGCTGCCAGCCGCCTCTACATTTCTCCGGCATACCGGGGGCAGGTGGAGCATGTGACCTTCCATGACGATGATGGCCCGGTGGACGTGTGGCTCCTGCCTTACATCCGCCCGGCGGCGGTGCGGCCGTACTTCCCGGAGGAGGATATCATTACCACGAACGACGCCGTCGCCTGTGCTATTTCGCATGCGCCCATCGACCCTGCGCGCCGCAATGTGCTCGTGGCGCATCAGTTCGTTGCAGGAGGAAGCCTCATCGGCTCCGAAGACGCCTGCGCGCTGGGACCTGCTGCGGATATCGCCGTGGGTGGATCGGCTCTGGTGGAGGCCCGCGTGTTCTCCGCGTTCGATTACGTGGCCCTGGGTCACCTGCACCACGCGCAGAACGTGGGCAGCGAGCGCATCCGCTATTCCGGTACGCCGCTGAAGTACTCCTTCTCCGAGCTTCATAGCAATAAGTCCATCACCGTTGTGGAGCTGGGCGCTGACCGCAGCATCAGCCTGCGGTTGATCCCCCTGCCCGAACCACGTCGGCTGCAGGAGCTCCACGGAGATTTCACATGCGTCACTTCGCCCGAAACGCTTGCCGCTGCTGACCGCGACGCCTACACCCATGTGATCCTCACCGACGATCACCCCATCCCGGATGTGATCGCGCGGCTGCGCCAATGCTATTCTAACCTGACCCATCTGGATAGGGACAACGCCCGCACGCGCCACATGGAGGACTTATCCGACATAACCGACGCCCGTCAGCACACGCCCTTTGCCCTTTTCAGCGAGTTCTTCGAGCGCACCAACGGCGCTGCCATGACCCCTGAACAGAGCCGCTATATGGAAGAGATGATCCGCAGCATCTGGGAGGAACAGCCATGAGACCCATTCGGTTGACCATGAGCGCCTTTGGCTCCTACGCCCGGGAGCAGGTGATCGACTTCAGCGGCTTCGGCGAAACCGGGCTCTACCTCATCTGCGGCGATACAGGCGCGGGCAAGACGACCATCTTTGACGCCATCACCTTCGCGCTGTATGGCGCTGCATCCGGCGAAGGTGACCGGCAGAGCAAGAACCTCCGCAGCACCTACGCCTCCCTTGAGACCCCGACCTGGGTGGAACTGACCTTCAGCCATCGCGGCCAGGAATATACCGTGCGGCGCAATCCGGCCTATCTGCGCCCGAAAACGCGCGGAACCGGCGTGAAGGAGGAGAAGCCCGCCGCATCCCTGCTGCTGCCCGATGGCCGCATGATGGACGACCGCCGCGACGTGGACGAATTCCTGCAGGACCTGCTCAGCCTGAGCCGGGAGCAGTTCAAGCAGGTTTCCATGATCGCCCAGGGTGAATTCCGTGAGCTGCTGCGCGCTGACACAGCCAAGCGCACCGAGCTGTTCCGGAGCCTCTTTGCCACCAGCAACTTCAACGTCATTCAGGAGCGACTGGCTCAGGACGCCCGCACACAGGAGAACACCTGCCGGGAGCTGCGCGCACAGATCGCCCTGCAGCTGCGGAACACGAACTGCCCGCCTGACGCCCCGGACGCTGAACGGCTGCCCGCCCTGCGCGATGGTGAACTCCCCCCGCACGAAGCGGAGGCATGCATCTCCGCATACATCGCCGCAGATGAAGCGGCGGAGAGCGACCTTGCAGCACGCGACGCCGCCGTCAAGGCCCTGCAGCTGGAGTTGAAGGCGCAGCAGACCCACGCAGATCAGCGCCGCCAGACGCGCAGGCAGCTGCAGATCGCACAGGAGCAGCTGGAGCGCAGCATGTCAGCCGCACAGGAGGCGGTTCAGGCACATGAGGCAGCCCTCGCCCGTCAGGCCGAGGCCGACCAGCTCCGCGCAGCGGCTGAAGCGCTGAAGTCTACCCTGTCTGCATTTGATCGGCTGGAAGCAGCACGCAGCGCTCAGCAGACAGCCGCCAATGCGCTGGAAGAACACCGTCGGGCACACAAGTCGCAGTTAGAGCGGCTGGCGCAGCTGGAGAAGGATCTGGCCGACCACCGCCATCGCGTGAACGCCTGCCAGCATGCGCCTGAAACCGTGCAGATCCTGCAGCAGGAGATCAACACCCTGCAGGCTGAAGCGGCGTCGCTGAAGGCGCTGTCGCAGGAGCATGCAGAGCTGGTTGATGCTCGCGATGCGCTGAGCCGTGCGCAGGAGGCCCACATGCATGCCATTGCCCTGGCCACGCGCAGCCAGGAGGAATACCACCGCATCACCGAGGCCTGGTACAATCAGCAGGCCGGACATCTGGCAGCTGAGCGACTCCACCCGGGTGAACCCTGCCCTGTCTGCGGCAGCACGTCCCACCCGTGCCCGGCTGCGCTGCCGTCCATGGTGATCCGTAAATCCGATGTGGACAAGGCAGAGAGTGCGCGGTCCGCCGCTGCCGAAGAGGAGCGCCAGCGCAAAAGCAGGCACGACGTCGCCGCCGCAGACGTGGAGAAACGCACTGCCGCCTTCACCCAGCGTCTGAACGAACTCATGCCCGGCACAGACGAAAACGCCTTTGCATCGCAGCACGGGGCGCGCGTGGCTTCCCTTGCTCAGGCCACGCAGGACAAGGAAAAGCAGCTTCGCGACGCCCGTGAAAAGGCGCGGGAGTTCCAGCGCATCTCCGCCCTGCTGCCCCGGGAGGAAGCCGCGCTGGCAGAACTCCGCCAGCAGGCCGAAGCGCAGGCCGCGAACGTCGCCGATGCTGCGGCACTTGACGCTGCTGCCCGTGCCGAGTGTGCAGCCCTTGCCGCGCAAGTCGCCTTCCCCACCCGCGATGCAGCCCTGACCCGCATCCGTGCGCTGACAGAGAATGCGCAGGCCATCAATACTGCCATCTCCCGCGCAGAGGAAGCGCGTCGCGCAGCCGCGGACGAGCACAAGGCCGCGCAGGGCCGGATAGAAGCCCTGACCGCCGCGCTGAACGCCATCCCCCCTGTGGATGAGGAAGCCGTCGACGCCCGGTCCAAAGCCCTTGAGGCGGAATCCGGCGCCATCGCCGCAGGCCTGCGCACAATTGACAGGCGCCTCACCGGCAACCGGGGCGTGTTGAGCGCAATCCGCAAGGTGCAGGGCACGCTGACCCGGGAGGAAACCCGCCTCAGCTGGCTGATGGAGCTGCACCACACCGCCAACGGCCGCCTGGAGGGCCGCGACAAGGTGAAGCTGGAAGCCTGGGTGCAGATGGCGTTCTTCGAGCGCATCCTGCTGTATGCCAATCGCCGGCTGAAGGCCATGTCCCGCGGGCAATATGAGCTTGTGCGGCAGGATACCGCCGACAACCGCGTATCCCAGACAGGTCTGGAACTGAACGTGCGCGACTGGACCAACGACACCGTGCGCAGCGTCCGCAGCCTTTCCGGCGGCGAGGCCTTCCTGGCTTCCCTGTCGCTGGCACTGGGCATGAGCGACGAGATCCAGGCCCAGCAGGGCGGCGTCGCGCTGGAGACCCTCTTTGTGGATGAGGGCTTCGGCTCGCTGGACGAGGACCTGCTGCGCGTGGCCATCGCCACCCTGCAGGGCCTGAGCGAGGATCAGCGCCTGGTGGGCGTCATCTCCCATGTGGGCGAACTGCGCGAGAAGATCAGCAGCAAGATCATCGTCACCAAGACGCCCCAGGGGGACAGCCGCGCGCGGATCGAGGTCGGCTGAGCAATACATTACAGAAAGTTCACAGAATCTTCTGCAAAGTTTTATTTTTCAGCGGAACAAAACAGGAGGCGCATCCGTTATATGGGTGAGCAAAACCATCAAGGCAAGGAGGGCGCGGCGATGCAGCAAGCGTTGGTACAGCCTGGCGTTGCAACGCCAGCCCGTCAGCGGGACAGCACGCTGTATTTCACCGAACTGTATGAGAAATACGCCACGGACGTTCTGCGGATGTGCTACTTCTATCTCGCAGACCGCCAGAAGGCCGAGGACGTCTGCCAGGACGTGTTCGTCCGGCTGATCACCACCAACCCGGATCTGCAGGAGGGGCGCGAAAAGGCATGGCTACTGAAGGTGGCCATGAACCGCTGCCGTGACCTGTGGCGCGGCGCATGGCTCAAGCGCGTCGTGCTGGGCAGCCCGGTGTTCGAGCTGGTGCCCGCGCCGGACCAATACGGTCAGATGGCTGATCAGCAGGAGATGATGGCCGCCATCAACCAGCTGCCCGCCATGTTCAAGGAGGTCATCCTGCTGCACTACTACCAGGGCTACGGCATCGCTGAGATAGCCGAAATGATGGAACTGCCCGAAGGAACCATCTCTTCCCGCCTGAGCCGCGGGAGAAAGAAACTCGAAGTCATCCTGACGAAAGGAGGCGATGCCCGGTGAAGATGAACGAGAACCGCGCCTCGCAGGTTGAGTCCCTGCTGAAGACGCTCCCCCAGGCAGCCGCACAGGGGCTTTCCGGCCTTGAAGCCGGCGATGCGCTGAAGACGCGCATTCAGCTCGCCGCAGCCCAGGCCAGGGCCCCCAAGTCCCCCGTGTCCACGGCCCGCGTGATGCGCTGGGCTTCCCTTGCATGCTGTGCGCTGCTGGCCGTGGTCATGTGCTTCACCTTCCTTGGCGACACGGCCGATCCGGCCAGGCCGGATGCACTCATCACATCCGGCACCATGGGCGGCGATACGACACAGGCACCCCCCATCTCCAGCGACCTGAGCAACTCCACCGTCCATATCCGCGCGGGCAACAGCAACCCCGAGTACCGCGACTGGTGGGCGCCGGCCACCAACGGCAACTTCCCCCTCATCGGCGTCAACGGCCGCTACTACCGCATGCTGACCACACCGCGCAACGTGTCCTCCAGCCTGCTGGGCAAGTCCGTGGGCACCATCACGGAGTTCACCACCTCCCCCAGCCTCTCCGGCAATGACACGGTGCTCTCCAATGTTGTGGCGCTGGGCGAAACGGTCTACGGCATCCGCGGCATGGAGGATACCCTCATCAGCGCAAAGGTGGATGGCCAGATGCGCCTGTTCCAGCGCGTGAGCTTCAACGGCTATGGCCGCCTGGGCCGCGAATCCCTGGAGGACACGCTGAACATCAGCGGCCACGTCATCGCCATGGAGCTGACCGGCGTGGGCACCATCACCGACGCCGCCGTGTGCCAGCGCCTGCTGAACACGCTCTTCGACTGCGCCACCTACAAGAGCAACGGCAGCATCAATTCCAGGCAGTCCCTGATCATCGAGCTGGACAATGGCCTGGTGGTTCAGCTGGCCGTGAAGAGCGAAAGCGTTGCGGCCTGCGGCGTATGGAGCTGCCCGGAGTTCTTCGAGGAATTCGAGGACGCCTGCGACTGACCGCATCCCCCCATGAACTGAAAACGCCCCGGAAGCCGCATCCGCGCAGGCTTCCGGGGCGTATTGCATTGTATCACAGGTTGATCCAGTAGCGGCGGATGGCGACGCGGCACATCAATCATGCGTATGAAGACACATCAGCTGGCAACGCGGCTGCATCAGACGAACCGCATCCATCACTACTTCGCCACCTCGCGGATGATACGCACACGGCGCACCACGTCGGCGAATTCATCCGGCGTGAGGGACTGTGCACCGTCGCACAGGGCGTGCTTGGGATTGTTGTGCACCTCGATCATCAGGCCGTCCGCGCCGCAGGCCGTGGCCGCCATGGCCATGGGCTTCACCAGTCGTGCAACGCCGGTGGCATGGCTGGGATCGATAAGGATGGGCAGGTGCGTCTTCTCGCGCAGCACCGGCACGCTGGAGAGATCCAGCGTGTTGCGCGTGGCCGTCTCATAGGTGCGGATGCCACGCTCGCACAGGATCACCCGCTCGTTGCCGCCCGCCATGATATACTCGGCGGACATCAGCCATTCCTGGATGGTGTTGGCCAGGCCACGCTTGAGCAGGATCGGCTTATCCGTGCGGCCCAGCACCTTCAGGAGCTCGAAGTTCTGCATGTTGCGCGCGCCCACCTGGATCACGTCCACATCAGCAAACAGGTCGAGGTGGGAGGCATCCATGATCTCCGTTACGATGGGCAGGCCGGTTTCCTGTTTGGCCAGCTTCAGCAGGCGCAGGCCATCGCCGTGCAGGCCCTGGAAGGCATAGGGGGACGTGCGAGGCTTGAACGCACCGCCGCGCAGCAGGGTTGCGCCTGCCGCCTTCACCGCACGGGCAACAGCGACGATCTGCTCCTCGGACTCCACCGAGCAGGGCCCGGCGATGATCTGGAACGTACCTCCGCCCACGGGCACGCCGCCGCAGTCCACCACCGTATCCTCCGGATGGAACTTGCGGTTGGCCTTCTTGTAGGGCTCCTGAATGCGGCGGACGGCCTCCACCGCCTCCAGCGACGAGATCAGATCCGCATCCACGCGGGTCGTATCGCCCACCAGGCCCAGAATGGTGGAATGGTCGCCCCTGGACTCGTCAATGCGCAGGCCGAGGTTCGTCAGGAACGCCTTCAGCCGCTCGATCTGCTCCTGCTGGGCGTTGTGCTTGAGAATGACAATCATGCGCTATCCCTCCGTGCTTCCGTTCTGCATATTGATCCGATGCCGTGCTCAGCTTCCGCTGAGATCCTCCAGGTATCTCTCCAGCTTGCGCTTCACGCGCTGGAGCGCATTGTCGATGGACTTGACGTGCCGGCCGAGGTTGTCGGCGATCTCCTGATAGCTCTTGCCGGCCAGGTACGCCGCCAGCACCTCCTGCTCGAGGCTGGAGAGCACCTCGTCAATGCGGCGGTGGATGCCCGCCAGATCCTCCTGGGAAATGAGCATCTCTTCCGGGTTGGCGCTGTGGCCCTCGGCGCACACGTCCATCAGCGTCCTGTCGCTCTCATCGTCGTAGAGGGGCTTGTTGAGCGAAACATAGCTGTTGAGGGGGATGTGCTTCTGGCGCGTGGCCGTCTTTATGGCGGTGATGATCTGCCTCGTGATGCAAAGCTCCGCAAAGGCGCGGAAGGAGCTGAGCTTCTCCGGGCGGAAGTCGCGGATGGCCTTGTACAGGCCGATCATCCCCTCCTGAACGATGTCCTCATGATCAGCGCCGATCAGGAAATAGCTCCGTGCCTTGGAGCGCACGAAGTTCTTGTACTTGTTGAGCAGGAATTCCACCGCAACGCTGTCGCCATCGCGGCAGAGCAGCACGACCTCTTCGTCCGTCATGTCGGCGTAAGGCTGCGTACTGCTGTATGAGGGCGCAGGCGGCTCTCTGTCGGCAGTTTCTGCGCCGACATCGGCCTCCTCCGCATCCTCCATCATGTCGGATTCGTCCTCCCCGAATTCTTCGGGATCGTAATCCATGCGGTCAAGCATTGCTGTAATACCACCTTGTTCAGTGCTTATTCGCCTCTGCGGGCGCGCTCCAGCTTCTCGCGCACATCCGGCGGAAGGCGGTCCATCAAGGGGCTCCGGCCCACGGGCTGCGCCCTGGAATAGGCCACATACCCCGTCTGATGAGCCTGCTCCAGCTCAATGAGCAGCTCGCGGGAGGTGATGCGCGTCGCGCCGGCTCCCAGGGCCATGTTCTGGATTGCGCCATCGGACGTGGCGACGCGGATGACCCTGTAGCGCGGAGCCTGCACGGCCATGCGCTCGATGTAGCTGTCCGCCGTTTCGCCGTGGCGGGTGTACACCACCGTGACAGGGCCGAGCTTCTCCTGCGTGGTGCTGCTCTTGTCAGACCGGTAGCCATCGAACACCAGCACGACCTCCACACCCTTGTAGCCTCCGTACTCGGCCAGCTTGTGGGCAAGACGGTCGCGGGCTTCGTCAATGGTGTAACGCTTCTTCGAAGCCTCCCGCCATGCGCCGATGACGTTGTAGCCATCGACGATCAGCAGCGGCCTCACTTCCTGCGCCCGGACAGCACTCGGTACATCACGATGCCAGCGGCAACGGAGGCATTCAGGCTGTCGATGTGCCCGGCCATGGGCAGGGACACCTTCTGGTCGCACTTGTCCAGCACCAGGCGGCTCACGCCTTCGCCCTCGCTGCCAACAATGAGGGCCACGCCACCCTTGAAATTGACGCGCTCGTAGTCCTCGCCATCCATGGTCAGGGCGTAAGTCCATACGTTGCGCTGCTTCAGCTCCTCAATGGTGCGGCTCAGGTTCACCACGCGGGCCACCTTCATGTGCTCAATGGCGCCGGCGGACGCCTTCACGGCCGCGGTGGTCAGACCCACGCTGCGGCGTTCTGGCACGATCACGCCATGGGCGCCCACGCACTCCGCCGAGCGGATGATGGCGCCCAGGTTGTGCGGATCAGTCACGCCATCCAGCAGCACCAGGAAGGGCGCCTCACCGCGCTTCTCCGCCTCCTGCAGCATGGCTTCCACCGTGCTGTACTTGTAGGCGGATGCGATGGCGATCATGCCCTGGTGATTGCGGGCCAGCTCGTCCAGGCGGGTCTTCTCGACCTCCTGAACCACGATGTGCTGCTCGCGCGCCATCTGCACGATCTCGCGGGCGCTGCCGGTCAGCTCGCCCTTGAGTACCATCAGCTTCTCGATGTCGCGGCCAGCGCGCAGGGCTTCACGGATGGGGTTGCGGCCCGCCAGCAGGTTCTCCGGCGGGGTGACATTCTCCTGCGCGGCGGGTGCGGGTGCGGGCGTGGTCGGACGGAACTCATGGTCGCGGAAAGAAGGGGCAGGACGGACGTCGCTCGGGCGGCGATCCTGGCTGCGGCCGGGCTTGCGGTCGTAGGATCGGCTGTCACGGCGGTCGTCCCTGCGATCGTCGCGGCGGTTGTCGCGGTGGTACCCGCCCTTGCCTGCGGGGCGATCCCCCTGGGAGCGGCTGCCGTAGCCGGACTTCTTCGCGCCCGTGTACTCGCTGCCCTCGTCGGCCCAGCTGTCGTTGTTGTGGTTCTTCTGGGGCTTGCGGCCCGGTGCATCTTTATAGAAAGCCATTGCTGATTCTCCTTATTCGTGGCTGAATTGTTCTAACAACTGTTGACGTTCCTGGCGGATGGCTTTGGCCCGCCCGCAGGACTTCTCCCCCTCTGAGCACGCGCCGCGGAGGCACGCAGGGCCCGCATCGGCAAAGAGAGCCGGGGCAACCTCCATGCACAGGCGGTGCATCTGCGTGGCCAGCGCACGGATCTCCCACTGCGCGCGCGTACACATCCTCAGGCTGAAGAAGTGCCTCAGTTCGCGTACGTTCATGGTAACCATCATGCGCGTTTCACACGCGCCGGGCAGCACGAACCGCGCGTCCTCGTTGCCGCCCTCGCCTGTTCCCAGCCGCTCCTGCCACTGGGTGTACCATGTATGCATGGTGGCCATCTGCTGCTCGAATTCCGCCTGCGCGTCCTCGCCCAGAGCTGCAATCTTCGGCGGCACGATATAGCCAAAGCCGTCCGCATAGCTGACATACCGCTGGCTCTGCACGGAGAAGCTGGCCAGGCGGTGACGGGTGATCTGCGCCAGGAGGACACGGCTGACCCCTTCGATGCCAAAGGTGAAGCTGGCGTGCTCCAGCACCGAATCGTGCCCCATTGACATGATCCGGCTGACGAACTCTGTCTGATCCCGGGCGCTGACGCGCTCGAGCAGGTCGTCCACGCGGGCGCGGGAGTAGCACAGACGTGCACCCAGCGCCACCACTTCCTCGGGAGAAAGCGTGTGACGGATGAGAGCGACCTTCATTTCTGATCTGGGCATGCCGATTCCTCCTGACTGCAGCGGAAGAGTTCCAGCAGGCGGTCCTCCTGCCCGGTCAGGTACAGGTATCCGACCAGAGCTTCCAGCGCGGTTGCCTGATGGTAGTCCGCAGCATCCTGATTCTTTGGTGCAGCATGGTGAGGGTGCGCGTTGCGGCCGCGGCGGGCCACATCCGCTTCATCCGGGGTCAGCATGGGCCAGATGCGCGCCATGGCCCGCGATTGCGCGCCGGCATTGACGCAGGCAATGGCCTCCCGGTGCATGTGGCGCACGTTGTATCCCCGGTAAAGCATGCGGCTGCGCACGAGCAGCTCCCACACGGTATCGCCCACATGCGCCAGCTGCAGGGAATTGAGCAGCCGCGCCTGCTGTTTCTCCATCGGGGGATTCTCCCGTAAAGTCAAGCAAGTCCCTCCCATGATGCGGCATGGATCTGCCCATCCGCATATGCATACAGCATAGATTATAGCACAACCCTGCCCTCTTCGGCAAGGTCTTTTTCACCTCGGAGGCATTTTTGCACGAAAAAAGCCACGCGATTCGCGTGGCCAGTACACCTTCAGGGACTCGAACCCTGGACACCCTGATTAAGAGTCAGGTGCTCTACCAACTGAGCTAAAGGTGCATATGGAGATCCGGATCGATGGTACACCTTCAGGGACTCGAACCCTGGACACCCTGATTAAGAGTCAGGTGCTCTACCAACTGAGCTAAAGGTGCATATGAAGATCCAGATCGATGGTACACCTTCAGGGACTCGAACCCTGGACACCCTGATTAAGAGTCAGGTGCTCTACCAACTGAGCTAAAGGTGCACATTGTTGTCGCTTCAAGCGGTCAACAGAAGATATTATACATCGTATTCTTGATTTGTCAATACCTTTTTTGCAATTTTCTCGAAAAAATCGTTACGATTTCCCGCCCGTTCTGCATGCCGGGAAACCAGCAAAAAACTCCCGGCAGCATCGCCGGGAGTCTTTTTGCATGATTGCTCCGGATTACTCAGCCTCGGGAGCGCCAACGGGGCAGGCATCAGCGCAAGCGCCGCAGTCGATGCACAGTTCCGCGTTGATCTCGTACTTGCCGTCACCCTCGGTGATAGCGGAAACGGGGCAGCCCTCGGCACAGGCGCCGCAGGAGATGCAAGCATCGTTAATCTTGTAAGCCATGGTGTTACCTCCTTCAATATCACGCAATTGCTGCGTTCTGGTGATATGATATCACCATCTGTCCGAAAAATCAAGTGTTTTGTCCGAATTTACTGTATTTTCAGCGTTCCTTTGGTTAGATATTCCTAACTCTAATCAGGCTTCGCTATCCCGCTTTTCGACCGCATCGGCCATCGCCTTTGCCAGCGCGGCCTTCCAGCCTGAAGCTGCGGGGCGCTGGGCAGGAGCCGGCTTTTCAGGCTGTGCAGGCTTCGTGCTTTCAGCGGATGCGGGCTTCTCCGCCTTCTGCGGAGCAGGCGCCGGCTGCTTCGCGGGCTCTGCGGCGGCAGGCGTCACAGGCTTTTCGGCCGCAGGCGTCTCCTGCACAGGGTTCTGCCTTCCGGTGTGCTCATCCGCCTTATCCTTATGCCGGGAAGGCCGTTCCCCACCCTGCGCATCAGGATTTGCGCCCTCCGCCTTTGCACGGGATTCACCACGCTTTTCGCGGCGCTCGGCAGCAGCATCGTCCCGGCGCTGTTTGTGGGGCTTCTCGCGGCGCTGGCGGGGGGCAGGCTGCTCATCAGGGTTCGCTGCCGGCGCATCGTCATTGCGCACAGGCGCGTACTCCTGCAGGGCCTCGGTTTCCTCCGGCTGCGGAGTGCGGGACGCCTGACCCAGGCGCTGTACATCCGTCATGGGATAATCGCGCATCTCGTGGCCATCCCCCTTGCGCACGCGAACGCGCACGGTCTCGCGGATGACGTTCAGGTCCGTCACCACACCCACGCCGTCAGGGGTCATGACCTCCTTGCCCACCTTGGGCATCTGCTTGCGGACTGCTTCGTACTGATCCTGCTCGTACTTCAGGCAGCACATCAGGCGGCCGCAGATGCCGCTGATCTTGGTTGGATTGAGCGAAAGGCTCTGCTCCTTGGCCATCTTGATGGACACGGGCTGGAAATCGCTCAGGAACGCGCCGCAGCAGATCTGCCGGCCACAGGGGCCCAGGCCGCCCAGCATCTTCGCCTCGTCGCGCACGCCAATCTGGCGCAGCTCAATGCGGGTCTTGAACACGCCCGCCAGATCCTTTACCAGCGCGCGGAAGTCAACGCGACCGTTCGCCGTGAAGTAGAAGAGGATCTTGCTGTTGTCGAATGTGGACTCCACCCGCACAAGTTTCATATCCAGCTTGTGCTCGGCGATCTTCTTCTGGCAGACGCGGTGCGCTTCCCGCTCAGAGGCGTGGTTCTCTTCGTTCCGGCGGATATCCTCCGCCGTCGCGATGTGTACAACCGGGCGAAGAGGGGTATCCAGCGTGGTTTCGTCGATCTCCTTGAGGGTTGTCACGGTTTCTGCGAACTCGAGTCCCCGGGAGGTCTCCACGATCACATAGTCGCCCGGCGTGGGCCAGAGCGCACCGGGATCAAAAAAGTACAGCTTTCCGTCATTACGGAAACGGACGCCAATCACGTTGACCATTTGCTCTTTTCCTCCATCATGCGCAGGAGCAGCTTTTCCAGCGCAGCCTGCCATGTCACCTGACTCAGACGCAGGCGGCGTACATCGCACACCGCGTCCAATAACCTGATAAACGCTGCCAGCTCAGCTGAAGCAGCCATATTGCGCCACTCGGGCGGGTAATCACGGATCATCGCGTCGCTCTGCCGCCCCAGGCGGACGAGCAGAAGCGTGCGGATCATGTCCTCCAGGGCTGAAAGCAGGGCATCCGCATCATCCTTGCGCTCCTTCCATGCATTGGAAACGCGCAGGATCTCGCCTCGTGACGGCAGGTCCAGGAAATCATGCAGGACTTCCTCCCGCAGCTTCCAGAAGTCCTCATCCGCCGCGATGCTCAGCGCGCGACCGATCGAACCCCCGCATGCCGCAACAGCCCGCTCCGCCATGTCCCGGCTGACGCCGCGATGCTGGATCACCTTGAGGATGTACGCATCCTCCCACGGGTGCAGCTTCATCGCCCGGCAGCGGCTGACGATGGTATCCAGCAGCAGCTCCGGCGCGTCCGTCAGCAGCAGGAAGATGGTGCCGTCCATCGGCTCTTCAAGCGTCTTGAGCAGCGCGTTGGCCGCCTGCGGATTCATGCGATCCGCCTGCTCGATGATGACGATGCGGCGGCCTCCGGCAAAGGTATGCTGCCCGACAAGCCCCAGCAGATAGCGCATCTCAGCCACGGGAATGAGCTTGCGCCCCCGCTCCACGTCAGGGCAGAGCGGCTCGCCCGGACGTTCGATGATCACGTCCGGATGGTTCCCGTCCGCCACCTGCTGGCAGGAAGGACAGACGCCACAGGGCTTTTCGACCCCGGTGCACAGCAGGTGCTGCGCCATCAGACGCGCCAGCGTGCGCTTGCCGATCCCTTCCGGGCCGCTGATCAGGTACGCGTGGACGAAGGTCCCGTCCCGGAGCGTCCGCATCATTCCCTCATACAGCGCGCCCTGCCCGGCGAAATCAGACAGACTCGGCACACCCGGGTTTTCCAACATCTCAGCCATGCTCAGCGCCCTCACAGCTTCACAAACTGCTCCAACGGCAGCGCAAATTCCGTCGCGCCGCCGACTATCACTTTCAGCAGACAGGAGGTCTGCCCGGACGAGCCCGCTGTGGCAGGCAGCGTCGAATGCGTGGTGACCATAGCTTTCTGCGCCTGCACAGATGCTTATTCACATCCATGGGCACAAGGACCAGCTTCATGGCGCTGCCTCCTGCATGCGTTACGCCCTGAGGGCATACATATTCAGTATAGCGCATCTGCCCGAAAAAAGCAAGATGTACATCTCATGCACACAAAAAACCGGACGGAGAGCCGTCCGGAAAACTGTGTCACTCGCCCATCATCCTGTGCAGCAGATCCTGGTATGCCTGCTCCACATTGCCCAGATCGCGGCGGAAGCGGTCGATGTCCATCGGCTCGTGGGTTCTGGAGTCCCAGAAACGGGCCGTATCCGGAGAGATCTCGTCTGCCAGGATGATCTGCCCGTCCCAGCGGCCGAACTCAACCTTGAAGTCCACCAGCTCCACGCCGATTTCCGCCATGTATTCAGACACGATCCGGTTGATTTCCAGCGCCGTATCAACGATGTAGCGCATCTCCTGCTGCGTCGCCAGATGAAGGGCGGCAGCATGGGTGCCGTTGATGAGTGGATTATCCAGATACTCGTCGCGGAGCTCAAACTCGACAATGGGGCTGTCCAGCTTCGTGCCCGTTGCCAGGCCGATGCGCTTGGCCAGCGATCCGGCAACACGATTGCGAACCTTCACCGCAATGGGGATGATCTCGCACCTGTGCACAAGGGATTGCCGCGCGTCCAGCGTGCGGATGAAATGGGTGCGGATCCCGTGCTGGTGCAGCATCTCATACAGATGCGCACAGACGGCGTTGTTCACCTCACCCTTGCCCAGGATGCGCCCGCGCTTGAGCCCGCGGAAGGCCAGCGCTTCATCCTTGAAGTACACCACCGCAGTATCAGGATCGTTGGTCTCATAGACCCGCTTGCCCTTGCCCTCTGTCAACAGCTTGCCAATCTCCACCATGCTGGTACGCTCCCTCTCCTCAGATCATTGCAGTCCGCCATGCCGGCAGATGTATCATCCGCTGGATAATCCAAATATATCCGCAAGGAAAACCGAACATTTTCGGTTACCAACCGGATAATGAATTATTCTATCACCTTTTCCGGTGTTGAACAAGTCCTGCGACATGTTTTCATCACTTTTTGTGAACTCTTAACGAATCGCAAGATTCATAGCATTGGGAATTGACGAAGTTTCCCCCTGTTTTGCTTGCTCACGTTTGTACATTCTGCATGGATGACAAGATTCGGGAAGCGTCCGCTGAATCAGGAATGTTCGTCTTTCAGCAGCAGTCGCCGCTGATGCAGACCACAAGCAGCCCATCCGAAAAGGACAGCCTGGCTTCCCCGTCGACCCATTCGTTGCTGCACCCCAGGGGGTAATCATGCCTGAGCGCCGCGTTCTCCAGGGTCCACATGGTGCCGCTGAGGGTAACGCCAGACACCTCTGGCGTGTACGCGAGGAGCGAAAACTTCCTGCCGGCAACGGGCCGGAAGCTGTAGTCGCCAGGCGCAAGGACAGTGACACGGTTCTGTCCATCACAGAGCCAGACCCGCTCACCCCGTTTGGCACAATCAGCCGCGCACTGCAGCGCCGCCAGCGTATGATCGAAGCGGCCGCCGATCGCACCAGCCACGATGAACTCCCTGTACCCCCGCTGTCGGCCCATCCCGATGCATACGGCAAGGTCGGTGTCATCCTTGTGAACCGGCAGCTGGATGACTTCCCTGCCCTGCGGCACATAGCCGAGCGAATCGAAATCGCCGATGGTTACGTCCGGTACGATCCCATGGGACATGGCCGCCCGATACCCGCCATCGGCGCAGATCAGCAGATCGCCTTCGCCCTTGCGCAGCCAGGCCGACTCTTCACCGGCGTACAGGGGCGTAATGATGATGCACCTCGCCATACCCTGTCTCCTCCATTCATTCAAACACAAAACCGGAGGCAAGCCAGGCCTGCCTCCGGAAATGTTAATGGATTACTCCTCGGAAGAGAACTCAGTCACGTTCTCAGCCTCGGCCTCGTCAACCACGGGCTCGATCTCCTCGTCGAAGACCTCGTCCTCGATGGCCTGACGGATGGACAGGGAGATGCGCTTCTTGTCGGTGTCCACGCTCAGAACCTTCACGCGCACGATCTGACCAGCCTGCACGGCGTCGGTCACCTTGCTGATGTGGGTGGTGGAGCACTGGGAGATATGCACCAGGCCGTCCAGGCCAGGCTGGAGCTCGACGAAGGCGCCGAAGTCAACAGTGCGCAGGACCTTGCCCTCAACGATGCAGCCCTCGGGGTAACGCTCGGCGGCGTTGTCCCAGGGACGGGGCTGGAGCTGCTTGTAGCCCAGCTGGATGCGCTTGCGCTCGGGATCCAGGTTCAGCACGACCACGTCGATCTCCTGGTTGGGCTTGACGACCTCGCTGGGATGGCCAACGCGCACCCAGGACAGGTCGGTGATGTGGATCAGGCCGTCCACGCCGCCCACGTCCACGAAGGCGCCGAAGTTGGTCAGGCGACGAACCACACCGTGGATGATGATGCCCTTCTCCAGACGCTCCCAGGCAGCCTTCTCCTTGGCGGCAGTCTCCTCGACGATGACAGCCTTGCGGGAGGCGACGATGCGCTTCTTCTTCTCATCGACCTCGATGATCTTCAGGCGCATGTCCTTGCCGACGAACTCACCGATCTTCTCGACGTAGTGCTGAGCCAGCTGAGAAGCGGGCACGAAGGCGCGCACGCCTTCCACGTCGCAGATAAGGCCGCCCTTGACGGCTTCCTTGCCAACGCCCTCGACGTACTCGCCGGCGGCATGCTTGACCATGAGGGCTTCCCAGGCCTTGCGGTTGACGATGTTGCGCTGGGACAGAACGACGTTGCCATCGCCGTCATTGACCTTGACGACTTCGGCTTCGATCTCGTCGCCTTCCTTGACGTCTTCCTGCGTCAGGTCGGACATCTTGATGACGCCATCGCTCTTGTAGCCGATGCTGACAACAACAGCATCCTCACGGACAAGGATCACCTTGCCGGTGACGTTCTGGCCGGGACGGATGCGGGTCATGCTCGCATCGATCACGTCCATGGTGAACTCGGTGTTCTGAATGTCGGTCATGTGAGTGTAAACCTCCTCTAATGAACCAGCCGGCGTGGAAGCGCCAGCGGTTATTCCAATGAAATCGGATTCCGTATTTGCAAAGGCAGGCGGGATCTCCGCCGCGCACTCTACCTGAATGGTTCGGGGGCACAGGGCCTTGCAGGCCGCATAGAGCTTCTGCGTGTTGGCGCTTGCATGGCCGCCAACGACGATCATCGCGTCCGCCCGGGCTGCAAGCTCCTTGGCTTCGCGCTGCCGCACGGGCGTTGCGTTGCAGATGGTGCAGTGCTCCCTGAGCTGCCTGACCTTCTGGCGCAGGATGGCCGTGATGGCCTCCCACCTTTCCGGCGGATAGGTGGTCTGCGCCGCAGCGATGGCGCAGGGCATTTCCGGCAATGCCGCGGCTTCTTCTTCCGTCGCCACGACATACACATCCCCGCAGGCCCATCCGCAGGTGCCCTTCACCTCCGGATGCTCCCTTTCCCCCACCATGATCACCGGGGTGCCATCCGCCGTGCCATCGGCAACAATCTGATGCAGCCGGGCAACGAAGGGGCAAGTCAGATCAATGATCGGGCTGCCGCAGTCGGCAAGCGCCGCAAGCACGTCCGGCGAAACGCCGTGGCTGCGGATGAGCACCTGTCGCCCCTGCGCCTCCTCCGGGGTGTGAATCGGGGGTACGCCGCGCTCGCGGAGCATGTCCACCACCACAGGGTTGTGAGCCAGCTCACCCAGCGTGCAGCTCGGCACGCCCGAAGCTGCAACACGCATCGCTTCTTCCACCGCACGGCGGACGCCCATGCAGAAACCTGCGTGAGCAGCGACCTCAATCGGCATGCGATCCGCATCCTTTCAAAGCGCAATTCTTGCGAAAATGCTCTGTTAGAAGATAATTCGCCATCCTTTTCCGGATTCCTGCTTGATTTTCAAAAAAATCGAAAAAAATTTTAGCAGAAAATTCAGGAGTCTTTCCCTATCCCGGAATCGGCAGGGCTTTCACTATTTGGCGGCGCTGGCTTCTGCTCACGCCTTCGTGTGTGCCGCGTGCATCTCGGCGTAGACCTGCGTGATGCGCTGCAGGAGCTGATCGCAGGTATCCTTGTTGACGCCCTGGGCACGCAGGTCCTCCGTGGGGATCGCCTCGCCCACATAGACATGCAGGCGGCGGAAGAAACCCACCTTGCCAGCAATGTATACAGGGATGACAGGCACGCGGCTGCGCAGGGCAATCAGGCCGATGCCGCTCTCCATCTCGGTCATCAGCCCTTCATGATGGCGCGTGCCCTCGGGGAAGATGCCCAGGATGCCGCCTTCCCGCGTGACGCGCATGCAGGCGCGCATGGCTTCCATATCGCTGTTGTGGCGGTCAACGGGGATCATGTTCATGTTGTTGAAGGCTGCGGCGACCAGCTTGTTCTTCCACAGTTCCTTCTTACCGATGAAGCGCACCTGGTGCTTCGGCACGGCAACACCCATGATGACGGGGTCGAACATGGAGGTGTGGTTGCCGATGAGGATGTAGGGCGGCTCTGCGTGCAGGCGCTCTGCGTTGTGGTACTTCACCGGCAGGAAGGTCTTGAACAGCAGCGCGGCGATGGGCTTTGCCAGGCTGTACACCCAGGAGCGCTTTACCTTCCCGGAGGCCTTCTGCTCGGGCTTCTTCGCATTTTCACTCATGGTACTTCTCCTTCACAATGCGCAGCACCGCCTCAACGGACTGCTCGAAATCAAGTTCCGTCGTGTCCAGGATGACCGCGTCCTCCGTGGGGCGCAGCGGGTCCACATCGCGGTTCATGTCCTGCTCGTCACGGGCGATCACGTCGGCAAGGACGGCCTCAAAGGGCGTTTCATCGCCCTTGCCGGTCATTTCCAGCCAGCGGCGGCGGGCGCGTGCCTCGGGCGAAGCCGTCAGGTAGATCTTCACCGGTGCATCCGGCAGCACGCGCAGGCAGATGTCGCGGCCGTCCACCAGCATGGGCGTAGTGGACGCGAGGCGCTGCTGCAGCGCCACCATCTCGCGGCGTACGCCCGCATAACGCCCCACAGCAGAGGCCGCCATGCTGACCTCAGGCGTGCGGATCAGACCCGTTACGTCGCGGCCATCCACCAGCGTGCGCTGGCCGAATTCGCTGTGGGCAACGGAAATATCGACAGCCCGCATCAGCTGCGTCACCGCCGCCTCGTCTTCAGGCGATATGCCGCGCTCGATGGCCGTCAGGCCCAGCGCACGATACATCGCACCCGTGTCCAGGTGCAGCACGCCCAGGCGGCGCGCAGCCTCACCTGCAATGCTGGACTTGCCAGCGCCGACAGGGCCGTCCATGGCAATATTCAGGATCATCATGCTTCAATCCCCTCTGTCATCTGCAATCACACCGCGCGGTGCCCCAGGCCCACGCACACCTCGTTGAGGTGCACCAGCCCGACGGTGAAGAACAACGCCACAGCCACATGCTCGCCCGCACGGGCAACGCCGATCTTCCCGCCCACGGACAGGCCCAGAGCCTTCTGCGCCACCTGCGAAACAGCGTCTCGCGCGGCGCCGGCCACAGCGCCTTCCTCCTGATGTGTGTCAGCGATGACGCCTTCGCGCTTTGCCGCCACAACCGCTCTTTCGATAATCCGCATCACCGAGGGTACAAAGTCCCCGCCGAAATCGGACGCCGCCCCCTTCACGCCGCGCTCGCACAACCGCCGGCGGAGAGTGCTCTCCTCCTCACGGTCGGCAGACATGGCCAGGGACAGCGCTGCCCGCGCCACTTCACGGCTGTCGCCAATCACGCCATCCATCTCTCATACCATCCTTCTCAGGCGCGCTGAATGCACACCTCTGTTTATTATACATGATTCCCGGTGTTCCCGCAAGGCTTTTGCAACATTTCCGTCATGCCGTCAGCCACAGGCACACAGCGACGCCCGCCGCATACCCGGCCAGCGACGCAGCCACCGCTCCCGGCAGCTTTCTGACCTCTGCTGCGCCGGCGTAAACCGTCATGGTATAGAAGATCGTTTCAGATGAGCACATCATGACCGAAGCCATCCGCCCTGCAGGACTGTCCACGCCACAGGTGCGGAACACCTCCTGCATCGCCGCAAGGCTCCCCGACCCCGTCAGCGGGCGGATGAGGATCAGCGGCGTTACCGCATCCGGAATTCCCAGCCGGTGCGTCAGCGGATGCAGCACGCCCAGGAGCATTTCCGGCAGCCCGGATGCATTGAGCAGACGGATCATCAGCAGCATCGCGCACAACGATGGCATCAGCTCAGCGCCTGACCGCATCCCCCGCCCGGCGCCCTTCCTGAATGCCGCCAGAACGTCGGTACGGGTCATGATGCCTCGCAGAAAGATCAGCCCCACCACGCACATCAGTACGGCTCCTGTCATCGCATGCTGCGCCTCCCCCGCCCCTGCCACATCAGCAGCGTTGCCAGGCCCACCAGCGCCGACGCGCCCGATGCCGCCAGCGATGGCACCCACACGCTGCCCGGATCCGCAGAACCCGCCGCCTGGCGCATGGCGATCACCGTTGTGGGCAGCAGCTGCAGTCCGGCGTTGTTCACAACAAGAAGGGCCGCCAATGCCCGCAGGCCGGTCTCCCCCTGTCCTGCAAGGAGTTTTGCCGCACATATGCCAGCCGGGGTTGCCGCGTTGCCCATCCCCAGCATGTTGGCAGCGATGTTCGTGCCCATGGCTTCCCAGCATGCGCGGTCCTGCAGACCAGGGAAAACCGGGCCTGCAATCCGCCTGAGCATGCCGCCGAGCCGGGTAAGATCACCGCTCTGACACAGGATCTCCATCAGCCCGCCCCAGAGGGTCATCGATGCTGTGAGTATCATTGTAAGCTGCAGGGCCTCTTCGCCCGTCGTCATCAGGGTGGCGGACATGCTGTCGCCATTTCCGCTGAATAACCCGTACACAACCGCACCGAATACACACCACTTCCACACGCCATTCACAAGGTCTGGCCTCCTTCCGACAGAGTTTTCTGTGAATCACAGCACAATTCTGTATCATGTTCTATTTCATATCACAATCATCATCAATAATTCTATTAAAACATAAAATTTGTCTTGACACATCAGGGAAATTTATGTAGAATGAAGTTGGTTAACAAGTTAATTCACATTCATCTGTGCCGGCGTCCATGCCGCACAGCAAACAGGAGGTATATGTCTATGAAGTCTACCGGTGTTGTCCGCCAGCTGGACACTCTCGGGCGCATCGTTCTGCCCATTGAGCTGCGCCGCACCATGGATATCGGCGTGAAGGATATGCTGGAGATTTTCGTCGAGGACGATCAGATCATCCTCAAGAAGTATCATCCCAGCTGCATCTTCTGCTCCGACGCCCGTGACGTTGTGCCCTACAAGGGTAAGCTCGTTTGCAAGAAGTGCCTTGCGGAGCTTCGCAGCGACAAGGAATAATTTCATCTCACACCTTCCTGCAGGCGCCTGGTTGCGTCTGCATTTTTCTATGCCATGATCCGCAAAATCATGCCGGAGCTCTTGCAGAGCCACCCGCTTGGGCGTATAATATCATTTGATACAAAGCATCCGGAGGTAACCCATGCTCAAAACGCTGACTGAGAGCTTCTTTATCTATTCCTACCAGACAGACGCAAACGCCCGCCTGCGCCCCGGCGCATTGCTGGAGATCATGCAGGAGATGGCTGGCGCCCATGCAGAAAAGCTGGGCATCGGGCGTGATATGCTGCTCGCGCAGAACCTTGTGTGGGTGCTGACGCGCCTTGAAGTGCATATGACGCGCTGGCCCACCCACGCAGAAACGCTCACCGTGGAAACCTTCCCCATACCCAATCGCCGCTTCTTCTTTCCCCGCTATTTCGTCTTCCGCGACGCACAGGGCCAGCAGATCGGCTATGCCGGCAGCCTCTGGGTGCTGCTGGACGTAAAGGAGCGCAAGATGGTGCGCCCCGACGCCATCGCCCCGTACATCCCCGACAACAGCGACCTGACCGCTCCCATGGGGCTGCCCGCGCCCGTCAGCGAATGCCCGGCCGATCCCATTACCGGCCTGCACGAGCCGCTCTACACCGATCTCGATATGAACGGCCACGTCAACAACACCCGGTATCTGGACTGGTGCTGCAACGCGCTGGGCATCGAAACCCTGCGCACCCACGAGCTTCGCACCTTCGCCGTCAACTTCAATATGGAAGTCCGCCCCGGGCAGTCAGTCCGCACGGAGCTGCGCCGCGATGGCGATCACTTCTCCTTCAGCGGCTTCGTCAACGAGGCACGCCACTTTGACGTAGGCGGCGTCCTTGCCCCCATCGGCTGAACCGGAGGTGCCCATGCCCCGCATTCTCGGTGTTATCTGCGAGTACAACCCCTTCCACCTCGGCCATGCATACCATCTGCAGCGCGCGAGAGAGGCCGCACAGGCGGATTATGTGGTGGCAGTCATGTCCACCTGCTTCACCCAGCGGGGCGACGCGGCTATCCTCTCGCCCAGGGCACGCGCGAGCATGGCGCTTCACTGCGGCGCAGATGCGGTCTTTGCCCTGCCCGCCGTATGGGCCCTGCGCGATGCGGAGCGCTTTGCGCTGGGGGGCATTTCCCTGCTCATGCAGCTTGGATGTGACGCCATTTCCTTCGGCACGGAGCACGACGCCATCGAACCCCTGCGCCGGGCAGCCCATCTGCTCGAAGCGCCGGATGATGCCCTTTGCGCCGCCATGCAGCACCTGCTGTCCACCGGCATCCCCTATCCGTCCGCCCTTGCGCGGGCGATGGAAGAGTGCCACCCGGACGCTGCAGCCCTGCTGGCCGAACCCAACAGCACCCTCGCGCTGTGCTACCTCAGAGCAATCCACCGCCTTGACGCACAAATGGACGTGGTGCCCGTTCTGCGCCAGTCCCCCTACCACGCCACGGCGCTGACGGATGCGCTGCCTTCAGCCACTGCGCTGCGCGGCGCCATCCTGAGCGGCAATTGGGCCAACGCATCCGCCGCAATGCCTCCCGCTGCCTTCGCCATCCTGCGCGAGGAAGCCGCCGCAGGTCATCTCCACCGGCCTGACGCGCTGGATACGGCGCTCATCGCGAGGCTGCGCACCATGTCAAAGGCGGATTACGCTGCGCTTCCTGACGCCAGCGAGGGCGTCGAATGCCGCCTTCAGGCCGCAGCGCAGGCGGCCTGTACCCGCGCGGGCCTGCTCAAGGCCGCAAAGACCCGGCGCTACCCCTATGCGCGCCTCTCCCGCCTTGCAGCCCATGCCCTGCTGGGCCTGACCCACGATGCCCTGACCGACGCACCACTGCCCACCCCCTGGCTGCTGGGTTACCGCCGGGATGCGCGGCCGCTGATTGCGCACCTGTCAAACCATACGCCCCTGCTGACCCGCGCGGCCGACCTGAACGTGCAGCCCTGGTTCGCCACAGAGAACCGCGCCTGGGACCTGTGGACCCTGGGAGCCGGAATGCCTGCAGGACTGGCACTCGCCGAGCGACTCGTCACACTGTAATGAAAAGGAGCTGCCCCACAACACGGGACAGCCCCTTTTCATTTGAGCATCCTGCTCATCACCGTCACATGATACGCGTCGGCATCATAGCCCATGGATGTGTCCTGAAAGCCGCACGCACGCCAGAAAGCCTCGCTCTGCGGGTTGCCTGCAACGCGCCCGAGGCGCACCTCCCGCACGCCGCAGCGGCTCAGCATCTCCATAACCGCAGTCACCAGCCGCCGTCCCAGGCCGTATCCCTGCCGCTCCGCGTCCACCATGAACCAGCCGATGAAGGCCATGTCCTCCTGCGGATGCCGGGCGATCAGGTCCATCATCGCCACCAGCCGCGACCCTTCGAACCAGCCGAAAAAGTGCTTGTCCGCCATCGTGCGGCGGGGCGGCAGCGCAGTGAGCGTCTCCAGCAGCCCCTGCTCATCCGGGATAATCCCCATGTGCTGGTAGTACAGCGGATTCCCCCGGGCCAGACGCAGCATCTCCGGCACATCCGCAGGACTGAGTTCCCTCAGTTCAAGCCCCTGCATCGCCAGCACCGCCAGCGGATAGCGCACGCGCGCCACACCGATGGCCAGCACGCCGTACAATGCCTGCTTTTCGGGCAGGTAGTACCGCTCCATGTCGCGGGGATGGGCGCGAGCCACATTTTCCGGCGTGTAGCCGCATTCCGTCAGCGGCAGCGCCGCATAGAGCGCGGTAAAGTCCGCAAAGGGATACAGCCCCGTCACACGGGTCAGCACCGTGCGGCCATCCTCCGTGCAGGTGAAGAGGATCTCATCCCCCACGCGGATGGCTCGGCGCTTCTCATCCTGCAGGCGGAGTTCGTAGCGTTTGCTGCCGTCCGCAATGGCCGCAAAGGGCTTTGGGCGCAGGCTCATCTCGTGCCGCATGGGGGTGCACAGCGTCTTCTCCATATCGAACACCTCGTTTCCGCGGCGGTTGATGCGCCGGTTCTTCACGGTGAATCCGGCCCGCCTGTGCAGCGCAATGCTGGCTGCGTTGTCCGTGCGCACCTGTGCAGTCAGGGTGGCAAAGCCCTGCCTCGCCGCAATGGCTGCCAGTTGCTCCACCGCACACAGCCCGATCCCCTGCCGTCGGAAGGCCGGGAACACGTCCACCCCCTGGGAGACCGTGCCGTCTTCATGACCCATGAGGGACACGAAGCCTGCACACATGCCCTGCGCATACACGCAGTACGCCGCGTAGTAATGGCCGTTATGCAGTCGCGCGACGGAAGCCTCCAGCATGGGTACGAGCGCATCCTCATCGCAGCCCATATAGGCGGCCAGCACCGGCAGTTCCTGCGCCGTCAGCGAGGTGAGCCAGACAACGGACGCGCGCTCAGCCATTGCCCTCTTCCTGCGCCCGGTGCTGCGAGCGGTTCGTATCAAAACCGGCGGGATAGCGGGCGTGGAGCTTGTCCAGATTCCGCTGGAGAATCGCGCTCAGGTCAACGCCCAGTCCCGTGGCGGCCTCGGCAAGGTACCAGGCCACGTCACCCAGCTCCCGGATCAGCTTCTCCCGATCCAGCGGATGGCCCTGATAGAGATGCTTCTTCATCAGGTCGATGGCTTCGCCGCTCTCCCCGCACAGGCCCATCAGGGCGTTCATCAGCACATCCTGCTGCGTCAGCGCGGGGTTGAGCAGCGTCATGGCTTCCCGCTGGTAATCGTCAACACGCATTGCAATGCCTCCATAAAAGGGGATGCGCCCCACGGACGTATCCCCCGAATATCATGCTCCGATGGCCGCCAGCAACGGGGCAAAATCGATGCCCGCACAGTCCTTCAGCACATCGTAAAGCTTGGTCAGCATGGCCTTCACGCCACCGGGAACGTCGCTTTCCACGTTCAGTGGCAGCACCGGGTCATGCACGGACAGGCGCAGCAGGAACCAGCCGTTGTCCATGCCGCCGTCCAGGTCGAAGCTGATGCGCACGCCCTCGCGGTTGTCCGGGGCGATGTGCCAGTCCTCGGCAAAGCTGGCGTGGTCCAGCACCTTCTGGATGGCGACCTTGCCAGCCTCGCGGAAGTCCTCAGCGGTGATGTTCAGGCGGATCTCGCGGCTCTCCACCGGCTCCTGCAGGTCGGCAATCAGGCTGCCCAGGGTCTTTCCCTCCTGCTTGAGCTTCATCGCGCGAACGATCAGCACCGTCACCAGGTACATGCCGTCATCCAGGAAGTAGTTTTCCCTCAGGGCCGCGTGGCCGCTGGTTTCGATGGCCAGGGGGCAGGAAATGCCCTCGGCATTCAGGCGGATGGCCTCGTCGATAACGTTGCGATAGCCGCGCTTGTAGCGGTAGTGCTCGCCGCCCCAGTCGCCGATGAACTTCTTCAGGCCCGCAGAGGTGACGGAGTCGGTCACGATGGTCTGGCCGGGCTTTTCGTCCAGGAGGATGGCGGAGATCAGCGCGATCAGGCGGTTGCGGTTGATCTCGCTGCCATCGGCGTCCACCACGGCGGCGCGGTCGCAGTCGGTATCGAAGATGACGCCCAGATCAGCGCCGGCCTTCACCACTGCCTCGGAGATGGAGGCCATGGCCTGCGCATTCTCAGGGTTCGGCACATGGTTGGGGAACATGCCGTCGGGCTCCAGGAACTGGCTGCCCTCGATCCACGCGCCCAGCTCCTCCATCAGCTCAGCGTAGAATCCGCCGGCGCCGTTGCCCGCGTCCACCACCACGTGCAGGCCCAGCAGGGGCTTGGCCACGTCGGTGTCAAGGCCGCGGCGGATGCGGTCCGCCAGCAGCTGCTTGTAGGTGGGCAGGAAGGGCTTTTCGGTGATCACGCCGGTGGCCTCCACCGCATCGGGATCATAGGTCGCCGCCATCTCCAGCAGCTGCGTCACCTGCTTGCCGTCCAGGCCGCCTTCCTTCACGAAGAACTTCAGGCCATTCTTGTCGAAGGGGTGATGGCTGGCGGTGATCATCACGGAGCCATCGGGCTCAAAGCCGGGGGTGATGATGGACATATACATCGCAGGCGTGGAACACATGCCGAAATTCAGCACGCCCGCGCCGGCCTTCGCCACGCCCTCAGCGGTCGCCTGCAGCAGCGCAGGGCCGGAAATGCGGCTGTCGCGGCCGATGGCAACGGTGATCTCGCTGACGGGCTTATCCAGCTTCGCAGCCAGGAAATTAGCAAAGGCCATGCCCAGGCAGGTGGCGATGCGGGGCGTCAGGTTCGTCTTCTCGCCCACCGCCGTGCCGCGCACGTCTGAGCCGCTCTTGAGTTTCATCCAATCCATGGTGTTACCTCCCTTTGGGTCGTGTATCTGAAAAAGTGTTACATGCTCTGATCGCTGGCGGCCTCGTCGTATGCGCCGCGCAGCAGGTGATACAGGGGCGCAAGGGCAACGAAGTCCGCCCGCACCTGATCGAGGATGGCCGTGGTGCCGATCAGCCCCATGTCCGGGTGCTGCTTGCCCACGTAGATCTCGCGCCCGGCATACCAGTCGCGCAGGCTCTCAGGAACGTTTTCCGGGATGGCCATGCGCTTCCATGTGGAGCCGAAGAACGCAAAGTCATTCTCCTGAAGCTTCGCTGCCTTCAGCGCCTTCTCCGCTGCCCTCGGGTTCGCAGCGATGCGCCGCCTGAGCGCGTCCATCATCGGCCTGTTCTCGCCCCAGGTGCCCATGCCCCAGCCAAGGGTCGTCGGGCCCAGCTCGAAGAAGAAGTTGACGCTCCCCTCCCGGGGCTCCGCCGCGCGGCGGAAGCACAGCCACAGGTGATCGCGGAAGGGCGACTTGTCCTTGGAGAAGCGGGTGTCGCGGTGGATGCGCGCCAGGCACTTGTATGGACGGATCTCCATCAGCGGGTCGATCTCCTGCATCGTGGGCGCAAGCGCCTCAATGAATGCGTGGAACACCGCCTTGACGTCCCGTTCATAGCGGGGCTTGTGCTCAGCGAAATAGGCCTTGTCGTTGTGAAAGCGGATGTCGAGGAAAAACTGCAGCGTTTCCTCCGGGAAACCGGTGAACATAGGGCACCTCCCTGTCTGTACCTTTCTATTATAATGGCTCTTCCCTATTTTTTCAACCGCCGAAAGGGGCAAATTTACAAGAAAAAGCGCGAAGCCGGAGCCTCGCGCCATTTAGGGGTTATGTGGATATGAATCAGTCGTGGAGCTTCTCGTCGATCTCGTGGCGGAACTTTGCCATCATGTCCTCCACGCTCATCACGCCGTGGTTGCCGCCCTTGCGGTCGCGCAGGGCCACAACGCGGTCTTCCACCTCGCGGTCGCCCAGAACGATCATGTAGGGCACCTTCTCCAGCTGTGCCTCGCGGATCTTGTACTTGATGGATTCGTTGCGGGTATCCACTTCCACGCGGATGCCCTCCGCCTCCAGCTTCGCGCGGAGCTCGTAAGCCCAGTCGTCGCTGCGCTCGGTGATGGTCAGGATGCGCACCTGCTCGGGCGCCATCCACATGGGCAGCGCGCCTGCGTAGCGCTCGATGAGGTAAGCCAGCGTGCGCTCGTAGCAGCCAAGGCTCGTGCGGTGGATGATGTAGGGGGTCTTCTTCTGGCCATCGGAATCGGTGTACTCCATGCCGAACTTCTGGGCCAGGAGCATATCGATCTGGATGGTGACGATGGTGTCTTCCTTGCCGAAGACGTTCTTGTACTGGATATCCAGCTTGGGGCCGTAGAAGGCTGCCTCGTCGATACCGACCTCGTACTCCACGCCCAGGTTGTCGAGGATCTCACCCATGATGCGCTGGGCTTCCTCCCACTGCTCGGCGGTGCCTTCATACTTGATGCCGGCACGGGCAGGATCCCACTGGCTGAAGCGGAAGGAGCAGTTCTCCAGCATGCCGACCGTGCCCAGCATGTGCTTGGCCAGCTCCAGGCACCCGCGGAACTCCTCCTCCAGCTGCTCAGGACGCAGCACCAGATGGCCCTCGGAGATGGTGAACTGGCGCACGCGAATCAGGCCGTGCATTTCGCCCGAGTCCTCGTTGCGGAAGAGCGTGGAGGTCTCGCCCAGGCGCATGGGCAGATCACGGTAGGAGCGGGCACGGTTGAGGAACACCTGATACTGGAAGGGGCAGGTCATCGGGCGCAGGGCGAAGCATTCCTTCGTCTCGTCCGTGGGGTCGCCCATGACGAACATGCCATCCAGGTAGTGATCCCAGTGGCCGGAGATCTTGTACAGGTCGGACTTAGCGAACAGGGGCGTCTTGGTCAGCAGGTAGCCACGCTTCTGCTCCTCGTCCTCCACCCAGCGCTGCAGGGTCTGGATGACGCGGGCGCCCTTGGGCAGCAGGATCGGCAGACCCTGGCCGATGGACTCGACGGTGGTGAAGTACTCCAGCTCGCGGCCGAGCTTGTTGTGGTCGCGCTTTCGGGCCTCTTCCTGCTGCTTCACATACGCTTCCAGCTCTTCCTTGTTGCTGAAGGCGATGCCGCGGATACGGGTGAGCATCTTGTTGTTCTTATCGTTCTTCCAGTACGCGCCGGAGATGGCCGTCAGCTTGAAGGCCTTGAGCGCCTTGGTGTAGCACAGGTGCGGGCCGACGCACATGTCGATGTAATCGCCCTGCTGGTAGAAGGTGAGCGTCGCATCCTCAGGGAGATCGGCGATGTGCTCGACCTTGTAGGTTTCGCCGCGCTCCTGCATCAGGCGGATGGCCTCGTCACGGCTGAGGGCGAAGGGCTTGATGGGCAGGTTCTTCTTGACGATCTGCTGCATCTCCTTTTCGATGGCAGGCAGATCCTCCTCGGTGAGCTTCACGTCGCCCAGGTCGATGTCGTAGTAGAAGCCATTCTCGGTGGCGGGGCCGTAGGCGAAGTGCGCCTGGGGGTAAAGGTTCTGCACCGCCTGCGCAAGGATGTGCGCGGCCGTGTGGCGCAGGATATGCAGCTCCTCTTCAGGGGCGCATTCTGCAACGTGACCATCATTGTAGATGACCTTCATGTGGGGTTCCTCCCTTCATTTTCCGAGGAACGAAAAAGCTCGTCCCTCCAGCAAAAAATTGCGTGAGGGACGAGCATCATCAATCTTCATGAAGAGCCCGTGGTTCCACCCTGCTTGGTTCTCTTTGCCGCTGTAACGCGCAGCCCGCGGCCCGATCAGGAGGTGGTCTTCGCCGGTTCTACTCCGCCGATGCGCTTTCAGCCGGTGACGCATCTCTCTGTCAGGCATTCCGAACCGGGTACTCTTCTCCGTCACTTCGGACGATACAGCAAGTATAGCCCCAAACAGGCGGATTTGTCAAGCCTTCCGGACGAATTTATTTAACCAGCGCATCATGGAGCAGCCGGAGCATCCCGCCGGAAGCATCCTGGGTGTACTGCCACACAGCCACGCCCTGCAGCCCCTTATCCACCAGCCAGCTGCACTTGCTGCGGATGGACTGTTCATCCTCGGCGCTGACGAAGTTCGCGCCGTCAAACCAGTATGCGGCCTGCGCCGCTTCATCGTAGTATCTTGTGTATCCTTCTGACTCCAGCGCCTGCACGTCTTCATAGGAGATGGTCTTGTTGCCGCTGGTGGCCGCGCGCTGGTTCAGGCCATCGCCGCCGCCGGTCACCTGCCGCCACATGCGGCCATAGGCAGGCATGCCCAGCAGGATCTTCTCCGGCGAAAGGCCACGGGTGATCAGGGTTTCCACCGCATGCGCGCCTGTACCGCTCTTTCCCGCGCCAGGATACAGACCCGCGTGGTGGCCTGTGGTGCGATCGAAGCCGCGCAGGTCGTAAGCCATCACAACCGCCTGATCCAGCAGGCCATCCAGCCGGGCAGGATCGATGGCGTTCAGGTGCGCATCCCCCGCGCCCAGGGCAACGGACAGGATGTATTCCCTGCCGTGCTGCTGTTCCCGCGCGTCAAGGCCGGCGCGCAGCTCCTCCAGCAGGCCATACCAGCCCTCCACATCTCCCTCGCGGCTGACGATGCCCGTGCCGGACACGCCGGGGTACTCCCAGTCGATATCAACCCCGACAAAGCCATGATCGTCCATCACGCGCAGGATGCTGTCCGCCAGCTTCCTGCGACCCTCTTCCGTCTGGCAGGCGTCGGAGAAGCCGTCTGCGCCCCAGCCGCCGAGAGAAAGCACGCCATCCACATGGGGATGCTTCTTCAGGAAGGCTGTCACCTTCTTCTGCCCGCGCCAGTGGCTCACGTCTGCTTCGCCATCCCGGATCAGCGCAAAGCTGACGTTCAGCTGGTCGAGGCTGTCTGCATCTGCGTCGCGCAGCTTCATGTCCGCCGAATCCATCAGGTACATGACCGTGCGCCCGAGCTTTTCAGGCCTCACCTTTTCCACCTCCGCTGCCGCCGGAAGGCCATGTGCAAAGCTGCTCACCATCACGCCTGCAGCGGCGCTGAGGAGCATCATCGTCACCACGGCCCGGGCCCTGCCCCCTCGGTCCTTCTTATCCTTCGTGCGCGGCCTGATTGCAGGCATCGCGTTCACCTCCATGAGGATATTCACGCATCCATGATACCATATCCGGCGCGGGCTGTAACAGGTAATCTCCTCCTTTTCCGACGAGAAGTGCGTGAGTTCGCCATTTTCACTTGACAGACTGCGGCGCTTTGCGGTATCCTACTGGAAGAAAATTTCGACAGGAGGGGTTCACATGATCTTCATCGGCATCTGTGGCGCCAGCGGCAGCGGCAAGTCCACCCTGGCAGAGTCCCTGCGCAGCGCACTTGGCGATCGCTGCCTGGTCCTTCAGCAGGATTGTTACTACCGCGATCACAGCCATCTCCCCTTCGAGGAGCGCACGCGGCTGAACTACGACGAACCCGCCATCTTCAACCATGACGAGCTGCTTGCTGACATTCAGGCGCTCATGCAGGGCGAAGCCATCACCCGCAAGGGGTACAACTACGCCGAGCACCGCCGCGATGACACAGATGAACTCATCACCGCCCCGGATGTGCTGATCCTTGAGGGCATCCACAGCTTCCACGATCCCCGGCTGACTGCGCTGATGTACCTGAAGCTTTACGTCGAGGTGGATCCGGACATCTGCCTGCTGCGCCGCATCGAGCGTGACATCATCGAGCGCGGACGCTCAATCGAAAGCATCGCCGATCAGTATCGCAATACCGTGCGCCCCATGTTCTTCCAGCACATCCGCAACTACATCAAGGACGCGGACGTCATTGTCGCCCACGGTGGCCGCAACGCCCGCATCGTCGAGATCCTCACCGGCTACGTTTCCGACGAACTCCACAAGCGTCAGCAGGCATAAGCTGCCACAGCGCTGTATATACTGCTCTTTGAAGAATGCAGGGAGGTTTACTTGCAATGGCTTCCAAGGTTTACTTCACCCGTGAGATCACGCCTGAAAAGGTGCTGGAGCTGTATCAGCTGCTGGGCGTTGACCTCGCCGGCCGCGTGGCGGTGAAGCTCCACTCCGGCGAAAAGGGCAACCAGAACTTTCTCGGCCCGGACTTCTGGCGACCGATGATCGATCACGTCCACGGCACGGTGGTCGAGTGCAACACAGCCTATCCCGGCAGCCGCGACGTGACCAGCCGGCACCTGCAGACCATGCAGGAGCACGGCTGGAGCGCCCACTTCCCCGTGGACATCATGGACGGCGAAGGGCCCGATCTGCAGCTGCTGATCCCGGACGGGCGCGTCATCCGGAAGAACTATGTCGGCCGGAACCTGACCAGCTACGATTCCCTGCTCGTCCTCAGCCACTTCAAGGGGCACCCCATGGGTGGCTTCGGCGGCGCGATCAAGCAGCTGTCCATCGGCGTCGCCTCTTCCTATGGCAAGAAGCACATCCACGGCGCGGGCGACGCGAAGCTCTCCTTCGGCGGCGATCACGACGGCTTCCTGGAGGCCATGGCGGACGCGGCGTCCTCGGTGGCGAAGCGCTTTGCCGGTCAGGCTGCCTACATCAACGTGATGAAGAACCTCTCCGTGGACTGCGACTGCTGCGCGGTGGCAGAGGACCCCTGCATGCGGGATATCGGCATGCTGGCGTCCCTGGATCCGCTGGCCATCGACCAGGCCTGCCTGGACCTCGTTTACGCCGCCACGGATGACCCCGGCCAGGCCCACATGCTGGAGCGCATCGAGAGCCGCAACGGCGTTCACACCCTGGAAGCCGCCGCAGCGCTGGACTTTGGCAGCCGCGAATACGAACTGATCGAGGTCTGAACCGCATATGAACCATGAGTCGCACCCCGGTGCGGCTCTTTTTCGTGGCAACGAAAAGGGAGACCGCTGCGCTGCGGCCTCCCGGGGGGATCAGAAGGATTAC
Organism: Clostridia bacterium; assembly: GCA_017410455.1. Taxonomy (GTDB): domain Bacteria; phylum Bacillota; class Clostridia; order Christensenellales; family Aristaeellaceae; genus UBA11524. Next base: position 83,754 of record JAFQQT010000004.1, read on the forward strand.
TGGAGCTTGACGTACTTGGCCATCATCCAGCCGTACTGGCCCTCATAGCAGATGTAGTACCAGCCGTTCTGCTCCTTGATGACGTACACGGTCTCACCGCGCTCGATGCGCTGGTAAATGCCGTAGGAGGTGCCGGGGCCCTTACGCATGGCCACGCGGGTGCCGTTGACGACGCCCGTGGAGCTGCCGGAGGGCGCGCCCTGGCTGATGGTCACGGTGGTGGAGGTCACGTCGATGGTCTTGCCGGAGGACTCGTACACCTTCACGGTCAGCACATAGCTGCCAGCCACGGTGGGCGTGTAGGTGAAGGAGAACTCGTTGGTGCCCACGGAGGAAGCAACCACCACGCCATCGCGGAAGAGGGTGTAGTCACGGCGCACGACGGTGTCGTTGCCGGTGTAGGCCGTCACCCAGGTAATGCTCTCGCCGGTCTTGCCGGTGGTGGCGCTTGGCAGCACGGTTACGGGGTTGTAGGCCACGACCTTGGTCACGGCGCTGCGCTTGGTGACCGTCTGGGCATCAGCGGTGGAGATGGTCACTTCCAGCGTGTACTCACCCGCCACGCTGGGCTGGTAGTTCACGCTCAGCAGGCCGGAAGAAGCAGTGGTCTTGCTGCTGGAAGCCACCAGCGTGGTGCCGCGGTACACCTTGATGTTCAGCGTGTAGTTGGGACGGCCGCCGGTGTAGTTGATATCCCAGCTGAGGGTATCGGAGGTGTTGCACTCATTGGCGCTGGGGGTGATGCTGTTGACAGCCAGGGTCGCGTAGCCGACGGTGATGTTGTAGACGATGAGGATGTCGTTCTTGTAACGCTCAGGGGTCACCAGGATCGCCGCATAGCCGTTGGACACAGCGGTAATGGTGTTGCCATTCAGCGTGACAGCGCCGGTGGGGTTGGACACGGACAGATGCACCGTATCGCCCGCCTCAGGGCACACGCCGTGAGCCATCTCCAGGGTCTCGCCGGGGCGCAGGGTGATGTTGATGGTCTGGGTGGTGGGCTTGGGCGCGCAGAAGTTCATCTCCGCGTAGGTATCGCCGCAGGCGTACTGCGCCGCCACCGCGCCCAGGGAGTCCATGACCTCGATCTGCATGGCGTACTGCTGGTTGGTGATCAGATCGCACATCTCATCGGTCAGCACGACGCCGAAGTTGTAGGTCAGATTATCCTGGCCCTCGGGAATGACGCTGTAGCCCTCGGAGAAGTTCTGCAGCACCAGGGTGCCGTTGCCCTGCAGGCTCACCAGGGAGAACTTGAAGGTGTACGCACCGCTGCCGCCGGAAACGTTCACGGCCCAGTTGAACACGTCGCCCACATAGCCGCCGGCGATATCCTGGCCCAGGGTAACGTTGGTGGCGCTCCAGGAGTTGATCTGCATCGCGCCCGCCTCAGGCATGGACATCACATTGGACCAGGGGCCGTAGCTGACGTCGCCATTGGAGAACTCACGCACCGCGCGGACCTTGTAGTAGTAGGTCTCGCCCTCCACCAGGTCAGTGGCGACGAAGGTGGTGCCGGTGGTTTCGCCGATCTGGGTGTAGAGCCCGTCAATGCTGGTGGAAGAGAACACCAGATACTTGCTGGCGCCGGCGCAGGTGGGGTTCACGCTGCCATCGGCGTTCTGCGGTCCGGTCCAGTTGATGGTCTGCTCGCGCTCGCCGGTGTTCTGCACGGCGGTCAGCACAGCGCCCTCCACCACGGTGAAGAAGCGGGTGTCGCTGGAAAGGGAGAAGCAGTTGTAGTCACCCACGGGCGCCATGGCGTACACGAAGTAGTAGTACACCTCGCCGGGGGTCAGCTCAGGATCGACGTACACAGTGGTGTCGTCGGTGATGGCCAGCTTCTGGTAGCTGCCGGCAGTACCAACCTTGCGGTAGATGACATAGCCGGTGGCCCCAGCGGACTTGCTCCAGGTCAGCACGCCGTTGTTGCCATCGGGAGAAACCGCCAGGGTCGGGCGCTGCATGGGCGTGCCGCACTTGACGGGATCGGAGTACTCAGAATAGAACTTCTCGCCGCTGGAGAACACGCGCACCGCACGCACACGGAAGTAGTAGCCGGTGCCATTGACCAGATTCTCCACGTTGCAGTAGGAGCCGGAAATGTCCTTGCGGGCGACGGTGTAGGGGCCTTCAGGGTTGGTGGCCATCTCGATCTCATAGACGGGGTAGCCATCCACCGTGCCCCAGGTCAGGCGCAGGGTGGTGTCATCGATACCGCGGGGATCGTTGACCACGGGCGCCTTCAGGGTCATGAAGGGCAGCGTATTGCTCTGGGGGCTGTAGGTCACAACGGGAGAGCCCTCCGAATATGACACGTTGGCGGCCTGCACACGATAGTAGTACACCGTGCCGGGCACGACGGAGGTGTCCTCGTAGAACAGCTGCTCAGAGGGGGTGGAAGTGACGTAAGAGTAGTCCGTCTCGCCCAGCTCCTTGCGGTACACATCGTACTGAGTCGCAAAGGCCACAGGGCCCCAGCTCAGGCGGATGGTGCTCACGCTGATGGCGGTGCCCATCAGGTCGGTGGGCTGCAGCAGCACCAGCTCACGGTAGGCCTCAGGGCCATCCACGCCATCGTTGGGCAGCAGCATCAGGCCCTCTTCGATCTCGGGCAGCTCAACTTCCTCCTCCACGGGGGCCTGTACGAGCTCATCCGGCGCAGCGGTGAAGCCGTCCTCAACGGCGTCGCCCAGCTGCTCGGCGCCCGACACACAGGGCAGCAGCATGCAGAAGATCAGCAGCAGGGAAATCAGTCGCTTCATGGTCTGTGTCACTCCTTTTTAGGAAAGTGTATTTTTCTCCGACAATATAGACGAATGAGAATGCCATTCCGTTCCCAGTTCTGGCTTCATTTTTCGTTTTTGCCGGTCAAAACCTGAGAAAAGCTCATTCTGTGGTCAGTCCTTGCGCCTTTCGGGCCCAGGCTTCGCGCTGCTGACGCTGGAATCGCTCCCGGTATGCCGCGTAGGAAGGCTCCATGGCCTCGCGTTCGGCAGCTTCCATCTTCGTCCAGTCCCGCGTGAACTCCACATAGGTCGGCACCATCACGTCCGCTTTGTCAAAGCCGATGGTGCGTCCCCGGTGCAGCCACATCACCCTGTCGCAGAAGTGCAGCATCTGCCAGGGCGCATGGGTTACAAAGAATATAGTTTTACCTGAATCCCGGAATTCCTGCATGCGGGACAAACATTTTTCAGAAAATGCAGCATCTCCCACCGAAAGTGCCTCATCAACGATGAGAATCTCCGGATCCGCATGGACAGAAATGGCAAATCCCAGGCGGGAGCGCATGCCGGAGGAGTAGGTCCGCAGCGGCTGATCGATGTACACGCCCACCTCGGCGAAGTCGATGATGGACTCCTCCACCCGGGCGATCTGCCTGCGCGTGAGGCCCATGAGCATGCATTTGTAGTGGATGTTCTCCCGGCCTGTCAGCTGGTCGTTCATGCCCACGTTGGCCGCCAGCATGCTGACGCTGCCGCGCACCTCGCACCGGCCGGACGTGGGGTATGTGATGCCGGCGATGATTTTGGCCAGCGTGGATTTTCCCGAGCCGTTCAGCCCGGCCAGGCCGACGATCTCGCCGCGAATGAAGTCCTGCGTCACGCCGTCCAGCGCGCTGTAGTGCATCCCCCGGGCCGGGAGCCCCAGCAGCGCCATGATGCGTGCGCCCTCTCCCGTGTACAGGTCGTAGGTCTTCGTCAGGTTCTCGCACCGGACGATCACGTCCTGCGCCATGGGTCTCCCCTCCTTTCTGCCATCACAGCTGGTCGATAAACCGCCTGCGCAGCCGCATGTTCAGCAGGCTCCCCATTACGAGCAGCAGCAGCGTCAGCGCCCAGAAATACGCGCCCTGCTGCCAGTTCAGCCAGAAGCCCTCGCCATACAGCAGGCACTTGCGGTATCCCTCCACCACATAGGCGAAGGGATTGAGGAACATGATGACCTGCAGATTCTCCGGCAGGCTCTCCAGCGGCCATACGACGCTGGAGATGTAGAACATCAGGCGCATGACTGGGTTGAGGAACTCGAAGAAGTCCCGCCAGACCGCGCTCAGGCTGCTGGTGATGAGGGCGAACCCCGTCAGGAACGCCCCGGACGCCAGCAGGTAGTAGGCCAGCTCCAGCCAGTGCAGCGTCGGCCACACGCCCGTGAACAGCAGTGTTGCCACAAGGATCCCCATCGTCCACAGGTGCTCGTAGTACGCTTTCACGATGGCCTTCATGGGCATGATGGTCACCGGGATGGCGACGTTCTTGAGCACATGGGCGTTCATCTGAATGGCGTTGGCGGCATTGACCGAGGAGGCGTTCATCGCCAGCCAGGGCATCATGCCGCACATCAGCCAGATGGCGTACGGGAAGCCGTTGCGCGTTTCTGTCTTCAGGCCCACGGAGAACACGAACCAATAGATCAGGATCTGGAACAGCGGGTTGAGGAAGTCCCACACCCGCCCCAGCAGCAGCTGCGAGCGCCGCGAGCGGTTTTCGTACAGCGCCAGGCGGATGGTGCGCGGCAGGTGCAGGATGATCTCGCGCAGGACGTTCAGCGTCGTTTTCATCTCCGCATCGCCTCCGTCAGACCATTCTTGCCAAGGAAATCGCGGAAGGCCGCCAGCCGCTGGGGGTAGACCCGGTTGAACTCGGTGAAGTCCGCCAGATCGTAGTAGTGCTGCAGGGGCTTGTCCATGGAGAAGTCCGCCGCGTCCATCGTCGGCAGGCGGAACAGGCGCGTCAGCTCCTGCATGCGCCCGTCGATGACCATCGTCAGCGCCGGAATGCCGTTCATGATGGCCAGGACATTGCCGTGGAAGCGGCTGCCCATGGAGAAGTCGACATTGCCCCGCAGCCAGTCCACCCAAGGCTCCACCTCGAAGAAGACCTTCCTGTGCTCCTGCAGCCACGCGCTGAGGTAGGCGTGCTGGGGCTGGTTGTTCTGGCAGTTGAGCAGCGTCAGCTCCTGCTGCGTCTGCTCCACAAAGGGCAGGCGGCGGTTGGCCGCAAAGGTCAGGAACTCGCATTCCGCCGGGCGGAGGTTCCCGTAGAAGGTGCGGAAGTTGACCGCCAGGCGCATGTCCTCCCGGAAGGCCGGTTTGTCCATGCGGAAGGCGTCGTTCATGCCGTAGTACAGGCTCGGGCAGCCGATGATCTTCAGGTTGAGGATCCCCAGCCGCTCCAGCACCGCAGCGGTGTACTCCCCTCTCACGCCCAGCACCGCCCGCTCGGAGATCACCCGCAGCAGCCGCACCGTGTCCGGGTGCAGGGCGATCTTCGTGGAGGCCGTGCGGGTATGGACGCCCACGCTGATGGGCACCAGGGGCTTGTCGCCGATGCCGCCAAGCATCTTCCACACATGGGGGTAGGTCGTGTTCTCCGTCAGCCAGATCAGCTCGGTGGTGATGTAATGCGTCACCTCCGGATCATCGCGGAAGGCGCCGGAATCCACGTCCCACAGGGGGAAGATGCGCGGGCGGAAGATGTCCTTCAGCGCGCGGATGAACACGAGATTCCCCGTGTTGTTGCCCACCCAGAAGAACTTCATCGGCCAGTCGTGCAGGTCAAAGTGTACGTTATCGTTCCAGAACAGGCCGATGGCCATCAGGCGCCGCCCCCTTTCAGGATGCGGCGACAGCACCTGAGCACCCGCCAGCCTGCCCGGCAGATTTTCATCATGCGCGGATGCTCCTTCAGGCGCTCCCTGGCCTCGGCTTTGAGGGTTCCCCGGTCGCGGCGCAGCAGGGTCATTGCTCGCCGGAAGCTCAGCCGTTCCCGCTGGCCGAAGCCGGGCATGCCCCGGAGGGCCTCCACGCCATCGGCGTTGGCGGCCGCCGCCTGCATGCGGATCAGCCCGGCCAGGTCGAGATCATCCCGACCGGCGAAGACCGTGTCCTCAAAGGCGACGCCGGCCATCATGCTGATATCCGCCTCGCCCAGGTAGCGCAGCGTGCTCTCAAAGGGCATGGAGCATACCAGCGGGCTGAGCGTCTCCGCCGGGGTGCCGGTGAACTGCGCCGTGTAGTCGCGGACAAAGCGCATGGCATTCTCCTGCACCTGCCGGATGAAGAAGCGCGCGGCGGCGTTGTACTCGCTCCTTCCGTACACGGGTTCCACGCCCTTCTCCGTGCGGCGGAAGCCCAGGCAGGGCGGCTCATCCGAGGAGAGCAGGAACTCGCGGAATGCGCCGGACATGCCCGGCTTCATGCCGTAGAAGCAGCGGGCTTCAAAGTCATATGCGTGGGAAAGGCGCTCGCAGTCCTTCCCGTCCGCATGGACGAAGTACACCGGAACGCTGCTGCCCGCCAGCTGGTTCAGCGCCGCCTGCAGCCGGCCGCTGTAGCCCATGTCAAAGCAGGCTGCGCCTTCGGTCAGGATGGGCTCGTAATAGTCCCTGAGGACGTTGTAGGCCTTCTGATGACGGACGCCGTCGTAGAGGTTGTCCAGGTACCAGCGGATGAACTCGATGTAGCGATAACGCGCGGGGAACTTCTCCTCCCACGCGAAACCCGCGCCCTCCACCGCCTGGCGCAGCATGTCCAAAGGCTGATCAACCGTGCAGAAGTCCAGCAGCTGTACAAGCTTTCCCGCCGAATAGGCCGGAACGTTGATGGGCAGGGCATAGAAGTCCGACGGATTCACCGTCAGCGCGGGCAGCAGGCAGCGGCGCGAAGCTGGATGATAATCGGTAATGATGCCGTCCTCCTCCGCGAGGATATGATCGACGGCCTGCTTCACCAGCCAGCCGTCCCGGGCGAGGAAGACGAGCTTCCTCACCCCGTCTGCCTTTGCGCGGCGGATGAGCCACTGCGCCAGCGCCAGCACATGCCCGCCCACGGCATAGTAACCCAGCCGCGCGGGAGAACAGGCGAAGCAGCTCTCCGCATCAGTCGCGGCGAAGCCCTGATCGAAGAAGCGGTTGGCCGCCAGCGCCTGCATGCAGCGGAAGGACAGCGCCCCCTGCAGGGTCTTCCCTCCGGCGAAGGCAGCGGCGCTCTGCAGCCCCAGCAGCCCCAGCTGCGTGCGGCGCGTGTCGGTCATCACATCCATCGCGCGGGGGTGATGGCATACCCGCAGCCCCAGCTTTTGCGGTTGGATGAAGTCGTTCTCCCAGTTGTCGCCGATGTGCAGGATCTTCTCTGGCGCACATCCCAGCGCATCGATCAGCACGCGGTAGAGGCCGCCGTTCCACTTCAGGGCGTTGCGCTCATTGGAAAGGAAGAAGTCATCCCAGCCCGTCACGCCGCACTTCTCCAGCATGCGCCCAATGGTCGCGCTGTCCAGGTACATGTCGCTGGTCAGCACCACGCGCAAGCCCAGGGCTTTGGCCATCCGGTAGAGAGCAACACCCGTGTGGCGGGGCTGGCAGAAGGCGATCTCCGCCTCCATTTCGGCGTGGCGCATCGTGTCCGCGCAGTCCTCCGACGCCCCGCAGGTGACGCGCAGCGCGTTGTAGATGTCGCGCAGGTCGATATCCTCCCGGCGACCCCGGGCCCAGACGCGGGCGGAGGTCTCCGCCTCTGCGCGGGCGTCGGCAAAGGAAAGGATGCAGCGCCGGTTGGCCTGCTGCCAGGCGTCCTCCAGCATCGAGAACAGGTCGCTGGGCTGGCGGAAGGGGCGCTGGATGAGCGTGTCGAACACATCGAAGGAAACGACCTCCGGCGCGTCCCCGTCCACGCCGGCGATGGCTCGCCTGATGCGCTCCAGGCCGTCGTTCCACGGCAGGGTGTGGCGGTCGAAGTACCAGATCTCCGCGCAGTCCCCGGCGGCGTCGGGGTCAAAGCCCGGGGCAAGGCGCGCCGTCAGCGCATCCGCCGCCTGACGCGAAACCGGATCATCCGCGCACTGCCTGCGCATCTCCTGCCACATCCGGGCGTACCAGCGGCGCGCGTTCATCAGGTGGGCGCGGTTCTCCCCGTCCCCCTGCCGGGCGAGGTATGCATCGGCAAATTCAAACACCGACACAATCTGCCCATAATTTCGGAGGAACTTTTCGCGATTTGCCGCTGAAGCATTCGTTGAAGAGGACGGGTGCATGCAGTAGAACACGCCATCCCCCCGGATGCGGGCCAAGGACTGCGCCTGATGCAGCAGCACGCAGGAATAAGCCACATCCTCGCACATGACGACGCGTTCCGTCAGGCGGCGCAGCTCCGGCAGGGCATTTTCGATCAGGCTCCGGCGGTACACCTTGTTCCAGATGGTGTGCCAGCTGTAGCACTGCATTTCCTGAGCGAAGAAAGCGCGGCGGACTTCGCTGCCCCGCAGCGGCTCCTCCGGCACGCACTGGGGATGCACCGGGCGAATCACCTTGCGCCCGTCCGCCTCCACCCATACAGTATCGCCCATCACAACGTCATATCCGCCATCATCGGCACATTCAACCGCATGACGGTAGAAATCGACGGAAACGTAATCGTCGCTGTCCAGGAAGGCGACATACTCGCCCCGCGCCGCCTCAATGCCCGTCAGGCGCGCCGCGAAGAGCCCCCGGTTGCTTTCGTGCCGCAGGATCCGGAAGCGCCCGTCCTGAGCGGCAAAGGCCTCCATCACGCGGATGGCCCTGTCCGGCGAAGCGTCGTCCACCAGGATGAACTCCGCATCCCGCAGCGTCTGCTGCCGGAGGGAATCCAGGCACGCCCGGATGTACTTTTCCGTGCCATACACCGGCACCACCACGCTCAGCCTGATCACCGCGCCCCGCCTCCCTTCATCATTGTCTTCAAGCACTTCATTATACCATATCCTGCCCGCTTTATCAAGCATTGGCGGCACGCAGCGCGATTTGTTACAACCTGTTACGCATGTAACTTTTGCACTGTGCACTTGACCTGTTTCCCGCTTCATAATATAATATAGATGGATATTTCCATCCATATGAACCCTGCATAACTTAAGGAGGCTGTTCCATGAAGATATCCCACCGCCTGACGGCGATGCTCCTTGCCCTGCTTATGCTGCTGAGCCTGCTCCCCGCCGGCGTGATGGCGGAAGGCTTCGGCGCGCCTGTTGATGAAGGGTTTGGCGCAGATCCCTTTGTACCGGACGAACCGGTCATCGAAACGACTGCCGAGCCCACATCCGAACCGACCGCTGAACCGACTGCCGAGCCCACGGCCAAGCCCACCGCTGCGCCCGTTGTGGAGAAGGCGGAGTTCGTCGCAGGTCTGGCGCGCATCTCCGGCGGTACCCGGCTCTATGACCACAGCGGCCTCTGGGGCGCGTATGTGGAGACCGTTTCCGGCGGCGTGGTCTACGCGGCGGAACAGTCCGAGGACGAGAAGGCCATCCGCATCGTGCTCAACAACGGCGTCTCCCTCTGGGAGGGCTGGGTGAAGGCCGACGATGTGCGCATGCTGTCCGCCGCTGAAACCGCCGACTGGGACGCACAGGACCGCACGGACGAGGCCATCCGCACCTACCGCGAGCACGCGCTGCTCCCCATCGCCACCATCAGCAGCGAGCCCACGCCCGCCCCTGAAACCGGCGATGTGCCCGGCGACAGCTTCATCGTCGTGCCCATGCTGACCCCCGAACCCGGGCAGGAACAGGGTTCCGCCCCGGCTGACGATGTCGTGGACGAGCCTGTGAGCGAGCCTGCCACCACGCCCGAAGAGGACGAGGGCGACGAGCTCTTCTCCCAGGCGCCCGTGGAAGCCACTTCCGCGCCCCTGACCGATCCCGTCCTGGACGAGATGGACGACGCTCCCGAAACCGGCAAGTTCATCGAATACCGCGCCTTGAGCGCCCCCACGAACCTCTCCGCCAGCCACAACCGCAACGGCGTGATGACCCTGCGCTGGACCGGCACGGAGGACGCTGAGGGCTATCAGGTGCTGGCCAAGCCCGCCAATGGCACGTCCTACACCGTCATGGCCACCGTGTACGGCACCTCCTGGACCACCGACGCGCTGGATCCCACGATCGTGTATTACTTCCGCGTGCAGGCCGTCACCTTCAATGGCAACGGCTCGGTGTTCAACGCCAGCCCCCACTCGGCCAGCTATCCCTACATCGTGCTGGGCGACGCGAAGATCAACGACCCCCGCGGCAAGGACACCACCACCATCCGCCTGACCTGGACAGCCGTTGCCGGCGCGACCCACTACGATGTGATGATGTCCATCCACGGCGCAAACCAGTGGAGCATCGTCCGCACGGATCTGGTGACCGACTACTGCGATATCAAGAACCTGTCCTTCGACGAGACCTACGACTTCCGCGTCATCCCCAAGCGTGAGCTGTCCGACGGAACCGTCATCACCGGCAACTCCAGCCGCGTCACCATGGTTGGCAGCCCCATGGAAACGCCCTCCTTCCAGCAGTATGACTGGACGGCAAACGGCGTGAAGCTCACCTGGGACGCCATCCCCGGCGCCAGCGGCTACGTCATCTACCGCCGCGCCTTCTCCGATCCGGACGTGACCAACTACCAGAAGCTGGTCGTGCTGGACACCCCCGTGACCACCTTCACCGATACCACCATGATCCCCGGCGAAGTGTACTACTACTTCGTCTATTCCTTCAAGCTCTGTTCGCCCGAGGGCTGGCGCTGCTTCTCCCTGAAGGGCGACATCGGCATGGGCGTGTGGCTCCCCCAGGAGGATGGCCTGACCGCCTCGGATTACGATGCGTCCAACATCCTCGTCAGCTGGCCGAGCACCCCCGGCGCCAACCAGTACGACCTGTGCTTCAGCAAGAACGCCGTGGCCGATCCTTCCACGCTCACTCCTGCCCGCCTCAGTGGCAACTCCACCTACCTGAGCCGCGCCACCCTGGATGCAACCTACTACTTCTACATCCGGCCCGTGCGCGTGTTCTCCAACGGCGATATCAGCATGGGCCCCTGGTCCGCGCCCGTGGCGCATGTGCATAAGGATCCCTCCGTCACCTACCGTGCGTTGCTCATCGGCAACACCTACCCCGGCGAAACCAACTTCCTCCCCGGCTGCGACAATGACGCTTACGGCATGCGCGACATGCTCTCCCGCATGACGGGCACGCCCTACCAGATCACCGTGCAGCTCAACCTCTCCGACACCCGGATGATCAACGCGATCCGCACCACCTTCGCCGGCGCTGACGCCAGCGACGTGTCCCTGTTCTACTTCAGCGGCCACGGCGCCAACAGCCCGGATACCGCCTTCCACGGCGCGCTGGTGGGCACGCTCCACACCTACCTCTCCGTTGAGCGCCTCAAGGAAGAGCTGGACGCCATCCCCGGCCGCAAGATCGTCATCATCGACAGCTGCCATTCCGGCGCGATGATCGGCAAGAGCGCCGGCGAGGACGTGACCAACGCAGAACTGGCCGCCTTCAACAGCCTGGTGGTCAACACCTTCGCCAGCGACCCGGACGTGATCGTCAGGACGGTGGATGACGTTGAGGAGGCCCTCGAAACCTTCAGCGACGCGCCCTTCCTCCCCCGCGGCGAGAACGACCTGGCCAACACCGGCTACTATGTCATCACCGCTGCCCACTCCACCGAGCAGTCCGTTTCCATGGGCTACGACAGCGACGCGGATCAGCAGGCAGAGAAGTACTTCGGCCTGTTCACCTACGGCGTTTGCCACGGCAGCGGCTGGAACATCGCCACCGACGCCACCATCAGCACCCTGAATGCTGACCGCGACAGCAACGGCGAGATCACCCTGTACGAGGCTTACATCTACGCCAAGGCGACGGCGCTGCGCTCCAACCCCAACCAGACCGCGCAGATCTGGCCCAGCAACAGCGCCTACGTCATCTGGGCGAAATAAACCGCATCCTTTCCGGCTCCGGCGTCAGCATTGACCCGGAGCCTTTCTGTTGCACGCAAAAAGGAGCCCGCCTGAGCGGACTCCCGGATATCCATATGGAATCAGGTGAAGCTGGACACGCCGAAGGCGTTGACCATCGCATCCAGGCGGCGGCCGGCCTTGCACATCGGGCACTCGTGGGAGGCCATGGAGGAGTAGTCCGGCAGGTCGTTCTTCATGGTGAAGACGGCGTTGACCTCAAAGCCCGCGCACTCCTCCACGCAGGAGAAGATGCTGCACACGCCGGCAACCTTGCCGCTGTAGTAGCGGATGGCGTCCACAGCCGCCTGGGCAGTGTAGCCGGTGGTGACGGAAGCGGCCAGCACCAGCACGTTCTTGCCCACGACCATGGGGGCGCTGTTCTCGCGGAAGAGCAGCTGGGAGCCGGTGGTGTGTTCGGGGGTGACAACGTAGATGGTGTTGTGGGCGTTGACGTTCTGGAAGCCGCGGCGGGTCATCTCGCTGGCCATGCAGGCGCCGATGACCTCCGTGCCGTCCAGGCACAGGATGGTGTCGATCACCTGAGAGTGGCTGATCTTGCCGCACAGGTGCGCCGCGACCTCGCGGGCCTCGGACAGGCGGTGCTTGGTCAGGGTCAGATCAATATAGTAGTTGATATGGCTGTGGCTGGTGGCAAAGTGACCCATCGCAACGCGCAGCGGCACGTTGGAGTTGTTGGTGCGGGTCTCGAACAGACGAATGGCCATTGACATCTCTCCTTGCGATTGAATTGTCGCGGGTAGTACCCTGATATGATACCATCTTCTGCGCGTCTTGTCAATTCAAAGATGGGAATCGTTGAGCGCATCCCGCACGGCCTTTGCCGCCGCGCGCATGGCCGATGGCAGGGCCAGCCTGTCCATCTCCTCAAGGGTCACGAAGCGCCAGCCGTCAGGAGCCGCATCAGCTTCCGTGCGCATGATGAGCAGCCGCATCTGCCACACCTGATGGGTGAAAACGTGCCGCGCCTCCCCCGCTTCTGCCATGTCCTTCACGGTCAGCTTCGTCAGCCGCTTCACCGCCTGGGGCAGCTGCCGCATCGTGTGCCGCCCCTCCAGCATGGGATACACCCACAGCCCGCAGAGCATCGCCTCCGTGCGCTGGCGCATGAGGACGCGGTCGCCGCTGAAGATGAGGCACACATCGTAGAAAATCTGCCGGGGCGGATTCTTGCGGGGCATGACGGGCAGATCCTCCGCATCCCCTGCGGCGAAAGCGTCGCACATGCCGCTGAGCGGGCATCGCTCGCAGGCCGGCGTGCCCGGGACGCACACCGTTGCCCCCAGGTCCATCATCGCCTGATTGAAGTCCCCAGGCCGCTCCGGGGACACCAGCGCAGCCGCACGTTTCTCCAGCTCCCGCCGCACGGATGGCATGCCCACATTCTCCCGCAGGCCCGTCAGGCGCGACGTCACGCGGATCACGTTTCCATCCACCGCAGGGGCTGCCACATCGTAGGCGATGCTGGCGATGGCCCCGGCCGTGTAGGGGCCGATCCCGCTGATGCGGCGCAGCGCATCCACCTCCGACGGCAGCACGCCGCCATGCTCCGCCATCACCTGCTGCGCGCCGCGGTGCAGGTTGCGGGCGCGGCTGTAGTACCCCAGACCCTCCCACAGCTTGAGCACATCATCCAGCGGCGCTGCCGCCAGATCCGCCACCGTGGGAAACCGCGCAAGGAATCGCGCATAATAGCCCAGCACGGTCTCCACCCGCGTCTGCTGCAGCATCGTTTCCGACACCCAGGTGCGGTAGGGGTCACGGATCCCCCGCCAGGGCAGTTCCCTCGCGTTTGCGTCATACCAGGCCAGCAGGGCCCTGCGGATCTTCTCCATCGACATCCTCCGTTGCTTTTTCTTCCCCTATATTATACCACATTCCGGGTCATTCAGACAGCACCCGGCAGAATTTACATAAAATCCGCATCATTTGCAGCGCAAATCTCATTATAGAACATTCGTTCCTCTTGCAGTATGGTGGAAATGGCGTATAATACTATTGTTGTTTTTAGCACTCTCCCTTTTTGAGTGCTAAAAGGAAACCATGCATTGAAACAGGAGGAACCATCAATGACCGTGAAGCCCTTGGGTGACCGCGTTGTCATCAAGAATGTCGAAGCTGCCGAGACGACCAAGTCCGGCCTGATTCTTGCGTCCACCGCGAAGGAGAAGCCCCAGATGGCGGAAGTCATCGCCGTTGGCCCCGGCGGCAATGTGGACGGCAAGGAGATCACCATGCAGGTGGCCGTTGGCCAGAAGGTGATCTACAGCAAGTACGCCGGCACGGAAGTGAAGATCGACGGCGAAGAGCTGATCATCGTCCGCCAGAGCGACATCCTGGCTATTGTGGAATAAAAGGAGTGTTTGATCATGGCTAAGCAGATTCAGTATGGCGAGCAGGCTCGCCGCAGCCTTGAGCGTGGCGTGAACGCTCTGGCGGATACCGTCAAGATCACCCTGGGCCCCAAGGGCCGCAACGTGGTGCTGGACCGCAAGTACGGCTCTCCCCTGATCACCAACGACGGCGTGACCATCGCCAAGGAGATCGAGCTGGAGGACGCCTTTGAGAACATGGGCGCGCAGCTGGTGAAGGAAGTTTCCACCCGCACCAACGACGTGGCCGGCGACGGCACCACCACCGCCACCCTGCTGGCCCAGGCCATCATCCGCGAGGGCCTTCGCAACCTGGCCGCCGGCGCCAACCCCATGGTGCTCAAGCGCGGCATCGCTGCTGCCACCGAGGCTGCTGTGGAGGGCCTGCGCGCCATGTCCCAGCCCATCAGCGGCAAGCAGGCCATCGCCAACGTCGCGGCCAACTCCGCCGCTGACGAGACCATCGGCAAGCTGATCGCCGATGCGATGGAAACCGTGGGCGCCGACGGCGTGATCACCGTTGAGGAGGCCAAGACCATGGTGACCGGCATGACCACTGTTGAGGGCATGCAGTTCGACCGCGGCTACTCCTCCGCCTACATGGTGACCGACACCGAGAAGATGGAAGCGGTGCTGGATGATCCGCTCATCCTGATCACCGACAAGAAGATCTCCTCCATCCAGGAGATCCTGCCCCTGCTGGAGCAGGTGGTGCAGGCCGGCCGCAAGCTGCTGATCATCGCCGAGGACATCGAGGGCGACGCCCTGTCCACCCTGGTGGTCAACACCCTGCGCGGCACCTTCCGCTGCGTGTCCGTCAAGGCCCCCGGCTTCGGCGACCGCCGCAAGGAGATGCTGCAGGATATCGCCACCCTCACCGGCGGCACCGTCATCTCCTCCGAGACCGGCATGGAGCTGAAGGAAGCCGACGTCCGCATGCTGGGCCAGGCCCGTCAGGTCAAGGTGACCAAGGAGAACACCACCATCGTGGGCGGCGCTGGCATGCCCGAGATGATCGCTGCCCGCGTGGGTCAGATCCGCGCCCAGATCGAGGAGACCACCAGCGACTACGACCGCGAGAAGCTCCAGGAGCGTCTGGCCAAGCTGGCTGGCGGCGTGGCTGTCATCCAGGTCGGCGCGGCCACCGAGGTCGAGATGAAGGAGCGCAAGCTGCGCATTGAGGACGCCCTGGCTGCCACCCGTGCTGCGGCTGAAGAGGGCATCGTCCCCGGCGGCGGCATCGCCCTGCTGCAGGTGGCCAAGAACGTGGCTGCCCTGCTGGACACCTACACCGGCGACGCGAAGACCGGCGTGCAGATCATCCTGCGCGCGCTGGAGGAGCCCATCCGCCAGATCGCGGCCAACGCCGGCGTGGAAGGCTCCGTCATCGTGGAGAACGTGAAGAAGAACGGCGCGGAGAACCCCGCCTATGGCTACGACGCCCTGGCCGACGACTACTGCGACATGATCGAGCGCGGCATCATCGACCCCACCAAGGTGACCCGCTCTGCGCTGCAGAATGCGGCCTCCGTGGCGGCGATGGTCCTGACCACCGAGTCCCTGGTGGCGGACATCCCCGAGCCCGAACCCGCTGCTCCCGCCGGTGGCGCGGGCGGCATGGGCGGCATGTACTGATCCCTGAACACCGTCAATATGCGGCGCTCCCTGATCCGTCAGGGGGCGCTTTTTGCGTTCTCATTTGCGGACAGAATTCCTTCTTTGTTCACTATTCTTTCATATTTGCCATCTATAATGAGGTTGCAGCGGGTTCGCCTTGCCATTTATGACGAATTGCAAACATTTCCTCACCTGGCAGCAAAACCCGCCGCTGTCGCGTTCTATGGTTGAGTCACCCAACATACCATCCACCAGGCGCATTATACGCCCTGTCGAAGAAGCACTCCCTTTGGCAGATGCGCCCGGCGGGCATAATTGCCAGCCTGCGGTGCATAGACTATGCAAGGATGGTGGCAGACGATGACTCACACTCCCCTCCGGATCCGCCCGAAGAACGAAGCGCGCCCCCAGCCGCATCGTGATTTTCGCCACCGGCTTTACAGGCGACGAGCAACCGTTGCAGGGCTGTTCATGGCTCTTGTGATGCTCAGCGCCCTCTATCTTGGCCCGCTTCAGCAGCAGGCCACAGATGTGCTGGCCGTCAGGCGCGTGCTGCCCGTCTACAGCGTGGAGCGCGACGACCGGGTGATCTCCGTCACCTTCGACGCCTCCTGGGGCGGCGACAAGACCCTCGCCATTCTCGACCTGCTGGATGAATACAACGTCAAGGCCACCTTCTTCCTGGTGGGCATCTGGGTGGATAAGTACCCGGAGCTGGTGCAGGAGATCGCCGCGCGTGGGCACGAAATCGGCAACCACTCCGCCTCCCATGCGCACTTCACGCAGATATCGGAAAGCCAGATGCGCCAGGAGATGGACAGCTGTTCAGACAAGATCGAAGCGCTGACCGGAACGCGTCCCACGCTGTTCCGCCCGCCCTACGGCGATTACGACAACAAGGTCGTCACCGTCACCAGGAACGAGGGGTACGAGTGCGTGCAATGGTCGATCGACTCCCAGGACTGGAAGAACCGGGGCGTGGATGATCTCGTGCGCCGGGCAACGGCGAATGTGCAGCCGGGCGACATCGTGCTCTTTCACAATGACAGCGAGTTCATCGTGGAAGCACTGCCGCAGGTGCTCGCGTTCTACCAGCAGCAGGGGTTCAGCATGATCCCCGCAGGCGAGATCCTCCTGGAGGGCGAAACGACCATTGATGTGCAAGGAAAACAGCATCCTGCCGCCGCGCAGTAAGCCACCCATCCGCGGCAGGCGCAAAAAGAAAGGTGAATCGCTATGGAAGAAACCGGGAACTACCTGCATCTCAGCGGCATTCTGACCGATGCCCCCGCCTATGGCCACGAGGTCTTCGGGGAAAAGTTCTACTATGCAACCCTGTCCGTGCCGCGCCTGTCCGGCGCTGAGGATCTGCTGCCCATCACGCTCTCAGAGCGGCTGATTGAGGGCGCGGATCTCTCCGTGGGCGCTCCGCTGTGCCTGGAGGGTCAGCTGCGCAGCTACAACAAGGTGGTGGAGGGCGCAGGCCGCCTGCTCATCACCGGCTTTGCCCAGCGCCTGATGGATCCGGACACGGAGGAGAATCCCAACCAGGTGCAGCTGACCGGCGCGCTGTGCAAGCTCCCCTCCTACCGCACCACGCCCTTTGGCCGGGAGATCGCCGACCTGATGCTGGCCGTCAACCGCGCCTATGGCAAGAGCGACTACATCCCCTGCATCACCTGGGGGCGCACGGCCCGCTTTGCCAGCCACCTGAAGGTCGGCGACAAGGTGACGCTGCTGGGCCGCTTCCAGTCCCGCGCTTATCAGAAGCAGCTGGCTGACGGCACCACCGTTGCCAAAACCGCCTACGAGGTGTCCGTTTCCCGCCTGACCCTGGCGGAGGAACAGATCCAGCAGCCCGCGCCCTACATCATCACGCCCCGTGAGGATGTGATCATCGGCGGCGGCCTGGCCACCGACCCGGCGGGCTTCGGCGGCATCCAGTAAATCAATCACGGCTGATGCAGTTCGCGCTGCACCAGCCGCTTTTCATGCCTTTCGGGAAACCGTGATATAGTGGGTTGAAAAGCCCATCAGGCTCTCCTCCGCATCCAGAAGACGGACAACCCGCAGGATGGCCTCCCGCTTCCTCATATCCGGCCAGGCTTCGTCCAGATGGCGGATTGCCCAGCACGGCCCCAGAACGCCGTGCAGCGTCACGTCTGCAAATCCGGCCTCCCCGACTTCCTTCCGCGCGTCCTCCGGGCGGTGGAAATACATCAGCCCCACCACCTTCCCCCGGTGACAGCCCGTCCGGACCGTATCAGCCAAGCGCTCGTAAACTGCATCGTCGTCCAGACACGGATTTTCGTCATAGTGGATGACATTGTCCACCAGCGGCGCCCAGGGCACGATATGCGCCGTGACAAGGACGCCGCCGGGCCTCAGCACCCTTCTGCATTCCGCCAGAGCCGCCTCACGATCCGCCCTCTGCGGCAGGTGATACAGCGGCCCCAGCAGGAGGACAGCATCCGCCGCGGCATCCGGTCGCGGCAGATTCCGCGCATCGGCGACCTCCGCTGCTACCAGCCTGTGCGCCGCCGCGACCTCTGCATCATGCGTCCGGGCCATACGGATATGCGCCTCCGCCAGGTCGAACAGATGCACCTCATACCCCATTTCAGCCAGCCAGAAGGCATATTCACCGTATGCGCCGCCGACGTCATATACCACCGCAGGGGCAGGCGGCAGGCATTCCGTCAGCAGCTCCCTTGTCCGGGCAAACTCAATCAGGCCGAGGCCCCTGTGGAGCCGCCCCGTTTCCGCGCCGGCATTGTAACCGGCCAGTCCATACGCATCCATTGTTCTTTCCTCCTTATATTCTGTTCAGGCATGCGCTTCCTCCCGCACTGGGGGATCTCTTGCTGTTCCGGCATCCGGCTCACCTCCTCGCTATGCTGCAAATACAAAAGGCCAGCAGCGCGTGGCTGCTGACCTGTGAAGCGTGTCCGTTCACGGCATGCAAAGTCACCCGCGGCCTGATTGCTGCGAGGACTGCTGCTGCTTACCGTTCATGATACGCATGTTCATTCTCCTTATCCTTGCGTGGCGATCAGAGCTTCTGACCGCAGTTGGCGCAGAACTTCGCACCGGGGGCGACGGGCTGGCCGCAGCCGGGGCAGACGGCCTGCTGGGCCTGCTTGGCGCCGCAGTTGGCGCAGAACTTCGCGCCAGCGGACACGGGGCTTCCGCACTCGGGGCAGAAGGAGCCAGCCGCAGGAGCGGCAGCGGGAGCCGGAGCCGCAGGAGCCGCCGCAGGCTGCTGCTGCGGCATCGCCATGGACTGGGCAAACATCTGGCCCATGGCCATGCCGGCGCCCATGCCCATGCCCGCACCGGCGCCGCCGGCGGGGTTGTTGGCCGCCTCGCGCATGGCCTCCGCAGCCTGGTACTGGGTATAACGGCCCATATCGCCGATGACACCCATGGAGGTGCGGCGGTCCATGGTCTTCTCCACCTCTTCGGGCAGGGAAATGTTCTCGATGACGAAGCTGGTCAGCTGGAGGCCGAGCTCCTGGATGCGGGGATTGATGGCGTTCAGGCCGAAGTTGCCCAGCTCATCGTAATTCGCCGCCAGGTCGAGGGCGGGGATCTTACTCTCGGCGATGGCGTCGGACAGGCCAGAAACCATCGTGCGCTTCAGCTGGCCCTCGATGTCCTCGATGGTGGTCACCTGGCGGGTGCCGAAGACCTCGCGCAGGAACACCGCGGGATCCACCACGCGCACCGCATACACGCCAAAGGCGCGCAGGCGGATCATGCCAAACTCCGCATCGCGCATCATCACCGGGTTGGAGGTGCCCCACTTGCGATCCATGAACTGCTTGGTGTTGACGAAGTACACCTCGGCCTTGAAGGGGCTGTTGAAGCCGAACTTCCAGGACTGCAGCTTGGTCATGATAGGCATGTTGCTGGTGGACAGCTCATACCGGCCCGGGCCGAAGACGTCGGCGATGGTGCCTTCGTTGACGAACACGGCCGCCTGGCTCTCACGCACGGTCAGCTGCGCGCCCATCATGATCTCCTTGCCGCCGGTGTTGAAGCGCTGCACCATCGTGTTGCCCGTGTTGTCGGTCCACTCGATGACGTCGATGAGTTCGCCCTTGATCAGGTTGCCCAGAGCATCAAAAATACCCATGTGTGTTACCTCCTGAGAATATCTCGTTCTCGATCAGGCGTCCTTGGCCAGCGCCGTGAGGGCCGGCAGGACGCAAATGGACGCAATGGAAAGGTCAAGGCCGAGGAATTCGTCCACATGCGCGATGCAGTCGCTGACGTGGTGGGTGATGATCTCCACCATCGCCTCGCCCTCGGCAGGCGCATCATGGAAGCGCATCGGGCAGCCCAGCAGCACAATGCGTTCGCCCGGCAGGACGCAGCTGAGAATGCGCAGGCCCTCCACCTCAACGCCGAAGATATTGCGCAGCGCCAGCTCCAGCCGCTCGGTGCCGTAGTGCCAGCGGCCCTTGAGGAAGTCGCTGTCCTCGGGCATGCTCAGCTCCGCAACCACGCAGGGCAGGTCAGGCTCCATCTTGCTGCGCAGCAGACGCAGCATCCGCCGGATGGTCATCTGATCCGGCAGCCGGCGATCCATCATCGTGCGGAAGAATTCGTGCCTGCACACCATCAGCTGTTCGCCGGGGGTGAAGGCGGTATTGCTCGTATCCTGGTTGATCCGGTTGAGGAGTTTGCGCAGCTCGAGCACGTTCTTTTCCAGCGCATCGGGGCTGTCAGCAGCTTCCATCACAGGGCGGTCAGGGTAATCCTGCAGCATCCTGTGGATCTCCTCGTTATCCTCGCTGCGCTCACAGGCGACGGAAACAGCGTTGTAATGGTGGCTTCTGAGCTCCGCAAGGGCCTGGGCAGCATTGCTCACGCAAACCGGTTTGCGGAATCCCATCATCTCCCACGCCACACCGCCAAATGCCTCCCGGACCGGCGTCATGTCCGTTATCAGTAGCAGCTTGTACATCAGTCAGCCTCCAGTACAAAGGTTGTCACAGCTACATTATAGCGCGCTTTGCTCCAAAAGACAATCACTTTTGTTCATTCTCACGATTTCCCTGCCTTACGCAGACAGCAGCTTTTCCACCACCTGCTGGGAGTGGGCTGCCGCCAGACGCGTGAAGGTCGGGTAATCCATCTCGCTGTGACCGTCCGCCTGATCGCTGATGGAGCGCAGCACACCGCAGGGCACGCCGTGCATGTAGCAGGCCTGCGCCACCGCACCGCCCTCCATCTCCACCGCCTTGGCGTGGAAGAGGCCATTGATGCGGCTGCGGACCGCGCCATCGTGGATGAACTGGTCACCGGTGGCGATGATGCCCTGATGCACGCGCATGCCCTCCACCGTGGAAGCCGCCGCCACGAGCCTTGCCCGCAGCGCCGCGTCGCAGGGGATCTCCACCAGGTTGATCTTGCTGACCATGCCCACCGGATCGCCGATGGGAGAAGTGTCCATGTCATGCTGAACGGCAGCGGTGGCAATGACCATATCGCCAATGGAAACGCCAGCCTCGCCTGCGCCGGCCACGCCAAGGTTCAGCACCCATTCGGGGTGGAAGTGCAGGATCATGCTCTGGGCGCACAGCGCCGCATTCACCTTGCCCGGGCCGCAGACCGCCAGCACGGCCTCCTGGCCGAAGAGCCTGCCGGATACAAAACAGTCCATGCCGATTCGGGTCTCCTCGCGGTCAGTCAGGCAGGCCATCAGGCCCTCCACTTCAACCGCCATCGCACCGATGAGTCCGATCATGACGTCCTCCTGTGTGATCAGTATTTGAATACAGGTTATTATACCGTTTTTCGGCCATTTCGTCAAGCATGAAAGAGTTGGGCGCAGGGCAAGCTACCTTCAGGAGGTGGGGCGATGGTGTTGATCTTGCTGCTTTTGCCCGTGCTGATCCTGCTCCTGCTGCCCCTGCGCATTCAGCTGGATATGTGCCACGGGCAGCGCAGGGTGATGCAGCTGCGGGCCGGCGTGGGAAAGCTGCAGCAGGCGTGGCTGATCGAAGTCGCACACACGACGCAGGGACGTGAAGTCAGCGTCATCTCTCAGGCTGGCCGGATTAGGCAGCTGCATCCCGGCCCGCAGCAGGGGCAACAGGCCATCGCATGGCTCAGGAGGTTCCGGCATTGCCGCAGCGCACGGCGTTTCCTGCTGGCGCATGTGCACCCGCTGCAGCTGGATGCGCAGCTGATGCTGCACACCGCATCGGCTGCTTCCACAGCCCTTGCCACGGGAGCCGTGCGGGCATGCATCTCCTCCCTGCCGCCGCATTGGCTGCGCATGGCGCGTCTCCGCGTCCTGCCGGATTTCCTGAACGACCGCAGCACCCTGCAGGCACGGTGCATATTCCTGCTGCGGCCGGGCACACTGCTTGTGACAGCCGGCCTCATGCTGGCGCAAGCCGCCGCACAGGCCATCAACAGGGAGGCGCAACGCTTATGGAACACCCCATCGGAGAACTGATGCAGACTGCCATGGCGTCCATCAAGGACATGGTGGACGTGAACACCGTCATCGGCAAGCCCGTTCAGGCGGGTGCAGACACCACCGTCATCCCCATCAGCCGGGTATCCTTCGGCTATGTGACCGCCGGAGGCGACCTTGCCTCGCAGGAGCGGGGCGCATTCCCCTCGCCCGCTGCCGACTTCCCCTTTGCTGGCGGCAGCGGCGCGGGCGTGAGCGTCCAGCCCGTGGGATTCCTCGTGGTCAGCGGCGACTCGGTGCGCATGCTGCCCGCCACCTGCCACAGCGTGGTCGACCGCATGGTGGAGATGATCCCCACGGTGATGGAAGACGTGAGGCAGCTCGTAGCCAGGCCTGAAGGCAGCGCGGCCGCCAGCCCCCGCATGTGAGGTTCACAATGAAAAGGCTGCTCGCAGCGCTTTTAGCCCTTGCGCTGGCCGCGTTGCCCCTGTGCGTCCGCGCCGAGGAGGTCGGCACCTCCGCCACCGCCTGCATCATCATCGATGAGGCCACCGGGCGCGTGCTGCTCAGCCACAACGCGGACGCTCCCCTGCCCATGGCCAGCACCACCAAGGTGATGACCGCCCTGCTGGCCATCGAACTGGGCGACCTGGACGCGCCCGTCACCTGCAGCCGCAATGCCTTTGGCGTGCCGGGGACGTCCATCTACCTTGCCGAGGGAGAGACGCTGACGCTCAGGGAGATGCTCGCCGGGCTGATGCTGGCCTCGGGGAACGACGCGGCCGTCGCCATCGCCGAGCACATTGGCGGCTCGGTGGACGAATTCTGCCGCATGATGACCGCGCGGGCCGCCGAGCTGGGCTGCACGGACACCGTCTTCCTCACGCCCCACGGCCTGCCCCATGAGGGGCACTACACCACCGCCCACGATCTGGCGCTCATCGCCCGGGAAGCCATGCAGCATGCGTTCTTCCGCGAGCTGGTGAGCACCCAGCGGGCAACCATCCCCTGGGAGGGCCGCAGCTACGACCGGGTGCTGAACAACAAGAACCGCCTTCTGTCCACCTACGAGGGCGCAACGGGCGTCAAAACCGGCTACACGAAAAAGGCCGGGCGCTGCCTGGTCTTCGGCGCCCAGCGCGACGGCATACGCGTCATCGGTGTGGTGCTCAACTGCTGGGACTGGTTTGGCGAGGCAGAACGCCTGATGGATCTGGCCTTTGAGCGGTACGAATCCGTCACGATGCTGGAGGCAGGCGATTGCGTCGCCACGCTGCCTGTGGATGCATCCGATGGCGCAACGGTCGACCTTGTCCTCGCCTGCGACCTGACCGGCGTGATCACCCGGGGCAGCGTCCCGCAGGTGGAGACTGATCTGCCGCAGCAGCTCACCGCCCCCGTAACTGCCGGACAGCCGCTGGGGACGGTGCGGCTCATCAGCGGCGGCGAAACCGTCGCGGAGGCCGTCGTGGTGGCCGCGAACAGCGTCGCGCGGGATGACTTCCCCGCCCGCTGGCGGCTTTACTGGCAGAACTGGCTGCTGCTCAACTGAATCGGAAAATCCCGGAGGCTGCTGAAGCCCCCGGGCCGGTTCGTTATGGTTTCATTTCTGCGTCAGCCATGCGCCGGATATGCCGATCGCCCATGAACCACAGGCAGATCATTACGCCCAGCACCGCCTGCACCGCAAAGAAACAGGCCGCGCCGCTGCCTTTGCCAGCACCGAAGAGCGCCGTCAGCGGGCTTTGCGCTCCCTGCGAGGCCATCAGCGGCTCAAAGGCCATGTCCACCGCCGCGCCGCCAAGGAAGTAGCCCAGCGGGATGGTGAAGAACTGCAGTGTGTTGCGCGCCGCAAACACGCGGCCCTGCATCTCCTGCGGGATGTTCAGGCGCATGGCGGCATCCAGGTTGGTGCTCATCAGCGGGATCAGGATCCAGCCGAGGAACGCGCCCATGCACCACACCGGCAGCGAGCGGCCGAAGGCGAGGAAGAAGTTCTCCGTGCTCATGGAAAACAGCAGCGTCCAGCACACCACCCGCACGCGGCTTTTGGGCGCAGGCAGGATCGTCGCCAGCAGGCTGCCCAGCAGGGTCGTGACGCCAATGATACTGTTGACCAGGCCCAGGGCTGTCTCGCCGCCCTCCCGGGGCAGCATCAGCGCAGGCAGGGTCGCGTTGCACATGGAGGCCACGAAGTTGATCGCCGCCAGAAAGAGCACCAGCGACAGGATGCCCCGCTTCTCCCGCAGGAAGGCAAGACCCGCCTTCACCGAGGCCATCAGCGGCTCCTTAGCCGCCGCGCGCTCCCCTTCCGGGATGCGGATGAACACCAGCAGCACCACAAAGGCCACCGCAAAGGTGAACAGGTCGAAGAGGATCACCGCGTCCATGCCCAGCAGCGTCATCACCGCCGTGGCAAGGATGGGGTTGAGGATGCCCGTAAGGCTGGAGGACAGATAGCGCAGGCTGCCCACGCGCTGGTAGTGTCTGCGGGGCAGGAGCGCTGTGGTCGCCACCTCGCTGGCGGGCTGCTGCACGGTGTTCATCAGGCCGTTGATGGCGTTGAGGACGTACAGGTGCCAGATCTGCAGCGTGCCCGTGCGCAGCATCAGGAGGGTGCACAGGGTCGTCCCCGCGGCAACGGCGTCGCAGACGAGCATGGTTTTCCGCTTGTCCCAGCGGTCGCTCAGCGCCCCGGCGAAGATGCTGCACAGCACATAGGGCGCGTAGGAGGACACCATCAGCAGCGCCGTCACCAGCGCCGAGCCCTGCTGTTCATAGCTCCAGAGCACCAGCGCGTAGCCGGTCATGGCGCTGCCCAGGGCGGAAAAGGTCTGCGTCACCCAGAGGATCAGGAAGGCGCGCATCTCGCGCACCGCCGTCAGGAAATCGTTGATTCGCGTTTTCATTGTTTATTCGCTCCTTTTCGTTATGAATCAGTACCGAAAAGGAGCCCTGTCAATGGCCAGCAGCATCTGCCGCTCCGCCTCCCTTCATGTATTATATCAGCGCCCGCACGACGGCTTCGGCGCATTCTTCGCTCGACATCCTGTCCGTATCGACGCGCAGGGCGTAGTCGATCCCCTGCGCCATGATGGCCGCCTGCTCGTCGGACTGCGTCTCATAGCGGTCGCCGCGGGCGATGTTCCGCGCCCGGCAGACCTCCAGCGGACAGGCCACCTCGACGATGGACAGCGGATTGTCCGCCAGGATCGCCCGCAGCTGCTCATAGTGCGGGGCGATCTCCGGCCGTTCCACGAGGATGCCATCGATGAGCACGTCATGCCCCATGTCGCTGTACATTTTCGCCGTATGGTACATCAGGATGATCACGCGGCTCAAATGGCCCCAGTAATCCTCGCGGAGGAAACGCTCCCCCACCATCTCCTGAAACAGGTCGTTGGCGACGACGTAGAAATAGCAGTCCTCCCGATCCTGCAGAGCCTCGACGATGGATGTCTTGCCGGAGGAGGTGACGCCATTGAGGAAGATGATCTTACCTTTACCCATTTGCTGCCCTCCTGACGAACCGCTGGCAGGGATAGCCGTTCTCCACGACCAGCGCATCCGGAACGAAGCCCTGCCGGACGTAGAATGCCCGCGCCGCCTCGCCCATGGGGTCGCCCTCGCGGAAGGTGGTGACGGTCAGGTCGCGGTCGGGATCGGCGATGGTCAGCATGAGGTTGAACATGCCCTGCGCCGCGCCCCGGCGGCGGGCTTCCGGTGCAACGGCCATGCAGCAGAGCTGATTGAGCCTGCGCGAGAACAGCAGCACGCCCACGATGCGCCCGTCCTCCACCGCGCAGATGGCATTCCCCTTGCCGATGAATTTCGCCACCGTCACCTCATGCTCCAGGAGCGCAGCTTCCGTCTCCAGCCCGGGGAAGTTCCACGCGACGCGGCGTACCAGCTTCATCCAGGCGGCGAGGTCCTCCATCTGGCCGAAGCGCACCTCCATGGGGCGGTACAGGTCGTATTCCATCTGGACGTCACAGGGCTCAGCTTCGACATGAGCCGCATCAGGCTCCTGCGCGAGGGTGCAGCCCAGCGCCCGGTAGGCCGCCTGGGACTCCTTCGAGGAATGGGCGGAGATGTACAGCTTCTCCGCGCCCGCTTCTCTCGCCGCGACGCACACCGCCGCAAAGAGCGCCCGGCCCACGCCCTGCCCGCGACAGGGTTCGCTGACCTGGAGGATCTGCAGCTCAATATACTGTCCCCGGCTGCCCAGCCGCCCGCTCAGCGCGGCGAAGCCCACGACCGCGCCGCCTGCCCGGGCGATGAACACCGGATTGCCCATGCCGGCCGAGAGCGTCAGCCAGACGGCCTCGGAGCGCAGCCGCGTCAGGTCCCAGTCCTCGGTGAAGGCGATGGGCAGCAGCTGCCACGCACCGTCCACGCAGCGCCAGCACTCGCGCACCTCCTGATGCCGGCGGAAGCCGTCCAGCGCGAGGGGCTCGAGGCCCTCCGGCCCCAGACGGCTGACCGTCGCAGGCGGACTTTGCGTGCGCCGGACCAGCACCCGGCTGTCCTCGCCGTAGATGGACACGCGGTTCTCCAGGTACACGAAGCCGTACTTCTCATACAGGCCCTCATGGTCGGTGCAGATGTACACCTGCGGCGCGCCCTGCTCCCCAGCCACGCGTACCGCATGGTCGATCAGCCTCCCGGCGCAGCGCCTCCCCCGGTATTCCGGGGCCGTGTGGACGAAGCCGATCCACGGGGTCAGGGCGGGATCGTCGATGCAGTCCCGCTCCGCAAGGGTCAGGAAGGACGCCAGCACGTCGCCGTCCGCCAGCAGATACAGCGTGCCACGGCCCAGCACCTCGTGGAAGGTGCCCTCCGTCAGCAGGGTCTCCAGCAGCCGCGCCGCCCGCCATTCCACCCCGCGGATCTGCTCAAGCCAGTGGGACTGACGCGCGTCCTGAAAGTAGTCGATAATCCGCATCCTCACACCTCGCTCCCCGTCCGGCACGGGTCACGCAGATCCGGCCACGCAGCCAGCAGCCGCGCCATATCCGCAGGGTCGTCCGTCCGTTCCGGTCTGTCGCACACAATCTGCGCGTGGGGTGTGTACACGCACCGCAGCTTCCACTCCCACAGGCGCCGGCACCAGTCCACCGCGCCCAGGCCACCCGTGTAGCCCTCGTCAAAGGGGATGAAATGATCGCGCCGCACCATCAGGCAGTCCGTGCTGACGGCCATCACATTGTGGCTGGTGCGGTTCAGGCCATGCCAGCCGCCCGCGTGTCCGGGCAGGCCTGCATTGCGGCTGCACACGCGCTCCCCGTCCCAGGTATACCCCGCATGGACGATGCGGCCCCGCCGGTCGGTGATCATCGGCGTGACGGCGGCGACATCATCCCGCTGGGCATACATGAGCATCTCGCGCAGGGCGGCCTCATCTGGCTCGCTGACGCCCTCGCGGAGGATCAGCAGCACGTCCCCGGTCGCCCCCACCGCCGCGCGGTTGATGAAGGCATACCCCTCGCCCGCCGGCACATGGATCTTCTGCACCGTCAGCCCGGCGGGAACATCCCAGCGCAGGCGGAGCACGCCGTCCTCCACCGTGCACTGCCCGGGGCGGCCGATGCGCGCCATGTGCTCCGTCACGGCCCTGGCTGCAGCGTCCTGGCACTGCTGAAGCCGCTGATGGCTCATGGATGCGCCCACCGTCCGCCAGTGATACAGCACCCGCGGGATGTGGCAGATGCGCTGCGTGCGCTCGGCGATGCGCAGCGTCAGGTCGTGATCCTGCGAGCCGTCGAAGGCCGGGCGCAGGCCGCCCAGCTCCGTCAGCAGCGTTCGCTTGACCACCATCAGGTGGCAGATGTAGTTGCCGCTGCGCAGGTTGTCCGGGCAGAAGTCGGGCTTGCGGTGCGGGTCAGTGCGGACGCGGCCGTCCTCGGTCAGCTTGTCCTCGTCGGAATAGAGCAGGTCCGGGGCTTCATCGGCAATGGCGCGGGCCACATGCCACAGCGCGTCCGGCGTGAGGGTGTCGTCGTGGTCGCACAGCGCGATGTAATCCCCCCGGCAGGCCGCGATGGCCCGGTTGGTGTTGCCGGCGATGCCCTCGTTGGCGCTGCCGTGGATGACGCGGATGCGCCCGTCCTTCAGCGCGTCCATGGAGCGGATGGCCTCAGCGTCCGTGCTGCAGCCGTCGTAGATGACGGCCTCCCAGTTCGCATAGGTCTGGGCGGTCAGCGAGTCCGCCAGCGCCTGCAGGAACGCCGGCCGGGTGTTCCATGCCGGGATGGCGATGCTGATCATCCCCGCGTCCGGCGGGTTCATCCGCTGTGACGCCAGTTCCTCTGCAGAGGGATCGGCACGCCTTGCCGCGCGGTCGTAAACGCGCAGCACGCGCCCGGAAAACATCTCCACCGCCCGGCGGAGCGTGTATCCTAGGCCATTTCGGCGCACATAGGCCATCACACGTGCGAACATCGGCATCCTCATCACCTCCTGATTCAGTTTATCACATTCACACGCATTCGTAAAGTGAGGCGTTGGCTACTTGCATTTCTGGAGCATTTCTGCTATAATAGAGCAAAAGCAACGGAGGTGCATCATGTTTACTGACAAGACGCTGACCTGCCGCATGTGTGGCAAGCCCTTCCTCTTCCCCGCCGCCGAGCAGGCGTTCTATGCCGAAAAAGGTTTCACCAGCGCCCCTTCCTACTGCAGGCCCTGCCGCGCTGAGCGCCGCCGCGCCGCCTACGACGCCGCCCTGAAGGATCCCTCCAGGCGCTTCATGTACCGCTGCGGCCAGTGCGGTAAGACCTTCGTGGTCGTGCAGCAGTTCCGCAATCCCGATCCGCGCGTGATCCGCTGCCCCGCGTGCGTCCCCGTCGGCATGCCCCCCTACACCGATGACGACCGCCGCCTCAACGAGGCTCTTGGCTTCCCGCGCCACACCGACTGATGAGGGCGCATCCATGAGCGAGAACCGCAACGCGAAATGCCGCGCCTGCCAGCAGGCCTTCAGCTTCGACCCCGCTGTGCGAACCTTTCCCACGCCGAGCGGCACGGCCGTCGTCCCGCCCCGCCTGTGCCCGGACTGCGAAGCCGCCCGCCAGGCGGAGGATGAGCGCCTGCTTGCCGCCGCTGCTTCCGACCGCAGCCTCGCCCACGCCTACCGCTGCCGCAGCTGCCGGCGGATCTTCCTGCTGCTGCGCCCGTGGACGCGCGCCGGCGGGCTGCTCTTCTGCCCGGAGTGCCGTCCGGCCTACTTCCGGCAGAACCCGCTGGACGCGGAGCTGAACCGCATCCACCGCTACCCCCGCTTCTGAATGAAAGCTTTTCAGGGTCGGTCACAAGGCCGGCCCTTTTCAGATGCGCCTGAACGCAAAAGAAAACCCCGGAACCGCAGTTCCAGGGTTTGCGTGGGATTAGTAGGGCTCGAACCTATGACCTCCACGATGTCAACGTGGCGCTCTAACCAACTGAGCTATAATCCCATTTTCTTTTCGTTTCCGGCTTGCGTGCCGTCAACGTTGACTATAATATCACAGAGCTTTTCAGATGTCAAGGGGTATTTTGAAATTTTCTCAACTTTCTTTCAGAAATCATCCAATGCACAGGATGGAACAGCGGCGCAGCCATACAGACCACGCCGCATCGTCCTGCATCACAGGCCCTTCAGGTTGCCGACCAGGTCCTCGAACACGTCGCCGACGATCTCCGCCACATCGACGCCTTCGCCCTTGAGGATGCTCATGGCCTGCTTGCGGGCGCTGGAATCCGCCAGGCGGTAGGCTTCGACGAGCTTCTTCTCCGTGGCAGTCACCTTCATGGTCTTGTTGGCGTTGCTGGGAGTCTTGGCTGTGGTGGACTTGCTGGACGTGGACTTGCTGCTGGCGGACTTGCTGGACGAAGTCTTGCTGGAGCTGCTGCCGGACTTCTCCTCCTTGGCAGCGTTCAGGAGCGAGGACTGCGTCACGCCCGTCGCCTTGGCGATCTGCTTGAGCTGCGCCTGCGTGAGGTCCTTCAGGCCCCGCTCTGCCTGGCTGATATCGTTGGCCGAAGCGCCGGTCACCTTGCGGGCCAGCTGTTCCTGGGTCATGTCTGCGTCCGTGCGCGCAGCCTTGATGAGCTTACCAACCTTCTTACCCATAGTGCGAATCCTCCTTGTATATCACCGTCAGCAGATGGCACAGCGCCTCTGCCGCAATGCTCATGTGTGCGCCTGCGCGTTGAGCGATGCCGGTTTGAGCACAGCCAGCGGGGGCTGACATGCCAGATCGCCCCCGCTCACGCGCAGCAGATCCACAAACTCCGCCGGCACCTGATACAGGTGCATAAAGCGCTCCACTCCGTCAATGGGCCAGTCCGCATTGGCGCTGGTGCGGTAGTGCATGGGCAGGATCACCCGCGCGTGCAGCAGCTGCGCCACTTCCCTGGCAGTGGGCGCGTCGATGGTGTAGAAGCCCCCCACAGGGATCATCACAACATCCGCACGGCCCAGGGCGTCCAGCTGCTCCTGCGTGGGGATGTGCCCCAGGTCGCCCAGGTGCATCACCCGCAGGCCCTCCGCCTCCAGGCAGAAGAGCAGATTGCTGCCGCGCTTTGCGCCGCCTGCCTCATCGTGGGCGGCGAGCACGGCCCTCACCCGCACGCCGTCGCCCAGGTCGTATTCACCGGGCGCGTCGATGATGCGGCTCAGCCCCGTCAGGTTCTCCACAGCGTTGTGGTCATGGTGACCATGGGACACCAGCGCCACATCCGCAGCGATCTTCTCAACAGGGTAGCCGCAGCTTGCGTCATAGGGGTCGGTGGCGATGCGCATGCCGTTCTCCAGCTCCAGCAGGAACTCGGCATGGCCGATGCAGCGGATGATCATTGCGTTTCCCTCCTCATGGCGTATGTCGCGTAAGCTTCAGCGAGGTACGGCAGGAGCGCGCCCGGCAGCGGCTGATGCTGGCGCAGCATGGCAGCCAGTTCCCGGTGCAGCTGCATGCACATGCGCTCCAGAGCGCGTTCGCCCGCGTCCTGCGCGGTGATGATGCGGCGGATCCAGACCCGGGCGTCGCCATCCTCCTGATGGCGCAGCAGAACGGAAATGCACCGTCCGCATGCGCCCCCGGCGACTTCCGGGATCTCCGCCTTCGGCGTGGGAACGTCCTTGTCCAGCAGCAGCCAGCCGTTCTCCGCCCGCGTCACGCGCCATTGCGCCGCTTCAGCCCGGGCGATGAATTCCTCAACGGCAGCAGCATCCGCGGCAAAGGGCAAATCCGTTGCCAGCAGGGCGCAGGGGGCGTCGCTGCGCCGCAGGGCAGGCTTGCGGCACGAATGCGTGGCAGCCAGCAGCGCGTTCACCTCCGCCCGGAGCGGCCTCAGCATGCGCCCTCTGCAGCGAACGTCACGTCGATCACCTGCACGGCCGCATAATTGCCCTGCATGTCCAGCTGGTATTCCAGGTGGACGCTGCCGCCATCGGCATTGAGCCGGACGTCCAGCTGCGTGGTGTACAGCGCCAGGGCGAGGTCGCCAAAGGGCGTGTGATATGCGCCCTCAAAGCGGCGCTCGCGCACGAACACCAGGGTCGTGCCATAATCGCCCATGCGCGTCATGGACACGCGGTCGGGCTGGATGTTCAGCACCACGTCCTGCACAAGGGTCTCCCCCGTGCTCTCCTCGGTCTGCACCTCACGGTAGCGCAGCATGCAGCCGCCGGATGTGGGGCGCATCTGCCCGCTGCAGCGCAGGCGCATGGGCGTTTCTTCCTCTTCGCCGACGCGGGAAAAGCTGACCACATTGACCATCACCGGTCTGACTTCATTGGCCATGATGAATCCTCCTTCGTATCTTTTGCCATTATAGCACACAATTTGCGCTTGCACAATCATCTATTTTGGCGTATGATGATGAAACATGAATCACACGGAGGAACCGCCCATGCGAATCGAGGCACGCGCGAAGATCAACTGGACGCTGGACATCACCGGCCAGCGCGCCGACGGTTATCACCTGATGGACATGCTGATGCAGTCCGTGACGCTGCACGACGTCATCACCCTGACCCCTGCGAATGAAATCACCCTCACCTGCGGCGGCGAGCCGCTCCTGCCGGCAGATGCGCATCACCTGGCCCTGCGGGCGGCGCTGGCGCTGCGGGACTATACCGGGTGCAGGAAGGGTGCGGCCATCCATGTGGAGAAGCGCATCCCGGTGGGGGCCGGCATGGGCGGCGGCAGCGCGGACGCGGCAGCGGTCCTCGCGGGGCTGAACCTCATTTGGGACACCGGCCTTGACCAGGAGGAGCTGGAAGCCCTCGGCCTGACCCTGGGCGCGGACGTGCCCTTCTGCCTTCGCGGCGGGCTGACCCGCACCACCGGCGTGGGCGAAATCATGGAGAACCTGCCCTGCGGCCGCTGCTACCCGCTGGTGGTGACGCAGCCCTGCGAGGGGCTCTCCACCCGGGAGATCTTCGCCGCATACCACCAGGAGAAAGCGCCGGTACGCCCTGACAACGAAGCCGCAGCCATCGCCCTGGCGGATGGCGACGCCCCCGCCCTGGCCACCGCCATGGCAAATGTGATGCAGCCCGTGAGCACCCTGCGCCGGCCTGAAATCGCCCAGGCCATCGCCATGCTGAAGGAGAACGGCGCCTTCTGCGCACAAATGACCGGCAGCGGCAGCGCTGTGATCGGCGCGTTCACGGACGCGGCAGCCGCTGACGCCGCCTGCGCCGCCCTGCGCGCCCGCTGGCCCAGGGTGTGGCGGTGCGAGAGCTGCCTGAAAGGGATGGTGATCCACCATGAAGATTGACACGCCCCGCCTGATGATCTGCGATTTCACGCCCGACATGGCCCGCGCGGTTCATCTAGGCTCGCTGGACGCAGACATGCGCAGCTTCCTGCCCGACGAGGTCTTTGAAACCGAGGAAATCGCCGCGGAAGTCATCGCCGACCTGACCGAATGCGCCGCCTCTGGCGAAGGCCCTTTCGTGCACCCATGCCTGCTGCAGGATGGAACCTACGTCGGGTATGTGCAGTTCGCGCCTGCGGAGGGCGGATACGAGGTGGGCTATCACATCGTCGCCGCCCACACCGGCAGGGGCTACGCCACGGAGGCGCTGACCGCCTTCCTGCCCGTGATGATGGCACGGCTGCAGCTCACGCAGGTGCTGGGCATCTGCGACGCGCGCAATGTGGCCTCCATCCGCGTGCTGGAGAAGTGCGACTTCCGCCCCGTGTTCACCGGCGACGCGCCCTATCAGGGAACGATCCGCCCCATTGTGAAGATGATTTTCAGCATCTGACAGAGCAAAGCCGGGAGACGCAGCGTCCCCCGGCTTTTACGTTCTCATGCCTGCACAGGCCGCCGCCACACCACAACGCCCATGCCCGGCGCAACCTCGCCCCGCAGCTCCGGGTTGAGCGCCCGCACGCCCTCCACCGGCACACGGTAGCGCCTGGCGATGTCCCAGAGGGTCTCGCCCTGCTGCACATAGCACAGCACCAGATCATCCGGCAGCGGCTCCGCCCCGACGACCTCTCCCTGGGTGATGAGCCGTAGGGTTTCCGCTTCATCCGTGAGCGCCTCCATGCGCAGCACGCAGCGCACCTCCACCCGGTCGGACGTGACGGGCGTTGCCTCGGCCTCCGTGGCCGTGAGGGTCAGCAGCGCGCCCGGGCCGGTCTGCGCGGCGAATGTGGTGCGGAAGGGCTCGCTGAAGCGATGGCTCACCGGGATCTCCGAGCCATCGGTCATGTACAGGAGGGTGCCGCACAGCGTGCCCGACACGACAGTCCTGTCGCCGCTGGATTCGAATTCCTCCCACACGGGCTGCACGAAGGCCGCCAGCACCGTGCGCACGGGCGGCGCGCCATCCGGCAGACGCAGGGCCGCCTTGCCGCTCTCCGCCGCCCTCGCCCGCTGGCTCCCCGCCCGCAGGCGCACGTCCTGTCCTGTCAGGCGCAGTTCATCCCCTTCCGTGGTGTAGGCGTCCTCCAGCACGGACAGGGTCTGCGCCGCGTCCACGCTGCCCTCCAGCCCCAGGAGCACCTCCGCCCGCAGGGTGAGGCCGTCCTCCTCCGCCTGGCTGGCCACGGCCACATCGCGCACCACCACAGCGCCATCCAGCTGCTCGCCCTCCCCGCCTGCGATCTCCACGCTCTGCGTGAAGGGGATGCTGTGCCGGGTGACGACCACCGGCCGTCCCGGCAGCGCGCTGGCGTGCACGGCCTCCAGGAGCACATGCCCGGAGATCCCAACGCGCCCGACGCCGCCCGACACATCCTCCACCTGCGGGAACGCTGTGGCGAAAAGCGTCTGCCGGATCTGCAGCTCCTGCGGCAGGGGCAGCTCCTCGCGCAGCAGCACATCCCCCGTGCCCGTGGCCACACGGGTGCACAGCTTCGCGGGATGCACCTTCGTTTCTACGCCGTCCACGCCATCCACGCCCGTGATGACCTCCAGCGGCTGGTGCGTGCAGCCCTGGGCGGATACGGCGATCTCCGCCCGCAGGTTCAGCCGTCCGCCTGAGGCCCGCGCCTCCACGCGCTGCACTTGCACCCGCCCCTGCGCAATGGCCCGCCCCTGCGCACCCGGCAGCGCAACGGGCTGCGTGAAGTCCGCCGTGGCCTCGATGGCCGCAGGTTCGGTCTCGCTCCCCCGGCTGTAGAGGACGTGGAACATCACGCGCCCCCGTACGTTCACCCGGTCGCGGGTGGCCTCGGCCTGCTCCACGGCAGCGGTGGCCGTGGCAAAGAGCACCCGCGTTTCATCCCGGAGGCTCCCCGGCAGGGTCACCTCGCCCGTCACCACCGCGTCCGCCCGACCTGTCCCCAACGGCTGCTCCAGCCGGATCTCTTCCCGCGTCAGCTGCATCTCCATGCCCATACCTCCTGCACTCATGTTCCTGTGAGATGCTATGCATCCGCCCGGCGAAAAATTCCTGTTCCGATTTCATCAAATTCTCATTATACAGCTCTTTCCACGATGAGAAAACTGTGCTATAATGTTGAGGAGTTCTGTATCGACGCAGCGTGCGCCACAATTTGCGCCCCGCGCGTGAATCATCCCTGCCGCAACCGTTGATGGATGTGTGTCAGGAGTTATTGTCAGTAAAGGAGCATGACCCCCATGGCCAGAAAAACCGTTGTGAAAAAGAAGAAGAAGGATAACAGCACAAGGAACGCCATACTCGCCTTCCTCTTCGCCATGATCGCGCTCTGCGGCCTCTTTGGCGCCCACAAGGCCTCCAACTTCCTCATCTGCGGCCTGCTCTCGGCCTTCATCGCAGTGGTGATCAAGATTGCCACATCGCCCATGAAGGGGCTGGATGCACCGGGCAACTCCACGGGCATCATCGTCGAGGATGTGGAGGATGAATACGCCCGGGACATGATCGCCACGGGCCTGTCCCTCCTGGAGGAGCTGGGGCGCGAGCGCGACGCCATCGCCGAAACGATCTTCACCCGACGTATCAACGATTTCATCACCGTTTTCAAGGAGATGCTGAGCATCGTCAACCGGGATTACAGCAAGGCGCCTCATCTGCGCAAGATGAACAGCTACTACATCCCCACCATCATCAAGCTCCTGCAGGCCTACCGCGATGCAAAGGCCCAGGGTACCTCCTATATGGAGATCGCCACCGCCCGCGAGAAGCTCCTCAAGACGCTGGATCAGCTGGTGCAGGCCGCCAGCAACATCAAAAAGAAGATGGTCAAGACCAACCTGGAACGCATGGATATCACCCGCGAGGTGCTGGACGACACCCTGCGCGCCGATGGCTACATCGAAACCGAGGAGGTCGCAGATCTGCGCAAGAGCGCCGCGGACGCGTCCCGTGACCTCCAGCTGTCTGCCCAGCTGGGCGGCAGCGCGCCGGTTCAGCAGCCCGCGCCCCAGCCTGCGCCCGTGCAGAAGCCCGCGCCCGTGTATCAGGCCGCACCCCAGGCTGCCCCCACGCAGAAGCCCGCACCCGGCCTGACCATGGACGCCACACAGCAGGCCCGCCAGTCCACCGCCGCCCCGACCCTGCAGCCCAACATTCCCACAGCCGCTGCCCAGCAGCTTTCCCAGGGCGCGCCGCTGCTCAACGTCCCCGGGCTCTTCGAGGACGCGGAGGAATCCACCCAGACGGATGACAATCAGAGCATGATGTTCTGATTCACACCAGTTCACACAAGCACTTCATTATGCAAGGAGGTCTTCCCCATGACTGAACAGAACAACATCCCGCTGTCCCTTCCGATCATGCCCTCTGAAGCCGCTCCCGCGCAGGCCGCGCCCGTGCAGAGCATCCAGCAGAGCGACATCCCCGCCGCTCCCGCCGCGCCCGATGCACTGCCCCTGTCCCTGGGGCTGAATACGCCCGCTGCGGCCCCCGCCGCCGCGCCTGCTCAGGCCAAGCCCGCCATCCCCGAGATCAAGGAAACTGAGATCCTCGAGGCAGTGGAGACCCTGACCCCCGCCGAGCGCAGCGCCATCGACGCCTTCAAAGCCAAGCTGGACATCACCAACCCTGACCATGTGATGCTCTACGGCGCCGACGCGCAGAAGTCCCTGGGCGAGTTCTCCACCTCCGCGCTGGAGGCCGTGCGCACCAAGGACGCGGGCGAAGTGGGCAAGATGCTGGAGGACCTGGTGGTGGAGCTGCGTGGCTTTGAGACCGACGCCGAGGAGCCCAAGGGCCTCTTCCGCATCTTCTCCAAGGCCAGCGACCGCATCGAGCGCATGAAGACCCGCTACGGCGCGGTGAGCGTGAATGTCGAGAACATCAAGACCCAGCTGGAGGCCCACATGGTCCAGCTGCAGGAAGACGTGAAGATGTTCGACCGGATGTATGAGCGCAACCTGGCCTATTTCCGCCAGCTGACCCTGTACATCATCGCCGGTCAGGAGACGCTCAAGCATGTGCGTGAGACCGACCTGCGCGCCGCCTACGAGAAGGCCGCCGGCACCGGCGACGCCATGGACGCCCAGTCCGCCAACGACCTGGCCGCCTTGTGCGACCGCTTCGAAAAGAAGCTGCACGACCTGCTGCTGACCCGCCAGGTGGCCCTGCAGACCGGTCCCCAGATCCGCCTGCTGCAGAACAACGATCAGCTGCTCATCGAGCGCATCCAGTCCACCATCGCCAACACCCTGCCCCTGTGGCAGAACCAGATGGTGCTGGCCCTGGGCATGCACAACGCCCAGCAGGCCCTCAAGGCCCAGCGCGCCGTGACCGACATGACCAACGAGCTCCTGCGCAAGAACGCCGCCGCACTGCAGCAGGGCACCGTCGAAACCGCCCGCGAGGCCGAGCGCGGCATCATCGACATCGAGACCCTGGTGGAGACCAACCAGTCCCTGATCGACACCATCGACCAGGTGCTGCAGATCCAGCGCGAAGGCCGCGCCAAGCGTTCCGAGGCCGAGAAGACCCTGCGCGAGATGGAGACCCACCTGCGCGCCAAGCTCCTGGAGACCAGCAGCCACTGAGATCCATAACCCCGCCGGAGGGGGCGGCCGCGGCAACGGTGCTCCCTCCGGCTTTCACTCTGATACGGAGGCTTCCTGTCAGCCATGAAGATTTCGCTGAGCAACATTCTATTTGCCCTCCTGTGCGTGGCGCTGCTGGGCGTGGCGCTGGGGCTGGGCTCCGTGCGCGGCTGGAGCGCCGACCGCGATGAGATCCTCAACGCCTTCTCCGCCGATGGGGAGCTGCACACCCTGCTGGAGAACCGCGGCATGGACGCGGCGAACCTGTGCGTGGTGGCCGCGCGTCACCTGCCTGAAAACGACGCTGATCTTCTCGCGCTCTCCGCTACCTCCGGCACGCTCCTGAGCGGCGTGGAGGACGCACAGGCCCTGCTGGACGCAGACGCCGTCATCACCGACGTCGCCCTTCGCTTTGCAGATTCTCTGCCCCAGCTGACCAGCATGCAGCAGAGCCAGCGCGACATGGCTTATCTGACCATGCTCAGCGGCTCCCTGGGCCGAAAGAGCAGCCTGACCCATAACTACACCGCCATGGTGGAGGACTTCAACCAGCAGCTGACGACTTCCCTCTCCGGTAAGATCGCCATGCTCCTGGGCGTCGATATCATCCCCGTGCCCGGCACTGCGGACTGAAAGGAGGCCTGAACGATGCTCAAGCGGATCCTGTGCCTCCTGATGCTGTGCGCCCTGCTCCTGTGCAGCGCCGCCCAGGCCGAGCCCCGCTATCCCGCCCAGAGCGGCGTGACCACCGACAGCGCGGCGGTCCTCTCCGTCAAGCTCCTGGAGGACCTGCGCACTCTGGACAAGCGCCTGGATAAGGCTGGAGCGCCCCGGCTCCATATCGCCACGGTGGACTTCCTGGACACGGCCGACGTGCAGGACTACGCCAATGCCCTCTTCACCCGCTGGGAGCTGGCGGATGACGACGTGCTTCTGCTGCTGTGCGTGGGCGAAGAACGCTATGCCATCGCCGCGGGCAACGGCGCGCGCCGCATCCTGCCGGACACGGTGCTCAGCAAGCTCATGGCCGGCTATCTGCACGAAGCCTTCCTCGGCCAGCAGTATGACGCGGCCGTTTCCGCCTTCGCCACGGGCTACGTGAGCGAGGTCTGCAAGGCCTGCGGCGTCACCGTCAAAGTGGAAGACCTCTTCCGCTCCACGTCTTCGGGCATCTTCGGCAACTGGGCCGGTTCCCAGAAGAACACGGGCGCATCCGGCGATGGCGAATCTTTCCTCACCCGCGAGGACAAGAACAGCGGGTTCTCCCTGCTGAAGGTGATCCTGATCGTGGCGCTGCTGATGCTGATCTTCGGCGCATTCCGCACGGGAAAGAAGCTGCGCCGCCCCGCCGGAGAAGATGCGCCGCCGCCTCCGCCCGAGGCCGCCCCGAAGCCCGCGCAGGCCGAAAAGCCCCGCTATCCGGTCTACTTCAAGCCCCGGGAGAAGAAACCCACCCCGCAATACTTCAAGCCCCGCAACCCCAAGTGACGTCCCGCCCGGACAGGCCGCCGCCTCCCGGGCTTTTCTGCATTGGGCGGCAGGGTTTCCCGCGCCTCATCCGTTTTATCAGGGAGGAGTTCCCATGCGTATCATCGGCCTGACAGGCGGCATCGCCTGCGGCAAGTCCAACATCAGCCAGACGCTGGAGAGTCTGGGCGCGCGCATCATCGATGGCGACGTGCTCTCCCGGCAGCTGACCGCCCCCGGCGGCGCGGCGCTCCCTGCCATCCGCCAGCAGTTCGGGGCGGAGGTCTTCCTCCCGGATGGCGCCCTCGACCGCCGCGCCCTGGGGCAGCGCATCTTCTCAGACGACGCGGCCCGCGCCGCGCTGGACGGCATCATGCAGCCCATGCTGCTCGATCTGATCCGGGATGAGCTCGCCGCCGCCCGCAGCGGGCACATCGCCGTGTGCGTGCTGGATATGCCCCTGCTGTACGAGAAAGGCCTGGATGCGCTCTGCGACCGGGTCTGGTGCGCCTGGCTGCCCCGCGCGACGCAGCTGGAGCGCCTCATCGCCCGGGACGGCTTCACGCCTGATGAGGCTGCGAACCGCATCGACAGCCAGATGCCCACCGACGAAAAGGCCGCCCGCGCCGACGTCGTCATCGATACCAGCGGCACGATTGCCGAAACGCAAGCCCGCGTTATGACCCTCTACGCTCAGGAAATCGGATCAGCACCCGGCTGATCCCCAGGAGGCACCCATGCAGACCAACACGCCCATCCCTCCCCAGCGGAACCGCCGCGCCGGACGGACGTCCCCCCTCCCCGCAACAGGCGCGCCCACCCAGGATGCCCCGGCTGCTCCGCAGGCACCCGCAGCCCCTGTGCAGCCCACGCCAGCGCCCGGCTACAGCACATCCCCTGCCGCCGGCGACGGACTCCAGCCCCTGCACGGCAGTCAGCCGATCTTCTACGGCAGCGGATACAGGACGCCGCCCGCGCCGCCGCAGCCTGTGGCCCGCGGGAACACGCCTGCTGCGCCGGCGCCTGTTCACAGCATGCCCGCCGGCATTCGGCCGCGCGCGACGCCCTCCGCGCAGCCGCGCTATCAGGATGATCCCCTGCAGCGCCGCGCAGAGCGCAGCCGGTATCAGGACGACCCGCAGCAGCGCCGCGCCCCGAAGCCCGTGAAACCCAAACCCGTTGATGTGCCGGAACGCAAGGCCGCAAAGCCCCGCCGCACGCCCGCGTGGCTGCGCACCGTGCTCACGCTGGCATTCATTGGCGTGCTGGCGCTGGGCACCCTGGCGCTGGTGATCATGGCGGACATGCGCACCACAGAGAAGGCCCGGCAGCAGGCCTGGGCGGACCTGCTGAGCAACTACCATGTGACCCAGAGCGACGATGGTACGCTGCGCGTCACCTGGCAGGATCTCATCGAACATTACGCGGCCATCTACAACCTCAACCCGGCCTTTGTCACGGCCGTCATCCGCAACGAAAGCTCCTTCCGCACCACGGCGGTTTCCAGCGTGGGCGCGCGGGGTCTGATGCAGATGATGCCGGACACCGCCGAGTGGATCGCCGGAAAGCTGGGCGAGTCCTACGATTTTGACCGGCTCTACGACCCGGAAACGAGCATCCGCTACGGCTGCTGGTATCTGGGGTATCTGGCCGACCTCTTCGCCGGCGACACGGTGCTCGTCTGTGCGGCCTATCATGCCGGGCAGGGCGAGGTCTGGGGCTGGCTGGGCAACACCGCCATCTCCCCCGACGGCGCAACCGTGCCCATCGCCAACATCCCCATCAGCAACACCAGAACTTATGCAGAAAGGGTGACCTATGCTTATGGCGTTTACGAGAAGCTCCTTTATCCTGCTGAAGCGACTGCTGTGCCTGGCGCTCACAGCGCTCCTGCTGATTTCAGCGCCGCATGCCGCTGACGCCTCGACCGTGGAGGATTCCCTGGTGGTGGGCATCCAGAGCACCAAGACCGTGCAGCTGCGCCCGCTGGAACCTGTGGAGCGAGACATGATGAGCATCTACGACCTGATGTATGACGGGCTCATCACCATCAACGACGACTACCTGCCCGAGGGCAATCTGGCTGAGAGCTGGAGCATGTCGCCCAATGGCAAGAACTGGACCTTCCACCTGCGCGAGGGCGTGTACTTCTCCAATGGTGACGAGCTGACCGCCCAGGACGTGGTGGCCACTGCCAACTGGATCCTCGCCAAGGCCAACAGCAGCAGCGGCGACACAGGGTACTACGTCAACCTGAAGTACTTCGTTGACACCATCACCGCAGAGGATGAATACACGGTCGTGGTCAAGGCCGAGCGCGCCTATTTCGGCCTGCTGTACGCGATGACTTTCCCCGTTGTGCCCGCCTGGGCGCTGGAGAGCGACAACCCTCCCGGCACGGGCGCGTACATCTGCGACTATTTTGCGCCCCGCGTCGGCCTTCGCCTGGTTCCCAACCCCTACTGGTGGCAGGGTCAGCCCCAGGTGACCACCATCCTCTTTGAGATGCACGACAAGGCCGCCGAGGTCATCGAGTCCTACGAGTACAACCGCGTGGACGCCATCTTCACCCGTTCCATCGCCTCGGCGCAGTACAAGGGCGGCAGCACCTCGCTGGCGCTGGATTACCGCACCAATCAGCTCGAATGCCTGCTGATGAACCACTCTGCCTTCCCGCTGAACCGGCAGAGCGTGCGCGAGGCCATCCGGCTGATCGTGGATGTGGACAAGATCGCCAGCAGCATCTACAACGGCATGGTGGAGCGCACCGACACGCCCTTCATCGCCGGCACCTGGATGTACAACGACGGCCTGGACAGCTACTTCCGCACCGATCCCCAGCGGGCGTTGGAGCTGCTGGAAGCCGATGGCTGGTACGACGTGGACGACGACGGCGTGCTGGAGCGCCTCAACGACAGCGGCGAATACGTCGAGCTCGCCATGACCCTGGACATCTACGAAGAGCCCGACAACGACGTCCGCCTGGAGACCGCCAACTACATCGCCGACACGCTGAACGCCTACGGCTTCAAGGTGACCGTGCAGACGCAGAAATTCAGCGACGTGCAGCAGGCCCTGAGCGTGGGCAACTTCCACCTGTGCCTGGCGGCTTATGCCATGGATCCCTGCCCGGACGCGGGCTTCCTGCTCATGCGCACCAACACCGGCAACTACTGCCGCTACCGCTCCGACGACATGACCGACCTGTGCAGCAGCCTGCGCAAGCAGACCACCCAGGCCGACTATCAGCGCGTGCTCTTCCAGATCCAGGAGCAGTTCGCCAGGGATTGCCCCTTCCTGTGCCTGTTCTACCGCTCTGGCACCGTGCTCACCCGCCGCATGTACACCACCGTGCGCGATGTGCGCGAATACGAGCTGCTCAAGGGCATCGACACCTTCCGTACCAACTGATCCCGATACCAAGGAGGCCGCCATGACCGCACCAGAGATGCAGCGTGCATTCGTGACCCTGCACCCCGAAGCCGCCGGCGCCGCTTTCGACGCATGGGCCTATGGCGCCGACCCGGACGAGCTGGCCCGGCTCACCCTCGCAGGCCGCAAGCGCGCGACAGCCTCGGCTCTCCCGCTCTATGAGGCTGAAGGCGAGACGGTCCCCCACGCCGGGGAGTACAGCATCATTCTGGACAGCCGAGGCGACGCTGTCTGCATCGTCCGGACAACGCAGGTCAGCATCATCCCCTTCTGCCGCGTGTCCGCTGCCTTTGCCGCCAGGGAGGGCGAGGGCGACCTTTCGCTGGCCTGGTGGCGACAGGTACACGAGAGCTACTTCACCCGCGTGATGTCGGAGGCCGGACTGACCTTCACCCACGACATGCCCGTCGTCTGCGAGGAATTCGAGGTGGTATACCCATGACGCAGATCTACTATGTCCGCCATGCGGAGCCGAACTACCGCAACCACGACGACGCGGCGCGCGAGCTGTCCCCCCGCGGTCAGGCAGATTGCCAGCTTGTCACCGATTTCCTGCTGGACAAGGGCATCGACGTCATCCTCTCCAGCCCCTACCGCCGCGCCGTGGACACATTGCGGCCCTTTGCGGAATCGGTGCGTCTGCCCATTCACCATGTTGCAGATTTCCGCGAGCGCAAGGTGGACTCGGAGTGGATCGATGATTTCGACGCATTCAGCCGCAGGCAGTGGGCCGACTTCGACTTCCGCCTGGATGGCGGTGAATCCCTCCGGGAGGTGCAGGCGCGCAACATCGCCGCGCTTCAGGCCGTTCTGACGGAGCATGCCGGGCAGCGCATCGCCATCGGCGGGCATGGCACGGCCATTTCGGCGATCCTCAACCACTACGATCCCGCCTTTGGCTACGCGCAGTTCGACAGCATCCGGCGCATCATGCCCTGGATCGTCCGCATGGACTTTGAAGGCACGGCCTTCCTCGGCTGGGAAGGCTTCGTGCTGAAGTGACCTCCTGCCCCCCGGCGCAATCGCGTCGGGGTTTTCTACCTCACTTTTCTTTCGATATTCATCTATTTAGATATTGACAAAACCATTTTATCCCTGTATAATGCAATCAGGTGGTGGAG
Organism: Clostridia bacterium; assembly: GCA_017410455.1. GTDB lineage: Bacteria > Bacillota > Clostridia > Christensenellales > Aristaeellaceae > UBA11524. The sequence goes on from JAFQQT010000004.1 coordinate 127,422, forward strand.
AAGACGTCCTCTGCCATCAGGGCTGTCCGGACAGCCCGCATCACAGGAGGTACACCCATGAACAACTTCATCACCTGGTGCGATGAACGCACCCGCGACTGCATGGCCAGCAAGGCCCGGCTCCACGCCGACGGGCGGGATGACGAGGCCGCTTTCATGCAGATCCGCGCAAACGTATACGGCATTTTCCGCACCGTGTACACCGCCGTGAAGGGCGACAAGCCCCAGCTGCAGGCGAGGCTGACGAGCATCCCCGCTGCATGGGAAACCGCCCTTGCGCAGGCCGAGCAGCACGGCGACGCGCAGCGCGCCCACATCGAGCGCATCAAGCTGGAAATCGTCGCCGCCATCCGACACTATGTCACCAACGCACAGGAGGCGAAGCCCCATGACTGAATCGCAAGCGCTGGCGCTCTTCAAGTGCCTGGGGGACAAATCCCGCCTGCAGATCCTCAAATCCCTGGCGCAGGAGGACATGTATGTTGAGCGTCTGGCAGAGCGCCTCGGGCTGACCCCGCCGACCATCTCCTTCCACCTGAAGAAGCTGTCCGACGCCGGCGCCGTCCGCTCTTACAAGACGCAGTACTACACCATGTACGCCCTGGAAACAGCCGTTTTCGAGCAGACGATGCTCTCCCTCATTCGGGAGGAGTCCGCCGAGGCTGATCTGCAGCGGCAGCGGGACGAGGCCTACCGGCAGAAGGTGATCCGCAGCTTCTTCCATTATGGCAAGCTCCGCTCCATCCCCACGCAGAAGAAGAAGGAGCGCATCGTCCTGGAGGAGATCGTCCGCGCCTTCGAGGCCGGGCGCGACTACACCGAGCGCGAGGTGAACATCATCCTCGCGGATTTCCACGACGACTTCTGCACCCTCAGGCGCGACCTGATCGGCGAAGGGCTGATGACGCGCGAGAATCAGATCTACCGCCGCACCGACGCGTGACACATTGACCCCGCCGGGCTTCCCCACCAGGAGGCCCGGTTTTTAGTGTGAATCCCTTAATGTGAATCCCCGGAATTTCAGCACATTCCCCTTGCAATCCTCTCTGGAAGCTGTTACAATGAAGATTGAATGCAAACAAAAGGAGTCAAGGATCATGAAGTTTCTCGCAAGCCTGCGCCGCTTCTTTGGCGCACAGGATATGACAGTCGGTTCGCCCATGTCCTGCCTGCTGAAGTTCTCCATTCCCCTGTTGATCGGCAACATCACCCAGCAGCTGTACAACATCGTGGATGCAATGATCATCGGCCAGAGCCACTGGGGCGACACGGGCCTTGCCGCCGTCGGCCTGGCTGGGCCCATCGTGAACCTGCTGCTGGTGCTCTTTATGGGCATCTCCACCGGTGCGTCCATCCTCTCCGCCCAGTACTTCGGCGCCAAGGACCGTCCGACCCTCAACCGCACCGTCGGCGCTTCGCTGTTCCTGATCGCCGTTTCTGGCGTGATCATGATGGTCGTGGGCTATTTCCTCTCCCCCGTGCTGATCAACATGACCAATCCGCCTGCTACGGACGGCAGCGAGGCTGTTTCCGTGGCCGAGGGCGCTACGCAGTATCTGCAGATCTTCTTCCTGGGCATCATCGGCAGCGGCATGTACAACATCATTTCCGGTATCCTGCGCGGCCTTGGCGACAGCATGATGCCCCTGCTGTTCCTGGTCGTTGCCTGCGTGCTGAACATCTTCCTGGACCTGGCCTTCGTGGAAAAGATGGGCGTTGCCGGCGTGGCGCTGGCGACCATCATCGCCCAGGGCATGTCGGCCATTCTGTGCCTGTGGCGGCTATGCACCCTCAGGAAGGTCTGCGATGTGGAAGTGAGGCACATCCTCCACCCCGATAAGCAGCTGATGTTCAAGATCGGCGCGCTGGGCCTGCCCGCCGGCGTCACCCAGGCCATCTTCTCCACCTCCGCCATCATCGTGCAGAACCTGACCAACCAGCTGGGCGAGGCGATGATCGCCGCCAACACCGCCGTGATGCGCGTGGACGGCTTCGCCATGATGCCCAACTTCACCTTCGGCACTGCTGCCACCACCTACATCGGCCAGAACGTGGGCGCAGGCAAGGGCGAGCGCATCAGGCCCGGCATCAAGTCCATGCTGATCCTGGCGCTGACCTCCTCCGTCATCATGGTGGGTGGCATCCTGCTGCTGGGGCATAACCTGATCGGCCTGTTCACCCAGACCGAACTGACCAGAAACCTGGGCGTGCAGGGCCTGCAGACGCTGGCCCTGGGCTACATCTGCTTCAGCGTGACGCAGGTGCTGCAGGGCACCATGCGCGGCGCGGGTGAAACGCAGATCCCCATGTGGATCTCCATCATCACCACCGTCGCGCTGCGCATGCCGCTGGCTTACCTGCTGGCTTACCTGACCCGCACCGCCGAGTGGCCCCACGGCCAGCCCTCGGCCATCTTCGGCAGCCTCCTGACCTCCTGGATCGTCGCGATGCTGCTGACCATCATCGTTTACAAGACAAAGGGCTGGCGCAAGCATCTGCCCACCGTCAAGGAACCGCTCGCCTGAGCCCCGATCCCCGCGCGTGCCGCTGCCATGCTGCACGCGCGTATTTCAAAGGAGGAAACCGCCATGACACTCGAACAGGCTCTTGCCCGGATGAAAGAACTGCTGGCTGCCCAGCAGGCCTACAACCACGCCATGGGCGTGCTGTCCCTGGACGGCGACACCGCCGCGCCCACCGCTTCCGCCCGCGGCCGCGCAGAGACCATGGGCTACCTCTCCGGCGTGACCTACCAGCTGCTGGTCAACGACGAAGTGAAGGAGGCCCTCGAGACCATCCTCGCCAGCCGCGACGCCGTGACCCCCATGCAGGCCCGCCAGGCGGAGCTGCTCAAGGAGGACTACGACGACTCCGTGCGCATCCCCATGGAGGAGTACGTCGCCTATTCGACCCTGCTGACCAACGCCAACGCCGCCTGGCACGACGCCAAGGAACGCAGCGATTACGCGGCCTTCGCGCCCTACCTGCGGCAGATCATCGACTACAACCGTCGCTTCGCCGCCTACAAGGACGCCACCCGCCCCGCATACGACGTGCTGCTGGATGGCTTCGAAAAGGGCGCTTCCACCGCGACGCTGGACCCCTTCTTCCGCCTCCTGCGCGAAAAGCTCAGCCCGGTGATCATCGAGGTGGCCAGCCGCCCCGCGCCGGATGACGCCTTCCTCCATCAGCGCTTCCCCATTGGCGATCAGCGCATCTTCTCCGATAAGCTGATGGCCATGATGGGCATCCCTCGCGACCGCTGCGGCATCGCCGAAACCGAGCACCCCTTCACCACCAACTTCAACAAGTGGGATGTGCGCATCACCACCAACTATTCCGAAACCGATGTGGCGGACAGCATGTACTCCGTCATCCACGAGGGCGGCCACGCGCTGTACGAGCTGGGCACGGCGGATGAGATCCAGTTCACCAACCTGGCCAGCGGCGCCTCCATGGGCCTTCACGAGAGCCAGAGCCGCTTCTACGAGAACCTGATCGGCCGCAGCCTCCCCTTCTGCCGCGCGCTGCTGCCGGTGATGCAGGGCTGCTTCCCCCAGCAGATGCAGGGCGTAACGGCTGAGCAGCTCTATGCGGCCGTCAACCGCTCCCGCCCGAGCCTCATCCGCACCCAGGCTGATGAGCTTACCTACGGGCAGCATGTTGCCATCCGCTATGAGATGGAGAAGCTGATGATCGGCGGCGACGCGAAGGTGGAGGACCTTCCCGCGCTGTGGAACCGGATGTACAAAGAGTACCTGGGCGTGACCGTCCCCAACGACCGCGAGGGCATCCTGCAGGACGTGCACTGGGCCGGCGGCATGCTGGGCTACTTCCCCTCCTACGCGCTGGGCAGCGCCTACGGCGTGCAGATGCTTGCCGCGCTGGAGAAGGACTTCGACCCCTGGGCGGACGTGGAGAAGGGCGACCTGAGCCGCATCACCGCCTGGCTGGGCGAGAAGATCCACCGCCACGGACGCATGCTGACCCCGCCGCAGCTGCTTGAAAGCGCCATCGGCGGCCCCTTCGACCCCGAGTGCTACGTGCGCTACCTCACGAAGAAGTTCACCGACCTCTACCGCCTGTGATGGCACAGCAAAAGCCTGTCCGGTCCGCGCCGGGCAGGCTCATTTCATGTTACAGCAGGGTCATCTGCCCGCCATGGATGCGCAGGGAGGCGACCTTCCGCTCCGTCACGCGGTCCTGAGGCGTCAGCGCACCCACCAGCAGCGGGGATTCCGGATCGTGCAGGGCAGCCTGGCGCGTCACCACCGCGTCGCCGTGGTTGGCATAGCAGTACAGGCATCCGTTGCGGCAGGTGTCGTATTCGCCAATGTCGATGCTGGCGACGCATCCGCAGGCGCTGCGCTGGTTGGCGTCGCGGCGCGTCTGCAGCGGCTGGCCGACGATGCGGCTGATCACGTCGCCATCGATGCATGCGCCATGCACGACGCCGAACTCCGTCAGGTCGACCCGCTCCGAGCAGGTCTGCAGGGTCAGCCCACGGCGCGCGGCGGTTTCTGCGAAAGAGGCAGCCAGCCGGCGCATATCCGCCTCCGTGCAGCAGCGGGCGCCGCATGCCTGCAGCCGGCTGCGGATCTTGGGATACAAGTCCAGGAAGCTGATGACGCAGCGATGCGTGCAGCCCGCCAGAGCCTCCGCCAGACGGGCGAAGTTCTCCGCGTGCCACTCGGGCGTGTAGCGTTCAGACAGCAGGATGGGGTCGTACCGCCAGACGAGGCGCTCCGCTCCGATGCGCCCGGCCAATGCCTGCATGGCGGCGATGCGCTCCTCCACCGGCGGCAGCGCGGTCTCCACATCCGCGCCGTAGCCGGTGAGCGTCATCTGCAGCAGATACGGGTAGCCCATGGCCTCCACCTGCGGCAGATGCGGCATGAGGGGCAGCGGGTTCTTCGTCCAGAACACGATGCAGTCCACCGTGTCCGGCGAGAGGGCGATGCGGCTGACCTGGCGCGGGTTCATCGGGTTGCGCACCAGCACGAACCCCTCCTGCAGGCGGCGCATGAACCACTCCAGGTAGCAGGCCGGGATATCCGTGCGGCGGCTGACGGAGAGGATCATGACTGATCCCCCACCACCGCGTTCAGCAGGTCAATGATGTGGTCGTTCATGGGCCTGTAGCCCTGCGTAAGGCAGTCCTCCGCCATCCCGGCCGTCTTCATCAGGTGCTGCAGCACAGCGCGGATCTTCGTCATGATCTGACCAGCATCAACCTGCTTACCCGCGATCATCCTGTCAGAGAACGGAACGATCTCATGGGCGACGACGTTGCGGACCAGCATCTCAACATCGCGCAGATCCTTCAGCTTTTTGAAGATGTCGTCATCCGATACGCGGTGTTCGATCAGCTGAAGAATGCCGTCCGCCGCCAGCCAGCGGTCGCCGAGCTGGACCAGATCCGTATGCTGCTGCATCCAGGCCGGCATGTACTGGCCTTTGTTCCATTTGCGGGTGCTGCGGTAGGGCATCGAGTATTCGTCGGACAGCACGTCCATGCCGATCTCCGCCGCATACAGGATGCTCAGATTGTACAGCAGCGGCGTCAGCTTGCGCAGCAGGTCATCCACCGCGCCGCTCTTCTGGTCGATCTCCATGCCAAGGAAGTACTCCACGCACTGCCACAGGCGGTCTCCAGCGTGCGCCTTCAGCTCGTTCCCCCACAGCATCCCGCTTTGCGCCAGCTTGCTGCCGGCGGCCTCCAGGCGCATGCAGACGCGGTCCTCCGCACCGAGGATCGCCTGGCTCGCCTTGAAGGGCATGCGGTTGTCTGCCAGGATCTTCGCGGCGTGGTAGTCCCCCGCTTCAATGCGCTCGCAGATGCGCTGCACGGCCATCTGCAGGGCATAGTTCAGCATGGGCTGCTCGCTGGTGCGGTTGGGCTGATCGGGCTCGTTGTCCTGATTGTCCTCCCAGTAGGTGTCCAGGTCGATGGCCTGGATCTCCCGCGCCTTCTGCACCGGCTTTTCCCGGAAGGCGCTGTTGCTCACCTGCACCAGCGTCACATTGAAGGGCAGCAGCTCCCGCAGGCAGGTCAGCGCCACCTGCATGCCGGCGGTGCCGGAGGTCACGTTGACCAGCAGGGTCGCCTGCGGATACTGCTCGTGGAGCCTCTCCAGCGCGACGCGGAACTTCGGAAAGAAGTACTCCATGGAGTGGGCCGCCACGCAGTCCTCATCGCGCATCCACTCCACGCGGATGTGGCGCGACGCATCGCTGCCGAACAGATGCCGGTTCAGCTGATCCAGCGTGTAGGCCAGTTCGCCCATGACGTCCTCCACCTGGCACACCGCCGCCGTCATGTAAGCCACGCAGAACTCCGGCTGATAGTGCCGCAGGATGTGCAGCCAGGCCGCATCGCGTGAGTTGGCGATAGGGTCGGACATGCCGATGGGTGAAAACAGTACGTACTTCATATCATTCGGCTCCTTTTCGTTCCACGGGGCTCACGCGGCAGCCGCCCATGCCCAGCGCGGCCTTCACGCCCACGCCGCACCAGGGCGCAAAGCTGAACAGCAGCTCCGCCAGGCGCAGCAGCGGGTCGGGGCCCTTCACATGCAGCTCCACATAGCCGGTGTAGCCATACAGGCGCGTGCCCTCCAGGGCGTAGCTGGCGGACTGCAGCTTGTAGCGCACGATGCGCGTCCGCTCGATGATCTGCCCGACGACCTCGTCATCCGCCAGCACGCTGTCCGGCTGCACGGTGCACAGCCGCTGCTGGATGCTGCGGGCGATCAGCTCCACCGTGGGGTACAGCGCGTGGCTGCCCGCCACATGGTGGGTGGTGGCAGTGCAGAAGGTGATGCGCAGCCGCTCGCAGGAGGCCTCCTTCAGGAAGAAATCCCGCGTGAAGGCCTGCAGGGGCGTCACCTCGTGGGTCACGGCCTCCACCGTCAGCGTTTCATTCAGCTTGCGGCATGTCCATGCGCTGCCCTCCGTCAGCAGCGGGCGGAACACCTCCGCCAGCTCGTCCGACAGCGCGGAAACGTGCCACAGCAGCGTTCCCTCCCGCGTCACCTCCAGCCATTGGGCGAAGGGGCGGGCAGACTCCGTGTGCAGCGCCTCCTGCCACGGTGCGGGCAGCTTCTCCATCAGCATGCCGTGCATCAGCGACCCCCACTGGGGCGTTGGCGGGGATTTGGGCGCAGCAAAGCGCAATGTCCATCTTTCCATGGTGGTTCCTTTCAGAAATGGGTGGTTGACCCCTTGCGGGGAGGTGTTGAGAAAGGAAGATTTATTTTGACTTTCAACGCTTTCGTCCCCTCCTGCGGGCCGCCCACCAGCGCAGACAGCCCGCATCCGGGGTTATGTGAATTTCAGCTCGCACACGCCCAGGGGCTGCAGACTGCCGTTGACCAGCACGGCCTTGCGGCAATAAGGCGCGCGCAGGCTCATGGCGGCGGGCTTGTAGGTGGCGAACTTGCGCGTCAGGAAATTGTGTACATGCTCGCGCACCTCCGCGCCGCCCCGGGCGTAGACCAGCGTGTGCTGCTGGAAGCCCGTGCCCGCGCCCAGCACGATGGGCACCGTTCCCTCGCTCATCTGCACAGGTTTCACCGTCACGAAGCTGCTGTTGTACTCGCTCTCCAGCCGGTTCTGCCAGTCGGTCAGGCACGCGCTGATGAACGCCAGCGGATCGCCGAGCCGCTCCGGCCAGATGCTGTGATCGATGGTCAGGTAGAAATGGGTGGTTGCGCCCGGGTCGACGCATTCGCACAGCAGACCCACCTCACGCACAGAGCCATTCTCCGCGACCCATCTGCGGCGGCGGATGCAGGTGGAGCCCTCCGCAAAGGGCGCGCTGTCGGACACCTGAATGGCGCGCAGCAGGTCGTTGACGGCGTTGTCCGGCTTGTCCTTTTCAACGCGCAGCACCCGCAGCGCAAGCTCCCAGGGCTGACTGCTCCATTGTCCCAGCGCTTCCAGGACGCTGCTGTGCTGACCGGCATGCATCATCTTCGCCAGCATCGCCGTGCGGATGGCGCCCTTGATGCTGCTGCCGGGGATATAGGCCCGCCCATCCGGGGTGGCGATGTGCATCTGCAGCATGCCGTTGCCCTTGGTCTGCGCGTACTCCCTGGCAACAGGAATAGTGCGCAGGGGCCAGCGGAACGGCATATACCGCCCCTGTGCGCCGATCTCATGCAGGACATTGATCAGATCCCGTTTGCCACTGGCAATCTCCTGCTGGAAGGCCCCGATATGTTTATGCTCCAGCAGATACGCAAACATCGCGGCTGTATCCGGCAGGATGATGTTTCCATCCTCATTCACATACTCCATGCGGTTCAGCTTCGTGCCCGAGCCGATGAAGAGCGGCGAGCGCAGGCGGATCTCCACCCGGTAGCGGACGAGATGTCCCATCTTCACGCTCATACACGCACCCCCAGGAACATGCCGTAGGCGTAGCGCCACACGGGATGGGGCAGGTTCTCGCCCACGTTCATCAGCTGGCCGGCAAAGCGCCTGTCAAAGGTCGCGCCCGGCCCCATGAGCCACACCGTGCGCTTGCGCACCGAGGGTGCCTCCGCGCTGCGGACGAATCCGCCACGCCGCACCAGCATGTAGGCTGTCACGTCCGATTCGATCACCGCGTCCAGCTCATCATCAGCAGGCAGCGCGGTGGTCAGCAGCATCTGCACGGGGGCTTCGGCCGCATCCAAGGCAGCTTTGATGGCTTCGTCTGCCTCCGAGGCCATCCAGGCGAACTTGCCCCAACCGGAGGATGCCTTGCCGCCCAGCCCCTCGTAGGACAGGCGGGTCAGCCCCTCCTCGAAGAGAGCGCGGGCCTCATCATCCGCATGAACGATGACGTACAGGCCGCAGCCCTCCGCAAACCGGAAGCCGGACACGCGGTAGGGCTTGCTCTGCACATCGTCCCGCAGGTTGACGCGTGTCTCCGCGAAGGACTCGCCAAAGCTGACTGGATTTGGCTCCGCCGTGCCCCGCAGGTAGGCGGGCACTTCGCCCAGGGTGACATACTGCACCTGTTTGAACAGCTTGCGGCGGGCGGGATCCTCCATGTCGGGCACGGGCTGTGCTGCCGCTGCGCTCGCCGCCTTTTCCTTGAGGTGCTTCATTTTCTTGTAGGAAATGTGCTTCTGTGGCTTCGGCGCAGGTTTTGCCGTCGGTTCCTCCATCCGCTGGCTGACGGGCCGCGGGAAGTACAGCACATCGCCGCGGAAGGGCATGGCGTCGCTCATGCGGAACCGTCCCTGCTGCGCGGCCTCCGTCAGCTGCTGCGCCTGACCGTCGCCGCTGGCCATGAGCGCATGGAACAGGGCGGAAAACAGCGTGTCTGCGCGGAAGGTCATCCTTTCGCCCACAAGCCCTGCGCCACCCGCGTCCGAGCCGAAGCGCACCGCCGTGGTGAAGTTCAGCTTATAGATCCTCGGCGCCAATGTCGCTCACATCCTTAAAGCAGTCCTTGATATCCCCGATGCCAACGCCCTCGGGCAGTTTACCCAGCATGCACTGGACGCTGAAGTCCTTCAGGCATACACGGCCGTAACCACGAGTACCGCTGCCGCCCAGGTAATCCAGGTTGAGCAGCTTACAGCCCTCGGCCAGGGTCTGCATGTCCTCCAGCAGCTCCGCGCCGTTCTCCAGCGTGTAGTACCATACCACGCGGAACTCCGCGCCGCGCACAATGCGCTCCATGTCGCGGGGCTTGGCGACGGAGGTGGCACGGTTGATGGTATTCTCCTTCTTGATCTCCGTCAGGCCGCCGCGGCGGATCATCTCCTCCGCATTGCTCACGAAGGCGTCGGAGAACTGCAGACGCGCCGCACGCACGCCAACGCTGTCCTTGCCGGGGGTGCCGAAGAGGCGGCAGATCGGCTCTGCATCCTTCTCGCAGCTGTTCAGCGGACCGGAGCCGTCGCTGCGGCTGCGCGCCAGAAGCGTGCGCATCTTGCCCTTCAGGGACGTACCGGGGATGTAGGGCTGGCCCGTGAACGCATCGCGCACGACGGGATTATCCAGCGCACCGATGGCCGCAAAGCCATTGCTATTGCCGATGTGCAGTCCTGTCACGACCCGCAGTGTACATGTGATCCTGATCTTTGCGTACATATCAGTTTCCCTTCTTCCCAAGCATCGTTTCGTAATAGCGCTGATAGGCGACCAGCGCCTCGAAGTAGTGGTAGAACTCGATGAACGAGCCCCGCGTCGCAGCTGCCATAACGGCGTCAAGCTCGCTGAGCAGCTCCGTTTCATCGATGAAGCTCCTGATCTGATCCTTGCGCTCCTCGCGGCCGATCTCGTATACGATGCGCACCTTCGCCGCCAGCAGCTGATTGATCTGTTCACCGGACAACCGTTCTTCGCGGCTGATGCTCACCTCGTTGAACAGATCCGTCAGCAGCGCAAACATGGAGCGGAGCTTCGTCTTGGTGATGGAATTGTTCCTTTCGGTCAGGCTGCGCATCACGCGGTCCGCCCTGGCCACGTTTTCAGCGCGGATTCCCATGCCCTTCTCCTGCGTCATTCTTGCGTGTTCTCCTTTCTGTTGGCATACACGTGCAGCAGAATCGCCGTACGCAGCGCCCGGTTCTCTTCTTCATCTTCCGCCCAGCGGAGGATCTGCTGAACCGCCTCGCCCAGCGCATCACGCTCAATGAGGGACGCCTCGTCCCCACGTATGCGCAGCTGCTCCATCCGGCGGGCAAGCGTGTATGCCAGGCGGGCGATCGCCATGGGGTTGCCAGTGCGGCTTTCGTCGTCCTTCATGTCCCGCAGGCATGTCAGGATCTGGTACAGCGCGCCATTGCCACTGTCGCCTGCGAGGGTGAAGTGCCGCGCCAGCATCGGCAGCTTGGTCAGCACCCGCTCGCGCAGCGTTGTCCAGCGGAATGCGAAATCGCCGGGGCTGCCGCCGCTTTCCTCCTCGCCGAACAGGGCGATGGCATTCTTCCCGCCCCCGGCCTCCACATGGGCTTTCGCGGCGTTTTCCAGCTGGCCAGCACTTTCGGCCATCATGCTGACAGGCTCCTTGCCATGGTAAATTCCCATGCCGCCCGAGAGCGTCACCGCGCCGCCGGTATAGCGGCTGAAGGCTTCCTCCAGCCGCAGGCCGGCTTCCATTATGTCATTCCATGCCCCGATGATGAACACATCGTCGCCGCCGGAATAGACCACCGCCACCTCCAGCGGGCGGCTTTCGCCCATGTTGCCCAGCCAGTCCTGCGTGACGGCCTGGCCCAGAATGGCGTTGATCTCCCGCTGGAAGAAGGTCGATATCGCCGTTGACAGCGCCATATAGCGCGGCAGGGTGACGTAGCGGTCCGGGGCCTTCGTGCCCGGCATGCGCAGCCCCCCGGCGAACAGGCTCCCCAGGTTGTCCACGTCCATGCGCATCACACCCAGCCGCTTCACCCCGCAGGAACGCGCCGCCAGATCCGCAAAGGTGACCGACAGGCCATTCTCCCCTGCAGCCTGATAATTACCCACATGCAGCCGGTGCGCCCGGGGCAGCTCCGGCACCATCGCGTTGACCGGATAGCAGCGCACAGCGCCCTGATTCATGAGGTTCTGCGCCTCCGGGAGCGTTTCACTCCGCAGCCAGCAGCCGCCCGGCAGGGGCAGCGCATCCGGCTTTTCCTCCCGGCTGACGAGCAGCACTTCCAGCCCGGCCACTTCCCGGGAGAAGGCCTCGAGCCTGCTGCACATGCCGCACAGTGCTTCGCCGTTGCTGCGGGTGACCAGTTCACCCTGATGGCCGCATATGACGCACTCGCGAAGGCCGTCCCCCTTGCCGCCGGCATTCAGGCGGCGGATGTCCTCGGCGCTGTAACGGTTGAGCTTCCTGCGCGAGATCATCCGGCTCACTTCGCTGAAGATGGCCGAGTACCCGCGCTTTCCGCTGCCGCACAGTTCCGCCGCGCTGGCACAGGCCCAGCCGCTGGCCAGGTACAGCGAGCCGCCGAATCGCTCCAGCAGGAAGCGGTTCGCCTCGCGGATCAGCTCGCTGACGGCTGCCTGCGCCTCCTCCGTGTCCTGCAGCAGCAGGTACGCCTTGCCGCCGCCGACGTAAACCACATTGGCGCGGGAGAGCCCACAGCGGTCCAGCGCCTCATCCACCAGATGCTCCATGAGCACCGACAGGTAGAACGAGCGGCTGCGCAGCCCTTTGAGCGCCCCTCGGTTGGAGATGGTGTAGATGAACGCCTGTATGCCGGAGAGATCGAAGCCCCACAGGCGATAAATGCTGTCATGCCTGCCGACGCGGCTGGCAGGCTTCCGGGCGGCATAGCGCTCCGCAGCGCAGCCGATGGCCGCTGCAGCCCTGCATGCCAGGTACAGGGGCACATCCCTCCGGTCAGCTGCCGCGCCACTCTCCGGCACATGGCTAAAGCAGCTTTCCATGGCGTCCAGCAGGCAGCTGGCGTAATCAGCCTCCCATGGCATGCGGCCGGACAGGGCTTCCCACCGCGCCAGAAGTTCGCGGTAGTCCTCCTCCGTATTGACGGCTTCCTCCACCGGATACTGCACCGTCTCATGAGCCCAGTTGGCGCGAAGAACCTGCCTGCCCCCGCGCCCGTTCAGGTGATTGAAGATGCTCTCCAGCGGCGCGATGCCATCCGCCTGCGGTGCTTCCATGGCCTGTGTCAGGGCGAAGTTCACAATCTCCGCAAGCCCCGGGGCCAGATCTCTGGCCGGCTTCGGCGCAACGCCCGCACGCACCGCAAGCCGTTCCAGCACTTGCGACATACAGCTGCACAGCAAATTCCAAGTCGTTCTATGCATAATTCACGCTCCCTTGCCTGTATGAAAACGATGCTCTGCTTTGGGAAAAAGTATAGCACAAAGCATGCTGCATTGCAACTTTCTGCCCGTGATGGACATTTTCAATACGAAAGAATGTTTTTTTCACAAATATCAGCTATTATTCACAGTTCTGTGTTATGATATAGAAGCAATCCTTTCCTAAGGAGTTCTTATGAAAGACATCATGATTTTCCGGCGCGTGGAGAAGAAGTACCGGCTGACGCCTGCAGAGAAGGACGCGCTGCTCGGGCTCATCGCGCACCACCTCACCCCGGACGCCCACGGGCGATCCACCATCAGCAGCCTGTACCTGGATACGCCGGATCACCTCATCATCCGCAACTCTATCATTGCGCGCACCTACAAGGAGAAGCTGCGCCTGCGAAGCTACGGTATACCAACGCCGGACACCTCCGTCTTTCTTGAGATCAAGAAGAAATACAAGGGTGTGGTGTACAAGCGGCGCGAGGTCATGACCCTGCATGAGGCCATGGACTACATCTCCGGCGGCGCGCCCCCCATGGACAGCCAGATCATGCGCGAGATCAGCTACGCGATGCGCTTCTACCACCAGCCGCAGCCGGCCATGCTCATCGCTTACGACCGGGAGGCCTACTTCGATCAGGAGCTGCCCAGCCTGCGCATCACCTTCGACATGAACGTCCGCTACCGCCAGGGGGATCTCCATCTGGATCACGGGCATGACGGAACACTTCTGCTGCCCCCGGACGCCATCATCATGGAGATCAAGACCGATGGCGCCATGCCCGTCTGGCTGGCCAGAGCCCTCAGCGACCTGTCCATCCACCCCACCTCCTTCTCCAAATACGGCACGGCTTACAGCGTCTGTGCCGGGTTGATCCCGCCGCTCTACCCCCCCGACGCCTGAAGACAGAAAGGAGCTATCCCCCATGTACATCTTTGATTCCATCACAGACATCACCGCCGATTACGTCCAGCTCGACCTCTACCTCCTCTGCCTTGCCGGCGCGCTGGCATGCGGCTTCATTGCCGCGCTGGGCGCATGCGTCCGCTCACGGCCGACCAAGAGCTTCATCGTTTCGCTGATCCTGCTGCCCATGATCGTCACCACAGTGATCATGATGGTCAACGGCAGCGTGGGTACGGGCGTGGCCGTGATGGGTGCGTTCTCGCTCATCCGCTTCCGCTCCGTGCCGGGCAAGGCGCGGGATATCGTGGCCATCTTCCTGTCCATGACGGCGGGTTTGGCCTGTGCCAGCGGCTTTGTGGCCATCGCGCTGCTGTTCACCCTCATTGTGGCGGGTGTGCTGGCGCTGCTCTCCCTGATCCCCTTCGGCAGCGAGCACAGCATGGACCTGCACATCACCGTGCCTGAAGCCCTGCGCTTCGCCGGCGCCTTCGACGACCTTTTCAAGCAGTATCTCACCTCCTGCCGCCTCGTGCGCGCCCGCACCACCAACATGGGCAGCCTCTACAAGCTGCAGTACCGCGTGCGCCTGAAGAAGGCTGAGCAGATGCAGGAATTCATCGACGAACTCCGCTGCCGCAACGGCAATCTCGAGATCAGCCTGTGCGACCTGCTGGACAGCCAGGAGGAACTGTAATCAAAATGAAGAAGCGCATTGCCTTGCTGCTGATGCTGCTCCTGCTCACGGGCTGCACCGCGCCCCACGACGCGTCCGCCGACCCGGCAGTCACGGCATCCACAGCACTCATTGATACAAAAGAGATGGACTTCACCTTCACCGACCGCGAACTGGCCGGTACCTGGGAGGTTCAGAAGGCAATCACCATCACCGGCAACGGCAGCTCCTTCAAAGCCAGCGGCAAGGGCATTAAGTTCTCCGACGGCCAGGCGCTGATCACGTCCGATGGCGTGTATCACATCACCGGCACGTTCACCGACCTGCCCATCGTCGTTCGCGCGGATGATGACGACAAGGTTCAGCTGGTGCTGGACAACGTGGAAATCACCTGTGCGGACGGCCCGGCCATCCTCATCGAAAGCGCCGACAAGGTCTTCATCACCCTCCCCGAGGGCACGCGGAGCACCCTTGCGGATGGCCCGGCCTACGCCCTGACGGAATCCGGCAGCCCCGACGGCGCCATCTTTTCCCGCGCGGATCTGTGCCTGAACGGCAGCGGCGCCCTGAGCATCGTCGGCCAGTACAAGCACGGCATCGTCAGCAAGGACGATCTGATCGTCGCAGGCTGCACGCTGGAGATCACCGCAGCCTCCACCGGCCTTGATGGCAAGGACTGCGTGATGATCACCGGCGCTGACGTCTCCATTGACGCCGGCAGCAACGGCATGCGCTCCGATAACAAAGAGGACGAAAGCCGCGGCTTCATCTACCTGACGGAGTGTGCGCTGACCGTCGTTGCTGGCAGCGACGGCATACAGGCCGCAACCGTCATCCTCGCGCAGAACATCCGCCTCAACCTGACGGCCGGCGGCGGCAGCAGCCAATCCATGCGCAATGCCGATGGCTCCTGGAAGGGCCTGAAAGCCGGCGGCGATATGCTGCTGGACGGCGGCGAGTACACCATCTCCTCAAAGGATGACTGCATCCACTCCAACAGCAGCATCGTCATCACATCCGGTACCTTCGCCCTTTCCAGCGGCGATGACGGCGTTCATGCCGACACCAACCTGACGGTGGCTGGCGGCGACATCGTCATCAGCAAGAGCTACGAAGGCATGGAAGCCAGCAAGCTGACCATCTCGGGCGGCCGCATCGACATCACCGCCTCCGACGACGGCCTGAACGCCGCCGGCGGCGCGGACGGCTCCGCCATGGGCAACCGCTTTGGCAGGGGCATGTTCTCCAACGGCGTGGGCGAGATCATCATCAGCGGCGGCCACACCGTCATCACCTCCAAGGGCGACGGCATCGACTCCAACAACAGCATCGCCATCTCCGGCGGTGTGACCCTCGTTTCCGGCCCGTACAGCAGCATGAACGCGGCCTTCGATTACGATGGCTCTGCAACCGTCACGGGCGGAATCCTGATTGCCACCGGCGCCGCCGGCATGGCCCAGAGCTTCACCGAGGCCACCAATCAGGGCGCGATTCTCGTTTCCTTCAGGAACCGCCTTGACTGCTCCCTCGCGCTGCTGGATGAGGACGGCCGCGTTGTTGTCTCCTTCACGCCGGCAAACATTTACCAGTCCGCCGTGTTCACCGCGCCTGCCATTCAACTGGGGCGCTCCTACACCATCCAGCTCAACGGCGTAGCCGAGGGCGCTGACGCAGACGGTTTCGCTCTGGACACGACCATCAGCGGCGGCAGCAGCGCCGGTACCATCACCATGACCGACATGCTCTATGGCGGCAGCGGCGGCATGTTCGGCCATCCCGGCGGCGGCGGCGGATGGCGCGGCTGGTAAGGAGGCAGACATGAAGCAAAGCCGTTTCCTCATTTTGTACGGGCTGGTGCTGGTGCTCTTCACGCTGTATGTGGCGCTGGATACCTTTGTCATCACCCGCGTGTATACCGTCTCCGATGCCACGCCGCAGGCTGCAACATCGGCCGTACTGCCCACGACCGCACCTGCCATCGTCACAGCGACCAGCTATTCTGATGCAAACATCACCATCACCCTCACCGAATACCGCGAGCATGACACCACCATCTACGTCGCCGACGTGACGCTGACCTCCCCCGAGCTGCTGAAAACCGCCCTGGCCGAGGACTCCTTCGGGCGCAACATCAGCCAGAAAACCAGCGAAATGGCCGAGGCCAACGGCGCGATCCTCGCCATCAACGGCGATTACTACGGCTCCCGCGAGCGCGGCTATGTCGTGCGTAACGGCGCACTCTACCGCAGCAGCGCCAGCTCGGACACGGAGGCGCTGGCCATCATGGCTGACGGCAGCTTCCGTGTCGTCCAGGAGGGTGTGGTTGCGGCCGAGGCGCTTGTAGAGGATGGCGCGATGCACGTTTTCTCCTTTGGCCCGGCGCTGCTGGTGGATGGCGAAATCGCCGTCACCACCCGGGACGAGGTCGGGAAAGCCATGGAGGATAATCCGCGCACGGCCATTGGCGTTTACGAACCCGGGCATTATGTGCTCCTGGTTGCTGACGGCCGCACGCGACAGAGCGACGGCCTCACCCTCTACGACCTGGCGGAGTTCATGCAGGGGCTGGGCGTCACCACGGCTTACAACCTCGATGGCGGCGGCTCATCCTCCATGGTGTTCATGGGCGAGATCATCAACAACCCCACCACCAATGGCCGCAAGATCACCGAAAGGAGCGTGAGTGACATTGTCTACATCGGCTACTGACCGCTCCGCTCTGCCTACAGCTTTTATCGGGCTGGCAGCGACGCTGTTCTGCGCTGTCTTCGGCGGTGTGTATGAAATCTTCAGCCACGGCGTGTGGTCCGGCTTCATGGTCTACGCGTTCCTCTTCCCGCTGGTGCTGGAGGCGATTCCCTTCTGCTGGCTCGCCCTGCGGGGTAAAGCGCTGCCCCACCCATGGGCGCTGAATCTGCACCACGCTGGCACGGCGACGCTCACCGTCGGCAGCATTTTCGAAGGCGTGCTGGCCATCTACGGCACAACCAACAGCCTGACCCTCGTCTACTGGATCGCAGGCGCAGCCCTGCTGGCAGGCGGATTGGTCGCGCTGCTTCTGACCCGGAAATCCGCCTGAAATACACCTCAATTCAAACACCCCGGAAGGCACGACGCTTTCCGGGGTGTTTTTCGGGACTCTGCAATTGTGGTATATTTCGGGATTATTTTACTGCACGTTGGTGGTCACTCAGCGGCGTTACGGACAGCATCCTTCGCGGCTTCCAGCGCGGCGATCACCCGATCGCACCACTGGTCGAACTCGGGATCCTCCACCTGCAGCTCAGGGGTATTGAGCATGTTCCGCACCGTCCAGCGCAGACCCTGGTCGGCCCTGACCGTGCACTGGAAGCCGGGCACGGCGCGCTTCACCTTGGCATTATCGAACACGACGGTGTTGGCCTTGTCGCCCGTCAGGCCGCCGCAGAAGTCGTACTTCCCTGCCGCATGCAGGAATTCGCTGGTGACATAGTAGGGCTTGTAGGCCACGCCCAGCTCGTCGGCGATGATCTGGTAAATCTGGTTCCAGGTGACGGACTCGTCGCTGGTGATGTGGTAGCTTTCGCCGATGGCGTGGACATTGCCCATCAGGCCGATGAAGGCCTTGGCAAAGTCGCTGTTGTGAGTCACAGTCCACAGGGTCGTGCCGTCGCCGTGCACGAGGACGGGCTTGCCCTCCATCATGCGCTTGAGCACCTGCCAGGAGCCCTTGTCGCCATGAGCGCCCACGGGGACATTGCGCTCGTCATAGGTGTGGCTGGGGCGGATGATGGTGACCGGGAAGCCATTCTCGCGGTACTCGCGCATCAGCAGCTCCTCGCAGGCAATCTTGTTGCGGGAGTACTCCCAGTAGGGATTGTGCAGGGGCGTCGATTCCGTGATGACATAGGTGCCCACGGGCTTCTGGTACGCCGATGCGGAGGAGATGTACATGAACTGCTTCGTCCTACCCTTGAAGAGGCGCACGTCCCGCCCCAGCTGCGCAGGCACGAAACCAATGAAATCGCACACGCAGTCGAAGGTGTAGCCCTCGAGAGCCTTTGCGGCCTCGGCCTCATTGTTGATGTCCGCCGTGATGGTCTTCACGCCCGCAGGCAGCTCCGCCGTGCGGGTGCCCCGGTTGAGCAGGTACAGCTCCCAGTCGGGATTCCCGGCCAGCTGGCGGGTGATGGCCATGGAAATGGTGCCGGTACCGCCGATGAACAGTGCTTTCATGTTGCTTTCCTCCTATTACAGGGTCGCGTGGGCAGCGATGCGGTAGATGGCCGCCGCATCCTCGGAGGACAGGCGGACAAAGCCCCAGCTGCGGCCGTCGCCCAGGCCAAGCTTCTCCACCAGCACCGGGATGTCCTCTTCCTTTGCGCCCAGCTCTGCGAAATTGATGGGCAGACCCAGCTCATGCAGGAAGCGGCGGAAGCAGCGGATGCCCTCCTTCGCGGTGGCCTCGGGGTTCTCGAAGTTCATCGCGCAGCCAAACACGCGGGTCGCCATCTGTGCAAAGCGCATGGGGTTGTGGGGCATGACGAACTCCATCCACGCGGGCATGATGACCGCCAGACCCGCGCCGTGAGCCACGTCGTACAAGCCGGACAGCTCATGCTCCAGATTGTGGCTGTTCCAGTCCTGGCTGCGGCCCACGCCGACGATGTTGGTGTGCGCCACCGTGCCGGCCCACATGATGTTGGCGCGGGCCTCGTAGTTGTTGGGATCGGCAATGACGCGGGGGGACTCCTTCACCATCGTGCAGAGGACGGCCTCGCACAGACGGTCGGTGATTTCGACCTCCTGGGTGTTGGTGAAGTACCGCTCGAACACGTGGGCCATGATGTCGCAGGCACCGCAGGCCGTCTGGAAGGCAGGCAGGGTGCAGGTCAATTCGGGGTTCATGATGGAGAAACGGGGCCGCAGGGCATTGCCGCCCGCGCCACGCTTGAGGCCGGTCGCCTCCTGGGTCACGACGGTGTCGCCGCTGCCCTCGCTGCCAGCCGCTGCGATGGTCAGCACCGTGCCGATGGGCAGAGCCTTTTCCACCGCCGCCTTGCCGCAGTAGAAATCCCAGAAGTCGCCCTCATACACCACGCCCGCCGCAATGGCCTTGGCGCTGTCGATGACGGAACCGCCGCCCACGCAGAGAATGAAGTCAACATTTTCCTTCCGGCACAGCTCGATCCCCTCGTACACCAGGGTATCGCGGGGATTGGGCTTCACGCCGCCCAGAGTCACATAGGGCACGTCCGCCGCCTCCAGCGAGGCCGTCACCCGCTCCAGCAGGCCGCTGCGAATCGCGCTGCCGCCACCAAAGTGCACCATGGCCTTCGTGCCGCCCCACTTCTTCACCAGCTGGCCCGCCTCATTCTCGCGGCCCTTGCCGAAAACAAACTCCGTCGGGCTGTAAAAGTTGAAATTATCCATGCTCATCGCTCCTTTACGTTCAACGAACGTTGCTGATGCAACCATTATACCGGATAACGCGCGTTGTGGCAAGCACAAAAAATCCCCTGCCGCAGAGTGCAGCAGGGGCAGTGATTACTCATCCCATTCGATGCCAGCGGTGAGGTAGGTCACCTCATCCTTGCCGACGGTCAGCAGACCGCCGCCGGTGGCGCCCTCCCGGACGGTGTCATCCGTCAGGTGGATAGCGATGCGGGTATCCGGCTTGACGTTGGTGATGAAGGGGATATGCCCCGCCAGCACCATCAGGTCACCAGCCACGCCGCGCACGACAAGGCCAATCACCTCGCCGGAATAGAGCTTGCCATCAGGCGAAGAGATATTCAGCAGGAAGGTGTTCATCCCTGCACCTTCTTTGCGCGGGCGACCACATCGTCGATCGTGCCTGCGAAGAGGAACGCAGACTCAGGCAGATCGTCGTGCTTGCCGTCGATAATCTCGCGGAAGCCGCGGATGGTTTCGGCGATCGGCACGTAAACGCCCTCGTAGCCCGTGAACTTCTCCGACACGCTGAAGGGCTGGGACAGGAAGCGCTGGATCTTACGGGCGCGGCCCACCAGCAGCTTATCCTCGTCGGACAGCTCGTCCATGCCCATGATGGCGATGATGTCCATCAGCTCGTTGTAGCGCTGCAGGATGCGCTGCACCTCACGCGCCACGGCGTAGTGCTCCTCACCCAGCACGTCGGCATTCAGGATGCGGCTGGTGGACTCCAGCGGATCGACGGCGGGATAGATGCCCATGGAAGCGATGGAACGGGACAGAACCGTGGTCGCGTCCAGATGGGAGAAGGTGGTGGCGGGCGCGGGGTCGGTCAGGTCGTCCGCAGGGACGTACACGGCCTGAACGGAGGTAATGGAGCCCTTGCGGGTGGAGGTGATGCGCTCCTGCAGCAGGCCCATCTCGGTGGCCAGAGTGGGCTGGTAGCCCACGGCGGAGGGCATACGGCCCAGCAGCGCCGACACCTCGGAGCCAGCCTGGGTGAAGCGGTAAATGTTGTCGATGAACAGCAGCACGTCCTGGCCTTCCTCGTCGCGGAAGTATTCGGCCATCGTCAGGCCGGACAGGCCCACGCGCATACGGGCTCCCGGAGGCTCGTTCATCTGGCCGTAGCACAGCGCGGTGTTGGCCAGCACGCCGGATTCCTTCATCTCGTTGTACAGGTCGTTGCCCTCGCGGGTGCGCTCGCCAACGCCGGTGAAGACGGACAGGCCGTTATGCTGCTTGGCAATGTTGTTGATCAGCTCCATGATCAGAACCGTCTTGCCCACGCCGGCGCCGCCGAACAGGCCGATCTTGCCGCCCTTGGAGTAGGGGCAGATCAGGTCGATGACCTTGATGCCGGTTTCCAGCATCTCGGTGGAGGTGGCCAGCTCGTCATAGGCGGGAGCGGGACGGTGGATGTCCCAGCGCTCGCCGGAGACCTCTTCGCCGTTATCCACCACGTCGCCAAGGACGTTGAAGATGCGGCCCAGGGTCTGGCGGCCGACGGGGACAGAAATGGATGCGCCGGTATCGGTCACGACGGCGTCGCGCTGCAGGCCGTCCGTGGAGGCCATCGCGATGCAGCGGGCGGTGTTGTCACCGATGTGCTGCGCGACCTCGCAGGTCAGCTTGCGCTCGCCAATCATGACGGTCAGCGCCTGATGGATGGGCGGCAGACCGCCCTTGTCAAAACGGACGTCAACAACAGGTCCCATGACCTGTGCGACCTTGCCCGTATTATTCGCCAAAGGGATTCCCCTCCTTCGTTACAGATTGGGTCAGGAACCTGCGCCAGCCACGATCTCGGTGATCTCCTGCGTGATGGCGCCCTGACGGGCCCGGTTGTACTGCAGCTGCAGATCGTCGATCATCGCGCGGGCGTTCTTGCCTGCGGAGTCCATGGCCATGCGGCGTGCGGCGACTTCGCTGGCGAAGCTCTCGCGGATGAGCGCCATCAGCAGGCCTGCGATGTAGTCCGGCACGGTCGCGTTGAGGATGGTTTCCTCGTCCGGCTCAAAGAGCACGCCCAGGGTACCCGCGTTCTCCGCGCGAGTCAGGGGTAGCACCCAGCGAACCTCCGCCACCTGGGACAGCATGCTCACATAGCGCGTGTACACGATGCCCAACCGGTCATACTCCCCTGCGGCAAACTCCGTGCAGAGCCTGCGGGCCAGGGCGGTGGCTTCAGCGCCGGTATAGTACTCCGAAGAGTTGTGGGGCGCGCGGTAGCGGTCGCAGGCGCGCTTGCCAATGGGGTAAACGGCCTCGTGCCCCAGGCTCTCGGTCAGGCGGAACACGTTGGCGTTGTAGCCGCCCGCCAGACCGCGGTCACCCGCGATGACGATCAGGCGCGTGCGCTTGCCATCCGTTTCGCGCATGAAGGGGCTGCCCGCGCACTCCGGGCAGGCCGTCAGCACATCCACGACGGAAGCGAAAGCATCGGCATACTGCCGGCCACCCTGCATGCGCTCATTGGACTTGCGCATCTTGGAGGACGCGACCAGGCCCATGGCGCTGGTGGTATGAAGCGTGGAATCAACGCTGCGGATGCGGTTTTTCAGGGCTTTGGTGTTGGCTCCCATCCCTGTCACCTCCGCATGGACGCAAGCGCCTCTTCCAGTTCCTTCACGTCGTCGTCGGAGAATTCACCAGCCTCCAGGCGGACCAGCAGGTCCTCGTGGGAGGCTTCCAGCTTGTCGTACAGGCGGACTTCCCAATCCTGCACCTTGTCAACTTCCACATCGTTGAGGTAGCCGTGGATGACCGCATACACGATCGCCACCTGGCAGCCCACGCGGATGGGGGCGTTCTTCTTCTGCTTGAGCACCTCGACGATGCGGGCGCCCAGGGCCAGACGGGCCTTGGTATCCGCGTCCAGATCGCTGCCGAACTGGGCGAAGGCCTTCAGTTCCAGGTACTGGGCGTAGAGCAGCTTCAGCTCGCCGGCGACCTTTTTCATGCCCTTGCGCTGCGCACTGCCGCCAACACGGGACACGGAAATGCCGGGGTTGATGGCGGGCATGATGCCGGAGTGGAAGAGCTCGGTCTCCAGGAAGATCTGGCCGTCGGTGATGGAGATGACGTTGGTCGGGATGTAGGCCGATACGTCGCCCGCCTGGGTCTCGATGATGGGCAGCGCCGTGATGGAGCCGCCGCCGAAGTCCGGATGCACGCAGGCCGCGCGCTCCAGCAGGCGGGAATGCAGGTAGAACACGTCGCCCGGGTACGCCTCGCGGCCCGGAGGACGGCGGATCAGCAGGGACAGGGCGCGGTAAGCCACGGCGTGCTTGGACAGGTCATCATAGATGATCAGCACGTCCTTGCCCTGCTCGCGGAAGTACTCCGCCATCGCGCAGCCGGAATAGGGCGCGATGTACTGCAGGGGCGCGCTCTCCGCCGCAGACGCGGACACGATGATGGTGTAGGGCATGGCGCCGGCGCGCTCCAGCTCCTGCGCAATCTGCACAACGGAGGTGCGCTTCTGGCCGATGGCCACATAGATGCACAGCACGCCCGTGCCCTTCTGGTTGATGATGGTGTCGATGGCGATGGCGGTCTTGCCGGTCTGGCGGTCACCGATGATCAGCTCGCGCTGGCCGCGGCCGATGGGGATCATGGCGTCGATGGCCTTGATGCCCGTCTGCAGGGGGACAGACACGCTCTTGCGCTCGATGATGCCGGGGGCCTCGGACTCGATGGGGCGGGTCGCGGTGCACTCCGCGGGGCCTTTGCCGTCGATGGGCTCGCCCAGAGCGTTCACCACGCGGCCCAACAGGGCCTCGCCCACCGGCACGGACAGCGCGCGGCCAGTGCGGTACACGGTGCTGCCCTCGCGGATGGTGTCCTTATCGCTCAGGATGGCGACGGACACGGTGTCCTCCTCCAGGTTCTGGGCCATACCGAAGCTGCCGTCCTCAAAGCGGAGCAGCTCATTCGCCATGCAGGAGCGCAGGCCGTAAACACGGGCAATGCCGTCGCCAACGGTGATGACGGTGCCGGTCTCAGCCATCTCGATCTTGCTCTTATAGTTGCGGATCTGCTCCCTGAGGATGCTTGAGATTTCTTCCGGTCTGTTGCTCATGAGTTCATCACTTCCTTGATTTGTTGCAGCTTGTGCCTGAGGCTGCCGTCGATCACTTTGCCGTCCACATACACGATCATGCCGCCCAGGATGGACGCGTCCACGTCGCATTCCAGCCGGATGCTGCGGCCCAGCTTCCTGGTCAGCTGCTCGGTCAGGGCGGCCTTCTGCGCGGCGGAAAGCGCAACGGCGCTGACCACCCTGGCGGTGGAGAGCTTCATGGCCGCATCGTGCAGCTCGCTGAAAGCGGCCACACAGTCGTCCAGCTCGCGGATGCAGCCGTTGCCGCACATGACGCACAGCAGGCTCACCACAGGCCCGGGGAGCTTATCGCCGAAAGCCTGCTCGATCACGGCAAGGCGCTCGTCCTTGGGGATCGCAGGAGACGCCAGCAGGTCCAGCGCCCCTTCGTTGTTGTAGAGTTCATGGCGCGCCACCTTGAGCGCATTCAGGGTTTCGCGGACGCTGTCCGTCTCCACAGCCAGGGAGAACAGCGCGTCGGCATAGGCTCTGCTCGTCTCCGTCATTGGGCATCACCGATCCCCTGCAGGAAGGAATCGATCATCGCAGCGTGATCATCAGCGTTCATCTCGCGGCCCAGCAGCTGCTCAGCCAGCGCGGCAGAAACGTCGGTGATGTCGCGGCGGATGGATTCCTGTGCCTTCTTCTTCTCCATTTCGGCCTCCATTTCGCCCTGGCGGACGATGCTGGCGGCCTTCTCGCGGGCCTCAGCGACGATCTTCTCGCCGCGGCGGTTCGCGGTGGCGGTTGCCTCATGGATGATACCATCGGCCTCGGCCTGTGCGCCATCGAGCTTGGCGGCGTAAGCGTCGCGGCTTTCATTGGCAGCCTGCTCAGCGGCGGCTGCGGCGTCGTACTGCGCCTGCAGCTCCGCCTGGCGGGCGGCGATGACGTTCTTGACCGGCTTGTACAGGAACTTCTTCAGGCCCCAGTACAGAATGCCGAGGTTTGCAAGGGATGCGAGAATGGTCCAGATATTGACGGAAATGATTTCCAGATACTCAGGCGTACCGAAATACGTTTCCATTCAGACACCTCTCATTACGCGCCGGGGTTGATGAAGGCCTTCAGCGCGTTGACCATGGTGATGGGCGCAACGAAGATCAGCAGGATGGCGATGACCAGGGCGTAGATACCGGTGGTCTCGGAGATGGCACAGCCCATGATCATAGTAGAGGTGACAGCGCCCTTGGCCTCAGGCTGACGGCCGATGGCTTCACAGGCATTGGCAACAGCGTGACCTTCGCCGATACCGGGGCCCACAGCGCCGATACCCATGCAGATGCCCGCGCCCAGCGCGCAGCAGCCCAGAATGATCGCAACAGCAATAGCTTCCATGATGAAAATCCTCCGTTCAATTTGTGTTGTTGTGTTTTGTCAGCCGCCCTTGCGGCGATTTACAGGGGTCAGTTTGCAATCTGCGCCTTGCGCTTCTGCCGCTTCGCCGCGCGTTCAGCCAGCACATCATCACCCGGGTAGGCCCCGGAGATGTTCAGCATGGTCAGCATGGCAAAGATGTAGGCCTGGATGCAGCCGGAGAAGATGTCGAAGTAGACGCTCAGGACAGCCGGGATACCTACGTTGAAGAAGGGAATGTCCCCCAGGAAGCCCGGCAGCCAGCCCAGCAGCAGGCTGGTCAGTCCACCCAGCGCCCAGGCCACCAGCGACGCAATGACCGTACCGGACAGGACGTTGCCGAAGTGACGGAAGGTCATCGACACGGGGGTGGCGACTTCGCCCAGGATGTTCATCGGCAGCATCACCGGGATGGGCTCCAGGAAGCCCTTGGCATAGGAGCCGACGCCCGCTTTGAGCTTGTTCTTGGTGATGAGGATGAACACGAGGATGGACCAGCCGGCAATGATGTTCACGTCCGCCGTGGGCGGGAACACGCCGATCAGGGACATGAGGCTGGAGCAGGCGGAAATGGCCAGGATGGTCATGATGAAGGGGGTGTAACCGGCATGGAACACAGGCTCCATGTTATCCCGGATGATGCCCTCCGCCTTTTCAACCACCCATTCCGCAGCGATCTGGCGGATGCCGCCTCCCTTAACAGTGATCCCGTGGGCCAGGAACAGGCACGCGCCGATGATGGTGATGAGAATCAGCCAGGCATTGACCATGGCTTCCGTGATGAGAATGTCCATCAGCGGGAACGGAATCCTGACAAACACCCTTGCGCCGGTGATGGATAGTCCCTCGGCGCCCGTTGGCAGGTTTGTGAAGATCTTCAGCAGGATCGCAGCCAGCAGCGGCAGCACGATCATGGCCAGATACAGACCGTCAACCAGCCGAAAGCGCAGATCTCTCTTCTGCGCCTTGCTTTCACTCATTCATTTATCACCTCCTTGCATACGATGTAAAAAGGATATCCATGTCATTTCTTCATCAGCACGCCGCTGAGGTAGGCCCCGATGGAGGGGAACACCAGCGGGATGGCCACCGCGTACAGGTTGAAGCACGGGGCCACTGCGCCGATGACGCATACCAGCGCCATCATCAGCATCCGCAGGGAGCGGGAAAGCTGCGTCTTTTTGTTCGCATCCTCCTTATCCCCCTGCGCCAGGGCCTTGGCAACCGTCTGCGCCATGATGAAGAAGTTGAGAACGGCCGTCGCCGCGCCCAGCAGATTCCCCCACAGCACTGTGATATCCCACTGGCCGATCAGAAGGAACACCGCCTGCAGCAGCAGACTGCACATCAGGACGACAAGGGCGATATAGCGCACAGAGCGCTTCACCTCTGCGTCCACGTTCTTGAACAAACCCGGGTACACCTCCAATCGCAGCATAAAAATGAGCTGTTTTGCAGCTATTCTTACCTATTATATCAGCAAACCCGCCAAACTGCAATAGGTGATGTACAATTTTACCCGATCATTTGCCATATGATATATTATTGACAATCTTACATGCACGCTCGCATCCTGCCTCCTTGCTGGAGCAGCACGGGCATATTCTTCCCTGCTGTGCATTGGTAAATACAAAAAGGCGCACGGAACGCATTGTCCGTGCACCTGATGCAGATGGGATTACAGCTGGAACTGCTCGCCGAAGCCGTAGTGCTCCACAACGTAGTCGACGTCCTTGTCGCCGCGGCCGGAGAGGGTGACCAGGATGGAGCCGGTCTTCATCTCCTTCGCCTTCTTCATGGCGAAGGCCACCGCATGGCTGGACTCCAGCGCAGGGATGATGCCCTCGTACTTCGACAGCGCGAAGAAGGCGCGCACGGCCTCCTCGTCGCTGACCGCGTCGTACTGCACGCGGCCCAGGGAGCGCAGGTACGCATGCTCCGGGCCCACGGAGGGGTAATCCAGGCCGGAGGCGATGGAGTACACCGGGGCGGGCTCGCCGTTCTCGTCCTTGAGCATGATGGAGTTGAAGCCGTGCATGATGCCAGGGGTGCCGTGCTTCATGGAGGCGGCATGGTCGCCCAGTGCGTCGCCCTTGCCCAGGGGTTCGACGCCGTAGAGCTCCACGGCGCTGTCCAGGAAGGGCACGAAGGTACCCAGGCTGTTGGAGCCGCCGCCCACGCAGGCGCAGACCACGTCGGGCTCGTGACCCATCATGTCCCGGAACTGCTCGCGCATCTCCTGGCCCACGACCATCTGGAAGTCGCGCACCATCAGCGGGAAGGGATGCGGGCCCAGGCAGGAGCCGATGCAGTAGATGGCGTCCTCGTACTCGCGGGCATAGGCCTCAAAGGCCGCGTCCACCGCTTCCTTCAGGGTCTTCAGGCCATGGGTGACGGGCACCACGCGGGTGCCGAGGATCTTCATGCGGGTGACGTTGGGGCCCTGCTTGGCGATGTCCACCTCGCCCATGTAGATGTCGCACTCCAGGCCGAAGAACGCCGCCGCCATCGCCAGCGCCACGCCGTGCTGACCTGCGCCGGTCTCTGCGATAACCTTCTTCTTGCCCATGTACTTGGCCAGCAGGCACTCGCCCATGCAGTGGTTCAGCTTGTGAGCGCCGCTGTGGTTGAGGTCCTCGCGCTTGAGGTAGATCTGCGCGCCGCCGTTGACGCGGCTGAGGCGCTCGCAGTGGTACACGGGCGTGGGACGGCCCTGGAAGTCCTTGCGGATGCGGCGCAGCTCGTTGACGAACTGGGCGCTCTGGGCGATGGTGTGGTATGCCTCGGTGATCTCGGCCATGGCATCCTTCAGTTCCTCGGTGAGGAACGCACCGCCATACTCGCCGAAGTAACCGTTCTCATCGGGATGATAACGCAAATAGGTGCGGTAATCCATACACGACCTCCTGTATGACGAATTTCTTTTATGATATCACAGAATCTGCCCTGTGGCTGTTTCTTTCATGTTTTTCTTTTGCATCGCATTCGCCATCAGCCATTGACAAAGCGCGCGCGATGGCGTATCATGCATGCGATACCAGGTACGGGAGATGCTTTGGGATGAATCTGTTTTACGCATTCTGCGGCGGCGCCTTTGGCGCAATGCTGGGCGGATCAGCCGCTTTTGCGCTCACGGGCGTGTTCTGCGCCATCTCGATGGCGGCGCTCTTTGGCGGGACTGACGCGTCCTTCCTGCACACCGCCGTCGCTTTCGGGCCGATGATGCTGCCAGCCGTGTCCTACGCCGGCGGCGCGACTGCGGCCCACTATGCCCGCTGGCGCGGCTATGTCCCCTATGGGGAGGGCCACAACACCAACCGGGCGCTGATGACGCTGGGCAAGCCGGACGTGATCCTCTTCGGCGGCTGCGTCGGCATGCTGGGCTGGGTCTGCAACAGCCTGATGACCACGATCGGCCTTGGTGCCATCATGGACACAAGCGCCGCCTACATCTGGCTGATCACCCTGGGGCTGAAGATGATCCTGGACCGCGAGGTCTTCAGCAGACCCGATGAGCAATCCGCCCGCCTCGGACGCTTTCACCGCCGCGCCAAGGCCTGGCAGGACACGATGACCCGACCCTTTGACATGGTGCTCTGCGGCGGCGTAATCGCCGGGTTTGCCGCCTGCTGCACGTGGGAAGTGCTCGCGTCGGAGAGCGACGCTGTGCGCCAGTACGGCGTGTTCCTCCCCTTCACGGTCAGCTGCATCGTGCTGGTGTTGGGACAGGGCCAGACAAAGGTGCCCACCACGCACCACATCACCCTGTGCGCCTCCTATGCCGTGGCTTCGGGCGGAAGCGTGCTCTGGGGCGTTGCAGCCGGAATTGCCGCGACCCTCGCCGGCGACTTCCTCGGCCGGGCATTTCACGTCCACGGGGACGTTTACATCTGCCCGGCGGCAATGGCCATCGTGGTGGTGTCCCTGCTGACGATGGGCGTCCTGCCCGCGCTGAACGCCTATGCCCTGCCGGATGTCCTTATCGGCTGCATCCTTGCTGTAGCCATGCTCCTGAGCGCCTGGCTGCAGCACCGCGACAGCAAAGCCTCCGAACCCTCCCTCCCCACCTGAACGCAGCGCGCCTGCCCGGTAAGCCGGAAGCAGGCGCGTTTTCTTTATGCGATGCCAGCCTGGGTCGCCGCAGCGGTCTGGATGGCGTTCATGCGGGCGTACGCGCCGCCCCGGGCCACCAGCTCATCGTGGGTGCCCACCTCGGCCACGCGGCCTTCCTCGATGACGAGGATCATGTCCGCGTTGCGGATGGTGGACAGCCGGTGCGCGATGGCCACGATGGTGCGTGTGCCCGCGATACCGGCGATGGCCTTCTGGATCTGCTGCTCGGTCTCCACGTCCACGGAGGCCGTGGCCTCATCCAGGATGATGATGGGCGACTTGCGCAGGATGGCACGGGCGATGGCCACGCGCTGCTTCTGTCCGCCGGAAAGGCGCAGGCCGCGCTCGCCCACCAGGGTGTCGTAGCCCTCGGGCATGGCAGCGATGTCCTCGTGGATGTTGGCGGCCTTCGCGGCGGCCTCGATCTCCTCGCTGGAGGCTTCCGGCACGGCATAGCCGATGTTCTCGGCAATGGTGCCGTTGAAGAGGAAGGTGTCCTGCAGCACGGGGGAAATGTTGCGCCTGAGGCTCTCGATGGTCATGTCCTGGATGTCCTTGCCGTCGATGAGGATGCGACCGGAGGTCGGCTCGTAGAAGCGGGAGATCAGCTGCGTCAGCGTCGTCTTGCCCACGCCCGTGGGGCCCACCAGCGCCAGCATCTTGCCCGCGCCACACCGGAAGCTCACGTCCTCCAGCACCGGCTGGCCCTCCTGATAGGCGAAGCTCACATGCTCAAAGGCGATGCTGCCCTCCACGCGGCCCGCGTCCACAGCGTCCTCCCGGTCGGCAATCTCAAGGGGCGCATCGAGGATGGTCATCACACGCTCTGCGCCGGCAAGGGCCTGCTGGGTGCTCTCCAGCAGGTTTGCCAGGCCCGCCACTGGGCCATAGAACATGCCCAGGTACAGCATGAAGGCCACGATATCCGCCACGGGGAGGTTCGTGGTCATGGCAAGGTATCCGCCGAAGCCCACCACCAGCACCGTACCGATGGAGGAGATGAACTCCACCGACGGGTGGAACACCGCGCTGATGCGCAGCGCCGTCAGCATGGCGTGGATGTGGTCGAAATTCTTCCCGTTGACCTTGCCGGACTCATAGTTCTCGCGCCCGAAGGCCTGAATCTCATGAATGCCGGAGATGTTGTCCTGAAGCTTGCCGTTCAGCTCGCCCATCTTCTCCTGGGACGCGCGGAAATAGGGCCGCACCTTCTTTGAGAAGACGAAGCCCGAGGCGAGGATCAGCGGCAGCGGGATGGCCGTGATCAGCGCCAGCTGCACGTTGATGGACAGCAGCACCGCCACCACGCCCACGAAAGTGACGATGTTGGTCAGGATGTCCGGGATGATGTGGGCATAGAGGAGCTCGAAGTCGCGGGTATCGTTGACCACGCGGCTCATCAGGTCGCCGGTCTGCTTGTCGTGGAAGAAGCCCAGGTGGAGCCGCTGGAGCTTGTCGTAGGTCTTCGTGCGCAGATCGCCCACCAGGAACCACGCCGCCTTGTGGGCCATGTAGTTCGACCCGAATCGGAAGAGGATCCGGAGCAGGTACAGCCCCACCAGCGCGCCCGTCAGCCAGAGAATGTGCACCATCTCCACTTCCGTCACGCCGCCCTCCACCAGGCCCGTCATCCCGGAAAGCACCCTGGGCGCGATCAGGTTCACCCCTGTCAGGCACAGGGTCGAGAGAATCGCCAGGACGTAAAGCTTCTTGTACCGCAGCGCCTCGCGGCTCAGCTTCAGCAGGATCTTCATCGCAGGATCACCTCATCGTTGCATCTGCAACTATTTTGCTCCATTGTATCACAGTCCACCGATCTTTGCAAGCCCGGAACGCAACGAAAAACCGCCCTGCATCAGCAGAGCGGCGTGATGGACATATCAGGCGGCCTCTTCCTCATTCTTTTTGGGCTGCACGATACGCACAACAATCAGGCTGATCTCGAAGAGCAGCAGAATGGGGATGATGAGCATCACCTGCGACACCACGTCCGGGGGCGTGAGGATCGCGGCGATGATGGCAACCGCAAGGATGATGAACTTGCGCTTGCTGGCCAGCATGCGGTAGTTCGTCATGCCCAGCTTGGTGGTGATGTAGAGCGCCACCGGCAGCTCAAAGGCCAGGCCGAAGGGCACGACAAAACCAAAGAGATTGTCGATGTAGGAGCTGAGCGTCGGCGTCATCTGGCCGAAGCCCTCGCCCATGGAGATGAAGAACTCCACCGTGAGCATGTACACAGCAAAATAGCAGAATGCCGCGCCCGTGACAAACAGCAGCGCACTGATGAGCACGACTGCCCAGAACGTCCGCTTCTCATGGGCATACAGCGCCGGGCTGACAAATCGCCACACCTGCCACACGATGATCGGGCACGCCACCACCACCGCGGCAATCAGCGAGATCTTCATCTTCGCCATCACGCCTTCAGACAGCTCGGTGAAGATGATGGAGATCCCCCGCTGCACCAGCGGACGCTCGATGAAGGCCATGAGCGGGTCAATGGCGCAGCAGAAGATGACAACGAACGCCACCACCACCGCGCCCACGCTGATGAGCAGCACGTTCCTCAGCGCCAGCAGATGCTCCACCAGCGCCTGTTTCTTTTCCTGTTTTTCCGCCATGGGACTCACTCAGCCTTGTTCTCTTCTTCAGCAGGCTTCTGCGCGTCGTCAGACTTCATTTCCTTCTTGAAGTCGCGGATAGCCGTGCCCAGCGCCTTGCCCACGCCAGCCAGCTTGCCGCCGCCGAAGAGCACCAGCGCCAGCGCCAGAATCAGAACGATCTCCCATACACCAAGTTTCATAGCTTTACCTCCAACACAGCCGGTCAGACCGGTTTATTCCTTTTTTGCATCCTTCATTTCAGAGGGCTGCTTCGTCGCCTGGCGAACCTGCGCATCCACGCCTTCGGCAATGGCACGCATTTCGTCCTGCGCACGCTTCATTTCCTCAGAAATGTCCGCCTGCGAAACCGCGCTTTCGACCTCCGCAGTGACTTCCTTCACATCTGCCTCCAGCTCGTCCAGTCCCAGTTCATCCTTGAACTGATCGATATAGGCGCGGGCCTTCTTGATAACACGGGCGATCCAGCGGGCCACCCGGGGCAGATCCTTCGGCCCCACGACGAGGAAGGCCACCAGCAGGATCAGCAGCAGTTCCATGCCGCCGATATTGAACATGGTATCCTCCCCCTTCGTTTTGAACCGATCTCAATACACAAGATTATACATCATCGGCTTCCAAAAGTAAATGCCTTTTTTTTAAGGATTTTGCGCAGTTTATCTTGTCTAACCAGCATTGCATGGTGTATAATCAAGTTACCAGTATTGCTGATGCGCATATCGCATCGCATCCCTACCAACCCCATATCAGGAGGAAATGACAATGAGCAAGATGGAACAGTCCCGCCGCGAGTTTCTGCGTTCTGCCGGCAAGGTCGCCCTGGGCGCCGCCGCTCTGACCGCTGTCCCCGCCGTTCTGACCACCGCGAAGGCTGACGACGCGATCGCCGCGCCCGCCTTCCCCTGGACCTGGCCCGGCCTGGATGTTGCCGAGGTGCAGGACAAGATCTACGCCAACTTCTTCGCCAAGGGCGGCTGCTGCGCGGGCGTTGCCTCCGGCATCCTGGATCTGCTGGCTGAGAAGTACGGCTATCCCTACAACCAGATCGATGGCCGCATGTTCGCCCATGGCGGCGGTGGCTACGGCCGTCGCAACCTGTGCGGCTCCCTGGGTGGCGCCTTCGCCGTGCTGAACCTGTTCGCCACCGGTTCTGACATGTCCGGCATCCGCACCAAGATGTACGAGTGGTACGAGAGCACCAACCTGCCCATCTACCAGCCCGCTGACAAGCCCGAGCATCCCGTCCACACCGTCGCCGGTTCTGAGCTGTGCAAGGACTCCGTCGGCAACTGGATGGCCGCTTCCGGCTACGAGTTCGGCTCCTCCGAGCGCGGCGTGCGCTGCGCCTCCCTGTCCGCTGACGTGGGCGGCCGCGTGGTGCAGTACCTGAACGCGCTGTACGGCTTCGGCCCCGCCGTTGAGGAAGCCGCTGCTCCCGCTGAGCCCGCTCTGGCTGCCAACGAGTACATCGGCGTCGGCAAGGGCTTCGGCGGCGAGATCAAGGTCAAGGTCACCATGGACGGCGACAAGATCGCCAAGATCGAGGTCCTGTCCCACGGCGAGACCGCCGGCATCTCCGACAAGGGCTTCGGCCTGATCGACGCCATCATCGCCAACAACGGCACCAATGGCATCGACGTCGCTTCCGGCGCGACCTACACCTCCAACGGCCTGATGGAAGCCATCAACGACGCTCTGTCCCAGGTCAAGTAAGCATTCGATCCCACGCTCTCCGGTTTCGGCCGGGGAGCCTTTTTTGAAATTATGAATCAGGAATTATGAATTAGGAATTTGGTTTGTGGCACAGGGGGTGTGCCGGACAGCAAAGCGCCGGATGCGTTGCGGACATCCGGCGCCATTTTCAATTCATAATTCCTAATTCATAATTCATAATTCATGATTCACTCCCCAACGCCCCAGAGGGTTTCGCCGTCCTTTGAGAGCAGCGTGCAGGCAATGCGGCTTCCCTGACGGTAAACAAGGCCTTCCCAATCCTTACAGAAGAGCTTCATGCGGATGACGTCCCCTTCGCGCTGGGCTTCAGTCTGCGCGAGGGTTACCGGGCGGCCGTAGACCACGTCGCTGTTGCAGCGGCTCAGGTACACCATGCGCCACCGCTCCGGCAGCTCGCCGGCGGTTTCCAGCGGGCCATATTCGCGCGGCAGCGGCCAGGCCATGGCGCGGCCATCCGCCGCCATCAGCAGCTGACGCACCTGCAGGAAGGGCGGGCCCATGCGGCCCTCCGGGCGGGCGTGGTGCACCACCCAGACGCTGCCGTCCCGCTCGTGCAGGAGGCTGTTGTGCCCGGTGGCCTTTACGCCGGAGAAAGTCAGCTCCGGCGGCATGGGCGGCCTGTCCGGACGCACGGGCATGCCCCGCAGGTCGAGGGCCGTCTCCAGGCCGGGGATGTCGAAGTTGTACCCGCCGCAGAGCTTGTCCCCCGGATGGTGGATGGGGTCGGGGTCGGTCATCACGAAGCCCTGGGAATCCTCGTAGGGGCCGGTGATCTCCTTCGAATACGCCACGCGAATGTGGTAGTCGCGGCCCAGGTCGCCCCAGGAGGTGAACAGCACGAACCGGTCGCTGGGCGCGTGGTACCACAGGTAGCCGCCTTCGATGGCCTGATGGCCGCCTCCGGCGATAAGCTTCCCCTCGTGGTATTCCTCCGGGAAGCCCTCCGCGTTCAGCGGCAGGATGCGGATCCCGCCGAAAAAGCTGCCGTACACCAGCCAGTCCTTGCCGTCGCGGTCCGCGCAGACGCAGGGGTCGATGGCGTTGGCCTGCGTGAAGGTGTCGCTGTGCTGGGAGACCACGACATCCCCCCGGTAAGTATAGGGGCCGCAGGGATCGGCGGACTCCGCCAGGCCAATGACCGAGCAGGTCTTGCCCGGACGGCTGGCGCAGCAGTACAGCCGCCACACGTCGCCGCGCCTGACCAGCTCCGGCGCCCAGAAGTGATCCGTGCCCACATGGCGACGGACGGAATCCGGCGTCTCCGGCAGGAGCGAGAAGGGCTCGGACCACGCCTGCAGATCGCAGGACGTCCGCCCGGTCACGTTGTGATGGCCCAGATCCGTGGACAGGCCGAGGTAGCCATTCTCCAGCGCAATGATCGTCGGGTCATGAAAGGGTGCAAACATCGTCATCCTCCAGCATCAGGTATTGGTTCCGTTATCTGCTGATCCGATTATACCGCCATCCGCCAGCGCTGTCAACTGCGCAGTACATCACAGAAACAAAGGAAACCATTGACAGAAACCGTTTTCGGATGGTATCATATGGGCAGAAACCGCTGCTTCTGCAGCTGTATATGAAAGGATGAAACGAGCATGAAGAACAGTCTGCTGCGCCTTGCGAGCCTGCTGCTGTCCGCGATGATGCTGCTGGCCTGCGTGCCCGCGATGGCAGAGTCTGCTGACGACGGCGTGATGCGCGAGGGTCTCACCGCCCTCGAAGTGACCCGCCTGATGGGCAACGGCACCAACCTGGGCAACACCATGGAGGCCTGTGACACCAACAACATCCGCCCCGGCAACTCTCCCCTGACCTACGAGGTCTGCTGGGGCCAGCCCGTCACCACGCAGGAGATGCTCTACGCCATGAAGGCCGCCGGCTTTGATACCATCCGCATCCCCGTGGCCTGGATGACCAACGCCACCACCCTGGCCATCGACGGCAGCTACATCATCGATTCCGACTACCTGGACCGCGTGGCCGAAATCGTTGACTACGCCCGCAACGCCGGCATGTACGTCATCATCAACGACCACTGGGACGGCGGCTGGTGGGGCATGTTCGGCTCCGAGAGCGCCGAGACCCGTCAGCTGGCCATGGACGCCTACATCGGCATGTGGACGCAGATCGCCGTGCGCTTCGCCGATTACAGCGACTACGTCATCTTTGAATCCGCCAACGAGGAGCTGGGCGGCCGCTTCGACGAGAACAGCGTCTACTGCTCCGATTCCGTCGTGACCTACCTGAGCGATGACGAGCGCTATGAGCTGACCAATCTGGTCAACCAGACCTTCGTTGACACCGTGCGCATGACCGGCGGCAACAACGAGCAGCGCTTCCTGCTCATCGCCGGTTACAGCACCAACATCGACCAGACCTGCGACCCCCGCTTCCAGATGCCCACCGATACCGCCGAGAACAAGCTGCTCATTTCCGTGCACTACTACGATCCCTGGAGCTACTGCGGCGCGTCCACTGCTGGCGGCGCCACCGCCTGGGGCACCATCTCCGACTTCGAGTACATGGATCAGCAGCTGGCCAAGATGACCAAATTCACCCAGCAGGGCTACGGCGTGGTCATCGGCGAATACGGCGCGCTGCCCGGCAACGACGGCCTGAAGGCCAACACCATTGCCTACCACAAGCACTTCCTCGACCTGTGCGACTACTACGACCTGACCTCCACCCTGTGGGACTGCAGCGGCATGTTCGTCCGCCGCGATCTCGCCTTCTGCGATGCGGACCTGGCCGCCCTGTATGCCGGCCGCGACCGCGCCACCGAGGAAGGCCGCGACTACGCTGAGATCCAGGCCGCCGCCCGCGCCAGCGCCGATGCGACCATCGCCTCCGCCCCTGCCACCTTCGTCAAGGACGCCATCGTCGTGGATGACCAGACCGCCGTGGCCTGGATCATGTGGAACGACGGCGGCTGGGCCCTGTCCTATTCCGTGGGCGACGATTACAACCCCGACTCCATCTCCGGCGGCATGAAGGTCACGGACGTGGAGATCACCGGCCCCGGCACCTACACCGTCGGCATCGACTTCACCGGCACCTCCCAGGGCTACAGCGCCTCCGTCGCCTTCGCGGCCCTGGCCATCGCCAATGGCGAGCTCCTCTACCCCGGCTACGTCATCGACATCAAGGAAGTGCTGATCGATGGCGAAGTCTACCGCCTCAAGGGCCGCGGCTACACCACCAGCGACAACGGTGTCACCACCCGCGTCAACCTCTACAACGAGTGGGTGACCGCCGTCCCCAAGACCGCCCGCATGCACTACGGCAACCTGGCCGGCGCCACCCCCACCCCCATCAACCGCAACGACGCCGCCATCGCCCAGATCCACACCATCTACATCACCTTCGAATACGGCCCCCAGAAGTAAGCCTCTGAACCAGACAAAACACGCGCCCCCGTCAGCACCGGTGCACCGGACTGGCGGGGGCGTTCTTCATCTCAGCGCAGCCCTTCCTGGCAGACAACGAAAAGCTCGGCACATAAAAGCTCCCGGCCCGCTTCATGAGCAGGTCGGGAGCCATTTTGCTTACTTCACGAAGCTGACCATGCTGTCCACATCGTTGCGGACAGAGGCGCTCGTGGTGGCGTCCACCGCGGGAACACCGATCAGCAGCACGGCCACGGCGGTGTAAGACTTGTCCACGCCCAGCTTCTCGCACAGCGCGTCATGGTTGGTGCCATTGAGCGTCATCGTGGGAGAAGACACGATCTTCGTGCCATAGCCCAGAGCGGTGGCGGCGATGACCATGTTCTGCGTCGCAAGGCCGCAGTCGAAGTTCGCATCAGGAGACATGGTGGCCGGATTCATGTAGATCACGATGGCAACGGGAGAGTCGCCCATGGCAGCCTTCGCGCTGGTGGAAGCAGCAGGCGCGCCGCTGCTGGCGCTTTCACCGGCAGAATCACCGCTGCTGGCGCCGTCATCGGCAGGCATGCCGCTGCTGGCAGCGTCACCGGCAGGAGCACCGCTGCTGGCACCGTCATCAGTGGCGGGCACAGCGGCAGCGGAAGCGCCACCGCCTGCGATCTCAGCCATCACATCGGGATTCGTGATCGCAACGAAGTACCAGGGCTGCTGGTTGATGGCGCTGGCAGCGGCCAGACCAGCCTGCAGGATGGCGACGAGGTCCTCATCCTTCACAGCTGCATCGGAGAAAGCCTGGGTAGTTCC
Source organism: Clostridia bacterium (assembly GCA_017410455.1). GTDB lineage: Bacteria > Bacillota > Clostridia > Christensenellales > Aristaeellaceae > UBA11524. The sequence goes on from JAFQQT010000004.1 coordinate 165,325, forward strand.
GGCGGTCATGATCACCTGAACGGTCTCATTCTCCGCAAACACGGGCATCGCGCCCAGGCAGAGCATCATCGCAACCAGGATAGCCAGCATTCTCTTCATTGTTCAAGTTCCCCTTTCTGTTGTTAAGGCATTCGCAATATACAGGTTTCATGCCGCGCAGGAAAAGCTGAACCACTCCGCCGTAAACGCTGCAGAACGAACAGTTGACGCCTCTCGCTCAACAAACGCGCAGTGCAGAAAGCCTTTACTTTACTTATGAAACCTTTGCAATCATGATACTGTTCTTATGTGATGAACAGCTGAACATACTATTAACGAACCGTAAATTCGTTTTGCTCGCACCGGTCTGCAGATTGTGCAGCCGTAAAGCAAATGCGCCCCGCAGCATGGTACCGCAGGGCGCAGGATCTGCGTTTACTCCGTCAGGGCTTCCTTTGCGGACTTCTTCTTCTGAATGCCGCTCCAGGCATGCATCACCAGCGCCGCAGCGATAACGCCGTAGCTGATGAACACGCGGAAGTACTCGCCGATGGCAGAGTCGCCGAAGAGGTTCTTGCCCGCCGGCGGAGCCACGATGAACAGCAGGTGGAAGAGGATACAGCCCAGGATGGCCTGACCGTTGGTGGCCTTGCGCACGCCGGCGCCGCCCACCAGGATGGCCGCGCCTGCGTACAGGCCGACCTGCTCGTGCGCGCCATAGGTCTGGAAGGAGCCCATGTTCTGCACGAAGATCAGCTGGCCCCAGCCCGCCAGGACGGTGGAGATCATGATGGCGATCACGCGCACCTTATCCACATTGATGCCCGAGGCATTGGCAACGGTGCGGTTCTGACCCACCGCGCGGAACTGCTGACCCAGACGGGTCCGGAGCAGGCCCGTGTTGAACAGGCACAGCACGCCCACCACGATGAAGGTGACCATGGGCACCTTGACCATGGAGAACACAGAGGCAACCGCAGGGATCTGCAGCAGCATTGCGAACGCACCCATGATGCCCATATAGGTCAGCGCCTTTTCGGTCTTGATCTTCTTTGCAACGAGCATCACCACAACAACCAGGAACAGCACAGCAAAAATCAGATGGGTTGCTTCCACGAAAGGCATGGACCAGAGGCCGTCCAGCGCATACTTGAAGCCGCGCTCGGTGGACAGGTCAATGGTGTTGGCAACGCCAGTGGAGCCCTTGATGACAAGACCCGGGGCGTTCAGCGGGATCAGGTTGCCGAAGATAAACAGGAACAGCAGCTGGTACAGACCATTGGCGAAGTAGCCCAGGATCAGGCCGCCGATCATCTCCTGCCCCTTCATCTTGTTCAGGAGCTTGCCGATCAGGAAGCCGAAGAAGGCTGCCAGCGGCACGGTCATCAGCGCCGCCAGCATCATGCCCGGCAGACCGCTGACGCCCCACTCGATGACCCACAGCACGGAAATCTGCGCAGCCATAGCGCCGATGGTGATGGCAAAGTTGATGCCCATGCCGGCCACGATCGGGATGATCAGCGCCAGCACAATAAAGGCGTTGCGGCTCAGGCGGCCGAACAGCTCGTACATCACATAGCTCAGGGACTGACCGCTGAAGGCCAGGCACACGATGCACATCACGACGAACATGATGGTCACGGCGTTCTCGCGGAAAAGGCGGCCCCAATTGGTTTTCTGACGCACAGGCGCCTTGCTGGCAGCCGTATCGATACCTGAATTGACATTATCACGCACGAGACTCACCTCCAGACTTGGTCAGGGCATAGAGGATGATGCCGTTGGAGATCAGGATGCGCAGGGTCTCGGAAATGGTGGAACCGGGAACCAGCACGTTCGCAACGGGCATACCCAGCGTCAGCACGCCCTGGAACAGGAAGGTGCCGATGATGACATGGCTGATCTTGCAGCGGGACGTGGACGCGCCGCCGATGAGGATGGCGGAAGCCGCGATGAAGCCCATCTGGCGGGGCGCAGTGTAAAGCTGCATGAAGCCGTAGCTCTGGGAGTAAACCAGGATGCCGATGGCGCCCAGCACGGTGGACAGCACCGTACCGATGATGCGCATCTTATCCACATTGATGCCGGTGGCCTCCGCAAAGCGGGGGTTGTTGCCCACGGCAGACATGGCCACGCCCGTCTTGGAGCGAGTGAAGAGCCACATCAGGAAGCACATCAGCGCCATGAACAGCAGCAGGCCGGTGGGAATGGTGAAGTCGCCAATCTCAAAGGCCAGGAAGTCATCCAGGATGTGCTTGAAATTGGTGGAGTCCAGACCGATGGTGTTGCGCAGGCCGGTACCCATGGGCCAGCGCAGCTTCAGGCTGTTGAAGGGCAGCACCAGCCAGGCGATGCACATCAGCGACACGATGGAGAAGCCGACGTAAGTCGTCACGGACATCTCCTCGCCCTTGAGGCGGTTGAGCAGCAGCGCGTACAGCCAGCCGCACACAGCCGCGATCAGGCAGCCCACAGCAATGGCCACGATGAAGCCCCACACGCCGGGGATACCCCACTCGATGGTGCACAGGCCACCGATCAGGCCAGCCACCAGGCCGATGGGCAGGCCCAGGTTCAGGCTGATGCCGCACTGGATGCCGGGAACCATCGCCAGCACCATCACCGCGTTCATGCCCATGCGCACCAGCGTGTTGGACAGCAGGGACGGCAGGCTCAGGTCGAACCACAGGCACATGAAGCACAGCATGATGAAGAACACGCCCAGCACGATGCGCGGGATGCCCAGCTTCTTGCACAGCGTTTCATAGAAGAGCACGATCAGCGCCAGCACGATCAGCGCCGCAGTGCCGTAGAGCAGGTCGTCCGCATAGCGGATCAGCCATGCATTGACAGGATTGGTCAGCGCTTCGCCGCTGCCGGCAGCCATGTAGCGGTCGTACAGCTGGGTGAAGCCCTCGCCCTGCTGCAGCACCACGTTGGTGATGGTGGGCTTCAGGGTCTTCAGCGCACTGTCATCCAGCGCGGGGTAAATCTGCATGAGGGCCTCGCCGACGGCCACGAAGGACTCGTCCGCGCTAGCCAGCGCCGCTTCCATTTCAGGCGTGGCAACGAAGCCGGACATGTCAACCGTCACAGGCTTCTCCTCGCCCACCTCCTGGCCAGCGTCGATCTTGGCCTGGCGCTCCGCTTCAGCAGCCGCTTCAGCTTCCGCCATGTGCGCTTCGACGTAGGCTTCCTCAGCGGCGGTCTTCAGGTCGTAGTAAACCTCCAGCTGCGCGGCGTATTCCGCCACAACAGGCAGCAGGATGGCCGTATCCGCCTGGGGCTCAACGCCCTCGCTCTCATACTTCGCGCGGGTCTCCGCCATGGCTTCCTCGGCCTTGACCTTGCGCTCCTTGAGCGACAGGCCCTCCGCCTTGCCCTTTGCCATCGCTTCCTCGCGGGCGATCTCGACATAGGTATCAACAAGGCCGACGCCCGTCACGTCCAGCAGGGTGCGGATGCGCAGCTCCTCAATGATAGCAGTGGCCTTTTCACCGCTTCGCTGGGGCAGGTGGATACCGCCCACGACAGCCATCACCACAGCCACGGCCACCAGTACGATGGCAACGATCCGCTGCACTTTATTCTTCGTCACTGTATCTCACCTCACTTGTGTTCATCGGGCTTGATGCCGCTCATGGCCAGGCCGAAGTCGGCGTCGCTGGCGTCAGGGGGCAGGATGTCGACCAGCTTGCCCTCGGAGACGATCATGATGCGGTCGCAGATGCTGCGCAGTTCCTGCAGCTCCGAGGAAACCATCACGATGGTCATGCCCATCTCACGGTTGAGCTTGACAAGAGTCTCCAGCACCAGCTTCTTCGCGCCGATATCGATGCCGCGGGTGGGCTCGGACACGAAGAGGAAGCGCGGCTTCATCGTCAGCGCGCGGGCGATGCAGACCTTCTGCTGGTTGCCGCCGGACAGGGTGCCAGAATGCTGCGTGGGGCCGAAGCAGCGGATGTCCAGCTCCTTGATCATACGCTCCGCCTGGTGACGGATGGCGCCAGAATTCTTGAGCTTGATGGGGCCGATCTTGGTCAGGTACTCGCCCTTGACCTGCATGGCCGTGAAGGCGATGTTGTCTTCGATGGACTGATCCAGCAGCAGGCCCACGCCCTTGCGGTCCTCCGACACCATGGCGATGCCGGCCTTCAGCGCCGCCGCGGCATTGCCCAGCTGCAGCGTTTCACCGAAGATCTCCACCTCGCCGGAGGAGGCGTACAGGCTCATCACGCCGTTGGGGATGCCCAGCTTGCCCTGGCCGGCCAGGCCGCCGATGCCCAGGATCTCACCCTTGAAGACGTCAAAGGACACGCCGCGGACTTCCTCGCCGGACATGTTGACGTACAGGTCGCGTACGGAAAGGGCAACCTCATCCTGCGGAACCGCGCGGGGCTCCACGGAAACCATCGCCTCGCCCTTGCGGCCGATCATCTGCTCAGCCAGCTCGACGATGCTGGTCTTCTCCTTGTCCAGGCGGGTCACCAGCTTGCCATCGCGCAGAATGGTGATGCTGTCCGCCGCCTCCATCACCTCATCCAGGCGGTGGGTGATGAAGATAATGGCAATACCGCTCTCGGCGATGGCCTTCATAACGCGGATGAGCTGCTGCGCCTCGCTCTCTGTCAGCACGGCCGTGGGCTCATCAAACACAAGAAGCTTGATGCCGGTCTTGTCGATCTCACGGGCGATCTCGACAAACTGCATGTAGCCCACGGGCATGCCTTCCACGCGGGTGTACTCGTCGATGCTCATGCCAACGCTGTCCAGGGCCTTTCGGGCCGCAGAAGACATGGCGCCCATGTCCAGCGTCTCCATGTTGCGGCCCAGGAGCCGGCTGACAGGATTTCGGCGGGTCACTTCGCGGTTGAGCTTGATGTTTTCCGTCACGGTGAAGCCGGGCAGGAGCATGAACTCCTGGTGCACCATGCCGATGCCCTTGGTCATGGCGTCGTGGGGGGACGTGATGTGGGTCGCCTCGCCATCCAGCAGCACCTCGCCGCCGAAGCCGCCGGTGGCGTGGATCACAGGCATGCCGAACAGGACGTTCATCAGCGTGGACTTGCCCGCGCCGTTCTCGCCCAGCAGCGCATGGATCTCGCCCGGCCTGACCTGCAGCGTCACATCGCTCAGAACCGTATTCTCACCATAATTCTTGGTGATGTTTCTCATTTCCAGAACATACTCTGCACTCAATTCCGATTCTCCTCCTCATGCAGAAATTGAGCCCGCCCGAAGCGGGCGGGCTCGTTACCCCTGAAGGGATTACTCAGCCTGGGGCAGGTAGTCGGCGAAGTCGACGGGCGCCAGCAGGATGGTGTAGTAGTTGTTGAAGGTCTCGCCTTCGGCGTTGGTGTAGGTCGCCACGACGGCGCCATCGATCTTGGCGTTGAACAGCTCAGCCAGCTTCTCGCCATTGTTGCGGCCGATGGAGGGATCGTCGATCCAGGCCTTGCCGTACTCGACGCCGATCTCGATGATGGTCATGGCCACGGGGGAAGCCCAGGTGGAGAAGCGGCCGGTAGCGCCGTTCTCTTCCAGCTTCAGAGCGATCTGCTGCAGGGCCGCGAGGTCATCGCCGCCAACAGCCAGCTCCAGACCCAGGGTCGCGGGGAAGGCGTGGTAGGGAGAGGGGCAGCAGGGCTGGGGGTAGTAAGCATTGGGCTGAGCCAGCACAGCCGTCTGCAGGGAGGGCTGCATGCCGCAGTTGGTGGTGAAGAAGGCAACCTTCTTGCCCTCGTACTTAGCCATCTGCTGGGGAACATCCTCCAGGATGAACTGCTGGGAAGCAGACAGGCCAGCCTCGGCGGTGGGGTCGGGAGCGGTGACGTCCACGAACTCGATGCCCAGAGCTTCAGCATTCTCCTTCAGCAGGGTGTGACGGCCAACGATCAGCTCCATGGCCATGTGACGGGGGAAGGAGTAGTGGATGAACACTTCGATGCCCCACTCGTCGCACTTTTCCATGATGGAGTCGCCCTGAGCGATCTCGTCGGCGTACATCACGATGTCAGCCGCAGCGGAGATGACAGCGGGGTCTTCCTGGGGGGTGCCGGCGATCAGCAGGACCTCGTCACCTCGCAGCTCGCGAACCTTGTCGAACGCAGCCTTGGTGCCGGGGACGGCCTGGCAAACGACGATGACCTTCACGTCAGGATCGGCGGCGAAAGCCACGATCTTGGACACGGTGGTCTCCATCTCAGCCATGAAGTTGTCCGGATAGGTGTCGGTGATGACATGGTCGGCGCCCCAGGTGGCGACGGCCTTCTCGGCGGCGCGGAACTCTTCCTCGCCCTGGGAAACGGTACCGGTCAGGATGGCGATCTTCCAGTTGTCGTCAGCCATCGCGAAGGACGCGACGGAGAGCAGCATGGCGACGGCCAGAACCAGGCTCAGCAGCTTCTTCATAGTAGTTTCCTCCTTAACACATACAGCCGGACGGTAACCCCGTCGGCTTCTTGCTCATGAATATACCACACAAGATACATTTTGTCAACCTGTTTCCTGCTTGGCGCTCCGATGCGCTCAGAGAGTATTTTCCGCCATTTTCAAGGCTTTAACGCTTGTCCAGGCGATAACAGCCGCCCAAAAAACATCAAAAACACAATCACAGTTCATGCTTCGTACGCCTTTTTTCCCGTATCAGGCACAGAACCCCTCTGATACCGTATGTATATGTATGCAAAAGGAGCCCCGCCGCAGCAGGACTCCATGGATCACTTGCGCTCGCAGCGCACAACCACGCGCGTGGTGCTCGAAACCGTGCAGGTCATCAGCGACAGAGCGTACTCGTCGCTCAGGAGTTCCTCCGTCTGATCGGCGCGCAGGGTCTCTACGGCGACCACCCGGTAGCGGAACTGGTTGCCATTCATATCCGTGAAGGTGATGGTGGAGCCGATGGGCAGGCTGCCGATGCCCGCGAAATGGGTGTCAAAGCGGTGCGCGATGATGACGAATCCGTTGCCGTAGCAGCTCCCGGCATAGCGGCAGGGCGTATAGGCCAGCTGCTCATAGCTCCAGGTGGACTGCACCGGCAGCTTCACATCCAGCGCGGGGATGTTGAGGATGCCCACGAACTTCAGCTCCACGTCCTTGGCGACCAGCGCGTCCGCCACGGGCATTTCGTAGCCCGGCACGCGCTCCCAGATGGGCAGGGGCTCAGGCGTGACAACGGGCGTGGGAACCGGCGTCGGGGTGGGCGTCACCTCAGGCGTGGCTGTTGCCTCAGGCGTGGCTTCTGCCTCGGGCGTGGACGTTGCTTCCGGCGTGGTCACGGCCTCAGGCGCAGTCACGGCAGGTGCGGGCGTGGGCGTAGCCGGCACAGGCGTGCTCCCCTGCCCCGCAGGGGTGGCTGTGGGCATGGCATTCACATTCCATGCGGACACGTCGCACTGGCCATAACCGTTGCAGCCTGCCGCCAGCACAGCACCATCTGCCCGAAGGCCGACAACGTGGCAGTCGCTGGCCGCGATGCACAGCACATCCGTCCAGCCCTCCACCGCCGACAGGCCGTATTCATCCTTGCCGGCCCAGAGCACGCGGCCCTCCGCCGTCGCACCGAAGACACAGTCCGCCGACACGGCGATATCCACAATATCCTGCCATTCGGTGCAAGCCGCGCGGCCCTCGTCCGCCGCACCAGCGATGCAGACCGTCCCGTCTGCCCGCAGGCCCAGGGAGGTCATGCCGCCCGCCGCCACAGCCACGATATCCGTCCAGGCGGACACGTCGCACTGGCCCGCTGCGTTATCGCCCAGCGCCTCGACCGTGCCGTCCGCCCGAAGGCCCAGAACGTGCTTTTCGCCCACGGCAGCGGCGACCATTTCGCGCCACTGCCAGGTGCGCGTCTGGCCGAAGGTGTCGTCGCCCAGCACCTTCACTGTGCCATCAGCGAGCACGCAGGCGGTATTCGAGTTGCCGGCGGCGATGGCCACCACATCCGTCAGGTGCTCCACGCTGCACTTGCCCGTGTCGTTGTACCCCACGGAGACAACCGTTCCGTCCGCGCGGAGGCCCACGGTGTGCTCCTTGCCCGCAGCCACGGCGACAATGTCCGTCCAGGCAGACACGCGCGTCAGCCCCGCCGAGCTGTATCCGGCGTGCACGACCGTCCCCTGCGCCGTCACCGCAACGGTATGCTGACCCGCAGCAATGGGCTTCACGCGCCAGCGCCAGGGTTCCTCTGTCACCTCAGCCGCAGCGGAGGCGAGCACCAACAGCGCCGCCATGCAGATCAGCAGGATTCTCTTCATCATAAAAACCGCTCCTCCCGGGATTTATCCCCGCCATCATACCACATCGGCGCGCATTCGTCAAACGTCATCAGCCGCCGCGTTTCCCCTTGACCTCGCCCGGAAAACGCGCTACAATGTCATCATATTATCTGCAAAGGAGAGATCGTTATGGGCGAGATGAAGAAGTTGCTCCTGCTGGGCGACAGCCGCCGGCAGGGTTACGAGCCCTTCGTGCGGCAGATGCTGGAGGGCCGCGCGGAGGTGTATGGCGCAAAAGAGAACGGCCGCTGGGCGGGCTACACGCTCAATTCCCTGCGCTTCTGGCTGAACGACTTTCCCGTGCCGGACGTGGTGCACTGGTCCTGCGGCCTGTGGGACCTGGGCGACGACTACCACATCGGCCAGCCCTTCTCCACGCCGGAGGAGTACGAGCGCGCGGTAGAGCGCACAGTCATCGTGCTGCGCAAGCTGTTCCCGGGCGTGAAGATCATCTTCGGCACCATCATGCCCGTGGGCGCCAGCGATTCCACCGGCATTCAGGCCTACAACGGCATCATGAAGCGCGTGGCAGAGCGCCACGGCATCCCGGTGGACGATCTCTTCGCCCTCATGCACGACAAGATGGTCACCTACGACCGGGGCGACGGCCTGCACCTGAACGAAGAGGGCAACACCATCGCCGCCCGGCAGGTGGTCAGCGCCATCGAAGCCATGCTCTGACCCGCCTGCATTCTTCCTTGACAGACAGCGCCGCCCAGGAGCACATCCACTCCTGAGCGGCTTTTCATATGCGATTGTTTTCAGCGCACCCGGCCCAGGATCATCGCCGAAACAGGGGGCAGCGTCACCCTTGCCGGCGCTGCTGCAGGGTTCTCCCACAGGAAGCTGTTCTCCCCGTCGGCCAGCACGGCCCAGTCGCCTGCGGGGATCTCCGCCTGCGCCGCCTTCCCGGAAGCGTTGCAGATGAGCATCACCTGCGCCCATGGGCTGCCGCCGGCGTTGTCCATCAGGACGCTGGCCACGTCAGGTGCAAGCTGATGCGCCTCCAGCAGGCGTTTGCCGGCATCGGCGGACTTGTCGCACAGGCCGGGCAGCTGCCGGCGCAGGGCGATGAGGCCCCGGTAGTACTCCACCAGCGCGGCGTTATCGCGGCAGCGCTGCCAGTCCATGCGGTTGATGGACAGGGGCGCGTTGTAGGAGTTCTTGACGCCCATTTTCGTCCGGCCGAACTCTTCGCCCGAGAGCATGAACAGCCGCCCCTGGCAGAAGCTGAGGATGGCGAAGGCCATGCGGTTCGCCCGCAGGACGGCGGGGTTGAGGGCCGCGAAATCCCGCTGGGGATCCAGCGTCATCACCAGCTTGTCCCACAGCGTCCAGTCGTCGTGGCAGGAGAGATACGAGATGGTCTGCAAGGGCGCGGCAAAGGGATGGCCCTCCCCCGCCCAGCCGGTGACGCAGCGGGCCAGCCTCTCCGCCGACAGGCCGCCGCCGTTGACAAAGCCGCGGGAGTTCTCGTCCATCACGCTGCCCTTGATGGCGTCGCGGGTGTCGTCGCAGAACGCCCCGATGGACGGATGCAGCATGCGCATGTTGCCCTTGTGGGCCAGCGCCGCGCCCTGCGCAGGATGGCATTCGCCGCCGGACCAGGGTTCGCCCCAGATCTCCTTCTCCCCCGGGCCGAAGCGCTCGTCCAGCGCCTGACGGATGCGGTTCATCAGCGCCACATCCATCATGCCCATCAGGTCAAAGCGGAAGCCGTCGATGTGGTACTCCTCTGCCCAGTACATGACGGAGTCGAGGATGTAGCGGGCCACCATGCTGCGTTCGGTGGCGATCTCGCTCCCACAGCCGGAGCCGTTCGAGGCGCTGCCGTCCGCCTTCTGCCGGTAGAAATACCACGGCACGGTGCCGAACAGGCAGGACTCCTTCAGCCGGTAGGTGTGGTTGTACACCACGTCCATGACCACGCGCAGGCCCTGGCGGTGCAGCGCCATGATGGCGTGCTTCAGCTCCAGAACGCGGTTGTGATGGATCTGCGCGCTGGTGGCGTAGCTGCCCTCCGGTACGTTGTAGTTGACGGGATCGTAGCCCCAGTTGAACTGATCCGGCTCGCCGGCCTCGTCCACGGAGCCGTAGTCGTACACGGGCATGAGCTGCACATGGGTCGCGCCCAGCCGCTTCACATGTGCGATGCCGACGGGGGCATCTGCCGTGTCCGCCTTCAGCGCAACGCCCAGGTACTTGCCCCGGTACTGCTCCGGCACACCGCTGGACGCATCCCAGGTGAAATCCTTCACATGAATCTCGTAGACGATGGTCTCTGCGGGCTTCTCCGGTGCTTTGTCCTGCGCCCAGCCCACCGGGGCATAACATGCTCTGTCATCATAAGGATAGCTGCGCCTGCCGTTGACGCAGCACAGCCGCGCATAAGGGTCGGCCGCACGGGCCGTCACGCCATCCACCGTCACGTCGTAATCAAAGGCCATCGTCGCCAGAGGCGCGGCGATATCAAAACGCCAGCAGCCCTTCTCAGCCGGCCTCATGGGATGGACTGCGACCGCCCCGCCCTCCGCACTGTTGTAAAGATTCAGCACGACCTTCTCCGCCGTGGGCGCCCAGAGGACATAGTGCGTTCCGGCCCCGTCGATCCACGCGCCAAGACGCTCGTCCGTGTGATACTGCAGGCGGAATTCCTCCGAGTCAAACCACGCCCTGAGCTGCGCGGGGGTTCTGTTCGTCGCCATGTTCAAGCCTCCTGTTGCATGCTGCCTTCAGCTTAACCCAATATCCGCCGCTTGTCAACATGCGTTGCAATTGTAAATTTCCGCCGGGGCGGGAAAAATCCTCATTTCGCCCCTTGCGGGCAGCAGGGCGAAATGGTATAATGAAGGAAGCACTCTCTTCAGGAAGGAAGCTGTCCCGATGTTGAAGCGTATCGCGGCCATTCTGCTGCTGTTCTGCCTGCTGCCCACCTGCTTTGCCTTTGCCGACAACGAGGATGAACGCGAGGAGATCATCATCCCCGATGAGGTTCCACGCGGCGAAAACGGCGAGAACCAGTTCATCGTCCCCATCGGCTTTGACGATAACAACCTGCCCGAACCCCTGGGCCCCATCTACCAGGACAAGACGCTGGAGGATTTCGACAAGAACTCCCCCGCGCTCTACACCTGCCGCATCAATGAGTACACCAGCGGCTACCCCGTGCGCAGCATCTACGAGGGCCGCACTTACCGCACCAAGAAGCAGGGCGAGCGCGGTGAGGTGCTGCACCTGGATCCCCTGTGGGCCATCGTGCGCTACAATGGCAAGATCGCCTATGTCAAGCGCCACCGCATCTACGATGTGCAGCCCGTGGATTCGGTGAACACCTCCCCCTACGGCGTGATGAAGCCACAGTACATCGCCACCACCGCCTCCACCGCAGAGGTGCATGTGTCCATGACCCATGAGGACATCTGCTGGGTCGTGCTCACCCCGGGCACGAAGGTCGCCATCCACAAGATCGTGGACGGCTGGGCCGTGGTCATCTACATGCGCACTTATGCCTATATCGACATCCGCGACCTGACGGATCTGGTCACCGTGTCCCCCACGGATGCGGCGCTGAGCAGCGATACGCCCATTGCCGCCTACACCTCCTTCTACAAGATGGATGATACGGAAAAGAACCACAACCGCATCCACAACATCGGCCTGGGCGCAAAGCGCATGAGCGTGGTGCTCCAGCCCGGCGAGAGCTTCAACGCCAACAACCAGATGGGCCCCTACGAGGAGTCCGTGGGATATCTTGTGGCCGGTGCGCTGGCTGATGGCGAGGGCGTTGACGGCGTGGGCGGCGGCACCTGCCAGGTGTCCTCCACCATCTATAATGCACTGCTGCAGCTGCCCGGCGTGCAGATTGTCAAGCGCCGCGCCCATGGCGAGAACGGCGCACCCTACCTGCCCCATGGCGTGGATGCTGCCGTGGGCAACGATAGCCTGAACCTCATTTTCAAGAACAACTATGATTTCCCCATCCGCCTGGAGGGCAACACCACCGGCGACGGCGCGCTGACGTGGATCATCTACCGCGCGGACATCGAGGAAACCGAATGATCCTCTATCATGATCTGACCCGATGCAGTTTTCTGTACCGGGTCAATCGCTTTATAGCCCACTGCCGGGTGGATGGCGCCGACATCCCCGTGCATGTGAAGAACACGGGCCGCCTGGCGGAACTCCTGACCCCCGGCGCCACCGTGTGGCTGGAGCGCAGCGGCAACCCCGCCCGTAAGACCGCTTACGACCTGGTGGCGGTGGAAAACCGTGGCCGCCTCGTCAACATCGACAGCCAGGCAACCAACCCCGTCGCACAGGAGTGGATCGCAGGCGGCGGCTGGGGCCCGGGGATCACGGACCTGCGCCGCGAGGTGACCCATGGCGACTCCCGCTTCGACCTCGCCTTCCGGCAGAACGGCGTTCCTACCCTGGTGGAAGTCAAGGGCGTGACGCTCTTTGACGACGCCGGCGTTGCCTTCTTCCCCGATGCACCCACGGAGCGGGGCGTCAGGCACCTGCACGGGCTGATCAGTGCGGTACAGAGCGGGATGAATGCGGGGCTCTGCTTCGTTCTGCAGAGAGAGGGCGTTATCGCCCTGCGGCCCAACGACCGCACACACCCGGCTTTCGGCGCTGCGCTGCGGGAGGCCATCCATGCAGGCGTTCGCGTGGAAGCCTGCGTATGCCGCGTCAGCCCCGAGGGCTTTACCATCACTCACACCGTGCCCGTGCTGACGGACGCGTTCCCATAATCCACCTCACTGAAACACACATCTCCCATTATGTACCCTAAAGGAGCATCGCCATGAAACGTCTGATTCCCCTGCTGATCGCCCTGATGACGCTGCTTGCCTGGCCTGTCGCACAGGCCGAGGATGAAGTCATCCGCCCCCAGTGGCGCGTCCCGGACTATGTGACATGGCTGCTGGAGATCGCCGGGAACGAGGTTGGCTACAAGGAAGGCGCACACGGCTACACCAAGTACGGCGAGCACTGGGGCGACCCCTACGCGCAGTGGTGCGCCGAGTACCTGTGCTGGTGCGTCGATCAGGTGGACGTGCTCCACGGCACCACCCTGCTGAAGAACGTGTATCCCCTCTACTCCGGCCAGAACACCGGCATGCGCTGGTTCATCCGCCAGGGGCGCTTCATCGCCCGCAACGGCAACCTCACCGACTGGGGCTACCAGTGGTTCAAGGGCAGCAACGCCTTCATCCAGGCCGGGGAATACATCCCCCAGCCCGGCGACTGGGTCTTCTTCACCTGGACCAGCGACGCGGACACCGACCATGTCGCCATGGTGGAATACTGCACCCGCGACGCTGCCGGCAACATCACCATGCACTGTCTGGAGGGCAACAACCCCTCCAGCGTGGCACGTGTCACCTACTCCATCAACGACAAGAAGATCCTGGGCTTCGGCACCGTGCACGATGTGGCCGACTGGACGATGCGACAGGGCAACAGCGGCGAAAAGGTGCGTGAGCTGCAGGAGAAGTTGGTCTACCTGGGCCTGATGCCTGAGGGCAGCGCGGACGGCGTATACGGCGCCGCCACCGCCGAGGCCATCACCGCCTTCCAGCGCACCCACGGCCTGAAGGAAAACGGCATCGCCAACATCGAAACGCAGACTCTGCTGAATGCCATCTATCAGGAGAAGGTCGACAGCGACCCCGCCATGTGGGTCATCATCGATGATGACGACTGGGACGACTGGGAGTGACCCCGCGCGACACAAAAGGGAGTGAACCGAATGGAACCGATCTACGTCTGCGGCCACAAGAACCCCGACACGGACTCCGTCGTGTCCGCCATGGCATACGCCAGCCTGCACAACGCCCTGGGCGACAACGAGTACATCGCAACGGTTCTGGGTCAGCTCAACGATGAGACCCGCTTCCTGCTGGAACGCTTCGGCTTTGAAACCCCGATGCTGCTCTCCACCGTGCGCACGCAGGTACGGGATATCGACTATGACGAGCCGCCGGTCATCGGCGCGAACGTGCCCGTCAGCCATGCGTGGGAGATCCTGCAGGAGAACCCCAGCCTCTCTGCCGTACCCGTCACCACCGAGGACGGCCGCCTTTATGGCATGATCACCGCCGGGGGCATCGCCGAGAGCGACATGAAGTCCATCAGCCTCCCCCGCGTACAGGACGTGCCCATCTTCAACCTCCTCAGCGCGCTGGAAGGCCACATCATCAACAACGAGGAGGACGCATTCGATACCATTTCCGGCCAGGTCGTCATCGCCCTGCCCGGCGTGAGCGCCAGCGTGCTGCTGCCCGGCAGCATCGTCATCTGCGGCGAACAGCCCGAGGTGGTGGATCGCGCGCTGGCAGCAGGGGCCTCCTGCGTCATTCTTTGCCAGAGCAGTCTGCCGGAGCGCTTCGTGGGCATTTCCAGCAGCACCTGCATCATCTCCAGCCCCTGCGACGCCTACCGCGCCGCCCGCATGATCCACCAGGCCAGCCCTGTGAGCCGCATCGCGCAGACGGACAACCTGGCCTTCTTCCACCTGAACGACTACATCGACGATGTGCGCGACGCCGTGCTGCAGAGCCGCTATCGTTCCTATCCCATCCTCGACCACCGCGAGCGCGTGGTGGGCACGCTCTCCCGCTATCACCTGCTGCGCCCGCGCCGCAAGCGCATCGTGCTGGTGGATCACAACGAGCGCAGCCAGGCCGTCAGCGGCCTGGAGCAGGCGGAGATCATCGCCATCATCGACCATCACCGCCTCGCCGACGTGCAGACCGGCAACCCCATCTTCGTGCGCAACGAACCCGTGGGCTCCACCACCACCATCGTGGCCACCATGTTCCAGGAGCGGGGCCTGCTGCCCTCGCCCAAGCTGGCAGGGCTGATGGCTGCCGCGATCCTCTCGGACACAGTGCTCTTCAAGTCCCCCACCTGCACGCCCCGCGACAGGCGCATGGCAGAGCGCATGGCCCGCATCGCCGGCATCGATCTGGACGTGCTGGGCCGGGAGATGTTCTCTGCCGGCGCCTCCACCGACAAGCCCGCTGAGGAGCTCCTCCGCTCTGATTTCAAGGAGTTCCACATCGCCGGGCACAACCTGGGCGTGTGCCAGATCACCTGCCTGGACATCGACAGCGTGCTTTCGCGCCTGCCAGAGCTCCTGGACGCCATGAGCAAGCTGAAGGCCATCCGCGGCTACCATGCGCTGCTGATGATGCTCACGGACGTGCTGCGCTGCGGCACAGAGCTGGTCTTCCTCGGCGAGGAGGAAGCCATCCGCCAGGCCTTCGATGCGCCGGATGTGTCGCAGCACCATATCTTCCTGCCCGGCGTTGTGAGCCGCAAGAAACAGATCATACCAGCGCTTGCCGCACTCTGGGGGTAATGCACATGAAGCAAATCCGCCGCCTGCTGATCCTGACGCTCTGCCTGATTCTGGCCGCCAGCCCTGCGCTTGCCTCCGGCCTACGCTTCAGCCTGCGCGTGAAGGTGGATCCCGCCGCCTGTCCGGATGTGCCGGAGAACCTCCTCTCCGGGCTGACGAGCCTGCTGGAAGCAGCCTGTCTGGATGGCACCCTCGTGACCTCCGGCGACTCCTTCGAGCTGGACGCCGCCCTGCTGCTGGGGGATGGCGCCAACGCCAGCCGCACCACCTGCCGCATCTTCGGCCTGGACAGCCACTGGGGCGTGCGCTCCTCCCTCCTGGGGGATGCGGAGCTGATGGTCAACTGCGCCGCTCTCCTCCCCTTCGGGCAGAAGGTCCGCAACTACACGGGCATCCCGCTGGATGCGGCCGCGCTGCTCGTGCCCTATACCCACACCAACGCCCTGACCTCCCTGTTGGCGCTGACGGCGCACCTCTTCCCCGCCGAGGACGGCAAGATCACCCTGACCCGCGCAGAGATGGACGCGCTGGTCAATGAGGTATCACGCCTGTGCGATGAGGACCCCGCGCTGAACCTGTGGCTGGAGACCACCGGCCTTTACCGAACGGCCAAGCGCTACTGCAACGCCTATTTCTCCGTGCCGGAGCTGCTGCTGCCCTCGCTGACGGTCAGGCGCAGCGGCAACGCCCTCACCTGGAAGTCCGGCATGTTCACCCTGCTGGACGTCAGCCAGAAGGATGGCGTGACCACCTGCAAGTTCTCGCTCCCGACGCTGGCCAGCGCAGAAGCCACCCTCCGTCAGACGGGCGACACGCTCACCTGCAGCGCCGCCATCGACATGGACAGCCTGCAGGTCACCGCCTCCGCCACGCTCCCCCTGCGGCTGACCGCCGGAACCTCCGAGCTGTCCCTGAGCCTTGACGCCACCTCCCCCATCCTGCCGGGCGGTTCGCTGAGCCTTCGCCTTTCCGGCCAGACCCACGGCAACAGCGTCACGCTGCACCTGCTGGATCCGGATACCTCCGCTGCCCTGGCAACCATGGAGGGCACGCTCATCCCCCTCACCCCCGATTCCCTGCCCCACTACACCCCCGCCGACTTCACCGGCGTGAACATCCTGTCTGTCAACAGCGACTCCCTGCGGGCGCTGCTGAGCGAGGTGAAGTGGCCCCTGATGAACGGCCTGTTCGACATGGTGAACGCCGCGCCCGCCGCCGCCGTGCAGACGCTGATGGACTATGCCGAGGACAGCGGGCTGATCGACCTGCTGCTGGACGCGATGTCCGGTGGATCCGGGTACTGAACCGCATACGAAAGGCTGCCGCACATCGACCGTGCGGCAGCCTCTTTTCATATGTATATCACTGCCCCAGCAGCATGCGGATATTTTCGGGGGTGAAGTCGTACCAGAGCGCGTCCAGTTTGGCGTCCTGCTGGTCCAGGGCAGCCAGATAGCCGGCTTCGTCGGTGGATTCCGCGCCGCCGTCCAGCCAGTAGGATACGCTGCCGTCCTCCTCCGTGCGGGACTCGGCCAGGGGCAGATACCCCATGTGCAGCGTGTCGCTGCCGCCGCTGCGGATGGTCAGCTGCGCCACGCCGCTGTCCATCGCGCCGCTGGAGAAGGTAAAGGTGCCGTCGTCCTTGAGGTTCATCAGGCCCCGGTAGACGACCTCACCGCCGTACACATCGCCCCCGTCCGAAAAGAGCACGACGAAGGCTTCCCATTCCGTCAGCTCGACGACCACCTCGCTGACGCCGTCCCCGTCCATATCCAGGACGGTGAAGCGCACAGCCTTCCATTCGGCGGGCATGCGGGCCTCATCCGTCATGGGGATGTAGTCCTCCCCCTCCAGGAGCACGCGGGCGTAGGCGGCGTTCGCGGCGGCCTGGCGCTGCGCCGGATCGTCCTCCTCCGCCATGGCAGGCAGCGCCAGCAGCAGCACCGCCAGCAGCATCACAAAGAGTTTCTTCATAAGATATCCTCCTTCCGGAGCTTTCCGCTCCTGCTCATACAACGCGCCTGCGCTGCCCATTCTTCCCAGCGCGGGAAAGTTCACACATATTTCAATCGCAGGCTATTGACATGATGCGATTGATTTACTATAATGTGACATATGCATTTCTGAAAGGAGGAGCATCATGGATAAGCCCATTGCTGGTTACGGCTGGTTCATCCGGCGCATCGACGCGGCGCTGGAAAAGGAAGCCAACAGCAACCTGCAGACCCTCAACCTGACCATGCAGCAGAGCCGCGCGCTGGCCTATCTGGCCCATGCCGAGGGGCACACGCTGCCGCTCAAGGCGCTGGAGGAACGCTTCGGCGCCGCACAGTCCACCGTTGCAGGGCTGGTATCCCGGCTGGAAAAGAAGGGCCTTGTGGAAGCGCAGGGCAGCCCGGCTGACAAGCGGATCAAGCTCGTGCGGCTGACGGAGGAAGGCCTGCACCTGCACAGGCGGGCCCACCAGCAGATCGTGGAGTCCGAGGCGCGGATGACTGCGCTGCTCACCCCGCAGGAGCAGGAAACGCTGCTGAATTGCCTGCGCAAGGTCTACGAGGCCCTCCGTTAATGCCGCATCAAATCAGAAAGGATAGGAACGAATGATCAAGAAGCTCGCTTCCCATGTGAAGCAGTACAAACTGTCAGCCTTCCTCACGCCCATCTGCGCCGCAGGCGAGGTGGTGATGGAAGTGCTGATCCCCATCGCCATGGCACAGCTGATCAACGAGGGCATCAGCAAACAGGACATGTCCGCGCTGGTCAAGTATGGCCTGCTGATGATGGGCCTGGCGCTGGTGAGCCTGTTCTTCGGCGTGGCCTGCGCCCATCTGGCCAGCCATGCCTCCTCCGGCTTCGGCGCGAACCTGCGCGACGCCATGTATGAGAATGTCCAGCGCTTCTCCTTTTCCAACATCGATAAGTTCTCCTCCGCCGGCCTTGTCACCCGCATGACCACGGACGTGATGAACATCCAGAACACCTTCCAGATGATCACCCGCATTGCGGTGCGCTCGCCGCTGTCGCTGATCTTCTCCCTCGTGGCGGCCATCATCCTCAGCCCGAAGCTGTCGCTGATCTTCCTGGCCGCCATCGTGGTGCTGGGCATTTCGCTCTCCTTCATCATCCGCGCGGCGTCGAAGCTGTTCTCGCAGGTGTTCAAAAAGTACGACGCCCTCAACGCCTCCGTGCAGGAGAACGTGGGCGCCATCCGCGTGGTGAAGGCCTTCGTCCGCGAGGAATACGAAACGGAGAAGTTCAAGAAGGCCTCCCACGGCGTGTACAGCCTGTTCGTGAAGGCGGAGAAGATCATCGCCCTCAACGGCCCGGTGATGAACCTGGTCGTGTATGCCGTCACCATCCTGCTGGCCTGGTTCGGCGCGCACCTCGTTGTGGAATACAACCCCGATCTGGGTCTGGGCATGAACGTGGGCGACCTGTCCGCCATGTTCAACTATGTGATGCGCATCCTGATGAACCTGATGATGCTCTCGATGATCTTCGTGAGCCTGACGATGTCCGCGGCCGCCGGCAAGCGTATTGTCGAGGTGCTGGACGAGGAGCCCGACCTGACCAACCCGGAAAACCCCGTCACCGATGTGCCCGACGGCTCCATCGACTTCAGCGACGTGTACTTCACCTACCACGCCGAGGGCTCGGGCGATGACATCCTGGAGGGCATCAACCTCCACATCGACTCCGGCGAAACCATCGGCATCATCGGCGGCACCGGCAGCGGCAAGACCTCGCTGGTGAACCTCATCTCCCGCCTGTATGACGTCAAGTCCGGCTGCGTGCGCGTGGGCGGCATCGACGTGCGCGAGTATGACATGGTCGCCCTGCGCGAGCAGGTGGCCGTGGTGCTGCAGAAGAACACGCTCTTCTCCGGAACAGTCCTGGAGAACCTGCGCTGGGGCAAGGCCGACGCGACCCTGGAGGAGTGCCAGGAAGTCTGCCGCGCCGCCTGTGCGGATGAGTTCATCTCCCGCATGCCCGAGGGCTACGACAGCCGCGTCGAGCAGGATGGCGCGAACTTCTCCGGCGGCCAGAAGCAGCGCCTGTGCATCGCCCGTGCGATGCTCAAGCGCCCCCAGGTGCTCATCCTGGACGACTCCACCTCCGCCGTGGACACCGCCACCGACGCAAAGATCCGCCGCGCTTTCGCCGATTACATCCCCGGCACCACCAAGATCATCATCGCCCAGCGCGTGGCCTCCGTGGAAAACGCGGACCGCATCATCGTCATGGATGATGGCCGCATCGCCGCCTTCGACAGCCATGAGAAGCTGATGGAGACCTGCGAGATCTACCGCGAGATCTACGAGACCCAGACCAGCGGCTCCGGCGACTTCGACGAAACCGACTCCGACCACGACGTGGAAGCCTACGACCCCCAGAAGGCCGCCCAGGCATCCCGCCCCGTTCCCCCACCGCCGCCCTTCCCCCAGGGCAAACCCGTCAGCAAGGAGGTGCGTAAGGCATGATGAGAGGACCCGGTCCCGGCCGCAGAGGCCAGCCCATGCCCCCCATGTCCATGAAGGGCCAGTGGGGCCTGCTCTGGCGCGTGCTGAAGATGGTGCTGAAGCACTATGCCCCGCAGTTCCTGCTGGTGCTGCTCTGCCTTGCCGTCTCGCTGGTATGCTCGACGCAGTCGTCACTGTTCACGAAGGACCTCTTTGGCGAATACATCCCCGGCATTGAGGAATACAACCGCCAGGAGGCGCTGATCGCCCAGGGCATGTCCCCCGAGGAGGCGGCCATTCCCCCGGAGGGCAAAACCGCCGTTGAACCCCGCACATTCTCCGACCTCGCCGTCCGCCTGGGGCAGCTGGCCTGCTTCCTGGCCGTTGGCGTGATCAGCTCCTACATCCAGCAGCGGCTGATGCTCGTTGTGACGCAGGGCTCCATGCTCCGCCTGCGCAACGACCTCTTCGAGCACATGCAGAAGCTGCCCATCAAGTACTTCGACACCCTCGCCCACGGCGACATCATGTCCGTCTACACCAACGATGTGGACACCATGCGCATGCTGATCAGCCAGAGCTTCATCCAGCTGTTCAACAGCGCCATCACCATCGTGTACATCTTTGTGCTGATGCTGGTCATGTCCTGGCAGCTGACGCTCCTCTCCATCGTGCTGATCCTGGGCACCATGCTCATCTCCGGCCGCCTTATCGGCCTGGCGGGTAAGTATTTCACCGCCCAGCAGCAGAACCTGGGCAAGCTCAACGGCTTTGTGGAGGAGATGATGGGCGGCCAGAAGGTCGTCAAGGTCTTCTGCCACGAGGATGAGACCCTCGCCGACTTCCGCGAGCTGAACGAGAACCTGCGCGTGTCCGCCCACGAGGCGAACCGCTGGGCCAACACCATGGGCCCCATCAACAACAACCTCGGCCACATTTCCTATGTGATCCTGGCCATGATGGGCGCGGTGATCTCCCTCAGCCATCCCGACCCGCTGACCTGGCTGGGCACGCTCCTGGCCTTCCTGGAGCTGAATCAGCGCTTCTCCCAGCCCATCACACAGGTGGCACAGCAGATGAACTCCATCGTCATGGCCATGGCGGGCGCCAGGCGCGTCTTTGCCCTGCTGGACGCCGAACCCGAGACCGACGATGGCTATGTGGAGCTGGTCTGCGCGTACGAAGACAACAACGGCCAGCTGGTGGAAACCGACCGCCGCACGGGCCTGTGGGCCTGGAAGCACCCCCATCAGGAGGATGGCACCGTCACCTACCGCAAGGTGGAGGGCGGCGTGACCTTTGGCGGCGTGGACTTCGGCTACACGGACGAGAAGCAGGTGCTCTTCGACATCACCATGTATGCCATGCCCGGCCAGAAGATCGCCTTCGTGGGCGGCACCGGCGCTGGCAAGACCACCATCACCAACCTGATCAACCGCTTCTACGACATTCAGGACGGCAAGATCCGCTACGACGACATCAACATCAACAAGATCCGCAAGGCCGACCTGCGCAGGAGCCTCGGCATGGTGCTGCAGGACACGCACCTCTTTACCGGCACGGTGCTGGACAACATCCGCTACGGCCGCCTGGACGCCACCGATGAGGACTGCATCGCCGCGGCAAAGCTCGCCAACGCCGATGCCTTCATCCGCCGCCTGCCCGAGGGCTACAACACCATGCTCACCGGCGACGGCGCGAACCTCTCCCAGGGTCAGCGCCAGCTGCTGGCCATCGCCCGCGCAGCCGTTGCCGATCCGCCCTGCCTGATCCTGGACGAGGCCACCTCCTCCATCGATACCCGCACGGAGACCCTCGTGCAGCGCGGCATGGACGCCCTGATGGCCGGACGCACCACCTTCGTCATCGCCCATCGCCTCTCCACGGTCAAGAACTCCGACTGCATCATGGTGCTCGAACAGGGCCGCATCATCGAGCGTGGCACCCATGACGACCTCATCGATCAGCGCGGCAAGTACTACCAGCTCTACACCGGCAACGCCATCCAGGCGTAAATCCAGCCTTCACGTGGCTCCGCAAGCTGCGGGGTCCCGCTTCTCTTTGCCCGCAAGAAAAATTGAAAAACATTATTTCTGCGCTGTAATAATCCGCCCGCTGCAAGCATATATTAGTGTAGCGGGAAATGAAGGGCGGAGCGAGGGCGGAACGAGGGCTGAGCGAAGCGCGCCGCACCCGTAACGCGAGCAGGCGTGGTAACGTCTGCCTGAAGTTATGTCATCAGCACCCCGCACTCCCAATGCACAACAATGTCACATCCGAAAGGAGAACCTGCATGAAGAAGATTTTTTCCTTTATGATGATCTTCGCGCTTATCTTTGGCGCCATGAGCGTCAGCGCTTCTGCCGATACCATCTTCGCGCCCCGCTCCAGCAACTGCTTCCACTGCTACGGCACCAGCATGGGCGACGCTGGCAACGGCGTGCTTTCCATCACCTTCGACTGCGTCGGCATGGGCATCTGCAGCCAGCTGGGCGTCGCCTCTTATACGGTGGAAAAGCTGGATGATGAAGGTAATTGGGAGAATGTCTCCGGCCTGCTGGAAGGCCAGACGGGCAGCGACTGCGCCTCCTACTCCTTCGGCCGCTACTTCTATGGCCGCGTGGGCGAGACCTACCGCCTGTGCGTGACCTTCATCTGCACCCTGAACGGCCTCACCGAGAGCAGGGTCTACACCAGCGGCTCCATCACCCTGCAGTAATCGAATACACGTCAATCTTCGGGCGGCGACCGTGTCTGTCACGGCGTCGCCCTTTTTGTTTGCCCCGGGCTTTGTTGACACGCAGTCCCCGGATGTGTTATCATAACCCTGAACAGGCATTCACCGCCTGCACCGAAGGGAGGTATTTCCCATGATCGGCACCTGTTTCCGCAGCATCGCCACGGGCAATGGCCTGACCGTCAGCGCCGGCCTGGCGTATGGCATGCTGAACGGCTGCTTCGTCACCCTGTCGGAGGACACGGGCGCGCGGCGCATCAGCATCTATGTCGGCCCCCAGGAGCAGCCCGCCCCCGGCTACACGCAGTCCCAGACGGTGAGCTGCGCGCAGCAGATCTGCCACACCATCTCCACAGCATCCGGCCCGGATAATGTTTATGCTCTGCTGACCGGCGGCGAGGCGCTGCCCGCGCTGGTGCTGAACCATGCCGGGAGCGTCGTGACCGTCAACTTCCAGGCCGCGCCTGAGGCCGACGCCGGCGTGACGCGCTTTATCACGGAGCTGCTGCCCCAGGTGGCCGCGCTGACCCGGCCCGGCCATTGCATCCTCTGCTGCACCGATGCCAGCGGCGCGGCCGTGCCGGTGCGCCTCTCGGCCGACACGGTGGTGCCCATGCATGCCGCCTGCCACCGCAAGGTGCTGGGCTACACCGCCCCCTCCCCCGAGGAACGTGCCGCCCAGACCCGCGCTACCCTCGCCGCCGCCCTGGGCGGGCTGATCGGCGCGGCGCTCTGGCTGCTGAGCGCCTTCGGGCCCATCGCCTGGGGCCTCGCCGTGCTGATGGGCCTTCTGCCCACCATCGGTTATGACCTGCTGAAGGGCAAGGCCGGGCGCTCCCGCTGGGTGACCATCGTCATCTGCGCCGTCTGCGCGGTGCTTCTGGGCAGCTTCGGTGCCGCCTTCATCACCGCCCACGGCGAGTGGATGCACGACATCACCGTCAACCAGGCCAACGGCATCGGCTACCTGGCCTTCGCCTGGGCCTCGGTGCTCAACCCTGTTACTGCCGCCACGCTGACGCTGCGCAAGAGCCTTATCGCGGGCTTCATCCTCGGCGCCGTGGGCTGCATCGGCTGCTTCCGCCGCACTGCGGAGTCCACCGATACCGCAGCGACCGCCGAGCGCCCCCGCCGCCTTCGCGGCAAGTTCTGATCCCCCGACATGCAACGGACCCGACGCTCACCGTCGCCGGGTCCGTTTTTTATTTGCACGCATTCCCGCAGGGTACACCCGTCATATCGATCTACAAAGCAAAAAGGCGACCCCTGCCTTTCGACAGGAGCCGCCGGGGAAACGTATGTGAGACGGATTAGCCCTTGATAGCGGCCTGAGCGGCAGCCAGACGGGCGATCGGCACACGGAAGGGAGAGCAGGACACGTAGTCCAGGCCGATCTTGTGGCAGAACTCAACGGAGACGGGGTCGCCGCCGTGCTCGCCGCAGATGCCGTAGTGCAGCTTCTTGCCGGTGGCCTTGGACTTCTCGATGGCCATCTGCATCAGCAGGCCCACGCCGGTCTGATCCAGCTTCGCGAAGGGATCGTTCTCGTAGATCTTCGCATCGTAGTACGCGGTCAGGAACTTGCCCGCGTCGTCACGGGAGAAGCCGAAGGTCATCTGGGTCAGGTCGTTGGTGCCGAAGCAGAAGAACTCGGCTTCCTGAGCCACTTCGTCAGCGGTCAGGCAGGCGCGCGGGATCTCGATCATGGTGCCGACCTCGTACTTCAGCTCAACGCCGGAAGCAGCGATCTCAGCATCCGCGGTCTTGACCACGACGGCCTTGACGTACTTGAGCTCCTTCACGTCGCCAACCAGGGGGATCATGATCTCGGGAACGATGTTCCACTCGGGATGACGGCCCTTCACAGCCAGGGCAGCGCGGATGACGGCCTTGGTCTGCATGGCGGCGATTTCGGGATAGGTGACGGCCAGACGGCAGCCACGGTGACCCATCATGGGGTTGAACTCGTGGAGGGAAGCGATGATGGTCTTGATCTCCTCTACGGACTTGTTCTGGGACTTAGCCAAGAGAGCGATGTCCTCCTCGGTGGTAGGAACGAACTCGTGCAGCGGGGGATCCAGGA
>JAFQQT010000016.1 GCA_017410455.1 Clostridia bacterium
GATCAGCTTGCGCTCGAAGTCGATGTCCGCCCACTGCAGGCCGAGGGCTTCGCCGCGCCGGATGCCCGTGAAGATCAGCAGCGCCACCAGCAGGCGGTCCTTCGGTTCCAGTTTGGGCAGACCGGCGATGATGTCCTGCGCATGCTCGAGGGGCAATGCCTCGCGGACCTTCTTCCGCTGGGTCATCGTCAGGCGCTTGCTGCGGGTCGGGTTGATGGTACACAGGCCGTCCTCGATGGCGGACTCGAAGATACCGTGCAGCAGGATCCCCATCGTCCGCACAGTGGATCGGGCCTGGTGTGCATGCTGGTTGTAGAACCGCTGGACATCCGCTGTGGTGATGGCATTCATGTGCATCTGTCCGAAGTAGGGCACCAGGTGCTTCCGGATGGTGAGGCGGTAGTTCATCGCCGTACCGGGATGCAGCTTGGGCACCTTGTAGCTCTCGAACCACTCCCATGCGTAGGTTGCGAACAGCGACCGGTCTGCGTTGACAGGCGGCTGCACAGGTGCGACCGCTTGTACCGGTGGAGGTGCGACAGGCTGCGCTTCAGGCGCTACAGGGGCCACAGGCGCAACAGGAGCCGTCGGCAGCGCTTTGGCAAGCAGCATTGCCATCGCATTCTGGAAGGCCTCCTGCGTCACAATCTCGCTGTCAGGCTGCTTCTTCTTTTTCTTTCCCAGAACCTTCGCCGAGGGCTGAGGTGCTGCAGCCATGATGCTGGCCATCAGCAGCTGTTCACTCGACATATTCAAAGGTGATTTGGCCACGAGGTTTTCCTCCCTTCGCTCTTCTTTTGTCCTTCGCCCGCTGCAGCGCTCGCGCGTACCCTTCGTCGCTGCGGTAGGAGCCGTTGCCTGTTATCCTTGCCAGCAGCGTCGCCCGGGTATCCCGGAATGCATCGCCGTTCATCCCGAGGTCGACCAGCCACGAGCGGAAGGTGTACTTCACGTTGAGGATCTCGATGTGTCGGGTCGGGATGCGCTTGACAGCGGCAGACCGCATCAGCATCAGGTATGCCAGCTGACCGTAGGCGCGCAGCGTCATCACATCCGGCGCTTCCGGGAAACCAGTGAATGTGACGCTCTCCGCGGTGATCTCAACGCCCTTCAAGCCGGGGCCGTACACTGCGTCGTGGGCGACCAGTGCCTGTACGATGTCGCTGACATTGTCGCTCTTTGCCGTCTGTTCCAGCAGATGCACCAGCGACCGCGCTGCGCCGAAACGTCCGCCCGTTGCGGCAGTCAGCAGCGGGCCTCGGCTGTAGAGCATGTTCACCAGATTCCGCAGGGCTTTGCCGTCCAGCTGCTCGGTGCCGAATGTGAAGGACATGTTCAGGTCGATCATGTTCTCCATGGGGTTCCCTCCTTTGTTCAGGTTGTGGTATAGATCACTCAAAGAGGGCTGAAAGTCAAGCGGACGTGTTCGCACGTCAGCAGATTTGACCGATTGGACAAGACGCTCGCTGGTGTTTTGGTGCAATGCGAGTGTCCCAATCTCCCTCTCACATCTCAAAGGACAGAACCCCTCGTGGTGGCAACGGGGAATTGCAAATTTTTCTGATAAAAAGAGGCAACACCCAACAGTAGAGTGTTGCCTTGAGCATTCTCATGTATTAATCTGGATCAAGCCTAAGTCCAATAGCGCGATCGCCAGCAAACTGAGCAGCCCGTATTGCCCCTGCTCGGCATGTGCGGCTTCCTGCCAGTTCAGAACGCGCATATTGTTATCGGCATACTGGTTCAGACTCTGCAGCAGATCCCTTGCACGTGCAGCAGAAAAAAAGGCAGCACCGCGCTTATAGCGATGCTGCCCCTGTTCAGTTGTGTGCAGATGTCAGTAACAGATCCTTGTGCGTTCCTGAAGATTCTTGCGGAAGCTGACCAGGCACTCCTGGGCCGCCTGTTCATTCCCTTCGCGCCGGTGCTGTTCGTGCAGCAGACACGCCAGCATGCTGACCGACACGACACATTGCCGCAGGAACTGCTGACGTGCAGTAGCCGTCCCGGGCGATTCCACGGCCAGCAGCGTCACAGCCTTCATGGCGTCTGTCAGGCTGTCCGTGCTGATGGTGACAGGCAGATAGAAAGTGTGCTCCGCAAGCCGGGCGGACTGCCTCCGATGGTGATTTGTCGTGCGCTGCACCTGCAGGAAGGCTTCCCGCACAGAGCGGATCTCGCGCTGCGGAATCAGGCTGCACAATTCCGACATCATGGCTGTGTCCGCATGCTCGATGACGTCAAGCAGCCACGCAGGCTTTCCCATCATGAGGGCAAGCCTGGCGACGGACAGGTTGCGCTCCCGCCGCAGCCTGTGCATCTCCGCGCCGAGAACCTTCAGGTCAATTGGACTTTCACCGCTCTCCATACGCACCTCATCAGTCCAGCGTGATGCTGGCGCTCGTGTAAGCCTTGTATTCACTGCCACCATTCAACGTGCAACAGAACGTCACATTCAACCGGTACGTCTCGCCCGACACGCCGTAGAAGTAGCGCCCGAAGGCGTACGCCGCCGTATTGCTGCCGGTCTGGCCATTCAGCAGGCCGGAGACGTCCTCCCAGTTGCCGTCATCATTCAGCTTCTCCACCGAATATGTCGCCACGCCCAGCTGGCTGCAGACGCCCATGCCAACGCAGCTGAAGGTGATGGACAGCACGCCGTTGCCCGCGTCGCTCATATTGGTGCCGTAGCAGTGGAAGTAGTTGCTGCTGCGCATGCCAGGCGTTTCCGCAAAGCACACGCCCAAAGTGGTGCACATCAGCACGATCACAAGGGCCAGCGAAATCATCTTCTTCATGTTCGATCCTCCAATGTCGTCATTTGCTCATGGTGGATTCCACGATCAATGCGAGTTCCGCTTCATCGATGACGCCGAATATGCTGTACCGGGCGTTGTCCAGCGTCCAGTACGCCGACACTGTGGCGTCATCCGAGTTGAAGTAGTACGTCACGCGGCATCCGGCGATGTACACGTCCTGTGTTTCCTCGGCGGTCCTCTCAAACTGGTGGGAGGCTGTCTGCTCTTCGTGGTTCATGACCGTCACCGAGAAGATGCAGACGCCGCCGTCGCTGCTGAACACATGGGTGATCATGGTGATCGTGTCGTCGCAGTAGGAAGAACCCTGCAGGTAAGCAAACCGCTCCGGGACGCCGCACGGCCTGACCGGATACCCCAACAGGAACTCGGGCGATTCCTCAATGGTCGCGTACTGGCCGGACTCGTCCGCCTTCACGCCATCACCATACGTTTCCACGGGTGTAGCGGCGGCTCCGGGCTGCTCACCGGAATACAGCATGAACGTTTCCGCGAAGGGGCGCATCAGCCGGAGAATCAGCTGCCAGTTGAATGCTTCCGCCGTTTTGTAGGTCAGAACAGAAAGCCCCATGGCGATGACCAGCGTCGCGGCGATCCGGACGACCCATTTCACGGCGGGATGCATCCTTTTGCCGGGCAGCTGCCGGGCTGTGGCCTTCCAGGCATTCTCCTGCTCCTGTGCGCTCACGCCGTCCTCCAGCAGCTGGACAATGTCCTGGATGAGTTCTGCATCCATCTGTTCCTCTGGCTTAGCCAGTTCCTCGTTCAGTATTCTTTCTAGCTCATCGCGCGTCATCTCCGTTTCTGCATCAAGATGCAGGCGCTCCATGATTTCCAGCAGAACCTGTTGATTCAACATTGATCGTCACTCCTCTTCTCCATTTGGTCCTGATATCTCTTGTTACAGGCCATAGAATTCTTTTTTGAGTTTTTTCCGTATCCGGTGTATCTGTACGCGCAGCGCAACCGGCTTCACTCCCTTCTGTGCCGCCAGCTCGTCTATGGACAGATCACCCGTGCAGTACTGCGTCAGGAGCTCCGCCTCCTCATGTGTCAGCGTCTGTTCGATCAGCATGAGCATCTCCCGCTCATCCATTTCGCCAGTGGTCATCTCCACCGCGTAAACCGAGCGCACCGGGCTGTTGTCCAGCCGCTGCCGGATCACGCGCTGCTGCTTCTGTTTGGTGCGCAGGGCGCTTGTGGCGCGGTTCATGCAGAGATTGCTGACAGTCTTCATCAGCCACTTGATGGGCGCTTCATGATCGCGGATATCCTTCTCCGCCGCCAGCAGGAAGGCTTGCTGCACAACGTCCTCCGCATCGTGAACGGACGCTGCACTTTGTCGCAATCGTGCCCTTGCCAGCCGGATCAGTGTGTCGTAGTGTGTACGGTGAAGGCCTTCCAGCCATTGGTACCTGTACATCTCATCCCTCCTCTGTCGTGTTGGTGCCCTACAGGTACTGACATGGTAACATGAGCAACACGGTGATTCAAGGAACTGATGGTATGGATGGCGTATTCTGTATTGGTTCTTGTGGGGCATCACCAATGCTGACCATGATGGGCCTGCGGGATCGCTCCATGGCCTTTGCAAAGCGTGAGAGTATCCGTAACCAGTTCTATTCCGATCTTGTCACGCCGCTGGGGGACAAAATCAGCGCGTCGGGAACCACGGTGCATTGCTTCTACGCGAAAAAGATGGGCGACATATCCAGTATGGTCAGGGCGAAAATC
Source organism: Clostridia bacterium (assembly GCA_017410455.1). GTDB lineage: Bacteria > Bacillota > Clostridia > Christensenellales > Aristaeellaceae > UBA11524. Next base: position 4,551 of record JAFQQT010000016.1, read on the forward strand.
GCTTCTGTCAGATGCAGCAGCACACCGCTGACCTCGCCGCCGACGAGGAGCGCATGAAGCGCGTCGCCGGGCGGAACAACGCCATCACAGGCAGCATCATTCTGCTGTTCGACCTGATGATGCTGCTCCTGTCCGCGCTGCTGTGCCAGCAGGGCGTGATCGGTTTCGAGGGTGTGGTTATTTCCACGCTGGCACTGATGAGCTCCTTCGGCCCGGTGGTGGCGCTGGCGAACCTTGGTTCCACGCTGCAAAGCACTTTCGCCGCAGGAAACCGCGTGCTGGACATTCTGGAGGAATCCCCTGTGGTGGAGGACGTGACTGGTCAACCCGAAACCATCTTCACCGGCGCAAAGGCGGAGAATGTGACCTTTGCTTACGGCGATGAAACCATCCTGCAAAATGTGTCGGTGGACGTGCCGAAGGGCAGCGTCATCGGCATCAACGGACGCAGCGGCAGCGGCAAATCTACGCTGCTGAAGCTGATGATGCGCTTCTGGCGCGTGCAGCAGGGACAAATCACCCTGTCCGGCCGCAGCGTGGATTCCATCAATACTGCCGACCTGCGCCGCATGGAGGCCTTTGTGACGCAGGACACCCACCTGTTCCATTCCAGCATTGCGGAGAATCTGCGCATTGCCAAGCCCGACGCCACGCAGACCGAGATCGAAGCAGCCTGCCGCAAGGCCTCGGTGCATGATTTCATCACCCGTCTTCCCCAGGGCTACGACACGCCAGTTGCTGAACTGGGCGACAGCCTCTCCGGCGGAGAACGCCAGCGCATCGGCCTGGCGCGGGCCTTCCTGCACGATGCACCGCTGCTCCTGCTGGACGAACCCACCAGCAACCTGGACAGCCTCAACGAGGCGGTGATCCTGCGCTCCCTGCGCGAGGAGCGCGCGGACAAGACCGTGGTGCTGGTGTCCCACCGCAAGTCCACCATGGGCATTGCCGACAGGGTGTACTCGGTGGAGCACGGGAGGGTCAGCTGATGACAGACATCCAAAGCAAGCGCGAGCGGGAAAAGCACATCGTCTTCGAGATGATCGCCCTGTACTGCCACAAGAAGAATGGCACGAAGGGAAAAATCTGCGACGACTGCGCCGCCCTGAACGCCTATGCGGAAATGCGCTCGAACAAGTGCCCCTTCATGGAAACGAAGACCTTCTGCTCCAACTGCCGGGTACATTGCTACAGGGCTGACATGCGGGAGAAGATCCGCGAGGTCATGCGGTTCTCCGGGCCGAGGATGCTCTTCCATCATCCGGTGCTGGCCATCCGCCATGTGATCGAATCAAAGCGCGAAAAGAAACGATTGGAGAAGCAACAATGAAGAAGATGCTGTATATCTTTCTGGGCTGCATCGGCGTTGGCCTTGGCGCTGTGGGCGCGGTGCTGCCCATGCTGCCCGCCTTTCCCTTCCTGATGCTAGCGGCGTTCTGCTTTGCCCGTTCCAGCGAGAAGCTGAACAACTGGTTCGTGGGTACCAAGCTGTACAAGGATAACCTGGCGGACTATGTCGCAGGGCGCGGCATGACCATGAAGACCAAGGTGCGCATCATGATCACGGTGACGCTGCTGATGAGCATCGGCTTCGTCATGATGGGCGTCAAGGGCGTGACGGTGGGCTGCATCGTGCTGGGCTGCGTCTGGGCGTTCCATATTGTTTACTTCCTCTTCGGGGTCAAGACCATCAAGGCGCAGGCGTAAGAGCCAATGGAGGACAGCATGGAGAATATCATCATTATTGGCGTCCTCGCGGTGGTCGTTGTGATCGGTGTTGTGAACACGATGAAGCATTTCAGGGGTCAGGGCGGCTGCTGCGGAGGCGGCGGAAGTTATAAACCCCGGAAGAAGAAGCTGCCGACTGTGCTGTACACAAAGACCTTCAAGGTGGACGGGATGCATTGCGAGCACTGCAAGAACCGCGTGGAAGAGGTCGTGGGCGACATCCGGGGCGTGGCCGGGAAGGTCAACCTCAAAAAGGGCAAGGTCACGGTGTCCTATGCCGAAGACGTTGCAGACGATGTGATCAAAGCCAGAATCGAAAAGGCGGGGTATACCGTTGTTGATTGACGCGTATGCCGCAAAGCATCCACTTTCATTTTCCGTCACTGTAATCAGGTGTGTCAAGGCATATACAGCAATAGAGCAGTAACATGTCCAGAGGCACACTAGCACAAAAAGCCGCTCTATAGAACGGCTATATCACGAATGTGTATGCGGGAATCTGAAGGTCGGGATTGGCTGAGTGGGTGAAAGCCTTGTATATGCAGGAAATCGGTGTGACCTTTTAGTCGGGATTTTGATATTTGGGGGAATGGAAAATAGCCATGATGCCAGGAGGGTGGTTCCTGGTATCATGGCTATTACTAATTCCCGATGATATACTTGGCAAAAATTCAGGGAGTAGGAGCAATCCTGCTCTTTTTTCATTGTCGGCTTGCCCTGTGGATCCTTTTCAGGTATACTGAACGTAATCCTAAGCAAAGGAGACTTTCCATGTTTACAGGAGCAATCAGCGAATTGCTGCACGGCCTGGCGGTGTTCGCGCTGTATGTGATCCCGGCAGCGGGGATCATGTTCATGGCCCGCCATTTTGTGAAAATCCCGGATGAACTGTTCCGCAAGATTCTCCACTTCATCCTGCTGGGGGCGTATTTCCCCTTCCTGTTTGCCTATCATATCTGGTGGCTCGCAGTCATCCAGGCGTTTATGCTGATCGCTGTCATCTATCCGATTCTGGCGCTGGCCGGACGGCTCCCGGCTTTTTCATCCTTTGTCAACGAACGGAAAACGGGTGAATTCAAAAGCAGCATGGTGCTGGCGCTGGGTATGATTGCGCTGAGCATCACCGTCTGCTGGGGCATTTTCGGCGATAAGCTGCTGGTGTTGGCCTGTGTGTATGCCTGGGGCATTGGCGACGCCTTTGCAGCCCTGATTGGCAAGCGTTTCGGCAGACACAGAATCCGCCTGCCCTTTGCCGATCCCCGCAAGAGCTGGGAGGGATCTGCGGCCATGTTTCTTTGCGCCATGCTGTCTGTTCTGGTGATTCTGCTGATTCGCGGCGGTCTGGCCTGGCCCGCTTGTCTGCTGACTGCGCTCCTTGCCGCTGCGGCGACCACCTATGTGGAGCTGTGCACCAAGGGCGGCTTCGACACCATTACCTGTCCGGCAGCCGCCATGGCGGTGATCCTGCCGCTGATCAGCATCCTGGGAGGCTGAATATATGGCCCGTGAGAACACAAAATCCGGCGCGCGGACACTGCTGATGTCGGTGCTGATGAGCGCCCCCGGCCCGCTGGTGGTGGGGCTTGGTCTGCTGGCTGGAAGAAGCGCCACGCAGATCGCAGATTTCGTCCGCCGTTCCTCCGAACTGCTGGCAATCATCATGTCCTTCGTTGTGTACAAGCTGACCACCCGGGACGGCTCCTGCGACGAAAAGCACAAGGCCCTGCTGGAACGCCGCTCCAATGCTTTCGTGGGCGCGATGATGTGCCTGGGCGGCGCGTTCATGATTGCGCTTGCCTTTATGTCCGACAACGCCGACAAGGGCAACGTCATCCCCGGACTGTCCATCGCGCTGATGGGCGTGATTGCCAATACGCTGTTCTGGCGCAAGTACACCCGGCTGAACAAGCAGGAACCCAACACCATCCTCGCGGTTCAGGCGCGGCTGTACCGGGCTAAGAGCCTGGTAGATACCTGCGTGACCATCGCACTGTTGTCTGTGGCCATCGCGCCGGGTTCATCGGCTTCAGCCTGGCTGGACTTCATCGGCAGCATCATCGTGGCGTCATACCTGGTCTGGTGCGGCATCCGGACAATTTGGGAGACTAGGGGGTCAGCGACATGAGCGCTGCATCAGATTGACAGCTCTTGTTTTCAATGTGGTGTCCCGGGCAGTATCCCGATTCAAGGAACTGGCGGTATGGACAGGTCGATTGTGTGATTCCGCGCGGGACATGACCTGTGTCCAACACATCCTGTCGATCGGAGAACACCACGGCGCCCGGTTTCGGCATCATTGCGTTCCTGCGTTTTTTTCTTTGTTTTCGCCGGGGTGTTAATGTATTCTTCATAATCCTGTGGTACAATCTATCTGTTAGCGAAAACAGATCGTCGGGCGTCATTGACGAAGAAAGGAGCGCCTCTTATGTTGGAACTCAAAGGCATCAGAAAGGATTATCCGGCCGGCGACGGCATCGTACATGCGCTGAAAGGAATCGATCTCAAGTTCCGCAGGAGTGAGTTTGTGGCCATCCTCGGCCCTTCTGGCTGCGGAAAGACCACCATGCTCAATATCATCGGCGGCCTGGATCAGTACACCCAGGGCGACCTGGTGATCAGCGGCACCTCCACCAAGCGCTATAAGGACCGTGATTGGGATGCGTATCGCAACCACTCCATCGGCTTTGTGTTTCAGAGCTACAACCTGATCCCCCATCAGTCGGTGCTGCAGAATGTGGAGATCGCCCTGACGCTGTCGGGCGTTTCCAAGGCAGAGCGCCGCAGGAGGGCCATCAAGGTGCTCCAGGATGTGGGCCTGGGCAACCAGCTGCGCAAAAAGCCTGCCCAGATGTCCGGCGGACAGATGCAGCGCGTGGCCATCGCCCGTGCGCTGGTGAACAACCCCGACATCATCCTGGCGGATGAACCCACCGGCGCGCTGGACACCGAGACCAGCGTGCAGGTCATGGACATCCTCAAGGAGGTGGCCAGGGATCGCCTGGTGATCATGGTCACCCACAACCCGGATCTGGCGGAAAAGTACGCCACCCGCATCATCCGCATGCTGGACGGCGAGATCCTCAGCGACAGCCATCCCCTGACCGGGGAGGAAACGGCTGCGATGGCAGAGGAAATGAAGCAGGCCCGGACCGAGCGACAGGCCAGGAAGGTGAAGAAGCCCTCCATGTCCCTGCCAACGGCATTCGGGCTGTCGCTGAAAAACCTCATCAGCAAAAAGAGCCGCACGCTGCTGACCGCCTTTGCCGGCTCCATCGGCATCATCGGCATTGCGCTGATCTTCGCCGTGTCCAACGGCATGACCACCTACATCAACACCGTCCAGGAGGATACCCTGTCCTCCTATCCGCTGACGCTGCAGGCCAGTGAGGTGAATATCGGTTCCCTGCTGGCCACCTTCATCGGCAACGCCACCTCCGGCGCGTCCCACGAAAATGATGCAGTCTACGAAAAGACAATGGTCTACGACCTGGTCAACGCCCTGGGCTCGCTGGAGGAGACCACCAATGACCTGGCGGCCTTCAGGCTGCATCTGGAAGAGAGGATGGCGGCCAGCGGGGAGGCGGACGGTCTGCATACCGCCATCAACGGCGTGCAGTACACCTACAATGTGCCCCTGACGGTGTACACCGAGAATGTGGACGGCAACATCATCCATTCCGACTCCCAGCAGCTGATGCAGGACCTGATGCTGCAGTACATGGGGATGGACATGTCCTCCCTGATGAACATCTCCTCCATTTATGGCATGGATCCGTCCTCCATGTCCTCCATGTCCATGATGGGCAGCGGCGCATCGGTGATCCTGTGGCAGGAGATGCTGCGGGGAACGAACGGGGAACTCATCAACCCGCTGCTGGAGAAGCAGTATGACCTGATCTACGGTTCCTGGCCCAACGACTACAATGAGGTCGTTGTGGTGGTGGATGAGAAAAACGAAATTGCGGACATGACGCTTTACGCCATGGGCCTGAAGTCCGAATCGGAGATCGAGGCGCTGTGCAATGCCGCTTTCAATCAGACGGGAGTTACTGTATCCGATGAGCACTGGACCTATCAGGACGTCTGCGGCATGACATTCCGCGTGATCCTGCCCTCCAGCTGCTACGCCCGCGATGAGGCCACCGGCGTTTACACCGACCTGCGGGATACTCAGGCCGGATTGCGCTACCTCTACGACAACGGCCTGGATCTGAAGGTGGTGGGCATCCTCCGCCCCAATGAGGAGGCCGTGTCCGGCATGCTCAGCGGCACCATCTGCTACACAGCTGCGTTGACGGAGCACATCATCACCCAGGCGACGGAATCCTCCGTGGTGCAGGCCCAGCAGGCCGACCCGACCGTGGATATCTTCACCGGCCTGCCCTTCCGCGAGTCTGCCGGTGTGATGACCGATGAGGAGAAGGCGGCCGAATTCATGGCCTATGTGGCCACGCTGGATGAAAGGGCCAAGGCGGATACCTATATCCAGGTCATGTCCATCCCCACCGATGAGCAGATCCAGCAGATCGTGCAGACCCAGCTGGGCAGCATGACCCGCCAGGACATTGAGAGCGCGATGCTCCTGGCCATGGAGGGGCAGATGAACGTCAGCACCGAGGATATGCTGACCTACATCTCCGCCATGACGGACGAGGAGCTCTTTGCCCTGGTGGCCCAGATGATGGGCGAGCAGGTGAAGGCGCAGTACAGCGCGCAGGTGGCGGCGCAGATGTCCGCCATGGACGCCGCGACCCTGGCCATGGCCCTCGATATGGCCATCCCCGCCACCACGCCGGAGCAGATCGCCCGCAAGGCCGCCATCTATGCCAGCAGCATATCCACTGGCGAGCAGAATGAGCAGGGGGGCCTGACGCAGGAAGCCCTGAATGCCATGCCCCGCGAGGAGCTGGAAGCTTTGGCGGTGGAGGCAGCAGCAGCCCAGATGGGCCTGCCCGCCAGTATGATCGCGCCGATGCTGGCCGGCATGACTAACGAGGAGCTCCGGGCGCAGCTGGCTCCCATGGTTCAGGAAGAGGCGCAACCGCAAGCTTCCTCGCAGGTGGCTGCCATGACCGAAGAGGAAATGTGCGCCGCCCTGGAAGCCGCCCAGCCGCCCTTCACTGTGGCGCAGATGGCCATGTTCCACGGCGAGGTACTGCACTTCTCCGAATCCACCTATGAGGAGAACCTGACGACCCTGGGCTGCGTGGATCTGGGCAGCCCCGCCACCATCAACATCTATGCCTCCACCTTTGAGGATAAGGATCTGATCGAGGCAGAGATCCAGGCCTACAACGACACGGTGGACGAAATGCACCAGATCAGCTACACGGACTATGTGGGGCTGATGATGTCCTCCGTGACCTCCATCATCAATGCCATCACCTATGTGCTGATCGCCTTTGTGGCCATCTCCCTGGTGGTGTCCTCCATCATGATCGGCGTCATCACGCTGATCTCCGTGCAGGAGCGCACCAAGGAAATCGGCATCCTGCGTGCCCTGGGCGCCTCCAAGCGCAATGTGTCCAGCATGTTCAACGCCGAGACGATCATCATCGGCTTTGCCGCGGGTCTCCTGGGCGTCACGGTGACCTGGCTGCTGTGCATCCCCATCAACGCCATCATCTTCGCCCTGACGAACATCGCCGGCCTGGAAGCCTTCCTCCCCATGGAGGTGGCGCTGATCCTGGTGGGCATCAGCGTGGTGCTGACCTCCTTCGCCGGCGTGATTCCTGCCAGGTCTGCGGCAAAGAAGGATCCCGTGGTGGCCCTGCGCACTGAATAAGCATCCGCGGTAAGCTACAAACCAGGCATTCACAGGGGCTGCCTCCCGACGGAAGCAGCCCCCGTTTTCATGCTGTCCACACGCGTGGGCAGCTTTTTCAATTGCCGGAAACGCACCGGAGCCCCCGCCGGCCCGGGGATCCTCCGCCATGGCATGACCGCTTTTCTCCGATGATGCGTCGGCTTTGCCCGCCCGGGGCGATCGGGGGCATCCACCATCTCATCTGCCCCGCGTCTGCCTCGTCATCTGCCGTTTTCCTGTCCGCCCCCTCAGTGCGCCCGCCAGCGATCCGTCGACTGCTGTTCCCTGGCCGCATCCTGGCACAGTATATACTGACATTTTCTGGATTTTCTGTTTTTTTTTTTTTTGAAATGTTGCTCTTTTCCACTTCCTGTGGTATTATATACTTAGATATTGTGTACCTCGACAGACAACGACAAACCGCGCACCCCGGCTTCTGTGGACAGGGCGGTGGCGTCGCTGGCGGAAACGTTACCGCCGCGCTGCCGCCAGCAGCGGGATGGCTCATCGCAGGCACACGGATCCTCCACGGACGCCATGCGCAACCGGAAGGCGGTGAACACAGATGCAGCAATGGGAACCGGTCCATCGCAGCCGCAGGCGCAGGCGGTACCGCACATTCGTGTTCAGGCCCGCAGCGGAGCGGGCGCGCGGACGGATCGTGCTGGCCGCCATCCTGTGCGGCGTGATCGCGTTCAGCATCTGGCGCCTGGGCAGCTATGCGGCGGATTACGCGCGGGCCCGCGAGGCCTCCGGCGATCTGCGGGGGATGTATTACGGGCAGCTGCAGGAAACGGCGCCCGTGGCGGCTGCAACGCCCACCCCGCCGCCACAGGCGACGCCGACCGCGACGGAGCCGGCTGCGGCACAGCCCACTGCGACCCGGATCCCCGATAAGCTCCCGGTGGTCCGCTATCCGGACAACCCCCTGCTGCAGCCTGACGAGCGCTTTGCCCGGCTGCGCGCGGAATACGGCGACGTCATCGGCTGGCTGACCATCGATGGTCTGCTGGACGAGGCCGTGGTGCAGCGGGACAACATCTACTACATGACCCGGGACTTCCGCGGGCAGAGCAACGTCAACGGCGCGCTGTTCCTGGATGAGTTCGTCCAGCTGAACACACGCCCCTACACGCTGATCATCTACGGGCACAACATGAAGACCGGCGCGATGTTCGGCGGCCTGCGGAACTACGAGAACCTGTCCTTCTACCGCCGGAACCCCTTCATCACATTCAACACGATGTACGAGGAGGGCCGGTATGTGATCTTCTCCGTGACCCGCCTGAGCATGGAAGCGGAGGATGAACGCTTCTTCGACATTGACAGCCTGGACGTCCGCGCCCCCCTGCGGCGGAGCAGTACGATTCAGGTGCTGCAGCAATGTTCGCTGATCGCTACCGGGATCGACGTCCGGCCGGATGATCAGCTGCTGCTGTTGCTGACCTGCGTGGATGATGCGGGGGATCGCCGCATCGTGGCTGCCCGGCGGATCCGCCCCGACGAAACAGAAGAAGCGCTGCTGAAGCAGGCGGAACAGGCCCTGCAGCAGCCATGACCCACAGCACACACATTGCAGCCCACCTTGCGGAACGCTGCCGATGGATGGAAACAATGAGGTCTGAGGATGAAACGGATTGGAAAGAACGCAGTCAGCCACTGGCTCGTCTGGCTGATGGTACTGCTGCTGTTCAGCACGACAGCCGCACCGGCATGGGCGGAGGACAGCTCCATGACGCCGGACGCGCTCGTCTATGAGAACGGCAACATCGTGCTGAGCAAGTACGCAGAGCCGACCGGCCCCGGCGAGTGGAAGGTCACCGTGCGGGCGACGGTGGGCGAGCTGCCAGTTGAGAAGCGGCGGATGGAAGTCGTGCTGCTGCTGGACATCTCCAGCTCGATGAACACAACCGCCCACACCCACAGCGACGAATGCTACGCGCTGGTCTGCACGGAGAATGAGCACACCCACAGCGAGGCCTGCTATGATCTCTCCAGCCTGACCTGCGGCCTGGAGGCGCACGCGCACACCGACGCCTGCTACGTCACCGGCGTCTGCGATCAGGAAGAGCACACCCACACCGCATACACCGGCTCGTGCTATACGGAGTGCACCAGGACGCTGAACCCGAGTCATTACAATAACAGGGGCTCCCATCGGAATAACACGAGCTGCGTATCCACCGGTAACGGCAACAACCGCAAGTATTACACCATGGTCTGCGAGCTGGACGAGCACACCCACTCAAGCGCCTGCCAGGTCCTGGACTGCGGCATGACCGTCCACAGCCATACGGAGGCATGCGGCGAGCTGCTCTGCACGGAGGTGGAGCACACCCACTCCGACGACTGTTACGGCACCGAGATCGCCTGTGGCTACACCGACACATCCCGTTTCGGCGTGGCGGCGCAGGCGGCGGAGCGCCTGATCGCCAACCTGCCCGAGGGCACGGACATCACCCGACTGGCCTTTGCCACAAACTTCTACTCGGACGTCAGCAGCTACTACGACCTGGAAACGAGCCGCGGCACCTACATGTGGACCGCCATCAGCAACACGCTGTCCGACGGTTATTTCACGGAGAACGACACCAAGAAGATCTTCGTGATCTTAACGGACGGCGAAGCGACGGATTCCAGCAAAAAGAGCGTCGCAGAGAGCCTGCTGGATGAATTCAAGGATCCGGATGGCACGAACGGCTCGGTGTTCACCGTGGGCTTCGCCTATGATGACGAGGACCTCGCAGCGATTGCCGGCAACGGCGGCTACTACATGTATGCCGAGAACGCCAGCGAACTCACCGCAGCCTTCGATAAGCTGGAACAGACCCTGACCGCCATGCTGGAGGACCCCATGAGCGGCAGCGTCGTGTTTGACAAGACCAGCATTCAGGAGATCCAGACCAGCGGCGGCGTTGTCTCCAGCGACAGCGACACCATCTACTGGCACCCCGCCGAGGATGGCTCCGACACCGTGCGCAACTCGACCATCGAGTACAACTACACCGTGAAGCTGAACGACCTGGCGGACATGACAGCCGGCGTGCACAGCGACATCCCGCTGAACAATCCCACCTATTTCTACTACGGCATCAAGGACGACGACGGTGTGACGGACATGAAGGCCGCGCCGTTCCCCATCCCTGAGGTGACGTATGCCGTCAGCACGCTCCAGACCCATTGGCAGGCGAACGGCACGGACATCCTGACCCCCACGGAGCTGGAAACCGTCATCAGCAACTACGTCAGCGCGACTTACATCCCCACCTTCACGCAGGACTACAGCACCATCACCCCGGTGATCCCTGTGGCGGGCAGCAACGATTACTACCGCTACATCGGCACCACCGTCACCGCCGATGGCGCCGCCCTGGACGGCGTGGAAGCCGTGGACGCGACCCAGCCCCTGGCCTATGTGGTGATCCACCAGTACGAGCGCGTGGAATCCAACGAACTGGCCGTGGGCGGCAGCAAAACGCTGATCGGCCGCGACTTCCTGCCCGGCGACAGCTTCACGTTCACCCTGACCGCCGTCACCCCCGGCGCACCCATGCCGGAGGAAAGCACGGTGACCATCACCCCGGAATCGGGCACCACCATGGCGTTCAGCTTCGGCGCCATCAGCTACGCCGAAGCCGGCACATACACCTACACCCTTCAGGAGCAGCCCGGCAGCGCAGAGCAGATGATCTACGACACGACCGTGCACACCCTGGTGGTCACGGCCACGGAGGTCAGCAGCGAGATCGTCATCTCCTACACCATGGACGGCGTCGAGAACGGCCATCTGCTCATCACCAACCGCCTGGAGACAGGCGAGCTGAAGGTGGAGAAGCAGACCGTGACCAGCCATCTGCCGGAGCATCAGGAGAAGGAGTTCGGCTTCCTGATCAGCCTCCGCGACAGCTCGAACCGCCTGCTCAGCGGCGCTTACCCCGCCCTGTTCAGCGACGGAACATCGCAGTCCCTGACATTCACCAACGGCTATGCCGCCGTGATGCTCAGGGCAGGCGAATCCGTGGTCATCTCCGGCATTCCCGATGGCGCGTCCTACACCGTAACGGAGGACGCCGCAGGCGGCTTCACCGCAACATTCACGGGGGATACCGGCGTGATCGCGGCGAATCAGCAGAGCACTGCAGCCTTCAGCAACGAATACCACGCCACCGGCCTGTATCAGTTCATCGGCGTCAAGCAGCTGGAGAACGCATCGCTCACGCTGGACCAGTTCACCTTCTCGGTCCTGGATGAAAGCGGTCAGGTGGTGGCCCGGGGCAAGAACAACACCGACGGCAGCTTCTTCCTGGATACGCTGTACTTCACCGAGGCGGACATCGGCACAAAGACCTACACCATCGTGGAGGACCTGGGCAGCGTGCCCGGTGTGATCTACGACCGGACCCGCCGCCAGGTAACCCTGACCATCACGGACCTGGGCGACGGCATGCTGAGCATCACAGACGACCTGAACGGCACGCCCCTGACATTCACCAACCGGTTCATCACCGATCAGCTTACGGTGAGCAAGACGGTGGTGGGCAACGTCGCCAGCCAGAACAGGGCCTTCAGCTTCACCCTTTCCCTGCCGGACATGGCTGGCCAGAACCTCTACGCCAGCACCGACGGCGGCGAGACCTTCGAATCCCTGACGCTCAATGAGCAGGGTCAGGCGGACTTCACCCTGAAGCACGGGCAATCCTTCATCATGTACCCGGCTTCGGGCAGCTACACCGTGACCGAAACGGACGCAGGCAGCTACACCACCACCTACACCATCAATCAGGGGGACCCGGTGGAGGGCAGCACCGCATCCGGCACGGCGGACAGCAGCGGCGTCCATGTGGCGTTCGTCAACACGCTGCAGACCGCGACCCCCACGGGGATCCACACATCCTGTGGCAGTGCAGCAGCCGGGATCATCCTGGCTGCATGCCTGATCATCATCACAGCAAAGAGGAGGTGTTGCAGCCTTGAGCACTGACCTTGACGTCCGGGCCAACAGCGGCCAGGGCCCGCCCGGAAAGCCCGGCGGGGCCGCGCGGAAGCCGCTGCCGCCATGGCTGGCGCTGCTGTGCAAGGTCGCAGCCCTCGCCCTGCTGGTCTTCCTCACGCTCACGTTCGTGATGGGCATCCACGTCCACGAGGGAAACCGCATGTACCCCTTCCTGATGGATGGCGACCTGCTCATCACCTACAAGCTGGAGGCCTACCAGGTCGGTGACGTGGTGGCATACCGCCACCCGGAAACCGGCAAAACGGAAATATCCCGCATCGTGGCCATGGGAGACGGCGTCATCCAGGTCACGGCGTACGGCGAACTGCTGATCAACGGCGTTGCGCCGGCGGAGCGGGTGTTTTACCCCACAGCGCCGCTGGATGGCGAGAATGTGGAATACCCTTACACCATGCGGAGAGGAGGGTACTTTGTGCTGGATGACTACCGCACCGAAGGCGACGACAGCCGCCGCTTCGGCCAGCTGCTTGAAGAAGATCTGCTGGGCAAGGTGGTCTACGTATTCAGACGGCGCGGCATTTGACCTGTTACCCAATCACCCCATCGGACACAAACGCAGAAAGGACGGAATACCATGAAGAAGTTCATCGCTCTCCTGACGACCATGATGCTGCTGTGCATGATGCTTTCCACCGCAATGGCGGATAGCGTCTACACCGAGCAGACCCCCGCCCAGACCCAGGTTTCCACCGTTACCCACACCCTGACCCTCACCGAGTCGGACATGACGCAACTGCCTTACAACGTCACCTACACCTTCACCGTTGGCGACGAAGTGACCATCGTGCAGCCGACCGACATTGTCAACAAGAGCCTGGCCGTCGAAGGCAAGCCCTCGATCGCTGCCATCACGTATACGCCTGCTTCTGTCTTCACGAACAAGACCTGCACCCAGGAGCTGGCGATTGACTGGAGCAACGTCAAGATCAAGGAGCCCGGCGTCTATCGTTGGGCCGTGACCAAGAGCGTTACGGATACGGATCCCATTGGCGATGCCACCAACAACTCCGAGACCCTGTACCTGTTCGCCTACGCCACCGATAACGGTGGCTCCCTGGTGATCTCCAGCGTCGGTCTGACCCATGACGCGAACATGAGCGCCGCCAAGGGCAACCTGAACGACAGCTACCCCGTGCAGACGCTGAACCTGTCCATCACCAAGAACGTGACCGGCAACCAGGGTTCCCGTGACCAGTACTTCAAGTTCACCGTGAGCCTGACTTCTCCCACCGGTTCTGCCGACCAGACCTACGACATCACCGGTCATGACGTGACCGTGCCCCAGACCGCCTACCACAACTCCACCACGAATGTTGAGAAGATCACTGTCAGCAACGGCACGGGTTCTGTGGAGCTGTGGCTGAAGCACGGCCAGACCGTCACCATCAAGAACATCCTCTACGGCACCGCCTACACCATCACGGAGTCCGAGAACACGGACTACACCGTGAAGTCCTCCATCACCGGCGATACGACCGGTACCACTGCCGACGGCGCGACCGCCAGCGATACTTCCCTGACGGCCAGCACCACCGTCGCCTTCACCAACGACAAGCAGGCCGTTGTGCCCACCGGCGTCGTGCTGAACAGCGGCGCGCCCATCATGGGTCTGCTGCTGGCCGCCGCCCTGCTGCTGGTGGTGAACGCCGGCAAGCGCAAGACCGTGGTTGAGTGATCAACGCTGATGCGCTGCAGGGAGGGGGGCTCAGCGCCCCTCTCCCGACGGCGCTGCGGCAAGGAGCGAGACTGTGAAAAGAGCAGGGATGAAAATCATTCGCGCAATCGATGCGCTGATCAATCTGCTGGTCGGCTTGCTGTGCGTAGTGGTGCTGCTGGTCAGCGGCTATTCCCTGTGGGATAACTACCGCCTGCATCAGCAGGCACAGGACCCGACGTTGCTGATCTACAAGCCGCAGCTGGTTCCGGACGGCGAAGCGTCCAGTGGCACGCTGACCCTGGAGGGCCAGGTCGCCTGGCTGTGCATCGATGGGACGTACATCGATTTCCCGGTGATGCAGGGCCAGGACAACTTCGAATACCTGAACAGGGATCCCTACGGCCAGTACCGGCTCTGCGGGTCCATCTTCCTGGATCACCGCAACACCCCCCGCCTGACCGACGGGTTCTCGATGATCTACGGTCACCACATGGACCACTACAACATGTTCGGTTCGCTGGACCTCTTCGCCACCGAGGTGTATTTCGACAACCACCGGGATGGCTGGATGGCCACGCAGGACGGCGTGTTCCCGCTGACGCTGTTTGCCGTCGCCTGGGGCGAAGGGGACGACTGGGAGATCTTCAACCCCGAAGGCAAGTCCGCCAGCGACGTTCTGCCCTACATCCGCCAGCACGCGGTGATCTGCCGGGATTACGTCCCGGGCAGCCGCATCGTGGCACTGTCCACCTGCGCGGGCGAAACGGAGATGTCGCGGCTGATCGTCTTCGGAATGCTCGGAAGCGAGCCGATGACAGTAACGGAATAAACCACTTCATCACATTGCACCGGAAAGGAGGGAATGCCCATGGATCATCGTCTGCCGCGGCTCTGGCTGCTGCTGGCGACCGCGCTGCTGTGCCTGCTGCTGTCAGGCTCCGCACTGGCTGAGGAAGCGATCTCCGTGCGCATTCCCGCCGTTGCTTCCGGCGCGTCCTGCACGGCGGTGCTCTACAACAGCCATGGCCAGCCCATTGAGCTGCTGACGCTGGAGAAGGACATTGGCAATGCGTTCATCCTGAAGCTGAACGGACTGCTCCAGACCCGGTACACAGTGCTTGTGCTGGAACAGGATACGGAGCTGACCCGGTATGACCGGAGCATGTACATCGTTCACGTCAACGTGTTCTACGGCTCCGATGGCGAGCTGCAGTCGGCGGTGATCATCGAGCGACAGGCGTCGGATGGCACCCTGGGCGGCAAGGAGGGCATGGTCCGTTTCAACAACGAGAGCCTCGCGCCCACACCTACGCCCACACCTACACCCACGCCCACGCCCACGCCGCCACCCGCAGTCACACCCACGCCGACGTCCTCAGTCACGCCCACGTCCGCGCCCGCAGTCACGCCAACGCCAACGCCGCTGCCCTACGACAAGGTATTCACCTTCCGCAAGGTGTGGAGCGGCGACTACGAGGACAGCATCGACTGGGTCATGTACAACGCCGACGGGTCGGTGCGCTCCAAGCTGTTCAACAAGCACGAGGTCAGCCAGACCGAGTGGCTGTACGAAGCCTACTTCCAGCAGGACGTGGATGACTGCTACATCATCGAGTACGTGCCGGAGGGGTACACCGTATCCTACGTCAACGTGGGACAGTACGCGCACATCACGAATCGCTGCCATAACGGCGGCACCATCATCAACCGCAAGGTCCCGCAGACCGGCGACACACTGCCCATCGGGACGCACATTGTCTGCATCGTGGCTGCCAGCACGGCGCTTGTGCTGCTGCTTCGCCCCCGGCGCAGGCGTTACGACGACTGACGCATGACCCCGGCCCGGATCCGACCACCGCACAGCCCCCTGCTGCACACTCCACAGCAGGGGGCTGCACGTTTTTCCGGGGCAGATGGAACCCCGGGCGGGTCCGGCCGTTTCCAGCGAATCGTTGACATCATCAGGCGCGCCATGGTATCACACGCTGGCCATCATGCAGGCCTTCAGCGACTCGCTGTCCGCCTCCGAGATGCGCACCGCCATGGGCCTGGACGAGATCAACCCCGAGGTGTGGCGGAACCTGGTGGAGTTTGACAACCTGGCCGAGGCCATCTACATGGGCAGGGAGACC
>JAFQQT010000017.1 GCA_017410455.1 Clostridia bacterium
AAATCTGCCGCGTCAGCTTCGGTGGTTCGAATCCACCCCTGCCCACACTTCTTTTCGCGGGAATGGCGGAATTGGCAGACGCGCATGATTCAGGTTCATGTGCTCGTACGAGCTTGCAGGTTCAAGTCCTGTTTCCCGCACCAGAGGCCGGATGCAAATGCGTCCGGTTTTTTTGTGCGGAAATGGCAGGTGTGCGCTGTTGTCAGGCTGCGACGGGGCAGGGGGCGCAAGCTTCTGTCCGGGCTGCTGACCGGGGCGGGAAAGGGAATGTCCGGCGGCCCCACTCCGCGCGACAGGAAAAATACCGCCCGGATGTTGAATGCTGTATACATCTGTGGTATAATGGGAAAAATGCGCGGGACGGGTCGGATCGTGTCCTGCGGATGCCTTGCGCTCATGGGGGGATACATATGGCGAAGAAAGAATTCAATGAGCTGGTGAAGCATTTCCAGCGCGTCCGCGCATACATGCAGCATTTTTATGTGTACGGATTTTACACCCGCGAGGAGTTCGAGGGCCGCTCCAGCAGCACCTTTGACAACGAGAAGCGCCGCCTGGAGGGGTGGATGAACCCCTACTACGGCTTCCGCATGACCAGGGGCGGCAAGGCGAACTTCATCTCCTTTGACAGCCGCAACGTCCGCCGCAACCCGCTCTACCGGGCGCTCAAGTCCCGCTCCTTCACCGAGAAGGACATCGTGCTGCACTTCCTGATCCTGGATGTGCTGCATGACGGCCAGGAGCACGGCGTGCAGGAGATCCTCCACGGCTGCCTGGAGCGGCTGGACAACGCCGTGGAGCCGATGTTCTTCGAGGAGAACACCCTGCGCGACAAGCTGAGCGAATACGAAACCCTGGGCGTGCTGAGCAGCCGCAAGCAGGGCCGCGACAAGTATTACCACATGCACCCCTGCGAGGATGTGGCGCCCCTGGCGGCGGCGCTGGCCTTCTTCTCGGAGGTGGCGCCCTGCGGCGTGGTGGGCAGCTATCTGGAGGATCGCCTGCAGGAGCCCTGCGAGCACTTCCGCATGAAGCACCACTACATCACCCAGACCCTGGACACGGAGCTGATGTGCACCCTGCTGGAGGCGATGCACGCCAGCCAGGACGTCATCATCGTCCACATGGGCAAGGATGGCCGGCAGGACAACCGCCAGACCGTTACCCCGCTGTACTTCATGCGCAGCGTGCAGGACGGCCGCATCTACCTGATGGCGATGAGCTGCAGGAGCCGCGGCTTCGTATCCACCCGACTGGATCACATCAGCGCGGTGAAGCCCGTCAAGCGCCAGAAGGGCGCCGACGCCGTGCAGGACGTGCGCGAGCTGCGCGCCCTTTACGATGCGACCCGCCCCAACCGCTGGGGAGCCTCCACATCGGGCAGAACGCCCCAGCGCATCACCTTCACCATCCGCGTCAACCCCTGGGAGGAGCATGTGAAACGCCGCATGTACCGCGAGTGCCGCACGGGCCGCGTGGAGGAGCTGGAGGGCGGCAGCCTGCTGCGCTTCACCGCAGAGCTCTACGACCTGACGGAGATCCTGCCATGGATCCGCTCCTTCATCGGGCGGATCACCGAGTTTGAGTGCGAGAGCGAGTTCGCGGGCAACCGCTTCCTGGACGACCTGGCCGAGATGGCTGTTGTATACGGCCTGGACGCAGCTGAAGAGGAGGTGCAGGGCTGATGCTGTTCAATGAGTTCTATGGCACCTACTACCGTGCGGTGGCCGAGATCCTGCGCAAGGCGCTGGAAGGGCCGGTGAAGCGGGCGGAGATGGTCCGGATCTGCCAGCAGCATTCCTTTGGCGATGCGTGGCTGAACATCCCCAAGGCGCTGACGTCGGGTGCGTGGCCGCTGATGACGGGGGAGGGCTGCAGCATCCTGGAAAGCGAGCCGTCAGCCCCGCTGACGCTGCTGGAGAAGCGCTGGCTGAAGGCCATCTCCCTCGACCCCCGCGTGCAGCTCTTCGGGCTGGATCTCTCCTTTGCGGAGGATGTGGAGCCGCTGTTCTACCCCGAGGACTTCATCTGCTTCGACTGCTACAGCGATGGCGACGACTACGCAGACCCGGCCTATCGGGCGCACTTCCGCACGCTGATGCAGGCCATCTCCGAGGGCCGCAGCGTCAGAATGACCTACGCCTCCCGCCGCCGCAGGACGGTCACGGACGTGGTGACGCCCGTGCGCCTGGAGTACAGCGAGAAGGACGACCGCTTCCGCGTGCTGTGCGCAGAGGGGAGCAATGTGAAGGTGCGCAACCTTTCGGGCGTGGTGGAATGCACGCTGGGGGATGTGTTCGAGGGCGAACTGCCCGACCCCGACAAGCGCGAGAGTCGCCGCGTGGTGCTGGAGGTGCGCGACACCCGCAATGCCCTGGAGCGCGTGTCGCTGCACTTCACCCACCTGCGCAAGGAGGTGGAGCGCGCCGGCGAGCGTACTTTCAAAATGACCCTGTGGTACGACGCCTCCGACGAGCCGGAGATGATCATCCGCGTGCTGCAGTATGGCCCGGCGCTGAAGGTGCTGGAGCCGGCGGGGTTCCGCAGCGAGGTGAAGAAACGCCTGGAAATGCAGCTGGAGCTGCTGCGCCATCGGCTGGAACCTGACGGGGATTCGCAATGATTTTTTCGTGATTCCGGACAACGGCCGGGTTATCATGCGCCGTGAGAGGAGCTGATACCATGAAGAAAACGATCATGAAGACCCTGCGGGAGATCGAGCGCAGACACGATATCCGCATCATCTATGCTGTCGAGAGCGGCAGCCGCGCCTGGGGCTTTGCCTCCCCGGACAGCGACTACGACGTGCGCTACATCTACGTCCGCCGCCCGAAGGATTACGTCCGCGTGGACGAGATCCGCGACACCATCGAGGGCCCGCTGGATGACGTGCTGGACTTCTCCGGCTGGGATCTGCGCAAGGCGCTGTTCCTGCTGCGCAAGACCAACCCGTCGCTGATGGAGTGGGCGCATTCGCACGTCGTGTACCTGGAAACTGCGGTCTGGCAGCACTTCAGGCGGGAGATGCCCGCGTACTTCAGCGTCAAGGCGGAGATGCACCACTACCTCGCCATGGCGCAGGAGAACTGGAAGCTCATCGCGCCCACGGCCACGCCGAAGCTCAAGCGCTACCTTTACATGCTGCGGCCGCTGCTGTGCGCCCAGTGGCTGGAGCGCTTCGGCACGATGCCGCCGGTGGCCTTCTCGGAACTCTGCGCTGAGATGCTGACGGAGGACATGCGCCCCGTCGTCGCGGACATGCTGGAGCGCAAGAAGCACCTCGACGAGCGCGGCCTTGTCGACCGCATTGACGCGGTGGACGCGCTCTACCAGCGGGAATTCGTGCGTCTGAAGGCGTACGCAGACGCCATCGACGCGCCCGAGAGGACGGACTATGCCGCCATGAACGGCCTCTTCCGCCAGCTGATCGCTGAATGTTGGGCGGAGTGACGCGGGACCATCTGTGAATCTGGTTTTTCGCCGTGCCGGACATTGACATTCCCGCGCAAACATGCTACAATAACAAGCTGTACGGCGATGAAGAGAAGACCGTGCAGGGGACGTCCACAGAGAGGGTGCCAGCGGCTGAAAGCACCTGTCCGACCCGCACGACCGACAGCTTGGAGCCTCCCGGTGAGAGCCGGGCGTGTCCGCACGTTACAGCGGTCAGGAGGCGTTATCTGCCGATAACGCGAAAATGGGTGGCACCGCGAAAGTCGCATTGATCGATGACTATCGCCCCATGCAGGATTCTTTTCTGCGTGGGGCTTTTCCGTTCCGGCGGCCATCACCACGCAAGCATCCGCTGCCTGCAGCGGTTGACTACCATAAAGGAGGGATCAACCATGTTGACCCAGGCACCCCGTGGCACCAAGGACGTACTGCCCACCGATTCCTACCGCTGGCAGCACGTCGAAGCCCACATGCGCAAGGCCGCTGCTGAGGCCGGCTTCCGCGAAGTCCGCACCCCCGTGTTCGAGCACACCGAGCTGTTCCTGCGCGGCGTGGGCGACACCACCGACATCGTTCAAAAAGAGATGTACACCTTCAAGGACAAGGGCGAGCGCTCCATCACCCTGAAGCCCGAAGGCACTGCCGGCGCCGTCCGCGCGTTCCTGGAGAGCAGCCTCTACGCCGATGCGCTGCCCTGCAAGATGTACTACCTCAACGCGCCCATCTTCCGCTATGAAGCGCCCCAAAATGGCCGCCTGCGCGAGCATCACCAGTTCGGCCTGGAGTGCTTCGGTGCGCAGGGCGCCACCGCCGACGCCGAGCTGATCCTGCTGGCGTACAAGCTCCTGGGCACCCTGGGGGTGAAGAACCTCTCCGTCAACATCAACTCCATCGGCTGCCCCAAGTGCCGTCCGCAGTACCACGCGATGCTCAAGTCCTTCCTGGGCGAGCGCATCTCCTGCATGTGCGACACCTGCAAGACCCGCTTTGACCGCAACCCCCTGCGCGTGCTGGACTGCAAGGTGGAGAAGTGCCAGGAGCTGGTGGCAGACGCGCCCTCCATGCTGGATGTGCTGTGCGAGGAGTGCGCCGAGCACTTCGCCCAGCTGCAGGAGTGCCTGAAGGCTTCCGGCATCCCCTACCAGGTGGACAGCCGCATCGTCCGCGGCCTGGATTACTACACCAAGACTGTGTTCGAGCTGATCACCACCACGGACAAGGGCAACCTGACCGTCTGCGGCGGTGGACGCTACGACAACCTGGTGGAGCAGCTGGGCGGCCCCAGCATGCCCGCTGTCGGCTTCGGCATGGGCATCGAGCGCGTGCTGATGCTGCTGGACTCCGAGGGCGTCGAAATCCCCAAGCCCGACCAGTACGACGTGTTCGTCACCTACATGGGCAATAACAAGATTCCCGCCTTCATGCTGGTGCAGAACCTGCGCAAGGCCGGTATCCATGCCGACATGGATCACACCGGCAGGAGCCTGAAGGCCCAGTTCAAGTACGCCAACAAGACCGGCGCGCCCCTGTGCATCACCCTGGGTGACGACGAGGTGGCGAATGGCGTGGTCAAGATCAAGAACATGAACACCCGCGAGGAGCGGACGGCAGCGCTGGCGGATGCGGCGGCAACCGTGCGCGAAATGCTGGGGGAGTAAGCCATGGCGCTGGAGAACAAGCTGGGCATCCGGAATTCAGCCGAGCTTGCCCGGCAGGAGGAATATCTGAGCAAGAAGCGGGCCCTGGCGCTCTTTGAGAGCGGCGCACTGGACAGGCTGCAGCCCGGTTCCGTGGCAGCTCTCCGGGAGATTCACCGGCACATGTTCTGCGATCTGTATGATTTTGCAGGAGAGATCCGAGCGGTGAATATTGCCAAAGGCAACTTCCGCTTTGCGCCGGTGATGTATCTGCAAAGCGCGCTGGAGAGCATCGAGCGGATGCCGCAGGCCACCTTTGAGCAGATCATCGCCAAATATGTGGAGATGAACATTGCCCACCCCTTCCGCGAAGGCAATGGCCGGGCGACCCGCATCTGGCTGGATCAGATGCTCAAGGCCGGTGTCGGCCGGGTGGTGGACTGGAGCCGGGTGGACAAGGAGGACTACCTCCTGGCCATGGAGCGCAGCCCTGTCCGGGATACGGAAATCAGGGTGCTCCTGCGTGATGCGCTGACTGACAGAGTGAACGACCGCGAGGTTTTCATGAAGGGCATCGACCATAGCTACTACTATGAGGGCTACGCGGAATTCAAGTCTGGCGAGCTGTGATCGACAAACACCCGTAGGGGCGAGCATAACAAATAAGAAAGAGGTACACATACATGCAGAACCGTACGCATACCTGTAACGAACTGCGCATGGCCAATGTGGGCGAGCATGTGCAGATCTCCGGCTGGATGGAGAATGTCCGCGAAGTGTCCGCGAACCTGGCCTTCGTGGTCGTGCGCGACTTCTACGGCACCACCCAGGTCGTCATCGAAAGCGAAGAGATGATGAAGGTCATCAAGGGCCTGAACAAGGAGTCCACCATCTCCGTCACCGGCGTGGTGCGTGAGCGCGACTCCAAGAACCCCAAGCTCCCCACCGGCGACATCGAGATCGTCCCGGAGAAGATCGACGTGCTGGGCCGCTGCCGCCACAATGAGCTGCCCTTCCAGATCAACCGCTCCACCGAGGCCGACGAGACCCTGCGCCTGAAGTACCGCTACCTGGACCTGCGCAACCCCGAGGTCAAGAAGAACATCATCATGCGCTGCAACGTGGTGGCCGCCCTGCGCGCCGCCATGACGGAGCATGGGTTCCTCGAGATCACCACGCCCATCCTGACCGCCTCTTCCCCCGAGGGTGCGCGTGACTACCTGGTGCCCGCCCGCAAGCACCCCGGCCAGTTCTACGCCCTGCCCCAGGCCCCCCAGCAGTTCAAGCAGCTGCTGATGACCTCCGGCTTCGACAAGTACTTTCAAATTGCCCCCTGCTTCCGCGACGAGGACGCCCGCGGCGACCGCAGCCCCGGCGAGTTCTACCAGCTGGACATGGAGATGGCCTTCGCCTCCCAGGATGACATCTTTGCCGTGCTGGAGGACGTGCTGCCCCCCATCTTCGCCAAGTACGGCACCTACAACACCGCCTCTGCCGCGCCCTTCCAGCGCATTCCGTATCTCGAGGCCATGGACCGCTACGGCTCGGACAAGCCCGACCTGCGCATCGACCTCGAACTGACCGACGTGACCGACCTCATCGGCGGCTGTGGCTTCGGCCCCTTCGAGGGCAATGTGGTCAAGGCCGTCGTCGTCAGCGACATGACCGCCACCCGCAAGCAGATCGACAAGCTCTGCGCGGATGTCGAGGTCGTGTCCGGCAGCAAGGCCTACTGGTTCAAGGTGGACGAGAAGGGTGAGATTGCCGGCGGCATTGCCAAGTTCGTCAAGCCCATGGAGGCTGAAGTCATCGCTGCGCTGAATCTTCAGCCCAACACCTTCGTGGGCCTGACCGCCGGTAAGCTCCTGGCTGCCCAGAAGACCGCGGGCGTCATGCGCAAGATGCTGGCTGACCTCTGCCCCCACCACATCGACCGCGAGAAGTACGAGTTCTGCTGGATCGTCGATTTCCCCATGTACGAGATGGGCGAGGAGAGCGGCGAGCTGGAGTTCTGCCACAACCCCTTCTCCATGCCCAACGGCGGTCTGGAGATCCTCAAGAAGGCCGAGGCCGGCGAGGTCGATCCCCTGACCATCACCGCCTTCCAGTACGACCTGGTCTGCAACGGCGTGGAGCTGTCCTCCGGCGCGGTGCGTAACCACGACCCGGAGATCATGATCCAGGCCTTCAAGATGGTCCGCCTGGGCGAGGAGGACGTGAAGTCGAAGTTCCCGGCCATGTACAACGCCTTCACCTACGGTGCGCCGCCCCATGCCGGCATCGCCCCCGGCGTGGATCGCATGGTGATGCTGCTGGCCGGTGCGGAGACCATCCGCGAGGTCATCCCGTTCCCGATGAACAAGAATGCCCAGGATCTGATGATGGGCGCCCCCGGCTACGTGGAGCAGAAGCAGCTGGACGAGCTGCACATCGCCTGCGTGCCCGTGGAGGAATAATCACGCGGGCGCAACCCCAACCGAAGGCGGGCAACCCGATCGCGAGAACGGGTCAAGGGGCGAAGCTCCTTGCGCAGGTGGAGGGCTGCGTAAGCCCTCCCCGCCGGAGGCAAACGCCCCATGACGCCTTTGACGGATCTCCGATCCGTCAAACAGTCCGCCCCACTCGAAAGGAACAACCAACAAGGTGTAGTAACCAAATCGGCTGCTGCCTCATACACAAACAAAAGGAACCCCAAGCGGCGGTGGACGGAAATGTCTGCCGCCGCATGCCTTTACGGAGGAAAACCATGGAAACCGAACGCCTCATTCTGCGTGCATTCCGACCTGAGGACGCTGATGACCTCTACGCCTGCCTGTCCCGCGAACCCGTCGTCCGCTACGAGCCCTACGAACCCTTCACCCGCCAGCAGGCTGCGGAGGAGGCCGCCCGCCGCGCCGGGGATCCGGCCTTCATCGCCGTTGTGCTGAAGGAAATCGGCCGCGTCATCGGCAATGTCTGGTTCGCGCCGGGCGAGTGGGACGCATGGGAGCTGGGCTATGTCTTCCATGATGCCTGCTGGGGCAGGGGATACGCTGCTGAGGCCTGCCGCGCTGTGCTGGAGGACGGCTTCGTCCACCGGGGCGTCCGCCGCGTTGTGGCCATGTGCAACCCGGAGAACGCCGCATCCTGGCGGCTGCTGGAGCGCCTCGGCTTCATCCGCGAGGGGCATCTGCGCCGGAACGTGTTCTTCCGCCGGGACGAAAGCGGCGCGCCCTGCTGGCAGGATACCTTCGTCTATGGGCTGCTGCGGGAGGATCGCCCCGGGCAAGGATTCATGGATTGAAACTTGCCAAGCGGCGTAATCTATGCTATAATAAGCCGAATCCGTATGCGAAAATGCGGGTTCGGAATACATAAAGTCCGATTTCAGGTTGAAAAGAATTCTTTTCAGCCCTTTTCACCATTCAGGAGGTGTATTTTCATGGCGAAGAAGGATAACCTGCCCCTGACCGTCGACGTGAACGATATGGAGCCCAGCAGCAGCATCACCTATGCCAGCGAGGTCGTGGCGATCATTGCCGGCATTGCTGCGGCTGAGGTGGAGGGCGTTGCCGCGATGGTCAACGTGCCCAGCGGCGGCAATCTCCTGGGCAAGAACCGCAACGTCACCAAGGGCGTGAAGGTCGAAGTGGGCACGGAGGAGGTCAATGTGGACCTCTACATGGTCATCGAGTACGGCCAGCCCATCCAGAAGGTGGCGCAGGATGCGCAGGAAAACGTGCGCCGCGCCATTGAGTCCATGACCGGGCTGCATGTGGTGCGCGTGGACGTGCATGTGCAGGAGGTCAGCTTCGAGAAGGAGAACAACGCCCTGTCCGCCGGCGCGAAGAACGCGGTGCTGGAGAGTGCGCCCACCGTGGCTGAGTCCGCCCCTGCGGAGGAGGCGGCCCCCGTGGCTGAGCCCGCGCCTGTGGCTGAGCCCGCGCTTGTGGCTGAGCCTGCTCCCGTGGCTGAGCCTGCGCCCGTGGAGGAAGCGCCCGTTGAGGAAGCGGAGACTGCCGCCCAGAGCGAACCCATGGCGGACGACGAGTCCGACATGATGCTGATGTAAGCGTGTGTCCTCAGCTTCGGATGAAGGAGACGGAAACATGAACAAGAGTATTCCTGTCAGGATTCTGACGGTGCTGGGCGGCCTGGTGCTGCTGGCTGGCAGCGCCGGCGTTGTGGCGGAAGGCTTCTTTGGCGTGCCGGTTCTGCAGGGGATCAGCGGTCTGCTGGCCTCAGACGCCGCCGTGGCGGTGCTGGCGAAGATCGTTGCTGCGCTGGCGCTGGCGGTGCTTTCCGCGATGGCGGTGGTATGCGCCCTGCCCGGCAAGGCGCCCCAGCAGAGCGGCAGCATCATGCAGAAGGGCGAGGACGGCCCCATCGGCATCACCGTGGGCGCTATCTGCAAGATGGTTCAGACCTGTGTGGCGAAGCATCCTGAGATCATGCGCGCCGATGTGGACGTGCGTGAAGGCCGGGATGGCGTGATCATCCTCCTGGATGTGGAGCAGGTGGGCGGCGTGAGCATCCCCCTGTCCGTGGCGCGGCTGCAGAAGCAGATCCGCAAGTATGTCAACGGCCGCACCGGCCTGGATGTGACGGAAGTCCGCGTGATGGTGGATAACCCCACGGACGATCAGGTGGCGTCCGAGTTCGCGGTGGAGGATGGCATGCATCCCTCGGCACCGGTGCATACGGAAGAGTATGTCCAGCCGGGCAGCGCCCCCGCCGAGCCCCTGGCCGAGCAGCTGAGGCAGATGGCGGAGATGACCACCCAGCCCCTGCCGGCGGAGCCTGCCCCCGTGCACGAAGCCCCCGCCCTGCCGGAGCAGCCTGCGCAGCCGGCGGAACCCCAGGATCTGGATGAGCTGGTGCCCGTGGTGACCCAGCCGCCGCTGGAGATCCCCGACGAAGAGGATAAGCCGCTGCATCAGCGCGTGTTCGGCGCGGAGGAGATGCCGCTGACGGTGCCCATGCCGCCGGAAATGGCTGCGGAAGCCGCCGCTGAAAAGCAGGAGGAAGCTGCAACACCGGCCCCTGAACAGCAGGAAGCCCCGGTTGAGGAAGCTGCTGAGGACGCCAATGAGGACGCTGCCGGGCAGGAGGACTGGACGGATCCTTCCATGCAGGCGGCTGCTGAAGCGGTGCTGAGCGGCGATGCGGAGCCCGACGGCGGGGAAGCGTCTGCAGAGGAAGCGGCTGCCGATGCGGAGGAAGCCCCCGAAGAGGCTGCCTCCGAAACCAGCAGCGAAGAGGAAGCAGAATTGCCCCCGAGCCTGATCTGACCGGGTGGCAGCTATATATGAAGGAGTGCCGGCAGTGCCGGCCGAAGGGATAGGAGTGTCAGTTTTATGGCTCGTAGTACCGCCCGTGCGGCAGTGATGCAGATGATTTTTGAGAACCTGGCCGGGGGCGAGGGCGGCGAGGAAACGCTGCAGATGGTGTATGAAGCCCTCCGCGAGGAGAATACCGGCGCGCCCATCGGTGAGAAGGAGCCCGGCAAGAGCGACCGCGCTTACATCACCCGGGTGCTGGAGGGTGTGCTGAACAACCTGGATGACCTGGACGCGGAGATCCAGGCGGCCAGCCCCCGCTGGCAGGTGAGCCGCATGGCCAAGGTGGATCTGACCATCCTGCGCCTGGCCACCTGGGAGATCCTCCACGAGGAAGACGTGCCCGGCAGCGTGGCCATCAATGAGGCCGTCAAGCTGGCCAACCGCTACTCGGAGCCCACCAGCGGCCGCTTTGTCAACGGCGTGCTGGGCGCGATTCTGCGCAAGAAGGACGGCGTACAGCCCGTCCGGCAGGATCAGCAGTGATGGCGCCGGAGAAGATCGTCATCGGCGTGGACACCAGCTGCTACACCACCTCCGTCGCTGCGGTGACGGTGGAGGGTGCGGTGCTGGCCAGCTGCAGGAAGCTCCTGCCCGTCCCTGAGGGCGAGCGGGGCCTGCGGCAGTCCGAGGCCGTTTTCATCCATGTGCGCCAGCTTCCGGAACGCTTTGAGGAGCTGGCGCCCTTCGTGCGTGACCGGGAGATCGCCGCCGTGTGCGTCTCCCGCACGCCCCGCGACGATGCGGAATCCTACATGCCCGTGTTCCACGCAGGGGACGCTCAGGCTCGCGGTCTGGCTGCGATGCTGGGCGTGCCCTGTTTTGCTACGACGCACCAGCGCGGCCACATCGCTGCGGCAAAGGTGGACAGCGGCGTCCGCGGGGGCGATTTGCTGGCCGTGCACCTCTCCGGCGGCACGACGGAGCTGCTGTCCCTCAGGGACGGCGAGCTGACGCTGCTGGGCGGCACGCTGGACCTGCATGCGGGTCAGGTGGTGGACCGCACGGGGGTGGCCCTGGGGCTGCCCTTCCCGGCGGGGCCCCATCTGGAGGCGCTGGCCCGGCAGGGGCGCAGCGAAGCGCGGCTGACCATGACCACCCGCGACGGCGGGCTGCACTGCCACTTTTCCGGCGCGGAGACGCAGGTGCAGCGCTGGATCCGCGAGGGCGCACTGCCGCCGGAGGACGTCGCCCGGGAGGTCTACGACCTGCTGGCACGTACAGTCGCCCGGATGATCTGCGCCGGCGCGGAGAAGACCGGCATCCGGCAGGTGCTGATGGCAGGGGGCGTGGCGTCGTCGGCCCTGTTCCGCGAGATGGTGCGTGAGCGCATCGCAAAGCGCGACCGGAACCTGCATGTCTGCTTCGGAAGGCCCGAGTATTCCGGGGACAATGCGGTGGGCGTGGCGCTCATCGGCGCGGAAATGCTGAAAGAGCAGGAGCAGAAATGATGAACATGAAACCATTCCATGACCGCATTGCGGAAGAGATCGTCGAACCGATGCTTGACTTCATGAAGGAATGCGGCGAGGACGCGGAGTTTTCCGCAGATGATGTGGAGCGCTGCAGGCAGATCCTTGCGGCATATGTTGACGCCCTCGGGGCGCTGAACACGCCGGCGGACGAGGCCATCATGGCGCAGGTGGAGAGGGCCGTGCTGGCGCTCAATGACCTGAACGAGGCGACGGACTACGCCCTGATCGAGACCTCGGAGCGCGAGTCCATCTGCATGCTGATCCAGGACGCAGCGGTCGAGTGCGGCCTGAAGGCTGATGTGGACGATGTGACCGGGGAATGGCGCGAATGGTGACGCGCGGAGGCTGACATGCTGATCCCCGTTGAACATCCGGATGCGCACATTGCCGCGTTCTGGCCCGTCGCCCTCGACCTGACCCACTCGGCCTACCCCACCTACACCGATGGTATCAAGACCCGCGCAGACTTCGCGGAGGCCGTCCACCGGGCGCATCGGGCGGACTGGGGCGAGGTGCTCGTCCACCTTCATGAGGGCGAGGTCAACGGCCTGCTCGTCATCGACGTGGCGGACGACGAATTCGTCTCCCTGCACGTCTGCCTGACCCATGCGCACCAGCCGGAATGTCTCGCGGAGGCGCTGGACTACATCGCAGGGAAGCACCCCGGCAAGACGCTCTGGCTGGGCTTCGCGCCGGAGAACGCGGAGATGCTGACCTTCGCGGAGAAAAGCGGCTTCACGCTGCTGGATGATACGGTCAACTGGAACATCGCTCTGGCGGACTGGCAGCCCCTGGAGCTGGAAATGCCTGTACAGCCTGTCAGCCGGGAGAACTACGCTGCCTTCCGCGCCCTGTGGACGGATGCAAGCATGTACTGGAACGCCGAGCGCATCGAAGCGGCGCTGGACCGGTGGATGCTCTTCGTCACGGCGGACGGGCGCGGCGCGGTGGCCTGCCTGGACGAGGGCGTGATGCTGGAGATCTTCGGCTTCCAGTATCGCGACGGCTACGATGAGGCCGTCCACCGGGCGCTCATGACCGCCTGCCTGAACGCATCGAAGGCGAAGGGCGCACAGTACCTGACTTACTTTTCCGACCGGTGCGAGGCGGCTGTGATGCAGTCGCTGGGGTTCCGGCGGGTATCCGATTACCGCTGCTACGAAAAGAAATTGTAATGGAGGATGAATGATATGTCTGCACGGCTGCTTGATGGTAAGGTGATGTCCGACGCGCTCCGGAGCGAGATCGCCCAGCGCGTTGCCGGCCTGAAGGAAAAGGGGATCCACCCCGGCCTGGCGGTCATCCTCGTGGGTGAGGATCCGGCCAGCCAGATCTACGTGCGCAACAAGGGCATCGGCTGCGAGCAGGTGGGCATCCACTCCGTGACCATCCGCATGCCCGAAACCACCACGCAGGAGGAGCTGGAAAGCCAGATCCGCCAGCTCAACGCGGACGAGAGCATCCACGGCATCCTCGTGCAGCTGCCCCTGCCCCGTCACCTGGACGAGGCCGCCGCGCTGGCGGTGATCGTCCCGGAGAAGGACGTCGACGGCTTCCACATCCAGAACGCGGGCAAGCTCCTCAATGGCCTGAACGGCGTCGTCGCCTGCACCCCCAAGGGCGCGCTGGAGATGATCCGCCGCACCGGCGTTGACCTCTCCGGCAAGGAGGCCGTGGTCGTGGGCCGCTCGAACATCGTGGGCAAGCCCATGGCGATGCTGCTGCTCCAGCAGAACTGCACCGTCACCATCTGCCACAGCCGCACGGCTGACCTGGCCGCCCACACCCGCCGCGCGGACGTGCTGGTGGCTGCTGTGGGCAAGGCGAAGTTCATCACCGCCGACATGGTCAAGCCCGGCGCGATCGTCATCGACGTGGGCATCAACCGCCTCGAATCCGGCAAGGTCGTGGGTGATGTGGACTTCGATGCGGTGAAGGAGGTCGCCTCCTGGATCACCCCCGTGCCCGGCGGCGTGGGGCGCATGACCATCACGATGCTGCTGGAGAACACTGTCGAGGCGGCGGAGAAGCTGCTGGGCTGATTGCTGACATATCCGGAAAGGAGGTCGCCCCTTGCCTGAGTGGATCATCGAGGTCAGCGACCTCAACGAGTACGTCCGGCGGACGCTGGCGGCTGATCCGACCCTGCGAAGCGTACGGCTGCGCGGGGAGATCAGCAACTTCAAGCGGCACTCCTCCGGCCACTGGTACTTCACCCTCAAGGACGATCGCTGCCGCATCAGCGCGGTCATGTTCCGGCAGAACGCCATGCGCCAGTCCATCCGCCCGATGGACGGCATGAGCGTCATCGTGTCCGGGCAGGTCAGCCTGTACGCGGAGAGCGGCACCTACCAGATTTATTGCGAGAACATGCGCCCGGACGGCGTGGGCACGCTGTACCAGCAGTTCGAGGCGCTGAAAAGGAAGCTGCAGCTGGAGGGCCTCTTCGACGCGGCCCGCAAGCAGCCCTTGCCGTGGCGGCCCCGCAAAATCGCCGTGGTCACCTCGCGCACCGGCGCGGTGCTGCACGACATCCGCAAGGTGAGCGCCCAGCGCGACCCCGGCGTGCCGCTGGTGCTGCTGCCCGTGCAGGTGCAGGGCGCGGGTGCGGCGGAGGAGATTGCCGCGGCCATCCGCCATGCGGGCGAACTGCCGGAGGTGGATGTGATCATCACCGGGCGCGGCGGCGGCTCGATGGAGGACCTGTGGGCCTTCAACGAGGAGATCGTCGCAAGGGCCATCGCCGAGAGCACCATCCCCGTCATCAGCGCGGTGGGGCACGAAACGGACGTCACCATTGCGGATTTCGTGGCTGACGCCCGGGCATCGACCCCGTCCAACGCGGCGGAGATGGCCGTGCCCGACCGGCGGGAGATCATCGCCGGGCTGCGCGGCATGCGCGATCACCTGACCGAAGCGGTCGGTACCCTGCTGCGGGAGAAACGCCTGACGCTGCTGACCCTGCAGCGACGCATGGCCGCCAGCGACCCGGAGCGGCGCATCCACGCGCTGCTGACCCGGACGGCCGCCCAGCGGATGCGGCTCAATGCGGCCATCGACGCGCGGCTGCCCCAGCTGGCGCAGCGCATCGCCATGGCGGGCATGCGGCTGGATTCCGCCATTGACCGGCGGCTGACCGGGCCTCAGGAGCGCATCGACCGCGCAAGGGCGCGCCTGGCAGCCCTGAACCCGTCCGCCGTGCTGGAGCGCGGCTATGCGCTGGTGCTGGACGGCGAGAGTGTCGTCGGCAGCGCGGAGGGCGCAAAGAAGCTTGACCACATGACCCTGCGCTTCCACGACGGGAGCGTGCGGGTCGTAAAGGAGGATACCCATGGCGGCTAAGAAGAAGCTGACCTTCGAGGAGCGGCTGGCCCAGGTGGAGGCGCTCATCGGCCAGATGGAGTCCGGCGCGCTGCCTCTGGAGGACGCGCTGAAGCAGTACGAGGAGGGCATGAATGCCCTCACCGCGCTGGAAAAGGAGCTGCAGAGCGCCCAGCAGCGGCTGACGGTGCTACGCCGCGCCGCCGATGGCACGGAAGAGGAAGTCCCTCTGGAGGAGGACGAATGAGGACGTACGCGGAGTATCAGCAGCTGGTCGAAGGGGCCCTGAGCGCCCAGCTGGCCTCGCTGGGGGAGATCCCCGCGCTGCTTTTTGAGGCGATGGACTACTCGCTGTCCGCCGGCGGCAAGCGGCTGCGCCCGGTGCTGCTGCTGGCGGCCTGCGACACGCTGGGCGGCGACGTGAACGAAGCGCTGCCCTTCGCCTGCGCGCTGGAGATGATCCACACCTACAGCCTGATCCACGACGACCTGCCGGCCATGGACAACGACGATCTGCGCCGGGGCCGCCCCACGAACCACAAGGTGTACGGCGAGGGCATGGCGATCTTGGCGGGCGACGGCCTGCTGAGCGCGGCGGCGGAGCTGGTGCTGCGCGCTGCGGTGTGCATGGGCGATCTGCGCGGAACGAAGGCAGCGGAGGCCATCCTGCGCCGCGCGGGCGTGACGGGCATGGTGGCCGGTCAGGTCATGGATGTGACGGGCGAGGGCACGGAGCCCACGGCGGAGAAGGTCGCCTACATCCACCTGCACAAGACGGCGGACCTGCTGACGGCGCCCATCGAGGCGGGCCTGATCCTCGCCGGCGCGACGGATGAGCAGGTGTCGGCGGGCTGCGAGTACGGCAAGCGCCTGGGCCTGGCCTTCCAGATGGTGGATGACCTCCTGGACGTGGAGGGCGAGACTGCCGTGCTGGGCAAGACCACCGGCAAGGACGCCGCCGTCGGCAAGCTCACCTGGGTGGCCGTCCACGGGATCGAAAAGACCCGTCAGGACGCCCGCGAACAGGTGCGCCTGGCCGTGGAAGCGCTGAAAAGTCTTCCCGGGGAGACAAATTTCCTGAAAACCCTTGCGCAAAGCACGCTGAACAGGGTACAATAAGACACGAATGTCCCGGAGTGATCCGGGAGAGGAGCGGAGGTTATCGAGTTGAACGCCATTCAGGCTTTCTTTTCCAATCAGGTGCTCTGGTGTGCTGTGGCGGCGTGGTTTGCAGCGCAGGCGCTGAAGATCCCGATCTACCGGCTGGTGGAGAAGAAGTGGGATCTGGGCCGCTTCTTCGGCAGCGGTGGCATGCCCTCTTCCCACACGGCGTTCTGCGTGTCGCTGTCGATCATGACCGGCTGGACGGCCGGGTTCGATAAGCCTGAGTTCGCCGTGGCGGTGGTGCTGGCGGCCATCGTGATGTACGACGCCTCCGGCGTGCGCCGCGAGACGGGCCTGCAGGCCGAGGTCATCAACGACATCATCGAGAAGGTGTTCGTCAATGGCGAACCCATCACCGATGTGGAACTCAAGGAGCTCATCGGCCACACGAAGCTGGAGGTCTGGGGCGGCTTTATCGTGGGCGTGCTGATTGCGCTGCTGTTCGTATTGATTTGATATTGCTGTGTATAGAGAGAGAAGCACATCATAGGAGGACGTTTGCCATGGATCGTTTTCTGGAGGAAGTCGTTGTCAAGCATGACCGGAAGTTTGATGAGATCATGTACTGGGTGTCGCTGCTGGTGATGGGAGCCTGCGGCCTGGTGGCGCTGCTGCAGTTCATGATGCTTGCCTATTCCTCGAACCTGCTGGTGGATATCGCCCTGATGGTGGCCATGGGCGGCCTGGCGGTGTACACCTTCTTCTTCCGCGACAGGCTGCGCACGGAGTATGAGTACACCTTCACCAATGGCTCCATCGATTTTGCCATGGTGTACAACAACAAGCGCCGCAAGAATCTGGGTGCGCTGAACGTGACCAAGGTGGACGCCTTCGGCAAGGTCAGCAGCGGCTCCTTCCACCGGCACACCTCCGCGCCGGATGTGAAGCACCTGCGCTGGTTCCTCAACCGCGAGGCCGAGCTGTACTACTTCGCCTTCTCCAAGGATGGCAAGAAGTCCGTCATCGTCTTCGAGCCCAGCGAGGAGATGGTGGGCCACATCAAGCACTACCTGCCCCGCGGCGTCTATCAGGAGAACTGAGCCCCATGAGCGAGAAAAACGCGGCCGCCAAGCCGG
Source organism: Clostridia bacterium (assembly GCA_017410455.1). Taxonomy (GTDB): domain Bacteria; phylum Bacillota; class Clostridia; order Christensenellales; family Aristaeellaceae; genus UBA11524. The sequence goes on from JAFQQT010000017.1 coordinate 17,445, forward strand.
TCGTCTATCTTGATAACAGCGCCACCACCCGTCCCTCGGATGCGGTGGTGGCTGCTATGCTGCAGGTGCTGCAGCAGAACTGGCATAACCCCTCGGCGCTCTATGCGCCCGCGATGCAGGCGGAGAAGGGGATGACCGCCGCTCGGGAAACGATCTTGAAGGCTGCAGGTGCAGCGGGGCATAAGCTGGTCTTCACCGCCGGCGGCACCGAGGCGGACAACCTGGCCATCCTCGGCTACATGAAGACCGTGCGCCGCCCTGGCCGTGTGCTGCTCTTCTCTGCTGAGCACCCGGCGGTGCTCAACTGCCAGCAGGAGCTGGAGCGCATGGGACACAGGGTGCAGCACATCCCCGTGACCCGTACGGGCGTGTGCGACCTCGCCGCCCTGGAGGGCATGCTGGGGGAGGATGTCCACCTGATTGCCATCATGCAGGTGAACAACGAGGTCGGCGCCATCCAGCCCATCGAGGCCGTTGCGGCCCTGCGCGACCGCCTGTGCCCCAAGGCCGCCATCCATGTGGATGGTGTGCAGGGCTTCCTGCGCGTGCCGATGAACTTCTCCCGGGTGGGCATCCAGTCCTACGCCTTCTCCGGCCACAAGATCCACGCCAGCAAGGGCGTGGGCGGCCTGATCATCCGCAAGGATCACCGCATAGCCCCCATGGTCTACGGCGGCGGTCAGGAGAGCGACCTCCGCTCCGGCACGGAGAATGTCCCCGGCATTGTGGGCCTGGGCGAAGCCGTCCGCACCTATCCGGCGGAGGGCTGCCAGCACATGGCCGCCATGAAGCGCCGCCTGTGGGAGGGCCTGCGCGAGGCTGTCCCTGCGGCGAAGATCAACGGGCCGGAACTGGATGACCCAGCCAGCGCGCCCCACGTCCTCAACGTGAGCCTGCAGCCCGTCCGCAGCCAGACGATGCTCTTCGCCCTGGAGGGCGACGGCGTCTACGTCAGCGCGGGAAGTGCCTGCGCAGCCCACAAGCAGAAGGTCTCCGGCGTGCTGACGGCCATGGGCCTCACCACCGCCGAGGCGGACTGCGCCCTGCGCTTCAGCCTCTGCCCGGAGGTGACGGCGGAGGAAATCGACTACACCATTGCCACCGTGAAGAAGCACTACGACATGCTCAAGGCATTCGTAAGACGATAAGGAGCCATCAACATGCGTGAATTGCTGCTCGTCCGCTATGGCGAGATTTTCCTCAAGGGCCTGAACCGCCCGAGTTTCATCCGCGCGCTGGTCAAGCGCATCAAGTACGCCGTGAAGGACCTGGGCGGAAATGTCACCATGAACGACAGCCGCATCTTCGTCACCGACGTGACGGACATGGACGAGGCCATCCGCAAGGTCACGAAGGTCTTTGGCGTCCATTCCGTCTGCCCGGCCATCGAGATGGACAAGTCCGACTTCGAGGCCGTCAAGGCCCAGGCGGTGAAGATGACGGCGGACCTGCGCGGCACCTTCAAGGTGTCCAGCCGCCGCTCCGACAAGCGTTACCCCCTGGACAGCCCGGCCCTCAACGCCCATCTGGGCCACGCCATTCTCGTGGCCAACGAGAACCTGACCGTGGACGTGAAGAACCCCGATCATGTGCTGAACCTGGAGATCCGCGACCAGGCGTACCTGTACGTGAAGGTCGTGCCCGCCGTGGGCGGCATGCCCGTGGGCACCAACGGCCGCGCCACGCTCCTGCTCTCCGGCGGCATCGACAGCCCGGTGGCCGGCTGGATGATCGCCAAGCGCGGCGTGCACATCAGCGCCGTGCACTTCCACTCCTACCCCTACACCTCCGACCGCGCGAAGGAAAAGGTCCTTGACCTGGCCCGCATTCTGGCCGAGAGCTGCTGCGGCATCCGCGTGCACATTGTGCCCTTCACGAAGATCCAGATGGAGATCCACGAGAAGTGCCCCGAGGAGTACACGACGCTGATCATGCGCCGCTACATGATGCGTATCGCCGAGCGCGTGGCCCGCATCGAGAAGGCTGAGGCGCTGATCACCGGCGAGTCCATCGGCCAGGTGGCCAGCCAGACCATGACGGCCCTGGGCACCACCGACATGGTCGTCGATATGCCCGTGTTCCGCCCGCTGATCGGCTTTGACAAGCGCGAGATCATCGACATCGCCGAGAAGATCGGCACCATGGAGACCTCCAGCCTGCCCTATGAGGACTGCTGCACGGTCTTCACGCCCCGCCATCCCGCGACCCACCCGAAGATGGAGAAGATCCTCGAGGGCGAGAGCAAGCTGGACTCCGAGGCGCTGATCCAGGAGGCCCTCGACGGCATTGAAATTGTTTGCTGCTAAGCAGATAATTTCAATTATTATTCATTATTCACTATTCATTCGTGGCCGTTTTCTGCACAGCTGGCCGGATGAGTACGCAGGAATGAATAATGAATAATGTAGTCGCTTCGCTAATGAATAATGAATAATTGATAATGCGGGGCGTCAGGGGAGGAGATTGGCCACCGCCATCAGCCCCAGGCCCGGCAGCCCCAGCGCACCGGCGGTCATCACCGAGATCGGGTTCACCCCGATGTGCGGCAGGGGCAGCAGATTCCACCCCAACAACAGCATCAGCCCCACCACCCCATGCCGGAGCACCCGCGCATGGGGCTTTTTCGGGTCGTAATGCGGGCACATCAGGGAAAGAACCGCCGCCGCGGCAGGCAGCATCAGCAGGGAAACAGTGGAAACAGACACGCGCAGCACCTCCTGCATGCATCGTATGCAAGGAAGTTCGTGAAAATTCTGTCGAAATTCGCGCCGAAAGTGTATTTCGGAGCCTCTGCCCCCTTGCCATTTGCGGCAGAACGTGGTAATATAGGAGGGACGGCCTGTCCCCACCGGGACGAATCATGCCCGCAGGGAGGCGCTGCCGATGCAATCCGATTTCATTCAGCTGATGCAGAGCCTTGCACCGGATCTGCTGCATGAGATGTCGCTGCGGGCGCTGGTGCTGGAACGCATTGCGATGATGGCGCCTGTGGGCCGGCGGCAGCTGGCGGCGAAGCTGGGGCTGACGGAGCGGGAGATCCGCGCCGCATCCGGCGAGCTGCGCGAGGGCGGGTTCATCCACCCGGACGCATCGGGCATGACGCTGACGGAGCGGGGCCGGGACGTGCTGGAGCAGGTGCGGGAGTTTACCCGCGCGCTCCACGGCCTGGCGCAGATCGAGAATGAACTGTCCGCCGCGCTGGGCGTGGGCCGCGTGTGCGTCGTGACAGGCGATGCGGATGCGGACGAGAGCGTCCACCAGGAGGCCGGCCGCGTGGCGGCGCAGCGGGTGAAGAGCCTGCTGCACAACGGTTCCACCCTGGCGGTAACCGGCGGTTCGACCATCGCGGCGGTTGCCCGGGCGATGCAGTCCAACACGCCCATGCGGGTGATGGTGGTGCCGGCCCGGGGCGGCCTTGGCCGCGCGGACGTGACCACCCAGGCCAACACCCTGGCGGCGGAGATCGCCGGGCGGCTGGGCGGTTCTCACCGGCTGATCCACCTGCCGGACCACATGGACGAGGCCGCCAAGCAGGAGATGCTCCGCCTGAGCGATGTGCGCGAGGTGATCGAGCTGATCCAGCGTGCGGACGTGATCCTCCACGGCATTGGCTGCGCGGAGGAGAACATCCGCGATACGAAGCTCAGCCCCTCGCAGGCGAGGAAGCTCCTTGCCGATGGCGCGGTGGGCGAGGCCTTCGGCTCCTACTTCGACAGGGAAGGCAGGTGCCTGCTGGAGTCCTCCTCCATCGGCGTTGACCTGGCCCGCCTGTCGTCCTCCAGCCGGATGATCGCCGTGGCCTGCGGCAAGCGCAAGGCCGAAGCCATCCTCGCTGTGCTGAGGCATGATCGGCATGCGCTGCTCGTTACCGACGAGGGCGCCGCCCGGGAGATGCTGCGGCTGATCAACACCTGATTTGTCCGCCGTTGCGGCGTACAGATATACAACAACGACACTTTCACGATTTTTGAAGGAGTGTGCATTCCCATGGCCAAGAAGACGATTGATTCCGTTTCTTTTGCCGGCAAGCGCGTTCTGGTTCGCGTTGACTTCAACGTGCCCATGAAGGACGGCAAGATCACCAATGACAAGCGCATCGTGGCGGCTCTGCCCACCATCAAGAAGCTGATCGCTGAGGGCGCGAAGGTCATCCTGTGCAGCCACCTGGGCAAGCCGAAGAACGGCCCGGAAGAGAAGTTCTCCCTGGCGCCCGTGGCTGTCCGCCTGGCCGAGCTCCTGGGCCAGCCTGTTGTCTTCGCCAATGACGATACCGTCGTGGGCGAGAACGCCAAGGCTGCCGTGGCCGCCATGCAGCCCGGTGACGTGGTGCTGCTGCAGAACACCCGCTTCCGCAAGGAAGAGACCAAGAACGTCGAGACCTTCTCCCAGGAGCTGGCCTCTCTGGCGGATTGCTTCGTGTCCGACGCTTTCGGCTCCTGCCACCGCGCGCACTGCTCCACCGCTGGCGTGACCGCCTTCCTCAGCCCCAACGTGGCTGGCTACCTGATCGGCAAGGAACTGGCCGTGATGGGCAAGGCTCTGGAGAATGCTGACCGTCCCTTCGTGGCCATCCTGGGCGGCGCGAAGATCGAGGACAAGCTCAACGTCATCAACAACCTGCTGGAGAAGGTCGACACCCTGATCATCGGCGGCGGCATGGCCTTCACCTTCCTGCGCGCCATGGGCTACGAGATCGGCAACTCCCTGCTGGACGAGAGCAAGATCGAGTACTGCAAGGACATGATGGCCAAGGCGGCTGCCAAGGGCGTCAAGCTCCTCCTGCCCATCGACACCGTGTGCGTGCCCGAGTTCACCTTCGATCCCGCTGTGCCCACCACCGTGTGCGATTCCGACAAGATCCCCGCGGACCAGGAAGGCTGCGACATCGGCCCCAAGACCTGTGCGCTGTTCGCTGAGGCCATCATGGGCGCCAAGACCGTCATCTGGAACGGCCCGATGGGCGTGTTCGAGAACCCCACCCTGGCCAAGGGCACCCTGGCTGTGGCGCAGGCGATGGCCGACTCCGAGGCTGTCACCATCATCGGCGGCGGCGACTCTGCGGCGGCTGTTGAGCAGATGGGCCTGGGCGACAAGATGACCCACATCTCCACCGGCGGCGGCGCTTCCCTGGAGTACCTGGAGGGCAAGGTCCTGCCCGGCGTTGCGGCTCTGGACGAGGAGTAAGCTGACGCTTTCGCAAAAATTCTTGAGGGATTTTTGCGAGGTTGCACTCCCTCACTGGTCGGACAGCAAAGCTGTCCTCCCGGCCGTTCGGTCGTGTAAGGAATGTTTTCGGCGAAGCCGAAAACGCCCCGCGCCGCCGGGAAACCCGGCGGACACGAATGGAGTCTGCCGACGGCGAATGACTGAAACCTTTACCGTCCCCGTGAATCCTTGCGGGGACGGCTTTTCCCTGCAATCTTTGCGAATAAATGAATGAGGTGATTCCAATGCGCAAGCCGATCATTGCCGGCAACTGGAAGATGAACAAGACCCCCGCCGAGGCTGCTGCCCTGGTGAACGAGCTCAAGCCCCTGGTGGCCGACGCGCAGTGCGACGTGGTCGTGTGCGTGCCCGCTGTGGACATTGCTGCCGCCGTTGAGGCCGCTGCCGGCTCCAACATCAAGGTGGGCGCCCAGAACGTGCACTGGGCCAAGTCCGGCGCCTACACGGGCGAGCTGAGTGCTGACATGCTGGTGGCCGCCGGCGTTGAGTACGTCGTCATCGGCCACAGCGAGCGCCGCCAGTACTTCGGCGAGACCGACCGCACCGTGAACCAGCGCGTGCTGGCCGCCGTGGCTGCGGGCCTGAAGGTCATCCTGTGCGTGGGCGAAATGAAGGAAGTCCGTGAAGCCGAGGCCACCGACGGCCTGGTGGATTTCCAGACCATCATGGCCCTGAACGGCCTGACCGCCGAGCAGGTGGCCGACGTCATCATCGCCTACGAGCCCGTCTGGGCTATCGGCACCGGCCTGACCGCCACCGATGAGCAGGCCAACGAGACCATCGGCGTCATCCGCAAGGCCATCGCCCGCAAGTACGGCCAGGAGTGCGCCGACAAGGTGCGCATCCAGTACGGCGGCTCCATGAACCCCAAGAACGTCAAGGGCCTGATGGCCCAGCCCGAGATCGACGGCGGCCTGATCGGCGGCGCGTCCCTGAAGGCTGCGGACTTCTCCCTGGTGGTCAACTTCGACAAGTAATCCTTTGCAAACACAGGGCTGCATCGTTGCCGGTGCAGCCTTTTTGCTTGCCTGCGTGCATCAGATGTGGTATCATGAACGGGAAGAAGGAGGTGGCTGGCGTGCATCAGATGCAGCACGATTCCTCGACCCGCTCCTGGAATGCCATGGGGGAGGAGTGGCTGACCCTGGCCCAGAACGGCGAGAGCCGCATGCGCTTCATCATGCCGCATATGCTGCGGTACATGGGGGATGTGCGGGGATTGCGCATCCTGGACCTTGGCTGCGGCGAGGGCGGCTATGCCCGCCGTCTGGCGGCAGCAGGGGCACGGGTGACGGCGGTGGACTGCTCGGAGGCGGCCCTGGCCTATGCGCAGCGTCAGGCGTCGGCGGAGGGGCTGGACATCGCGCACCACCTCCGCAACAGCAACGATCTCTTCGGCTTCGCAGATGCGTCCTTTGACGTGGTGCTGTCCTCCATGATGCTCATGGACGTGGAGGATCTCGCCGGTACGCTCCGGGAGGCGGCGCGGGTGCTGAAACCCGGCGGGCGCATGCTCGTCAGCATGCTGCACCCTTGCTTCGACGGCAATCACGAAACCGGCATCGGCCGCCAGGGTGCCGGGGAGACCCGCGAGGTGGTGGTGAAAAACTACTTTGAGCCCCGCGCCTGGTCTGCGCCCCTGCCCAACGGCAGCACGCCGGTGATCTGGCGGCACCGGACGCTCAGCGAGTATGTGAAGGCCTTCCTCGCGGCGGGCTTTGTCATCTCCGACATGCACGAGCCCCGCGCCACGCAGGAGGAAGCGGCGACGTACCCTTCGCTGACGATGATCCGGCGCATCCCACTGTTTCTGTACTGGGAGCTGATGAAATGCTGATCCGCAACGCCATGATCGACGGCCGCCTCACCGACCTGCGCCTGATGCACGGTCGGGTGCAGGAGATGGGTGTGGGCCTGCAGAAGGGCCTGTACGAATCCGAGCTGGATCTGGCCGGGGACGAGCTGCGTCCCCTGACGGCGGACATCCCCCTGCCGCCCCGCCTGCGCCGCTTTTCCCGGCGGGTGCAGCCCCCGGGCGCACACATCACCCCCGGTACGCCCGCGCCCCTGACCCGCTGGCGTGGGGGCGTGCTGACCGGGTATATCGACGAACACGCGGCGGACTGACGCCGCAGAAAGGAGCTGGCCATGGCGACAATGCGGGATTCTCTGCCGTGGCGCATTCCCCATGAGGCGATGCGCTTTTCCGGCTACCGCGCCATGCGGGAAATGGCGGCGCGCGGGGCGGATGATTCACCCGTCGGCTATGCTGCGCTGGGGATGTATGTGCTGTCCCACGCGCTGTGGCTGGCGGAGGAGATGCAGCGCGGCGGCTTTGACCGGCTGAATTTCCTTGCCCGGGACGGCCATCTGATCCGGACAGCCTTTGACCTGATCACCCGCGGGGCGGGGCTGAAGGTTGAAACCGGCTATGTGCGCGTTTCGCGGCAGGCGGTGTTCCCACTGCATTTCCATGCCCCGGAGGAGCTGGCAGCGCTGCCGGAATGGGTGCAGATGACCGCTCACACGGAGCGCTCCCTGATGCGGCTGCTCGCAGCGAACCTTTCGCGGGGGGCAGCGGATTCCGCTGATGATACCCGTCTGCTGACGGAGGCGGACCTGCCCGGACTGATCCGCAGGTGTGCCGATCTCTGGGACGCAGAGCGTGCAGCGGTTTACCGCCGACATGCGCAGGACTACCTGCAGCCTTTCTTTGAAGGCTGGTGCGCCACCTTTGATGTGGGGTACAACCTGCGCAGCGAGAGCGTCATCCGCGCGGTGACCGGGGCGGATATCACCGCCTTCATCACCCATACGGACAGCGGTGCGCCCTATGCCCGCGGGGTTCCCTTCCGCACGCTGTACGGGCAGTCGCCCTATGTGAGCTGGGTGGCGCGGGAGCAGTTCCTGCTGGAGGATGCGCCGCTGTGTACTGGCTATGATGCGCAGGGACCCGTGCTGGCCGGCAGGAAGCCGGACAGGAATCCGTATATTGCGGCCTGTCAGGCGCAGGCGCTGCAGTTCGTGGCCGATATGGCAGAGAAGTATGGCGCGGAGCTGCTGAGAATGCCGCTGCGTCCGGCGGATGGCTGTGCGGCCTTTGAGGAGTTCCTGCACTGCGCAAGGCGGCAGGAGATGCTGCCCTTCCGGGACAGCCGCGTGGAGAATGCCTTCCACGCCGGCACGGCAGGGGAGGACAGCGCCTTCCTCCAGTGGCGGCTGATGCAGACCGATCTCCTGCTGGCCCGGGGTATGCCCCCGTGGCGCGTGCGACTGAAAAGGGCGCTCATCCGCCTGCAGGAGGATCCGCGGAGCTTCTGGCGCAAGGTGAATCCGTTCGCGTCCGAATAAAGACGTGAAAGGGCTTCCGATTCGTGAAGGGAATGCGCCACTTTTTCCGAAAATGACATTGTATTCCACGGCGATTGGTGGTATAATGTATAAACGAAAATACCCCGAAAGGAAGGATATACCAATGGCTAAGTTCATCGTTGAGACCTCCGCCCGTCACGTCCACGTTTCCCAGGCTGATCTGGAGACCCTTTTCGGCGCCGGCTACCAGCTGACCCACAAGAAGGATCTGTCCCAGCCCGGCCAGTATGCCTGCGCTGAGCGCGTGGACGTCGTCGGCCCCAAGAAGACCCTGACCGGCGTGTCCATCCTGGGCCCCGTGCGTCCCGCCACCCAGGTCGAAATTTCCCTGACCGACGCCCGCTCCATCGGCTGCGCCGCCCCCATCCGTGAGTCCGGCGACACTGCCGGTTCCGGCGCCTGCAAGCTGGTGGGTCCCTGCGGCGAGGTCGAGCTGACCGAGGGCGTCATCGCCGCCAAGCGCCACATCCACATGACCCCCGCCGACGCTGAGGTCTTCGGCGTTCAGGACAAGGAGATCGTGTCCGTCAAGATCGACAACGAGGGCCGTGCCCTGATCTTCGGCGACGTGGTCGTCCGCGTGAGCGAGAAGTTCGCCCTGGCCATGCACATCGACACCGACGAAAGCAACGCTGCCGCCTGCGGCCGCGAGGTCTACGGCACCATCGTCAAGTAAGAGGCAATCGCAGATTCCGCCTCCCGACGCCCGGCGGAGCGCATATCTCCGCCGGTTTTCGGCATTTCCCTGGGAAATTGCCAGAATGATGAAGCGTTTTCCGCCTCTGGTGCGTTATTATCTGCAAAGGGATAACCCCACCAACAGGAAAGCGAGTGAAAATCATGAAGAAACGTCTTTTTTCCCTGCTCACGGCGCTGCTGCTGATCTGTGCGGCCTGCCCGGCTCTGGCGCGTTCGTCCCAGAAGGCCTCCATCCCGCTGGGGGACGCTTACCCCGTGAACGCGGGCGACAACGCCTGGTTCGAGGTGCCCATGGCGCTGGATGCGTACGAGACGCCCAGCTCCTTCCCGGTCATCGGCATTGCGGATTACGTCGCCGATGACCTGCTGTCCGCCAACGCTGTCTTTGCGTACATGCCCGAGGGTCTGACGATCCAGGAGGGCGACATGGACGTGCGGGGCTTCATGGAGGAGGGCCGCCTGGTGCTTTCCGGCACGGAGGACACCGGCGTCAGCCGCGTCATCGAGCGCTACACCATCAATGACCTGCCCGCTGTCCGCGTGGAAATGCTGGGCCAGGGGTTCGAGATGATCTGGGTGGGCGACTGCGGGGACATGTACTTCTTCATGTACCCCACGGCGGATGAGGACTTTGCCCAGGCCATCCGGGAGGTGGCGGCGACGCTGCACCTGGTGGAATCCCGCACAGCCCCGGTCTGCAATCCTGATGATTACATCTGGACGGATGACGAAAACGGCGTGACCATCGCGGGATACACCGGCACGGCCACCCGCATTGCCATCCCGGCGGAGATCGGCGGCAAGCCCGTCGTCGCCCTGAACGACGCGGCCTTCTACGAGGCGGATGTCACCTGGGTCTCCGTTCCCGACAGCGTCACGCGCATCGGCCGGTACTGCTTCAGCGGCTGCACGCTCCTGCAGACGCTGCATCTGCCCGCGGGCCTCAAGGAGATCTCCGAGGGCATGCTGGAGAGCTGCATGCGCCTGTACGCCCTGGAGATCCCTGAGGGCGTCACGTCCATCGGCAAGTACGCCTTCTGGTGCAATTTCTATCTGACGGAGCTGCACCTGCCGGCCAGCCTGACGGACATCGCCGGCTTCAACTTCGTCAGCTGTGACTGCCTGGAGCGCTTCACCCTCGCCGAGGGCAACACGGCCTACAAGCTCCTGGACAATGGCAAGGTGCTGCTGACTGCCGACGGCAAGCGTCTGGTGCATTACTGTGCTTACCAGAGCCGCGGCATGTACATCGTCCCTGCGGGCGTGGAGGTCATATCGGCCTTCGCTTTCGGGCGGCAGGAGAGCCTGCGCACGGTCATTCTGACCGACTCGGTCACGACCATCGAGGGTGCGGCGTTCCTGTCGGTGACGGGGCTGCAGAGCATCATGATCCCGGGCAGCGTCACCAGCCTGGGCAAGGCGCGGGTCATCCTGCAGGATGGCATCCTGCTGCCCGACCCTGAGGGCGAGGAACGGGATATCACCATCTCCATCTGCGTGGACGCGGTCATTGTCGCCCCGGAGGGCAGCGCGGCTCAGACCCATGCCGAGCGGTTCAACCTGATTTTCGAAGCGGCCCAGAGCCGCTGAAAATACCAACCATCATACAACACAACATAAAGGAGTGCATTCCCATGAAGATCCTGATCGTGAATGCTGGTTCTTCCTCCCTGAAGTACCAGCTGGTGGACATGGACAACGAGAACGTCATCGCCAAGGGCGGCGTGGAGCGCATCGGCCTGGAGGGCGCGAACCTCAAGCAGAAGGGCAGCGACGGCGAAGTGAACGCCAAGTACGAGCAGCCCATCGAGAACCACGTCGTGGCCTGCGACCTGATGATCAAGGCTCTGCTGGAGTCCAAGGTCATTGCCTCCATGGACGAGATCGGCGCGGTGGGTCACCGCGTGCTGCACGGCGGCGAGGAGTTCACCGCCTCCTGCATCATCACCGAGGAAGTCAAGGCGGCCATCCGCAAGTACATCCCCCTGGGCCCGCTGCATAACCCCGCGAACCTGATGGGCATCGAGGCCTGCGAGAAGGTCATGCCCACCACCCCCCAGGTGGCCGTGTTTGACACCGCGTTCCATCAGACCATGCCCCCCAAGGCCTTCATGTACGGCGTGCCCTACGAGTTCTACAAGGAGATGGGCCTGCGCCGCTACGGCTTCCACGGCACCTCCCACCGCTACGTGTCCAAGCGCGTGTGCGAGTTCCTGAACATCGATCCCGTGGGCAAGAAGATCATCGTCTGCCACCTGGGCAACGGCTCCTCCCTGTCTGCGGTGGTCGATGGCAAGTGCGTGGACACCTCCATGGGCCTGACCCCCCTGGAGGGCCTGCTGATGGGCACCCGCTGCGGCTCCTGCGATCCCGCGGTGGTGCAGTTCATCGCCAACAACAAGGGCATGACCCCCGACCAGGTGCTGAACCTGATGAACAAGCAGTCCGGCCTGCTGGGCATCGCCGGCGAGGGTACCAGCGACATGCGCGACATCGACGCCCTGGCTGACGGCGGCCACGAGCGCGCTGCCCTGGCCCGCAACATGCTCTACTACCAGCTCAAGAAGCTCATCGGCTCCTACATCGCCGCCATGAACGGCGTGGACGTGATCTGCTTCACCGCTGGCATCGGCGAGAACGGCCCCGAGCTGCGCGAAGCCGTCATGGAAGAGTTCGGCTGGCTGGGCATCAAGATCGACAAGGAAGTCAACAACTGCAAGGGCAAGGAGATCATCATCTCCACCCCCGACTCCAAGGTCACCGTGTGCGTCATCCCCACCAACGAGGAGATCATGATCGCCCGCGATACCAAGGCGCTGGTTGAGGGCAACTGATCCTGAGAATCCCTGAAGGAAATGCTCACCGGGGGAGAAATTCCCCCGGTCTTTCCCTTTTTTCTTGCGGAAAGGTGTTGACAAATCCGCGAGAAAATTCTATAATATCAGACGGTATGATTTGAGGTGATGAGCACTTGAAGCTGGATGTTCTTCATGTACTGCGCAGCCCCGGCACGCAATACCCCTTCTCTGTGGAGCAGACCATGGCTCCGCTGGATATCAGCGGTCAGGAGGTTTCCTTCGACCCGGTGAAGCTGGAAGGGACGATGATGGCCGGCAGCGACGGCAGCGTAACGGTGGACGGCAGCCTCTCCACGGTGGCTCACACTTCATGCGCCAACTGTCTGGCGCCCGCGTCCGGCACGATAGCAGGCGAGTTCCGGGAAACGTTCCTCTTTGAGGGCGATCCGGAGGATGACGAGATCTTTGCCTACACAGGCAGCGCTCTCGATCTGGAAAAGCTCACCCTGACCTATGTGCTGCTCAATATGCCCTCGCGCTTCCTTTGCCGGGAAGACTGCGTTTTCGCATATGAGGACGAGGACGAGGACGTGATGATGCTTTGCCAGGACGATTTGAATGTTCAGCGTCCTTTTGCGGCATTGCAGCAGTTGCTGGCTGAAAAGTCTGACAACGCAGAAAACTGAGGTCAGCAAGGGCTGCACCATTAAGGACGAGGAGGTGTAACAATGGCTACTCCTAAGGGAAAGATCTCTAAGGCTCGCAAGCACAGCCGTCAGGCTAACTGGAAGCTCACCCTGCCCGGCATCGTTGAGTGCCCCCAGTGCCACGAAATGAAGCTGGCTCACCGCGTGTGCAAGCACTGCGGTTACTACAAGGGCGTTCAGGTCGTCGCGAAGAACGAGGAGAAGGACGCTTAATTCCATCATTGGAATTGGAATAACCACATACCACTCGCAAATGGAGAGGAGTACCCCATCGTCCGTGCGGACAGAGAGAGCGGCTCACCGGCTGGAAGGCTGCTCACGCGTCGGGTGGGGGAAGGTCGCTTCACAGAGCGCGGGGTGAAGCGCGGCGCAGGCCGTGTTAGCTCCGTGCGGGCCGCGCCCGTTACAGCGCGTCAGAGGCAACCATGCCTGTTTCAGGCTATGTTTGCGAAGTAAGGTGGTACCACGGCGCAGCTCCGTCCTTCGGGATGGGGCTGCCTTCGTTTAATTCGGAATTTAGAATTCGGAATTTGAAAGGTGGTGACCCGTATGAACTGCACAGCCAACCGCTTTGCGGGCGCGGTCGCCTGCAGGGGAATGTGAGCATGCATCCCCCGAGCCCCACGCGGGCGCAACAGAAAAAGCGAAATCAACGTAAGTCGCGAGAATGGGTGTCGAGAGGGTCGAAGACCCTTCGCAGGGTGCAGGGACGGAGTCCCTGTCCGCCGGAGGCACCCCTGCATAAGGAGAGTGACAACCATGGAAATGGAAAAGACGTATAATCCCCAGGCCATCGAGACCGAGCTCTATCAGGCCTGGGAGGAGGCTGGTGCCTTCACCGCCCACCGCGTGGAGGGCAAGAAGCCCTTCACCATCGTGATGCCCCCGCCCAACATCACCGGCCAGCTGCACATGGGCCATGCCCTGGACTGCACCCTGCAGGATGCGGCCATCCGCTACCACCGCATGAAGGGCGACCCCACCCTGTGGCTGCCCGGCACTGACCATGCGGCCATCGCCACGGAGGTCAAGATCGTGGCCGCGATGGAGAAGGAGGGCCTGACCAAGGAGAGCCTGGGCCGCGAGGGCTTCCTCGACCGCGCCTGGCAGTGGAAGAAGGAGTACGGAGGCCGCATCGTGCATCAGCAGCGCCGCATGGGCATCTCCTGCGACTGGAGCCGCGAGCGCTTCACCATGGACGATGGCTGCTCCAAGGCCGTGCGCGAGACCTTCTGCCGCCTGTACGAGAAGAACCTGATCTACCGCGGCGCGCGCCTGGTCAACTGGTGCCCCTGCTGCATGTCCGCCATCTCCGACGCCGAGGTGACCTACGAGGAGAAGCAGGGCAACTTCTGGCACCTGCTCTACCCCGTGAAGGAGACGGGCGAGATGCTGGAGCTGGCCACCACCCGCCCCGAAACCATGCTGGGCGATACCGCCGTGGCCATCAACCCTGCCGATGAGCGCTACGCCCACCTGCACGGCTGCCATGTGGTGCTGCCCCTGATCGGCCGCGAGATCCCGATCATCTGCGACGAGCATGCCGACATGACCAAGGGCACCGGCGTGGTGAAGATCACCCCCGCCCATGACCCCAACGACAACATGGTCGGCGCCCGCCACAACCTGCCCCTGGTGCGCGTGTTCACCTACGACGGCCACATGACCGGCGCGGCGGACGTGCAGGCGCACCTGGAAGATCAGGACGCGGTGGAGAACCTCGAGATCCTGGACTGCGGCAAGTACGCCGGCATGACCACCGCCGAAGCCCGCAAGGCCATCGTGGCGGACATGACCGAGCTGGGCCTGCTCAAGTCCATCGAGCCTCTCACTCACGAGGTCGGCTGCTGCTACCGCTGCAACACCGTCATCGAGCCCATGATCTCCAAGCAGTGGTTCGTGCGCATGGAGCCTCTGGCCAGGCCCGCCATCGAGGCGGTGACCAGTGGTGCGACCAAGTTCGTGCCTGAGCGCTTCTCCAAGCAGTACATGAACTGGATGACCAACATCCGCGACTGGTGCATCTCCCGTCAGCTCTGGTGGGGCCACCGCATCCCCGTGTGGTACTGCGATGACTGCCGCGAGATGATGGTGCGCCGCGAGGATCCCTGCTGCTGCTCCAAGTGCGGCGGAAAGAACATCCGCCAGGACGAGGACGTGCTGGACACCTGGTTCTCCTCCGCCCTGTGGCCCTTCTCCACGCTGGGCTGGCCGGAGAATACCGAGGATCTGCAGTACTTCTATCCCACCAGCACCCTGGTGACCGGTTATGACATCATCACCTTCTGGGTGAGCCGCATGATCACCATGGGCGTGGAGGAAATGGACGGCGTGACGCCCTTTGACACCGTGCTGATCCACGGCCTGGTGCGCGACGAGCTGGGCCGCAAGATGTCCAAGTCCCTGGGCAACGGCGTGGATCCGCTGGAGGTCATCGACGAGTTTGGCGCGGACGCCCTGCGCTTCTCCCTGGTGATGGGCGTGTCCCCCGGCAACGACACCCGCTATTCCAAGCGGAAGGTCGAGGCTGCCCGCAACTTTGCCAACAAGATCTGGAACGCCAGCCGCTTCGTGCTGATGAACGTGACGGAGAAGGTGGAGATGCAGCCCGAGATGCTGACCGAGGCGGACAAGTGGATCCTGACCCGCTTCCAGGACGCCGCCCGCCAGATCTCCGGCAACATGGAGGAAGGCGAGTTCGGCCTGGCCGCCGACCGCATCTACGACTTTGCCTGGAGCGAGTTCTGCGACTGGTACATCGAGCTGGCCAAGCCCCGTCTCAATGGCGAGGACGAGGCCGCCAAGAAGGCCGTGCAGGGCGTGCTGCTCTACGTCCTGGAGGGCCTGCTGAAGCTCCTGCACCCCTTCATGCCCTTCCTGACCGAGCAGGTGTACAAGGCCCTGCCCGGCTCCGAGGGCTTCCTGATGCTCAAGAGCTGGCCGGAAGTGAAGGCTGAGCTGGACTTCCCGGCCCAGGAGAAGCAGATGGACGGCGTGATCGAGATGATCCGCGCCATCCGTAACCTGCGCACCGAGATGAACGTGGCCCCCAGCAAGCGCACCCGCATGATGTTCGTGGCCAACGAGGGCTGGGCCGACGTGCTGACCGGCTCCGACATGTACTTCCGCCGTCTGGCCGGCGCCAGCGAGACCGTGGTGATCGCCGCTGACCAGCTGGGCACCGAGAAGACCGTGTCCGCCGTGACCGAGGCCGCCACCGTCTACATCCCCCTGGGCGACCTGGTGGACTTCGACAAGGAGCTGGCCCGCCTGGCCAAGGAAGAGGAGAACCTCGCCAAGGAGATCGCCCGCGCCGAGGGCAAGCTGGGCAACCCTGGCTTCGTGGCCAAGGCTCCCGCTGCTCTGGTGGAGCAGGAGAAGGCCAAGCTGGCCCTGAACCAGCAGAAGCTGGAGCAGGTGCGCACCCGCATCGCCGAGCTGAAGGCCTCCATGTAATTGCATACCCCGGGCGGAGAGGCTTCGGCTTCTCCGCCCTTTTGCGTGCAAATGATAAGAGCATGCCCTGTGCGGACATGCCCGTGCGGTCACTCGTCGGTGAAGGCTTTCGCCAGCTGGTCAATGGCGCTGGCGGGAAGGAAGGGCAGCAGCATATGGACGCTCTGTCCCTGCTGGACGCGCTGCCGGAGGATGCGCATGAGCGCGCCGCTGCTGAGGAAAGGGAGATACTCGGAAAAGCCCTCGCCCTTTTCGCTGCACTCGATGGCCATGCGGTCCACGTCCGCCGTGGGGAGGAAGGGGAGGAACTCGGCGGCGGAATGCCCCTGCGCGGCGCGGGCGTCCCAGGCGGCGCGCAATGCGGCGCTGGACAGGAAGGGAAGGAAGGGCGCGATGCTCTGGCCGGACTCAAGCCGCGCTTGAACCGCCGCGTCGATGGCGGTGGTGGAGCAGAAGGGGAGCAGACCCGCGTAGTCGTTCGTGGCAAGGCGTTTCTGCAGGAGGGCGTCCACCTGCGTGGTGCTCATGAAGGGCAGCAGGTCGGAAAGGGCGAGGGAATCGTCAGGCGGTGCGGTGCTGACGGCATGTTCCACGAGGGCCTCGGCCTGATCCGGCGGCAGGAGCGGCGCGGCCTCGGCAGCTTCCTCGATGGTGACGGCGGCGCTTTGAAGATGCTCGTCCAGGCGACCCGCCGCGGCCTGCTCAATCACCGGGCAGCGGCGGCCCAGCAGCTCGTCAATGGTGGCGTCAAACAGGGCGGCCAGCTCCGGAAGCTTCGAGATATCGGGCATCGACTGGCCGCGCTCCCAGTTCGATACAGCCTGATAGCTGATGCCGAGCGCGTCGGCCAGCTGCATCTGGGTCATGCCGCGTTCCTTGCGCAGGCGGGAAATCAGCGCACCCGTGCGCTGCATGTCAAAGGGAATGTCGATCATGGGAAGACCTCCGTTTGTGTGATATCACCGGTGTGGCTTTATGATAGCATGGGTGGGCAGGTTTGTCCATCAAGCGCTGGTTGAGTGCTGTGGCGATTCTTCCGGGGCATCAGCATGACGACCGGAGGAAAGATGTGTGCATATAAACAATTTGTGGTTTTTTTCGTGTTGCCCGCTGAATCGTGTGTATGTTATGATGAGAATAACATGGTACGATTGGAGTTGATGATATGGTCTTGTTCAGCCGTACAGGCGCACCGGGCAGTATTTTCATTCCGGCGTCAGAGGACAGCGCCGTGCAGATCGCTGTGTCGAATCTGGCTGCGGATATCGAAAGGGTCTGCGGCGTGCGTCCGCAGGTGGTGCACCAGCGGCAGGCGGATACCCGCATCATCGTCAGCACGCTGGAGCATGCCGATGTGCCGGAGGGGGTCAATACCGCCGCCCTGCTGGACGGGGATGGCAAACCCCTGTGGGAAGCGTTCCTGCAGCAGATGCAGGAGGGCGTCCTGTATCTCATCGGCAATGGCCGACGCGGGGCGATTTATGCGGTATATGATCTGTGCGGGCGAATCGGAGTATCGCCCTGGTACTACATGGCGGATGTGCCGGTCAGGACGGCCACACACATCGAGCTGCCGGAGGATTTCTTCCGCTGCGACTGGCCGCGGGTGAAGTATCGCGGCATTTTCCTCAACGATGAGGAGGAGCTGGATCACTGGGCCCGCACGATGAACGGCGAACCCACCATCGGCCCAAAGACATACGAGCGGATCTTCGAGCTGATCCTGCGCCTGAAGGGCAATTACATCTGGCCTGCCATGCACGTCAACGCCTTCAACATCAATGAGGAAAACGGCCGGCTGGCGCAGCGCATGGGCATTGTCACCGGCACCAGCCACTGCGACATGCTTCACCGCAGCAACCAGAACGAGTGGAATCACTGGAAACAGCAGACCGGCTGGCATGACGCGGAATACGACTACACCATCCCGGGTGAAAACAGGGAGCATCTGCTGGAATACTGGCGCGGCTCCCTCCGGCAGCACAGGGAGCACGAATGCTGCTACACCATCGGCATGCGCGGCATCCATGACAGCGGCTTCGTCACAAGGAACCTGACCGGCGATGAAGCGCTGTCGGAGGAGGAAGTCATGGCCCGCAAGCGCGCGCTGCTGGAGGAGATCTTTGCGGTGCAGCGGGGCTTGATCGACGAGGTTCACCCGGGCGAGGAGGTTCCCCAGGCCTTCGTGCCCTATAAGGAGGTGCTGCCGATCTATGACAGCGGCCTGCGCGTCCCGGAGGACGTGACGCTCATCTGGGTGGATGACAACCATGGCTATGTCCGCCGTTATCCCAGCAAGGCGGAGCAGCAGCGCAGGGGCGGCAATGGCCTGTATTATCATTCGTCCTACTGGGCGCCGCCGGGCATGAGCTGGCTGTTTGTGTGCTCCGCGCCGCTGGCCCATCTGGGCAACGAGCTGAAAAAGTGCTACGAGCAGAACATCCGTCAGATCTGGGTGGACAACGTGGGGGCGCTCAAGCCGATTGAGCTGGACATGGCTTATTTCCTGCGCTGCGGCTGGGAAGGGGACCGGGTGGGCAGCGTCATGCTGGATGCGGACCGCTTCCTGCAGGAATTCACGGACGCTTCCTTCTCCGGAGGACATGGCACGGAGATGGCCCGCATTCACGGTGCATTCCGCCAGCTGAGCAATCTGTGCAAGCCGGAGCATATGCGCGCGGATGTGTTCAGCCAGACCGCCTATGGCGATGAGGCTGCCGCGCGTCTGCATCGCATGCACGAGCTGACCGGCGAGGCCGAGGCCATCTGCCGCACCCTGCCCGAGGCGGAGAAGCCCGCTTTCTTCCAGCTGTTCCTGATGCAGATGAAGGCCAGCTTCTTCATTGCCGTATCCTATTACTACGCGGATCGCAGCCGCGCCGCCTACGCCCTGGGCGCCATGCGGGCTGCGGACGAAAACACCGTCAAGTCCCGCGAAATGGATGACCTCAAGCGCATGCTGCTGCATTACTACAATGAGGTCATGCTGGACGGCAAGTGGCGGAATATCCTGACCCCGGAGGACTTCCCGCCGCCTCCGCTGGAGCTGTACCCGGCCTGCAGGCCCGCACTGAAGGAGGGCAGCGGCGGACTGATCATCCGCCTGCCGGAGGAAGGGCTCGGCCATGGCCTGCACTTCTCCCCGGATGACGACGCCAGGTGGATCGACCTGTTCAACGGCGGCAGTGCGGATATGCCCTACACCATCCATGCCGACAAGGGCATTGTCCTGTCTGCGGCGGAGGGCGTGCTGGAGGCGCAGGCGCGTATCCTTGTCCGTGTCAGCCCCGATTTCACACGGGGGACGATCACCATCCGCGCAGACGGGCAGGCATATGCGATTCCCGTCACCCGGAGCAGGGCGCACAGCGTGATTCACCTGCCTGCCACGGATGCTGCTGCGTCGGGCTTCCGGCTGGTGAAGGGCATCGGGCGCGGCACAGGCGATGCGATGGAAGCGCCCCAGGATACATGCCCGGAGAAGCCCGCTGCGCTGCGGTTCGTCTTTGATTTGGCGGCGGATGGCGCCCCCGAACTGGAAATCATCCGCTTCCTGACGCTTCGCTCCAACGGTGCGATCCGCCTGCGCGTCTGCGTGGACGGAGTTGAAACGGCGCGCCTGTCCTCTGTAACACTGGATGAATATGTCGGAGACTGGGTGGACGCTGCCATGCACAATGGCGAGAAGCTGCGCGTGACGCTGCCCTTCCTGTCCGCCGGGCGGCATGGCCTGACGGTGGAGGCGCTGGATCCCTATATCACCCTTTGCGCGGTGAACATCTACACGGCGCCCCGGCAGGAATGTCTGCTGGGCCCCGGCGTGCTGGATGGCGGCGCGGCGCTGCCGGTGTATGATCCGGCGGAAGAGGGGGCAATGTTCGGGCTGCGGGCGGAGGAGGTTCCGCTGCCCTGGGAGGTGTACTGCGGGGACGCCTTCTGGCAGCAGGAGATGCTGTACCACCGCAACGAGCGGTATCGCCCGGAGGCGCGGGGCAAGCCGCGGAACTGGTGCAATGCGCAAGGTCAGAAGGACGTGATCGCCTGCCTGGATGGCGGCGTCATACAGGAGACGGATGGCCGCCTCTGCTGGGAAGCGGAGAACGCCCTGACCCAAACTGACAATGCCTCCATGACCGGCGCGTGGACGCACCGTCAGGCAGAAACCAATGGCCGCAGCGGTCTGGCGATGGTGGCTGAAAGTCCTGTTGACGACGCCGGAGCGGCCCCTGCGCTGACCTACCGCATCCATTGTGCGCAGGACGCCGTGTATCACCTGTGGGTATTGGCGAAGTATGATGACGCCGCCCGGTTCCACCTGCGGTATCTGGTGGATGGCCGGCCTGCATCGGAGGCGGCCCTTGTCTGCCGGGAGAAGTTCCACACCTACCGCAGCGTCTACATGTGGTGCTGGCAGAAGGTGCTGACAATTCCGCTGACAAAGGGCGGGCATACCCTCTCCTTCGAGGCGCGAACTGCAAAACTCGCCATCGATCGCTTCTACATGACCACCGGCGGCGAGAATCCGCCCTCTGACGCTCAGTGGCCTGTATAACCCAGACAAAAAGGCATGGAGCGCATCCTGGACCGTGCTGATGTGGGCAACACGGTGAACTATATGGTGTTGGCAGATGATCGGGTTGTGTTTGACTCTGAGGGCTTGTGCTACGGAACGAGCTATGATGACGGCTGGCTGCAAGGCGAGGGAAACGTCTTTACTGATGCCGCAGGAAAGCGGTGGTATGTCGGCAGCATCCGCAATGCAGGCCGCGAATTCACCTGCCTGTACATGTACCCATGGCTGCAGGGCTTTCTCTGGGCAATGGCGGATACGCCTATGCTGCTGGGATTGCTGGTGGCGTTTACGGCGATGGCATTGGTGCTCTACATCGTTTCCTCCCGCCGGATTTTCAGGCGGGTGAAGCAGATCAATGAAGGCTTGACGGTCATCGGTCAGAACCATCTGGATCACCGTTTGCTGATCAGCAGCGTCAGCGATGAGTTCGATGAGATCTCCAAGAGCATCAACGTCATGACGGAAATGCTGCAGACGGCTGTGGACGAGGAATATGAAATGCGCCTGAAGCACATGCATCTGCAGCTGACGCAGATTCAGGCCCGCTTCAATCCCCATTTCCTGTACAACACGCTGGAGATGATCCGGGGCCGCCTGTTTGAAAGCGGAGATCTGGAATCGGTGGACTACATTGAAAAGCTGGCACGCATCTTCCGCAACCTGACGGATGCTAAATCCGTCATCAAGCTGCGGGACGAGCTGTCCTTCTGCTCGCTGTATGTGGCGCTGCTTCAGCTGCGGTCATCGGGCGATGTGAATGTGTCCTATGATGTGTCGCCGGAGCTGCTGGACTGCGGCATCATCGCCAACCTGATCCAGCCTGCAATCGAGAACTATTTCGTCCATGCACTGGATGACGAAAGGGAATCCAAAGAGCTGGAAATCATCTGCCAGCCAAAGGGTGAAAGCGATGTGCAGATCATCGTGGCCGACAATGGTACGGGCATTACAACCGGGCGCATGACGGAGGTCAATCGTCAGCTGGCCACCCCTGATCTGGCGGTATCGCATTATGGCCTGATGAGCATCGCCAAGCGCATCAAGCTGTTCTATGGCGATCCCTACGGCGTGCATCTGGAACAGAACCCGGCTGCGGGCGTCCGCGTGGTGATCGACATTCCGCGCATGAGCATGAAGGAACACGAATCGAAGCTCATGCCCACGAAATACGGAGGAACATGCAGATGAAGCTGCATTTGCTGGAAAACAGAAACATCGGCAGCTACACCACCTTCGGCACCTACTGGGACAAGGGCGAAACGGCGCAGACCGCCTTCCGCCTGACAGGTGCGCAGGGGGAGGTCATCCCCGTGCAGACGGAGATCGCCGCCCGCTGGCCCGATGGCAGCGTCAAGTGGGCCCGCCACACGGCGGACGCCCGCGTGATGGGCGATGCGGTAGAGGTGCTGCCCGGCGAGGCTGCTGTGCCCGCCCGTGCCATCCGCATTGAGGAAAACGCTGACGGCTGGCATATCGACGCAGGGCAGGTTGTGCTGGACATTCCTCAGTCCGGCAGCGATGTGCTGGCGGCAGATGTGCGCCTGGACGGCAAGCTCCGCGTGGCGCGGATTACGCCGGTGTTCCTGCTGGAACGCCGCGAACAGCAGCCCGACGGCGAGGACATCCGCGTCCGCCGCACCTGCACCCGTGTGCAGACGGTGGCCATCGAAGCCCCCGGCCCGCTGGAATGTGCCGTCAAGTATACCGGCTATTACGAGGATCGGGAGAAGCTGATGCCCTTCGTCATCCGCATGTATGTCGGGCTGGATGCGGCGGATGTCCGCTTCGACCACACCTTCGTCTACAACGGCGTGGAGGAGCGGGACTTCCTCAAGGGCATGGGCTTGCGCTTCCACGCGCCGCTGGCGGGGGCGAAGTACAACCACCGTGTCAAGTTCGTGACCGACGCAGGCGTGTTCCACGAGCCTGCCGTCCTGATGGAGGCGCGGATCCCCCGCACGGGCAGCGCAATGAAGGAAGCCCTGCTGCGCGGCGAAAACCTGACCTTCACCCCTGGTACGCCCGAGGCAGAGCTGGCAGAAAAGGTTGCCTCCGACCTTCCCGTCTGGAACAGGTACGCCCTGACCCAGCTGACGGCGGACTCCTACACCCTTCAAAAGCGCACCAGGCCCGGCCGCTGCATGCTGAACTGCCGCTATGGCCGCCGCACCGACGGCGCGATGGCCGTCACCGGCGAGGACGGCGGCATCCTGCTGGCTTCCCGCGATTTCTGGCAGCGCTATCCTTCCGGCCTGGAGGTGGAGGGCCTTGGCAGCCATGAGGCGGAGTGCACGGTCTGGTTCCATTCACCGGAGGCGCAGGCCTACGACTTCCGCCATTATGATGACCGGGCCTATCCCTACTCCAATTACGAGGGCTTTGAGAAGTACGGCGCGTCGGCGGACGGAATTGCGACGACCAGCCAGTGCGCTATGCTGCTGGTGAACGGCTATCCCACAGATGAGGCGCTGACCGCCTTCTCCGCAGCCACGCAGAAGCCTGCCGTGTATGTCGCCACTCCGGAGGAATTCCACCGGAAGCGAACCCTGGGCTGCTGGAGCCTGCCCTGCACGGACAATGACGCGGAGCGCTCCCTGGAGGGCGTGCTGGACAAGGCCATCGCCTTCTATCAGGGGCAGATTGAGCAGCGCCGCTGGTACGGCCTGTTTGACTACGGCGACTTCATGCACTCCTACGATCCCTTCCGTCACACCTGGAAGTATGACATCGGCGGCTGCGCCTGGCAGAACACCGAACTGGTGCCGACCTACTGGCTGTGGCTGTATTTCCTGCGCACGGGTCGGGAGGATGTGTTCTCCCTGGCGGAGGCCATGTCCCGCCATTGCTCCGAAACGGACATTTACCATCACGGCCCGATGAAGGGCATCGGCTCCCGGCACAACGTGCGCCACTGGGGCTGCCCCTGCAAGGAGCCCCGCGTGTCCATGGCGGGACATCACCGGCCCATGCTCTACCTGACCGGCGACCGGCGCATCGGCGATGTGCTGGACGAGGTGGTCTGCGCGGCGGAATCGCTGGACAACCTGTACTTCTACCACGGCGGCAAGGGCGAATTCCCCAAGCCCAACGCCCGCACCGGCCCGGACTGGTCGTCCTTCGTGTCCAACTGGATGACCGCTGACGAACGCCACAGCAATGAGGCGCTCCGGAGCAAGATTCTGACCGGCATTGCGGACATCAGCAGAGCCCCCATGCGTCTGGGCTCCGGCCCCGCGTTCAACTTTGACGCGGCTACCGGCGGCATGTCCTACATCGGCGAAGCGCACCATGACATCCACCTGTCCCTGTGCATGGGCGCGCCCCATGTGTGGATGGAAACGGCAGACGCCCTTGACCACAGCCTGTTCAAGGACATGCTGGCGGAATACGGCCACATTTATCTCATGACCGATGAGGAACGCGAGGCGGCTTACGGCGAGTCCCCCAAGGGAAAGCCCTATGTGATGGACTATGTGGCGGCGGGCCTTGCGGCATACAGTGCGAACCGTACCGGCAACGCTGAGCTTGCCCGCCGCGCATGGCATACTCTGCTGCTGGCCAGCCCCCGCCGCTACACGGACAAGCCCTTTGAGGGGGATGTGTATGCCGTCACCACCGACGGCAGGGCACTCACCGAGCACGACTGGCTGTCCACCAACTATGTGTCCCAGTGGTGCCTGAATGTGATCGTCTGCCTGGAGCTCATCCGCGAGCATCTGCCTTCCCTGGAAGAAGCAGACCGCATTGCTGCCATTCCCGCGAACATTGGAAAATAAGGAGAAATGCCTTATGATGACGCCCCTTGATTACGCCCGCGCTGCCTGTGATACCCTGATGCGCCGCTACGCCGCCCCCGATCTGCCGCCCAGGCGTCACTTCCACTACCACCAGGGCGTGTTCCTCTCCGGCATGTATGAGACCTTCAAGCTCTGCGGGGAGGAGAAGTACTTCCGGTACATGAAGGACTGGGTGGATTCCGTCTTCGATGCAGACGGCAACATCCTCGAATACGCCCACGCCGATCTGGATGACATCCAGCCGGGCATTCTGCTCTTCCCCCTGTGGGACAGGACGAAGGATGTGCGCTATCTGCACTGTTTGAAGTCCGTCTGGCAGGAAGTGCGGGATATTCCGCGAAATAAGGAAGGGGGCTTCTGGCACAAGGTTAACATGAAGGATCAGATGTGGCTGGACGGCCTGTACATGTCCGGGCCCTTCATTGCGGAATACGCCGCCCGCTGCAACATGCCCCACATGGCGGAGACTGTTGTGCAGCAGGCGCTGATGATGCAGGATAAAACCCTCGACGAGCGCACCGGCCTTCTGTATCATGCCTGGGACGGCGCGAAGGAGGAGGACTGGGCCGATCCCGTCACCGGACGTGCCAGCGAATTCTGGGGCCGCGCGATGGGCTGGGTGCCTGTGGCGCTGCTGAATGACCTGGATTTCCTGCCCGGGGATGTGCAGGGCAGAGGTGAACTGATCGGCATGTGTACGAATCTGCTGAAGGCGCTGTGCCGCTATCAGAGCGAGGACGGCCGCTGGTATCAGGTGGTGGACAAGGGCGACCAGCCGGGCAACTGGCTGGAGAACTCCTGCTCCTGCCTGTATGTGGCGGGACTGTGCAAGGCCATGCGCATGGGCCTCCTCTCCGGCGAGTACGCCGATGCAGCCAAGCGAGGCTATGAGGGCGTGATCCGCTCCATCGGCTGGGACGGCGAGGACATCCAGATCGGCAATGTCTGCATCGGCACCGGCGTGGGTGACTATGAGCACTACTGCAAGCGCCCTGTCAGCACCAATGACCTGCACGGCGTGGGCGCATTCCTGCTGATGTGCACCGAAATGCAGCAGTGGCTGGATACCTGCAAGGCATAAGGAGAAAATGAGATTCCTGCTGCTGCCCCTCGACTTCGCCATCGGCGAGGATAACGAAAAATGATCCTTACACTCGCTGCCAATATGACATACTGAGGAGGAACACACCATGCCCATGCTTGACATGCCCCTGCACGAACTGAAACAGTACCAGGGCCGGAACCCGCGCCCCGGGGATATCGACGCCTTCTGGGATGCTTCCATCGCCGAGATGGAGGCCCTCGGCACCGCCTGCGAGCTGGTGAAGGCTGGCTTCCAGGTGCCGAATGTCGCCTGCTATGACCTGTATTTCACCGGCGTGGAGGGCGCGCGCATCCATGCCAAGCTGTGCATCCCCAGAGCGGACAAGCCCCTGCCGGCGGTGTGCCACTTTCACGGCTACACCGGCCGCGCGCCGGATTTCAGCTGGATGCTGAGCTGGGCGGCGGCGGGCTTTGTCATCGCGGCGATGGACTGCCGTGGTCAGGGCGGCGAATCCGAGGATGTGGGCGGCGTGAAGGGCAACACCTACTGCGGCCATTTCATCCGCGGCCTGGCGGAGGGCAAGCCGGAGAAGCTGCTGTTCCGCCATATCTTCCTGGATACGGCCCAGCTGGCCCGCATCGTGATGACTCTGCCCGAGGTGGATGCGGGGCGCGTGGGCGCCTTCGGCGGCAGCCAGGGCGGCGCGCTGACGCTGGCCTGCGCAGCACTCACGCCGAACCTCAACCGCATTGCGCCCACCCATCCCTTCCTGTGCGATTACCAGCGCGTGTGGGAGATGGATCTGGCCAGGGACGCCTATCAGGAGCTGAAGGACTACTTCCGTCACTACGATCCCTGCCATGAGCGCGAGGCGGAGCTGTTCACCCTGCTGGGCTACATCGACAACCAGCACCTGGCTCACCGCATCAGGGCGAAGACGCTGTGGTTCACCGGCCTGATGGACAATATCTGCCCGCCGTCCAGCCAGTTCGCAGCCTACAACAAGCTCACCTGCGAGAAGGACGTGGTCATCTACCCCGACTTCGGCCATGAAAACCTGCCTTACAGCGGCGACAAGGCCATGCAGTTCATGCTGGAAATGTGAGGAATGACGATGTACACACTTGATCTGCGCCGCGTCGCGCCCAAGGAAATCTATGACATTGGCCCGAAGTTCTCCGGCAGGAACCCCGAAGGCCGGGAGATCAGCTTCACCAACTACTACATGCAGGTGGACAACAAGCCCTTCTTCGGCGTCAGCGGCGAGATGCACTACTGCCGCGTCAGCCCCGACCAGTGGGAGGATGCTGTCCTCAAAATGAAGGCGGGCGGCATTAACATCATCAGCACCTATGTCTTCTGGATCGCCCACGAGGAAGAGGAAGGTATCTTCCGCTTCGACGGCTGCCGGGATGTGCGCCGCTTCCTCGACATCTGCGAGAACCACGGCATGATGGTCATCATGCGTATCGGCCCCTTCGACCACGGCGAATTCCGCAACGGCGGCCTGCCGGACTGGCTCTACGGCAAGCACTTCGACGTGCGGGACAACACCCCCGGCTTCCTGGAAGCGACGCGCAAGTTCTTCCGTGCCCTGCACAGCCAGATGGACGGGCACTACTTCAGCCAGGGCGGCTGCATCGTCGGCACGCAGATCGAGAATGAGTATCAGCATTCCTCCGCGCCCTGGGAGATCACCACCGGCGTGTCCAGCGAGTGGGTCAACGGCGGGCATTCCGGGCTTGAATACATGCTGGCGCTGAAGAAGATCATGCAGGAGGAGGGCATCGTCACGCCCTTCTACACCACGACCTCCTGGGGCGGTGCCATTACCCCGGTGGAGGAGGCGCTGCCGCTGTGGGGCGGCTATTCCTACCAGCCGTGGATTTTCTACAACCGCACCGGTGAGCATCCTGCCACGCCCGAGTACATCTACCGCGACAACCACAACAACGCCGTCCCGAAAACCTACAACTTCGAGCCCGCCTATGCCCCGGAATCCCGGCCCTACGCCTGCTGCGAGATGATGGGCGGCATGATGTGCTCCTACAACTATCGCTTCCGGATGGACATGCGGGCCATTGACGCCCTGGCCAACACCAAGCTGGGCAGCGGCTGCAACCTGCTGGGCTATTACATGTACAAGGGCGGCACCAATCCCACCGGCCTGCGCACGCCCTTCCTCAACGAGAGCCAGGTCAGCAAGATCAGCTATGATTATCAGGCCGCCCTGGGCGAATTCGGCCAGGTGCGCGAGAGCTACGGCCGCCTGAAGGCCCTGCACCTGTTCTGCCAGACGTTCGCGGATGTGCTGTCGGAGGCCAAAACGGTCCTGCCGGAGCACATGCATGACCTCCAGCCGGATGACCTCGGCCCGCTGCGCTGGTGCGTGCGCGTCAAGGGCGACGCAGGCTTCCTGTTCGTGAACAACTTCCAGGATCACATCGGCATGATAGACCGCAGGGATGAAACCGTCAAATTGCAGCTGCCCTCGGGCGAGGTAACCTTCCGCTTCGACCTCGCGGCAGGGGAGAACGCCGTGCTGCCCTTTGGCGTGATGCTGGGCAGCGTCCGCCTGGACTGGGCCACCGCCATGCCCATGGCGCACATCGGCGATGCCTGGTTCTGCCTTGCTCCCGACGGCATGAAGCCCGTCTACTGCATCGGCGGCAAGGAATACGCCCCGCAGCCCGGCGAAGTCCTCCGCGTGGACGGCCTGACCCTCGTCACCCTGACCCGCGAGGAGGCCAATCACTTCTACCTCCTGGGCGGCAAGGCCTACCTGTGCGACAAGCCGCTGATGCTGGACGGCTCCGCCCTCCGCGCGGAAACCGACGATGTCCTCGTCACCCTCCGCACCTGGGAGGACGGCGCGTGGCAGACCTGCCTCCTCGGTGAGAAGAGGGAGAACGTACAGGCCGCCTTCCGTCAGGTGGGCATCGGCCGCTATGTGGTGGATGTGCCCCCGGGCATCCTGCGCGGCCACAAGCAGGTGCTGCTGCGGGTGAATTACGTCGGCGACATCGGCCATGCCTTCGTGAACGGCCACATGATCAGCGACAACTTCGCCAACGGCGCGGCCTGGGACGTCCGCCTGGACTGCTATGCCGATGAGCTGGCTGCGGATCCGCTGGTCATCTACATCACGCCCCGCAAGGCCCACGTCACGGTGGACGTGTCCTCCGCCATGGCGGGTCGGATGGAGCATGCCACCGGCCTGACGGCGGAGATGTTCTCCGCGGAGATCATCGCGGTGGATGAAGTGAGTTTGTAAGCAATAAGGCCGTCAGGGCTTCCATCCGGGAACCTGACGGCTTTGTGCTGTCATGAATCCGATGTGCAGACCGTGTCCGGAGAAGTCCCGTCAACGGGGCGCGTCAGAATCAGCAAATTCGGCGAAATGCCGCCTGTCGGATTGCAACCTGCAGCGACCTGTGCTATAATATATCGGTTAATACAGAATGGGGAGGTGTTGCCATGCTGAACGCGCAGCAGGTTATCGACGCCATCCACGGCAGCTATCAGACCGGCAGCAAGAACGGCCATCGCAATGTGCTGGCGCTGCTGGACGCGCTGGGCGTGGACATGGCGCGACCGGATGGCCCGAAGGTCATCCATGTGGCCGGTACCAACGGCAAGGGCAGCACCTGCGCCATGCTGGCGGCCGTGCTGAAGGCGGCGGGCTACCGCGTCGGCCTGTATACCTCGCCCTTCCTGCAGCATTATCAGGAGCGCATCCGTATCGGCGGCGTTCCCCTCACGGACGACCTGATGGTGAAGTACGGCAATCCTCTGGTGGAGGCCGCCAAAACCATGGAGGCTCAGGGCGATTTCGTCACCCCCTTTGAGATGGGCACGGCCCTGGCCCTGGCCGCCTTTGAGGGCGAGAAATGTGATTTTGCCGTCATCGAGGTGGGCATGGGCGGACGCCTCGACCCGACGAATATTGTCCGGCCCGTCGCCTGCGCCATCACCGCCATTGGCCTGGATCATATGGGCTACCTCGGCGACACGCTGGAGCAGATCGCCGGGGAAAAAGCGGGCATCATCAAGGAAAACGTGCCCGTGGTGTGCTACCCGGCGGAGTCGGGCGTGCGGCAGGTGTTTGCGGATGCGGCGGCGCGGCAGAAGGCGCCGCTGGTGCAGCTGGACGAAAGCGGGATCCTCCGTGCGGAGGGCGACGCCCACGGCTCCACCGTGACGTATCGGCTGGGGCGGCTGTGGCCGGATATGCGCATCGGCCTGCCCGGACAGTACCAGCAGCGCAACGCCATGACGGTACTGGCGCTGGTGGAGACGCTGACGGCGCAGGGCCATGCCATCCCGGAGGAGGCCGTCCGCCGGGGTCTGGCGGAGGCCGTGTGGCCCGCGCGCCTGGAATGGGCCGGGAATGTATTGATCGACGGCGCGCACAACCCCCAGGGCGTGGATGCGCTGGTGCAATATGTGGATAACTATCTGCCCGACCGGCGGCGGGTGCTGCTGACGGGCGTACTGAGCGATAAGCTCCAGCCGGAGATGCTCGCGCAGATGATGCACATCGCCCGGGAAATCGTGACGGTCACGCCGGATACGCCCCGGGCCATGCCTGCGGCGGAATACGCGGCGCACCTGAACGCGCTGGGCGCCCGGGCTGTCCCGGCGGATACGCTGGCGGAGGGCTTGGCAATGGCGCAGGAGCTGGCAGGGCCAGATGGCGTGGTGATTGCGGCGGGCTCGCTGTACTTCGCGGGCGGGCTGCGGAGCGTGATGAACCTCCCGTGGAAATGATCTGAAATGAAGGGTGCGAAAGGAGGCGCGGACATGTCCGATTTCGAGGCGCTGATGCGGTCGCTGAGCGGGAATGATGACCCGGATCGCATCGTCCGCGCCGACCTGAGCCATATCGACGTGATCGCGGACATGCGCGTCCGCCAGCAGGTGGAGCACTGGACGCACACCCTGGGGGAGGACTTCTCCGTCTACGCGCAGCAGTACCGGGAGGTGACTGCCTCCTACCTGCGCAGGCGGCTGAACCATTCGCTGTTCTACGTCATCAAATACGCTGCCGGGGAGCCGGTGGCCATGTGCGCCCTGGAGGAGCAGGACGAGCTGCCGCCCATCACCGTGTGCCTGAAAAACAAGCGCCACGGCTGGGTCGTGAGCGTTTATACAAAGCCGGAGCATCGCGGGCGCGGCTATCAGCAGGCGCTGATGCAGGAGCTGCTGGCCCTGGCGCGGGAACGCGGCTTCGGCGACGTGACGCTGACCACCAACCGCCCGGACGCCATCCATGTATACGAAAAAGCCGGGTTCCGGCATGTGTCTGACAAGTACTTTCTGGAGCTGTGAGGGGGAAATGACGATGGAATTCATCCACGAGCCGGTGCTGCTCAGCGAAGTCCTGGAATGGATGGACGTGAAGGAGAACGGCGTCTATGCCGACGGTACCCTGGGCGGCGGCGGCCACAGCGGGGCGATGCTGCGGGCCTCCGGCGGTACGGCGCGCCTTTTCGGCATTGACCGCGACCTGACGGCCATCGCCGCAGCCAGCGAGCGGCTGAAGGATTTCCCCGGCTTCCGCGCCCTGCACGGCAATTTCCACGACGGCAAGGCGCTGCTTGAGGCGGCGGACGCGCCCCTGCTGGACGGCGTGCTGCTGGATCTGGGCGTGTCCTCCCCGCAGCTGGATGTGGGCGAGCGCGGCTTTTCCTATCATGAGGACGCGCCCCTGGACATGCGCATGGACCGCACCCAGGGCATGACCGCCGCAGACCTCCTCAACACCTGGAGCGAGCGGGAAATCGCCCGTGTCATCAAGGATTACGGTGAGGAGAAGTGGGCCGCCCGCATCGCGCAAATCATCTGTGAGCACCGGGCGAAGAAGCCCTTCGCCACCACCTTCGACCTGGTACACGCGGTGGACGCGGCGATTCCCAAGGCCGTGCGCCGCAAGGACGACGGCCACCCCGCCCGACGTACCTTCCAGGCCATCCGCATCGCCGTCAATGATGAGCTGGATCCCCTCGATAAGGCCCTGTGCGACTTTGTCGATTGCCTGAAGCCCGGCGGACGGCTGCTGGTCATCACCTTCCATTCCCTCGAAGACCGCCTGGTGAAGCGCTGCTTCCAGCGGCTGCAAAACCCCTGCACATGTCCGCCCAAAGCGCCCATCTGCACCTGCGGCAAGAAGCCGATGGTGAAGGTGCTGGCCAGGGGCGCGGTGCCTCCCACGGACGAGGAAGTGGCGCGCAACCCCCGCGCCCGTTCGGCCAAGCTCCGCGTGTGCCAGAAGCTGGAGGTGGAGTGATGCCCACGCTGTACGTCGTTGCCACCCCCATCGGCAACCTGAATGACATGACGCCCCGCGCCATCGAGACGCTGCGCTCCGTCGCCCTCATCGCCGCGGAGGACACCCGCGTCACCATGAAGCTGCTCAACCGCTTTGAAATCAGCACGCCCCTGACCAGCTGCCATCAGCACAACGAGGAGTCGAAGGGCGCGTGGCTGGCGGAGAAGATGCTGGCGGAGGGCATCGACGTGGCCGTCACCACCGACGCCGGTACGCCCTGCATCTCCGACCCCGGCTACGGGCTGGTGAAAGCCTGCGTGGAGCGGGGGATCGGGGTCATTCCCGTGCCGGGCTGCTGCGCGTCGGTCAGCGCCATGTCCGTCAGCGGCTTTGACACCCGCGAGTTCGCCTTCTACGGCTTCCTGCCCCGGGAGAAGAAGGAGCTGCGCGAAAAGCTGCTGGACATGGCCAAGGGCGTGAAGGTCGCCGCCGTCCACGAAAGCCCCTACCGCGTCACCGAGCTGACGGAGGTCATCGCCGACCTCCTGCCGGACTGCCGCATTTCCTGCTCCTGCGACCTGACCAAGCTCCACGAAAAGACCATCCGCGGCACGGCGGCGGAGGTTCTGCAAATGCTGCGCGACAACCCCAAAACCGAAAAGGGCGAGTACTGCCTGGTGCTGGACTTCCACGACGTCGTGCTGCCGGAGGAAAAGGCCCCGGCCGCCGAGGTCTCCCTGGAGGCGCAGCTGGTGGAGGCGATGCTGAAGGACGGCCTCGACCTGCGGGACGCCCAGAGCGAGCTGATGCTGCAGGGCGCAAAGAAGAACGCCGTCAAGCAGGCGGCGCTGCGGCTGAAGAAGCTGTTTGATTAAGGTCGGAGCTTGCTACGACGAGCGATAGCGATTCAAGGAATCGCAGAGCGAAGCCTGCGACAGAGCATGGCTCTGGCGTGGGCCGGAAAGGAGGACGAGCGATGCGCGAGATCTCTGCTGCCCTCATCACCGAAACCGTCGCCCGCCTGTGCGTGGAGGCGAACCGCAACCTGCCGGAGGACGTGTGCGCGGCGCTCCATCAAGCGGCATCAAGCGAGCCCTTCGTCCCCGCGCGGGACATCCTTGATATTCTCGTGCGCAACGAGGGCATCGCGCGGCGGGAAAATATGCCGATCTGCCAGGACACCGGTATGGCCATCGTCTTTGCGGATGTGGGCCAGGAGGTGCACATCGTGGGCGACTTCGAGGCGGCTGTCCATGAGGGCGTCCGGCGCGGCTATGTGGACGGGCTCCTGCGCAAGAGCGTGGTGGCCGACCCTCTGCGCCGCGTCAACACGGGAGACAACACCCCGGCCATTATCCACACCCGGCTCGTCCCCGGCGACAAGGTGACCCTGACCGTGGCCCCCAAGGGCTTCGGCAGCGAAAACATGAGCCGCCTGGCCATGCTGACCCCGGCGGCGGGTGTGGAGGGCGTGAAG
Organism: Clostridia bacterium; assembly: GCA_017410455.1. Lineage (GTDB taxonomy): Bacteria > Bacillota > Clostridia > Christensenellales > Aristaeellaceae > UBA11524. Next base: position 50,866 of record JAFQQT010000017.1, read on the forward strand.
GCCTTCGTGCTGGAAACCGTCCGGCTGGCGGGGGCGAATCCCTGTCCGCCGATGGTGCTGGGCGTTGGTATCGGCGGCGACTTTGAGCAGGTGGCGGAAATGGCCAAGCGGGCGCTGATGGTGCCGCTGAACGAAAGCAACCCAGACCCCTCCTATGCCGACCTGGAGCAGGAGCTGCTGGCGGCCGTCAACCAGACCGGCATCGGCCCCCAGGGCCTGGGCGGCAAAACCACCTGCCTGGGCCTGCACATCCTGCAAAAGCCCACCCACATCGCCGGTCTGCCGGTAGCGGTGAACGTCAGCTGCCATGTGACGCGGCATGCGACCGAAGTGTTGTAAGGAGGGGAATGCAATGAAAAAACTGACTGCCCCCCTCAGTCGTGAGGACGCACTGTCCCTGCGCGCCGGCGAGCACATCCTGCTCTCCGGCACGGTCTATACCGCCCGGGACGCGGCGCATCTGCGCATGCTTTCCCTCATCGCGGAGGGCAAGCCCCTGCCGGTTGACCTGGAGGGCCAGGTGATCTACTACGCCGGGCCCACCCCCACGCCGGAGGGCAGGCCCGTGGGCTCCATCGGCCCCACCACCTCCGTCCGCATGGACTCTACGACTCCGACCCTGCTGGAAAAGGGCCTGCGGGGCATGATCGGCAAGGGCGAACGAGGACAGGCGGTCATCGACGCAATGAAGCAGCACGGCGCGGTGTACTTCGCGGCCATCGGCGGCGCGGCGGCTCTCATGGCCAGCTGCGTGACGGACTTGCAGGTCATCTGCTGGGATGACCTGGGCCCGGAGTCGGTCAAGCGCCTGACGCTGCACGAGCTGCCGCTGATCGTCGCCATCGACGCGCAGGGCAATGACGCCTTCGCGATGGGGCAGGCGGAGTATCTGACCACTGCGGAATAATTGGTAAGCCAAAACCCGGAAGCCTGCAAAACAGCGGGCCTCCGGGCTTTTTACATGCTGGGGAAGGGGATTACCGCTTGTCCTTTTCCCTGCGTAGGCGGAAGTCCACCGAGCGGCGCAGGTACTCCAGGAAGTCATCGTCGCGGCACATGGCCTTGCCGGGGGTGTCGGAGAGCTTGGCCACGGCGCGGCCGTTGACACTCTGGAGCTTGATGACGATGTTCAGCGGCCTCACGCAGGTGTCGTTGGAGCAGAAGGTGCCGATGCCGAAGGAAACGCGGGCGCGGCCTGCAAAATAGTCCTGCAGCGCCTGGGCCTTGTCGAAGTCGAGGCTGTCGGAGAAGAGCAGCTGCTTGGACATGGGGTCGGCGTCGTACCTCTGGTAATGGGCGATGATCTTGTCGCCCCACTGGAAGGGGTCGCCGGAGTCGTGCCGGACGCCGGAGAAGTTGTTGACCATGGAGCGGTCGAAGTCCAGGAGGAAGAGGTCGGTGGTGATGGTGTCGGTCAGGGCCGTGCCGTTGTCGCCGCGGTACTCGTCGTACCAGTCCTGCAGGGCGTAGTGGTTGGTGTAGGCCAGGGGAATGGCGTCAATGCCCTGGTACATCTGCACATATTCGTGGGCGTAGGTGCCGATGGGCTTGATGCCGTACTTCATTGCCAGATACACGTTGGAGGTGCCGATGCAGTTATCCGTCTCCTGCGCAAAGCGGCGGACGACCACATCCTGCCATTCCCGGGAGAGGCGGCGGCGGCAGCCGAATTCGGCAAACTGGAAGCTGTACTTGCCCGAGCGGAAGTCGGCAATCTTCTGTTCCAGCTTTTCCTCGGCCGAGGCGCGCAGGGCAGCGTAATCGTACTTCATGCGGAAGTAGACCTCGTTGACGATTTCCAGCAGGTAGATTTCAAACTGCATCGCGGAAAACAGCGGGCCGCGCACGGCGATGTGCAGATGGCCGCTGACGCCCAGGCGGGTCTCCACATAATCGCGGATGGGCCGCCACAGGCGCAGGAACTCCACATAGTCATTCTTGATGAAGCGGATGGAGCGCAGGTAGTCCAGCTCCGCCTTGGTGAAGGTCAGCGTGCAGAGGTGGTCGATCTGCGCGTTGATCTCGTCGAACATCTCCTTGGTGAAGGTCACATCCGTGTTGCGGCAGCGGAAGTAGTACTCGCCGCTGAGGTCGGTATGCTTATGGAAAATGACCTGATCCATGTTGAACTTGTACAGGTCGGTGTCCAGCAGGGATGTGATGATGGGTTCCAGCTTCATGTTTTTTCCTCCTTTGCCGCCCTTTGCTGCAGTGTACCCGGTCAATCTGCCCTGGGCATGAAGTCAGCGGGGTCGATGACCGGCGGACGGCTGCGCTTGTGCATGCCGGCGCGCTCCAGCCGGGCGATGCGGGCGTCGGCGGCTTCGTCGCCGGAGGAGCCGCGGCGGACATAATCGTGAATCTGCTGGTAGGTGACGCCCAGGCGCTCCTCGTCGGACTTGCCGGAGAGGCCGTCAGAGGGCGTCTTGACCACCAGATCACGGGGGAGCTCCTCCAGCGTCAGGCCCACCTGCACCACTTCGATGCTGGTCAGCGCGGCCAGGAGCGCAAAGTCGGAGGAGGTGTCGCCGTCCTTGGTGCAGTAGCCCACGGTGATCTCCGACAGATTGCCGGTACCCACCAGGCGGGCGTCCAGCGCCTGGGCGATGTAGCGCAGGGTGGTCATGCGCAGGCGGGGGCCGACATTGACGTCGCTTTCCCGGTGGGGGGCGACGGCGAATTCGCCCGGGGCCGCCACGCAGCCCAGCTGATCGGTCAGGCGGCGCAGCTCCCGGTGCATTTCGCCGATGTTGACGGTGCGGCGCTGGATGCCCAGCACGTCGCACACGCGCTGGCTGTCGGAGATGTCCTTCTGTTCGCCGTCGGGGAGCATCACGCCGTAGACATTCTCCCGGCCCAGGGCGCGGGTGCACAGGGCAGCGCAGACGGTGGAGTCCTTGCCGCCGGAAATGCCCAGCACAACGCGGCTGAAGCCCTGACGGGCGGCCATGTCACGGATTCCGGCAACGAGGGCGTCGCGGGTTTTCACAGCATCAAAACGGTCATTGCTCATAAGCGCCTCCATGTTCTTCATTGTCCAGGGAAATGGCGGGAACGGCGTCCCGGCGGGCAAGAATGAGGGAATAATGGGTGGTGAAGCTGCTGCCCAGGTCGATGCCCAGGGTGTTCTTCGCGTCGTGGCGGCACCAGGGCAGGATGTAGCGGCTGAGCAGGATGGGGGCGTAGGCACCGTCGGGGTTCAGCAGGGCGGTCAGCTCCTCCATGCCGTAGGAGAAGTAGTTCTCGCGGCACTCCCGCTCCCAGTTCTCGGTGTACTTGTATTTCAAGATCAGGTGGACAAGGTTTTTCCTGACGCCGATGGAACCCCAGGCGGCCTCGAAGTCCGCCACCTGCCAGGCGGGCAGCACGCGGCGCAGCTGCTCTGCGGCGGCCTGCGGGGCAGGGGCTGCAGGGTCGGCGGAAGCGTACATCATGTCGCGCACCACCAGGTATCCTGGCCCGATCTGGCCGATCAGCCGGGTGATGCTCTCCCGGTCGCAGTCGTAATGGAAGATCTCATGCAGGACGGAGGAGAAGTTGACCGCGATGCGCTTTTTCTCGATGCCCAGGGCGCGGATCTTGTCCAGCAGCTCTGCCTGGTCGCTGAAGAACCAGGCGTTCTCCGGGCAATGCTGCCGGGCGGCGGCGATCATGGCGGGGTCGATGTCGTAGCCGATGTAGCGGATGCTGGGAAACAGCTCGTGCAGGAAGCGGATCAGCGACCCATCCGCGCAGCCGAAGTCGATGATCAGCTCCGTCCCCGGCACCTTGTCCATGAAGAAGGCCTTGTCCCACATGGAGCGGCGCATGCGGTCGTTGTAGACCTGGTAGTTGTCGATGTCGGGCATGGCGGCCTCCCTTTACACGACGTCGATCTGGCAGCAGCCCATGGTGGCCAGCGCGGCCTCGTGGGTGGCGGGGGTCACACCCGCGCAGCAGCTGCGGCGCACGGCGATGTCCGCCTCCGTGAAGTGCGCCTTGAGCAGCAGCGCGTTGCTGACCACGCAGATGTCCGTGCACAGGCCCAGCAGCTCGATGCGCACATGCGCTGCGTCCTGGGTGAGGTCGGCGAGGAGCCAGGGCAGCTGCGTGCTGCCGAAGGTGGGCTTTTCCACCAGCATCACATCGTCGCCCAGGGCGGCGGCGACCTCCGCGTTCAGCTGCCAGCCGGGGGTTCCCTTGATGCAGTGCGGCACGGGCAGTTTCTTGCCTTCGGGGGTGTCCATGTAGTTTTCGCCGTGAGTGTCCAGGGTGGCGATGAGCGTCCAGCCGGCCTCGCGGCACTGGCGGATGCGTTCCGTTACGGCGGGCACGATGGTCTGCGCTTCGGCAGTGCCCAGCGCGCCGTCGATGAAGTCATTCTGCATGTCCACAACAATCAGGATCTTCTTTTCCATCATGACGCCTCCTTACAGGTCGGTGGCTTTGCTGGCGGCCAACAATTCGGCGCGCACCTTCATCAGAATGATGCCCAGGCGGTTCTCGCCCTTGCCGGTGCGCAGGTCAATGCCCCAGCAGGTGTCGCCCCAGGTGGTGCCCTCCACCAGCTGCGCGTCGCCGGTGGCCAGCAGGCGGGCGGCAAGGTCGGGGTTCTGGGTGAACTTGGCCCGGACGATCTCCTCCATGACGCCGGTCTTGACCTGCTCCCAGTCCGGACGGAGGGCGACCTGACGGCCGCGGCGCTTGGCCTTGGTGGGATTCAGCTCCGTGAAGGGCAGCCGCTCCTCCCGGGTGAGCACCTTGGCGGCCTGGAATGCGGCCTCGTTGCTGGGGTAGGTCAGCCCTTCCCAGGTGACGGGCGCCTCGTAGAAGTTGGAAAGGTAAAAATACTCGCCGAGAAACTCATTGATCATGTTCATAATGGTTCTCCTGATTCTGTGCAGTATAGTCGTTTCCGGAGGCGCCTGCATCGGGCGGATACAGGCGACGGCGGGCGGATTTATGGATCGAAGCGGTACAGCGCGGCGGGTCTGCCCCGACCCTGCTTCTTGGCAATTGAGGTCTGCACGATGCGTCCTATGCTTTCGTACTTGGCCAGGATGCCCCGGCGAAAGTTGCTCGCGTCCAGCGACTGGTTCAGCACCGCCTCGAAGACCGTTTGCAGCTCGCTCAGGGAGAAGGCCTGCATGTCCTGCAGGAGGTGGAAGGACACGTCCGTGTAGTCGATCTTGCCCTGCAGGCGGGTGACGCCGGTGCGCAGGATCGTGCCGTGGTCGAAGGCGAGGTCATCGGGGGAGAGCGGATGGCCGTCCGGCCTGATGAGGGCGATCCCCTCCGGCCCCTGCCCGATGCGGAAGCATTGCAGCGTCACTTCAGGCAGCGCCAGCGCGTCCTGGAGGTGCTCCCACGGCGAAAGGATCAGGTAAGCGATGGAGACCACCCGCCCGCGGGGATCCCGGTCCGCTCGGGTGAAGGTGTAGAGCTGCTCGCTGTAGGCGTTCACGCCGGGGAGCATCTCCTGCAGCAGCTGCCTGGCAGCCTCGTCCGCGGATTCATCCAGCGCCACCAGGCGGCCCGGCAGAGCCCACACCCCCTCGCAGGGCGGATGGCTGCGCCGCGAAAGCAGCACCGACAGCTGCCCTTCGCAGATGGTGAGGATCAGCCCGTCCACGCTCAGGTGGAGCCGGTCGGGTTCGAGTTGCCTGTGCATGGCGTTGCCTCCTTGCCCATGATTATGGTCTTTCTGACCACAATTGAATCATATCACGTTCTGCGGCGGTTGTCAATAGATTTTTTGAGATTCTGACAAAAAATATTGCAGGCAGATTCTGCCCGCAGAACAGGGGAGTGGATCGCCAGCTGCGCGCTGGACTCTCCGGCGGCGATGTGCTATGATGGAACCACAGCGCTGAAGAATCCACCACAGGAGGAATGCATATGGAAATGCTTGCAGCAAACATCGCCCGCCTCCGCCGGGAGCGGGGCATGACCCAGGAGGCCCTGGCCGAGGTGATCGGCGTATCGGCCCAGACCATCAGCAAGTGGGAGAACAGCACCACCTGCCCGGACATCGCGCTCCTGCCGCTGCTGGCGGATGTGTTCGGCGTGACGGTAGACGCGCTCTACGGCCGGGAGGCGGGGCATGCCGCCGTTACGCCGGAGGAAGCCATCGACCGGGTGATCGAGTGTGTCCGGGAGACCATTGTGGGCGCATGCTGGGAGCCGGCGCGGGATGGCAGCTTCCGCGAGGAGCTGGCCCAGTACAAGCGGGTCATGAAGCAGGATGGGCAGACCCGCTCGATCATCGAAAACGACCGGGATGTATTGTACTTCCGCGAGGCGCTGGGGGCGCTGGCGCTGCGCAGGCCGGAGGCAGGGTGGAGCAGCCTGTTTGCACGGCAGGACGCGGCGGCGATGCTGCGTCTGGCATCGGAGGACGCCTTCCGCAGGGCCATGCAACATATCATCAGCCGGAGGATGCTGACCTTCACCCTGCCGTCGCTGATGAAGCAGTGCGGCCTGACGGACGAAAAGGCCCTGGAGGCACAGCTGACGGAAAGCGGCCTCTTCAGCCGCCGGGAGCTGCTGATTGATGATGCGCCGCTGACGTATTTTGAGCTGACGGGCGGGGAGCGCCGGTTGTACCTGGTTTACGCAATGCTGGCCTTCGCCGCGGAGGCCGCCGGTTATCAGCCGGTGCATTACTGCTTCATCGGCAACATGAATTACTTCACGCCCTGACGCTTGAATGCTTATGTTTTCTGTGCTATAATGAAGAAAACGCGGCACAGGATGCAGCGGAAACGGAGGCATACGGGGATGAAGACGGTTGTGATCACCGGCAGCGGACGCGGGCTGGGATTTGAGATGGCGAAGCGCTTCCGGGCGCAGGGCATGAACGTGGTGCTTAACGACATCCATGCGGAGCGCCTGTCTGAAGCAAAGGCGGAGCTGGAGAAGCTCCCCGGCGCGGGGAAGGTCTGCGCCTTTGCGGGCAACGCGGCGGCATATGCGGACCTGCAGGCCCTGGCGGCCCATGCGGTCAGCCAGTGCGGCGCGGTGGATATCTGGATCAACAACGCCGGCGTCAACCAGCCGATGAAGGCCGTGTGGGAGCTGACGGTGGAGGAGATCGGCGTGCTGCTGGACGTTGACCTCAGGGGCGCGATCCTTGGCTGCAAGGCGGCCATGGAGGTCATGCTGAAGCAGGGCCATGGCGCCATCTACAACCTGGAAGGCTACGGCAGCAACGACGCGATGATGCTGGGCCTGAACATGTACGGCACCACCAAGCGCGCGGTGACCCACTTCACCCAGGCGATGGCGAACGAATGCGAGGAGCGCGGCACGGGCGTGATCGTCGGCCGGCTCAGCCCGGGCATCATGATCACAGACTTCACCGTGAAGGCCCTGGGCGACAAGGAGGCCATCGATCTTCCGGAGAAGACGAAGAAGGTCTACAACATCCTGGGCGATTACCCGGACGTGGTGGCGGACTTCCTCGTCGCCCGGGTGATTGCCAACACGAAGAACAACGCCCACATCCAGTGGCTCACCGGCGGCAAGGCCATGTGGCGCTTCATGACGGCGGGGTTCAGCAAGCGGGATTTTTTTGCGGGCAAGTGAAAATGAAAGGGGAGCAGCCATCACGGCTGCTCCCTCAGACCATCAAAAAAGCCCGCAACCGCATCCCTTCCGGCAAGGGTGCCGGAAAGGATGCTTCCTGCGTTGGCCGCAGCTGCAAATCCGGTCATTTACCGCGAAGTAAACTCCCGAATTTGCAGCTTTGCCGCCTTGGCTTGCAGACTTTTTTGAAGGTCTGCAAACCATCGACTTTGTCGATGCTTTGGGGGAGCAGCCATCACGGCTGCTCCCTTTTCTGTGCATCAAGCATATCGAGAAATGCGCCCATGTACTCTGCCTTCGGCGTACAGACGGCAATGTCGGCCTCCGGGTGGCGCTGGAGGAACGCTTTGAACATCTCCTGCAGATTGTCGCCTGAGCGGACGTAGTCGGCGATGATCTCCTCACGTGCCATGCCTGCCTGCCGCTGCAGGAGCGCTGCTACCACGCCCGTGCGATCCTTACCGGCGGTGCAGAAGAACATCACGCCGCTTTCAGCATCCCCGATCGTGCGGAGAATGCGCGCCATCTGCCCGTCGACCATGCGCAGGTAGGACTGCGGCACCATTTCAGGCGAGGCGGGCAGGGCGTTGCCCCCGGTGACGGGCAGGTGCAGGTATGTGAAGCCGGGGTGCTCCGCGATGGGGCAGGGCCGCCGCTCCCGCTCTGCCCCGGAGCGCAGATCGATCAGCAGCGTCACGCCGTGGGCCTGCAGGAAGGCAATGTCCTCCGGCGTCGGTGTGGTGGGGGCGTCCGAGCGCAGAAGCCGCAGGCTTCCGGGCAGCACGGGCCGGGTGTTGGCGGTGGATTGCAGCAGGCTGGGCATAATGGCGTCCTCCCCGGTGTTTGGGATGACATCAGTATAGCCCTGCCTGGGCGTCTTGTCAACGTCAGGGGATGCAGATGACCGCGCCCTGCGCGAAGTCGCTGGGAAGCAGGGTGGGGTTCAGCGACAGCAGGCGGCCCCGCGACACGCCCAGGTCGGCGGCGATGGTGTCCAGGGTCTCCCCGGCCAGGACGGTATAGGCCTGCGTGCCCGTGCAGACGGCGCGGGTGCCGTGGGGCGGGGCGCAGTAGGTCTGCCCGGCGATGAGCCCGCCGGGGGTCAGGCGCGGGTTGGCCGTGCGCATGGCGCGGTAGCTGACGTTGTGCTTCACCAGCAGGTCTGCGTATGTTTCTCCGGCGGTCACGGCCGTGCGGGTGTAGCCGGCCGGGCAGGCGGGCTGCGTGGGAATGACGACCACCGGCGGCGTGGGCTGGGTCGGCCGGGAGGGCTGCGAGGGTTGCGAGGGCGTGGGCAGGTCGGGGGTGTCCGGCTGGGCGGGCTGGCCATCGCCGGGATCAGCATCGCTGGATGCAAAAGGGACGCAGATGACCTGACCGACCATCAGGTTATCCGGTGCGACGCCGGGGTTGCGCTCCAGCAGTTCGTAGGTGGTGATGCCCAGGGCCGCGGCGATGGATGTAAAGGTGTCGCCCGGCTGCACGGTGTAGGGCGCGCCGGAAATGCAGGTGTAGGACTGGCTGGGCAGGCAGATCTCCGTCCCGGCGGGGAGGGTGGCGAAGTTCACGTCCGGGTTGAGCACCTGCAGGGCCTGCACGGTGGTGCCGCTGGCCTGCGCGACGGCCTGCGCCGTGTCGCCGGCCTTCCAGACATAGTAGCTTGCCCCGCGGGGGCAGATGCGTCCCTGATACTCCATGTTATGCCTCCTTGATGGGATGATGGGGGGGCGCGGTATGTTTTTTCGCAGTTTGCGCCCGATGTCGGGCGGGTTTCCCCTTGCCCTTGCTGCTAATCTATGCTATAATGCAGGGTGGGTGCGCAGGCGTGCTGTATTTTGTGTGCCGCAGCCCGGATAAAAGATTGCGATTCTATCAATTCAGATATCGGAAAGGTGGAGTATCCAACTATGAAGCACCTGCTGAAGCTGCTGGATCTGAGCAAGGAGGAAATCATCGACCTGCTGGATCTGGCGGACAAGCTCAAGGCCGAGAACAAGGCTGGCATCCCGCACCCGATCCTCAAGGGCAAGACCCTGGGCATGATTTTCCAGAAGTCCTCGACCCGCACCCGCGTCAGCTTTGAAACGGGCATGTACCAGCTGGGCGGTCAGGCGCTGTTCCTGTCCAGCCGCGATCTGCAAATCGGCCGCGGCGAGCCCGTGCAGGACACCGCCCGCGTGCTGAGCCGGTATCTGGACGGCATCATGATCCGCACCTTCGCCCAGCAGGAAGTCGAAGACCTGGCGAAATTCGGCTCCATCCCGATCATCAACGGCCTGACGGATTTCTGCCATCCCTGCCAGGTGCTGGCGGACCTGCAGACCGTCCGCGAGCACAAGGGCACCCTGGACGTGAACATGTGCTACATCGGCGACGGCAACAACATGGCCAATTCGCTGATCGTGGGCTTCCTGAAGGTGGGCGCGAAGGTGTCCATCGCCTGCCCGGATGCGTATCAGCCCGATGCGCAGATCCTGGAGTTTGTCAAGGCCTACCCCGGCCAGTTCTTCATGACCGACAAGCCCCTTGAGGCTGCGAAGGACGCGGACGTCATCTTCACCGACGTGTGGACCTCCATGGGCCAGGAAGAGGAGCGCATCGCCCGCGAGAAGGCCTTCGCCGGCTATCAGGTCAACGCGGAGCTGATGGCGGTGGCCCATCCCGGCTGCATGGTGCAGCACTGCCTGCCCGCCCACCGCGGGGAGGAGATCACCGAGGAGGTCTTCGAGGCTCATGCCGATGAGATTTTCGACGAGGCGGAGAACCGTCTGCATGCGCAGAAGGCCGTTCTGGTCGCCTGCATGAAGTAAATATCAGGAGGGAAACAGCATGGAAAAGAAAGGCTACCTCTTGCTGGCGGACGGCCAGCTCTTCGAGGGTGTGCTGCGCGGCGCGGCGAAGGCTTCCACCGGCGAAGCGGTGTTCCTGACCTCTGTCGTGGGCTACATGGACACGCTGACCGACCCTGCCTATGCCGGGCAGATCGTGGTGCAGACCTTCCCTCAGATCGGCAACTACGGCGTGGTGCCGGAGGCTGACCTGGCTGTTAAGCCGAGCCTTGCGGGTTATGTCTGCCGCGAGCTGTGCGATGCGCCCTGCAACTTCCGCTGCGAGGGCACGCTGGAAAAGTACCTGATCGACAACGGCATCCCCTGCCTGACGGGTGTGGATACCCGCGCCATCACCCGCCGCATCCGCGAGAAGGGTGCGATGAACGCCGCCATTCTCACCGAAAAGCCCGCGGATGTGGCCGCTGCTGCCGCTGAGCTGGCTTCCCTGGTCATCCCGGCGGAAACCGAGACGGGCGTGGAGGACATCGTTCCCGCCGAGAAGCCCGGCAGGTACCATGTCGTCCTGTGGGACATGGGCGCGAAGGCCGACACCGTGGCCCAGCTGGAAAAGCGCGGCTGCGCGGTGACGATGGTGCCCGCCAACGTGACGGCGGAAGCCATCGCTGCCCTGGAACCTGACGGCGTGGTCATCACCAATGGCGCTGGCAACCCCGAGGACTGCCAGGACGTGGCGGACGAAATCGCCCGGCTCCTGAATGATAAGCACCTGCCCGTGATGGGCATCGGCCTGGGCCATCAGCTGATCGCCATCAGCCAGGGCGCGGCCATCCGCAAGCTGCCCTATGGTCACCGCGGCGGCAATCAGCCCATTGAGGATCTGAAAACCGGCGTGTGCGGCATCACCAGCCAGAACCATGGCTACGAGGTGGATAAGGAAAGTCTGCCGGAAAATGTCTCCCTGCGCTATATCAACCGCAACGACGGCTCCTGCGAGGGCATTGATTATCTGGACATGCCCGTGTTCTCCGTGCAGTTCCAGCCCGCCATGACCGGCGGTATCCATAATGGGGTCAAAATTGGCACCCACACCCTGTTCGACCGCTTTATTGCGCTGATGGGAGGTAACAAGGAATGCCGCTGAATCCTTCGCTCAAGAAAGTTATGATCATCGGCTCCGGCCCCATCGTCATCGGTCAGGCGGCGGAGTTCGACTACGCGGGCTCCCAGGCCTGTAAGGCCCTGAAGGCCGCGGGCCTGGAGGTGGTGCTGGTCAATCCCAACCCCGCCACCATCATGACCGACCACACTTCCGCCGACCAGATCTACATCGAGCCCCTGACCCTGGAGACCCTGCGCCGCATCATCATCAAGGAAAAGCCTGACTCCCTGCTGTCCACCCTGGGCGGCCAGAGCGGCCTGACCCTTTCCATGCAGCTGGCCAAGGAGGGCTTCCTGGATCAGCACGGCGTGAAGCTTCTGGGCGCCAAGTGCGAGACCATTGAGAAGGCCGAGGATCGCCTGCTGTTCAAGCAGACCATGGAATCCATCGGCCAGCCCTGCATCCCCTCCGATGTGGTGGAGAACCTGCCTGACGCCATCAAGCTGGCCGCGAAGATCGGCTATCCCGTTATCGTGCGCCCGGCCTTCACCATGGGCGGCGAGGGCGGCGGCATCTGCCAGAACGAGGAGGAGCTGCGCGAGATCGCCGCGAACGGCCTGCGCCTTTCTCCCATCACCCAGGTGCTGATCGAGAAGTGCGTCTCCGGCTGGAAGGAGATCGAGTTCGAGGTCATGCGCGACGCCAAGGGCAACGTCATCGCCGTCTGCTCGATGGAGAACATCGACCCCGTGGGCGTGCACACCGGCGACTCCATCGTCGTGGCCCCTGCGCTGACCCTGTCCAATGACGAGTATCAGATGCTCCGCCGCGCTGCGCTGGACATGGTGTCCGCCCTGGAGGTGGAGGGCGGCTGTAACTGCCAGTTTGCGCTCAAGCCTGACAGCTTTGAGTACGCCGTCATCGAGGTCAACCCCCGCGTGAGCCGTTCCTCCGCCCTGGCCTCCAAGGCCACCGGCTATCCCATCGCCAAGACCGCCGCGATGATCGCCATCGGCTACACGCTGGACGAAATTCCCAACGCCATGACCGGCAAACCCCTGGCGGGCTTTGAGCCCACGGTGGACTACATCGTGGCCAAGGTGCCCAAGTGGCCCTTCGACAAGTTCGTTTACGGCAAGCGCACCCTGGGCACCCAGATGAAGGCGACGGGCGAGGTGATGTCCATCGGCGTGAGCGTGGAGCAGGCGCTGATGAAGGCTGTGCGCGGCGCGGAGATCGGCTGCGACACCCTGCGCATGAAGTCCCTGCTGGAGCTGACGGACGAGGAGCTGCTCGACCTGATCGGCCGCTGCACCGACCAGCGCATGTATGCCGTTTATGAGGCCATTGCCCGCGGCGTGAGCCTGGAAACGCTGCATGACATCACCAGGATCGACTACTACTTCCTGAGCAAGTTCCAGAACCTGTGGAACATGGAAGCCCGCCTGATGCAGGGCAATGTCGATTGCGACCTGTACATGAAAGCCAAGAAGATGGGCTTCCCGGACAAGGTGATCGAGCGCCTGTCCGGCGAGAAGGTGCCCATGCACCGTGACCCCGTCTACAAGATGGTGGACACCTGCGCGGGCGAATTCGAGGCCCAGCGCCCCTACTTCTACGCCACCTACGATGAGGAGAACGAGGCTGCGGACTTCCTCGCCAAGCGCGAGAAGAAGCCCTGTGTGATGGTGCTGGGCTCCGGCCCCATCCGCATCGGCCAGGGCATCGAGTTCGACTATGCCTCCGTTCACTGCGTGTGGATGCTCAAGAACGCCGGTTACGATGTGGTCATGGTCAACAACAACCCCGAGACCGTCTCCACCGACTTCGACACCGCTGACCGCCTGTACTTCGAGCCCCTGACCCCCGAGGACGTGCTGGGCATCATCGCCACGGAGAAGCCTGTGGGCGTGGTCGCGGCCTTTGGCGGCCAGACCGCCATCAAGCTGACCCATGCGCTGGAGAACGCGGGCGTCAGGATCCTTGGCACCTCCGCCGACATGATCGACGCTGCCGAGGACCGCGAGCGCTTCGACGCGGCGATGGAGAAGTACGGCATCAAGCGCCCCCAGGGTACCACGGTCATGACCACCGAGGAGGCGCTGGAGGCCGCCAACAACCTCGGCTACCCCGTACTGGTGCGTCCCTCCTACGTGCTGGGCGGCCAGAACATGATCATCGCCTATCAGGACTCCGACATCGTGGAGTACATGAAGATCATCCTGGCCCAGGGCATCGAGAACCCCATCCTGATCGACCAGTACCTCAAGGGCATCGAGGCCGAGGCCGACGCCATCTGCGACGGCGAGGATGTTCTCATTCCCGGCATCATGGAGCACATCGAGTCCTCCGGCGTCCACTCCGGCGACTCCATCGCGGTGTACCCCGCCTGGAACCTGACCGGCGCGATGTACCAGCGCCTGGTGGAGGTCACCAAGCAGATCGCCCTCGAATTGGGCACGCTGGGCCTGATCAACATCCAGTACATCGTCTACCACAATGAGGTGTACGTCATCGAGGCGAATCCCCGTGCTTCCCGTACGGTTCCCTACATCAGCAAGGTGACGGGCGTGCCCATGGTCGATCTGGCCGTGCGCGCCATGCTGGGCGAGAAGATCAAGGACATGGGCTACGGCACGGGCCTGTACCGCCAGAGCCCCTACTTCGCCGTCAAGGTACCCTGCTTCTCCTTCGAGAAGCTGGCTGACGTCGACACCCACCTGGGCCCGGAGATGAAGTCCACGGGCGAGGTGCTGGGTCTGGGCACCAACCTGCAGGAGGCCATCTACAAGGGCCTGGTCGCTGCGGGCTACAAGATGCGCCACAACGGCGGCGGCGTGCTGATCACCGTACGCGACAAGGACAAGCTGGAAGTGGTCGACGTGGCGCGCAAGTTCGCGCAGCTGGGCTTTACCATCTTCGCCTCCACCGGCACCGCCCGCGTGCTGCTGCAGCACGGCGTGTACTCCGCCGTCGTCAAGCATGACTCCATGGTGGGCATGCTGGAAAAGGGCCAGGTGCAGTACGTCATTTCCACCTCCGTCAAGGGCCGCGACCCGCTGCTGGATTCCGTCCGCCTGCGCCGCAAGGCCGTGGAGCGCGGCATCCCGCTGTTCACCTCCCTGGACACCGCCTCCGCCCTGGCCAATGCGCTGACCAGCCGCTACACCCAGGACAACGTGGAGCTGGTGGACATCAACAACATGCGCAAGGCCCCCAAGAAGCTGAGTTTCGTCAAGATGCGCGGCACGGGCAACGATTTCCTCTACTTCGACTGCTTCGAGCAGCAGGTGGACAGCCCCGAATCCCTGGCGGTGCGCCTGAGCAACCGCCGCACCGGCGTGGGCGCGGACGGCATCGTCCTCATCATGCCCTCCGCCAAGGCGGATTGCCGCATGCGCATGTTCAATGCTGACGGCTCCGAGGGTACCGTGGCCGGCAACGCCACCCGCTGCGTGTGCAAGTACCTGTACGAGTCCGGCCGCGTGGTGAAGAATGAGATGACCATCGAAACCGGCAGCGGCGTGAAGAAGGCCAAGCTCTTCATCCGCGAGGACACGGTGTATTCCGTGCTGGTGGACATGGGCTGCCCGGCCTTTGAGCCTGCGCAGGTGCCGGTCAAGCTGGACGGCGAGCGCGTGATGAAGCGCCGCGTGTTCCTGGCGGGCGAGATGCGCGAGATCAGCTGCATCTCCATGGGCAACCCCCATGTGGTGATGTTCGTGCTGGACGTGAACCGCATCAACTTGGAGCAGGTCGGCCCGATGATCGAGCAGGATCCCATGTTCCCGGAGCGCGTGAACGTTTCCTTCGCGCAGATTGTGGACAAGAACAACATTGTGATGCGCGTATGGGAGCGCGGCATTGGCGAAACCGCTGCCTGCGGCACCGGCGCCTGCGCGGTGGCCGTGGCGGCCGTCGAGAACGGCCTGTGCAAGCGCGGCACCGACATCGACGTCCAGATGCCCGGCGGCACCCTGGTGGTTCGCTACCAGAAGGACGGCCAGGTCTGGCTCACCGGCGACGCGGTGATGGACTTCGAAGGCACCATCCGCATCTAAACAAACAGAAGGGGAGAGTCGCGAGGCTCTCTCCTTTTTGTTGACTTTGTGTGCGGCTTTATGATATCCTATCATTGGAGGTGAATGTCCATGACGGCTGTTTCTATCGTGAATTTCAGCAAGAATGCGGCAGAATATCTGACCCATGCAGTGAAAAACCAGGACGTGATCAGTGTAACGACCGAGAACGGCACAGCGGTGATCATCAGCGAGGAGGAGTTCCGGGGCATGCTGGAAACGATCGCGCTTCTCAGGGCTGCGGGTATGCCGGAGCGCGTTGAGGAGGCAAGAAGCACCCCTGTGGAGGAGAGTGACGACTTTGCCTGGTGAGCCGAATTATGTGCTGAAAATTTTGAAGGGCGCACAGAAGGATAAAGAGAAAATATAGCAGATACCGGCGCTGCGTCGGAATGTTGAGGAGCTGCTGGCGATCATCCGCGTGAATCCGTATCAGAATCCCCCGCCATATGAGAAGCTGGTAGGAAGCATGCATGGGATGTATTCGAGGCGCATCAATAAGCAGCATCGCCTTGTCTACGAGGTTGATGAAGCCGCAAAGATCATCCGTATCGTATCCATGTGGACACATTATGAATAAACAAAACAGCCGCTTGACCTTGCGCATCGAGGTTCAGGCGGCTGTTATGTGGTCTGGTAGATATTGTGTCCGGCCAGCGGGGCAGGAGTGTTGCTGAGTTCGGCGATGTAGTCAATGCTGACGTTGTAGAACTGCGCCAGGCGGATGACCAGGGCGAAGGGGATTTCGCGCTTGCCCTGCTCGTAGTTGGTGTAGGTGGTCTTGTTGAGGCCGAGGGCTGCGACGAGCTGATCCTGTGTCATGTCGTGATCCTCTCGCAGGTCGCGTAGGCGTCGGTAGTGCATGGCGTCTCCTCCCTTCACTTTAACTATTGACAGAATACAACAAATGATGTATTATGTTCGTAGAATACCACGAATGTGGTAGAATGGAGGGAGCAAATATGTCAAGAGATTGTCCGTTCCTGAAATGGGACAACGACATCGGGTTCTTTGGTGGCTATCGTTGCCTCAGAACGCGCGAGAAAATCGTGGAGGGCGATTCCCTGTACAAGAATTACTGTCATGATTATGAGAGCAGCTATTCGAAATGCCCGCATTTTAAAGATGATACTTCCAGCGGCAGCTGTTTCTTGACAACCGCTTGTGTGGAGCGTAGAGGTTTGCCGGATGACTGCCATGAACTGACAATGATGCGAAAAATGCGTGATGAATGGCTTGTGAACCAGCCCGGTGGCCGCGAGGAAATTGCGGAATACTACGCCATTGCGCCGTGCATTGTGGCGCACATCAACGCGCGTCCCGACGCGGCCGACGTGTGGGAGAAGCTCTATCAGGAGTATATCCTGCCCTGCGTGGCAGCGGCTGATGCGGGGGAGTTTAAGCGGGCGCATGGGGTGTATCGGGAGATGATAAAGGAGGTAAGTGACAGGTGATTTGGTTCTGGCTGTTTGTGATGGTGATTCCCATATCAAACTTGCTTATAGGTGCGGAACTGAGTGCGCACTATTGCATTTGGATTGCTGTTGGTGCAATAGGGACAAGCTTTGAAATATACAGGTTAGTAAAGAGAGAGAGGATGAAGTCACAGTACAGGAAGAGGAACGGCTATACAAATCTGCCAAATAACTTAGGTGGGGGAACTCCTTACATGAGTGGCGGGTTACGAAGGAAAGCCGATGAGAAGCGGGAATACATGTATACAATGCTCAATCTGTTGAACGAAGAGAAAGCAAAGTTGGATAGACTTGAGCAAAACAGAGCATCAATGACTCAGGATGATTTTGATAGAGAGTTTAGATATCAGTACAACGTTGTTGCTCGAAGGGAACAATACTATAATCAGGCAGTTGAGGAATATCGTGCAGCTGAGTTGGAAGCCCCGTTATGAGAATGCCCCCGCTGATGTAGCGTCAGCGGGGGCATTGTTGTTTACTTCGTATTCTTAACCTCCATCCACATGGCCTCATAGACCGGGAGGAAGTCGGGGGAGATGTCGTGGAAGAACTGGCACTTGTCCAGCACAGCCTGGTCGGGGTTCTGGACGTGGTTGGCGGTGTATTCCTCACCCATCAGGTCGATGGCGCCCTGGTTGGGGGTGGAGTAGCAGATGTATTCGCAGTTCATGCGGGCGATCTCGGGGCGGCAGAGGAAGTTGATGAACAGCTCCGCGTTCTCCGGGTTCTTGGCTGTGGCGGGGATGACCGCGCCGTCCACCCAGACGTTGGAGCCCTCGGCAGGCACGAAGTAGTCCAGGTTCTCGTTCAGGTCGATGGCGTACATCGCGTCGCCGGACCACATCACCGCCAGTGCGGCCTCGCCGGCGACCATCTTGTCCTTGGTTTCATCCACCTGGTAGGCCTTGACAACGCCGCTCTTCTTCTGCTCGATCAGCTTCTCCTTGGCGGCCATCAGCTCGGGCACGTTGGTGGTGTTCAGGTCGTATCCCAGGTACTTGAGGGTCACGCCCATGCTGTCGCGGATGGAGTCCAGCATGAAGACCTGCTTCTGGTACTGGGTATCCCACAGGATGGACCAGGACTGGACGGGATCGGGGATCATGGTCTTGTTGTAGAGGATGCCCACGGTGCCCCACATGTAGGGCACGGAGTACTTGTTCTCCGGGTCGTAGGCGGGGTTCTGCAGGTAGGGGATGGTCTGCGCGGCGTTGGGGACGTTCTCAAAGTTGATCTCGCGCAGCATATTGCCCGCGATCATGCGCTCGATGATGTAATCGGAGGGGAAGCACACGTCGAAGGCGCCGGGGTTGGCCTCCACCTGCACGATCATGTCCTCCACGGTGGTGAAGCACATGTAGTTGACCTTGATGCCGTATTCCTGCTCGAACAGGGTGATGACGGCGGGGTCGATGTAGTCCTCCCAGTTGTAGACGTTGACGACCTTGCCGGTCTGCGCGGGGACGGTGGTGGCCTCGGGCATGGCGGTCTCCTCGGTAACAGCGGGCACGTCCGTGACGGCGGGCTCGTCAGCCGGCTTGTCGGAGCCGCAGCCCGCCAGCAGCAGGGCGCAGAGGGTGACAACGATGAGCAGAGCAATCTTGCGGAGCTTCATGGCGGTTCATCCTTTCATGCATTCAGTTTTGGGGGATTACTTATCCTCGGCGGTGCGGCGGTTGACGATCAGCAGCAGCACCAGCAGGGCGACAAACATCAGCGCGGAGAGCGCGTTCAGCGAGGGGTCAATGCCCTTGCGGGCGGAGGAGTAGATCAGCGTGGACAGGTTCTGCACCAGGGGAGAGGTGGTGAAGTAGGAGATGGTGAAGTCATCAAGGGACAGGGTGAAGGCCAGCATCGCGCCGGTGATGATGCCCTGCTTGCACTGGGGGATGATGACGTGGAACAGCGCGTACATGGGCGTTGCGCCCAAATCGAGGGCCGCCTCGTAGGTGTGGCGGTTCATCTGCTTCAGCTTCGGCAGCACCGACAGGATGACATACGGCGTATCAAAGGTGATGTGCGCCAGCAGCATCGTCACATAGCCGCGCTCCACCTTGGTGAAGATGAACAGCAGCATCAGCGAAATGCCGGTGACGATGTCAGGCATGGTGTTGGGGAGGTTCGTCAGCGTCATCATCAGGGCCTGGGGGCGCTTCTTCATCGCGTGGATGCCGATGGCGGCCAGGGTGCCCAGGACGGTGGAGACGATCATCGCCAGCACGGCGATGGACAGCGTGACGAAGAGCGCCTGCAGCGTGCGTTCATCCTGGAAGAGCTCGATGTACCAGCGCAGGGAGAAGCCCTCCCACTTCGCGCGGGACTTGCCGGCGTTGAAGCTCTGCACGATCAGCACGATGATCGGCACATACAGGAAGATCAGCACCAGAGCGAGGTAGCACTTTTTCAGCCACTTCATCATGCGATACCGCCTCCTTCGCCGTTGGGATCCGCCTTGCGCAGGATGGAGAGGCTGACCAGGATCAGCAGCATCATGATCAGCGACAGGGCGGAACCGACGTTCCAGTTGCCCTCGGTGAGGAACTTGGCCTCAATCAGGTCGCCGAACATCATCGTGTTGCCGCCGCCCAGCACGCGGGGGATGAAGAAGGTGGTGACGCTGGGCATGAACACCATCGTGATGCCGCTCACGATACCGGGGATGGACAGGGGCATGGTGACCTTGTACAGCGTCTGCCAGCTGTTGCAGCCCAGGTCGGCCGCGGCTTCGCTCAGGCGGAAGTCCATCTTGGAAAGCGCCGTGTAGATCGGGAAGACCATGAAGGGCAGGAAGTTGTACACCATGCCCAGCAGCACGGCTTCGGAGTTATACATCAGCTGCACGCCCTCAAAGCCCAGCCATTTCAGGAAGGTGTTGATCAGGCCGGAATCCTCCAGCAGGCTCATCCAGGCGATGGTGCGCAGGAGGAAGTTCATCCACATGGGGATGATGAAGAGCACCACCAGCGTGGGGCCCAGCTTCATCTTGCGGTCGGCCATGATCAGCGCGGCGGGGTAGCCCAGCAGCAGGCAGATGACCGTGCAGAGGAAGGCCATCCACAGCGAGTAGACCAGCGTATCCACATTGACGGTGCCGCGGGTGATGTAGGCGGAGTAGTCCTGCCCGACCGCCTCGCCGGCAGCCAGGATGGACTTGTTGGCGTTGAAGTTGGAGTCCCAGAAATTCTTGAAGTTATCCAGCGTGAAGGCGCCATTGGCGTCGGTGAAGGCGTAGTAGCCGATCAGGATCACCGGCACGACGGTGAAGATGATCATCCACAGCGTGTAGGGGGAGGCGAAGAGGGAGCGGTGTATGCCGCGGTTGCGCCGGATGGTGACGCCCACCATCGCCGCGAATGCAACAAGACCCACGCCCATCGCCGCCCAGGCCCACCAGGGCAGCGACATGTCAGATCTCATTGCTGGCAACCTCCTCCATCGGCTTCATGATGTGGATGTTGAAGGGCACGATATTGAGGCCGACCTTGCTGCCCTGGGGCTGCATGGTGGTGGAGTGCACCTTGAAGGTGTATTCGCCGGCGTCGATCATCATCTCGTAATGCACGCCCTTGAACAGCACGGACTTGATGGTGCCCACGATCTGGCCCACATCCTCGCCCACCAGCATGATGTCCTCGGGGCGGATGACCACGTCCACCGGGGCGTTCTCGCCAAAGCCGAAGTCCACGCAGGGGAAGTTTGCCCCGGCGAAGCGCACCAGCTCATCCTGCACCATGGTGCCGCGCAGGATGTTGGATTCGCCGATGAAGTCGGCCACGAAGGCGTTGGCGGGTTCATCGTAGATGGACTTGGGGTCGCCGATCTGCTGGATGGTGCCGTCCTTCATCACCACGATGGTGTCGGACATGGTCAGGGCTTCCTCCTGGTCATGGGTGACGTAGATGAAGGTGATGCCCAGGCGCTGCTGCATGTTCTTCAGCTCCAGCTGCATTTCCTTGCGGAGCTTGAGGTCCAGAGCACCCAGGGGCTCGTCCAGCAGGAGAACCTCCGGCTCATTGACAAGGCTGCGGGCGATGGCCACGCGTTGCTGCTGGCCGCCGGAGAGGGCCTCCACGTGGCGCCTGGCGTAGCCCTTGAGGTTCACCAGCTCCAGCATCTGCTCCACCTTTTCGTCAATGACCTTCTTAGGGAGTTTCTTGAGCTTCAGGCCGAAGGCGATGTTGTCATACACATTCAGGTGGGGGAACAGCGCGTATTTCTGGAACACGGTGTTCACGCGGCGCTTGTAGGGCGGCAGGGCGGCGATATCCTGCCCCTCAAAGAGCAGCGCGCCCTCCGTGGCGGTTTCGAAGCCGCCGATGATGCGCAGGGTCGTGGTTTTGCCGCAGCCGGAGGGGCCCAGCAGGGTCACGAACTCCTTCTTGCGGATGTACAGGTCGATGCCGCGCAGAACCGGCGTGCCGTCAAACTCCTTGGTGATGCCAATCAGGTCGATCAGGTGATCCTTGGTTCGGGCAAGAGCGATGCGTTCGCTGAGCTGTTCAGGCGTCATAGGGAGGCTCCCTTCAATAATTAATTCGGAATGCGGATGCTGCATTCTGCGATTGATCAGAAAATCGGCGGGTTGGAGACCCAGAGCACCCGGGCGCGGGTCTTGCCGGCGTTGATGAGGTAGTGGGTCTGCCGGGGATGGATGCAGAAGCTGCAGCCGGTGCGCACGCGGGTCTTCTTGTCCCCGGTGACCAGGTGGACCGAGCCGGAGAGGACGTAGCCGAATTCCTCGCCTTCGTGGGGCGGCAGGGGATAGCTCTCGCCGCCCTCGTCCATTTCGATGAGGATGGGCTCCATGGCGTTCTTCTGTGCGTCGGGCACCAGCCATGTGATGGAGCCGTGCAGAACCTCCGCGTCCTCCTTGACGAACATGTCCTGCGGGGCGTAGACGGTCTTTTCGTCCTTCGCCTCGGAGAAGAACTGGCTCAGCGACGAGCCCAGGCACTCCAGCATGTCCGTCAGCGTTGCAATGGAGGGGGAGGCGAGGTTGCGCTCCACCTGGGAGATGAAGCCCTTTGACAGCTCGCACCTGTCCGCCATGTCCTCCTGCGTCAGCCCGCGCTGCAGCCTCAGCTGGCGGAGCCGTTCACCGATATCCATATGCGTTTCCCTCCTTGCGCGTGTATCTTTATTCTGTGTTCTGAAGTTTAGCAAAACTAAACCTGCAAACGATATACATTAAACCATACCCCCCGCCCCCTGTCAAGAGGTTTCGACAAATTTCTGTGTTCCAGGATTGTATTTTTTGCGCAGAAGTCGGGGATGACGCAGCTTTGCAGCGAACGCGGCGCGAAAGGCGGCGCCGGGGACAAAAAAAGCACCCCGCGACGCGCGCGGGATGCAGCAGGACTAAACAGCGGGTTTACTCCAGGTAGTCGGATCTGACCCAGCCATGCCAGCCGTCGATCTCAATTTCGGACCAGCTGCTGCCCTGGGTCAGCACCACAACCTCGTTGCCGACGCGCCACTGCCTGATCTTGCGGCTGGCGCTGCGGGTGCTGTAGACGGAGATGGTGGCGGAGGTGTCGGTGCGGCCCTTGTAGGCCAGCTCGGCGGTGGAGAAATCCTCCTCAGGCACAGCGCCGTAGAAGGTCAGCGCGGCGGTGAGGACGCAGCCCTCCTTGCCATCGTAGAGGATGCGGGTGAAGGTGGAGCCGACCTTGAGCACCACCACGATGCGGCCGTCGGTACACTGGCCCAGGCTCCTGGCCTTGGAGGAGGCGGAGGCGCGCAGGGTGGCCTGACCGGTCTTGGGGGCGTAGATAACCGCCAGGCGGTGATCATCATCCGCCTCGGTTTCCCACTGGAGATCCTCGGTGAGGACGGTCTGCATCTTCGAGCCGTCCCACACGACGCACTGCGCGGTGCCCAGCTCCTGCAGGGACACGGACTTCGACTCGCCATCGCCCAGGTCGAGCGTCACATCCAGCGCGTCCCAGGTATCGGAAACCTGCACGCCAGTCTTGCCGGAACCGGTGCCGCCGGTGCTGTCCGATGAAGTGTCAGAAGCGCCGCCGGCCCAGCGCACGGCGGAATCCTCCACCCAGGCCGAGCGCTTGCCGTTGTTCCAGTAGTTGATTTCGCGGTAGCCCGAGGAGGAGGAGCGGATGGTCACGCGCTCGCCGGCGGCGATGGTGCCGAAGGGCGTGAAGTTGTACAGATCGGTACCGGTGGTCACGTCATCCTTGAACGAAGCGGAATACAGCTTCGTATCGCGGGCGATGACCCAGTTGCAGCTGGCGTCCCACTCCTCCTTGGTGGAGGCGGCCAGGGCGGGGATGGTCATCATCAGCGCGGCGATGAGCAGCAGAAAGGCGTACAGGCGCTTTTTCATGATGTGGTCCTCCTTAACGAACAGAATTCTACTTGAAATATAGCATACAGGCCAGCAAATGTCAATCTTATTGGGCGAGCGAATTGTAAATTCCAGGCGGGAATATGCGGCAGAAAATTGGTGCGGGGGCTTGCCAAAGCGGCGATTATGTACTATAATAACAGAAACTGATGAGGAGCAGCGGAATCGTCAGGTCACCCACAGCGAGCCGGGGGCGGTGCAAGCCCGGCGGCGGACGGCGAGGACATTGGGGCTCCGAGGGCGCGGGGGAAGGGCGCAACGCCTGTGTATCCCGCGACGGCTTCCACCGTTAGCAGGGTCGAGAGGAATGTCCACGGGCTGCGTGCCGGGGCGTTCAATTGGGGTGGCACCGCAGTCATCTGTCCCCATGTGGAGGGAAGATGGGCTGCTTTTTTATTTCACATGACGCGCTGGCGTGGGCGTCCCCGGTCACAGGTCAGCCAATAAGGTCGGACAAAGTCCGGCTAACGAGAGCGATTGCTTGCAATCGCAGAGTGTAGCCAGCCCTCCCGGAATTGGGAGGGATGGCCTAATTTGAGGAGGAATCCCCCATGTCCGAGACCATCGTCAAGCCCGAGAAGAAGCCCATCATCTTTTCCGGCATCCAGCCCACCGGCACGCTGACCCTGGGCAACTACATCGGCGCGCTGAGCCGCTTCTCCAAGCTCCAGGACGACTACGACTGCATTTACTCCATCGTGGACATGCATGCCATCACCGTCCGCCAGAACCCCGCCGAGCTCCGCCGCCGGTGCCTCGAACTGGCCGCGCTCTACATCGCCAGCGGCATCGACCCCAAGAAGGCGCTGATCTACTGCCAGAGCCATGTGCCCCAGCACGCCGAGCTGGCCTGGATCCTCAACTGCTTCACCTACATGGGCGAGATGAGCCGCATGACCCAGTTCAAGGACAAGTCTGCCAAGCATGCGGACAACATCAACGTCGGCTTGTTCACCTACCCCGTGCTGATGGCTGCCGACATCCTGCTGTACCAGACCAACCTGGTGCCCGTGGGCCACGACCAGAAGCAGCACCTGGAAATCTGCCGCGACATCGCCCAGCGCTTCAACGGCATCTACGGCGACGTCTTCACCATCCCCGAGGGCTATATCCCCAAGGTCGGTGCCCGCGTGATGAGCCTGCAGGAGCCCACCCGCAAGATGAGCAAATCCGACCCGGAGGACACCTTCATCGCCCTGCTGGACGACGCGGACACCATCCGCCGCAAGATCAAGCGCGCCGTGACCGACTCTGACGGCGAGATCCGCTTTGACCCGGAGAACAAGCCCGGCGTCAGCAATCTGCTGACCATCATGAGCGCCCTGGGCGCGGGCGACATCGACTCCCTCGTGGCGGAGATGAGCGGCCAGGGCTACGGCGCGCTGAAGGCCCGCGTGGCGGACTGCGTCATCGCGGCGCTGGAGCCCCTGCAGGCGGAGTTCCGCCGCCTGATTGCCGACAAGGCCTACCTGCAGGGCGTGCTGGACGAGAACGCGAAGACCGCGTCCTACCTGGCCACCAGGACCCTGCGCAAGGTGCAGAAGAAGGTTGGCTTCGCGGCCCGCGGGTAATCACGGAATCTGCGGCGGACGCCTGTGCGTCTGCCGCGTTTTCGTGACTGCTGGACAGATGGCGCCAGATGTGCTATGATGAACGCATGAAGGCCTGACAGGAGCGTGATCACATGGAAAAATATCTCACGGAAAAGGCGCGGCCCGGCAAGGCCGTCAGGCTGCTGGAGAACCTGACGCTGATGCTGCTGATGGGGCTGTTGGCGCTGTGCATCTGGTTCCTGGTCGCGACGGCGATGACAGCTTACGAATTGAGGATGTTCAACCTGAAACTCCTGCTGCCGGTGATCCCGGTCGTGCTGGTGGCGCTGCTGATGAACCCCGTTACCGAGCGTATCCGCGCGCGACACCATGCACGGGTGATCGTGCAGGCGTTGCTGGCCAGCGACGGCAGGATCCCGGCGGATGAGGTGGATGACAGGACGGGCATGCGCCGGGGTGCGGACTACGCCCTGCAGCTGGTGCAGAAGGGCTATATGAGGGATGTCCGCCTCGTGCGGGGCTTCCTGTGCCTGGCGGAGGCGGCGGATGATATCCCCCCGGCGGAGGAGGTCAAGCCGCTGTTCCGGGATGCGGAGGTGTGATGATGGAGCGTTTTCTGACGAAAAAGGCCAGGCCGCATTGGCTCCGGGTGCTGCTGGAGGTGCTGCTGGCGCTGCCGATTCTGGTGTGGACCGCGGCGGGCGTGAGCGTGATGCTGGACGAGATCCCTCGCGGGCCGGGTGCGGCGAGGATTTTTGCCTATGTGATCGTGACGGGCCTGCCGCTGTTTCTGCTGCTGCACCTCCTGCGGACCTGGCGCCGCAGGAACCTGGCCCGGAAGATCGCCAGGGTGCTGGCGGTGCAGACGCAGGACATGATCAACTGGGAGACCCTGCGCTTCTGCTGCCCCATGGCCCGGCTGGAGGAAACCCTGGAAACGCTGCTGGACAAGGGCTACCTGTGCGACGTCACCGCCGGGCAGGAGGGCGTGAGCGTCCTGCGCGGCGCTGTGCCGGAATGGCCCGGCATGCAGGAGATCCGCTGCAGCGTGTGCGGCGAAATGATGGAAAAGCGCACTGGCGGCGACTGGGCCTGCAGGCGTTGCGGCAATGTCATCAGCAAGTGAGGCAGATGGATGACTTCGAACAGATGACTGCGGTCGTCTGTTTTTTTGTTGTACATGCTGGGCAAATACAGAACCAAAACAACACAAAAGCGGTCAGGTGTGTTAAGATGTCATCAGACCATTATCAGAAAAGGAGACCCTTCTGCTTATGGAAATGACATTTTCCCCCGCACACCTGCAGGGCACGGCGGCAGCGCCGGCATCCAAATCCGAGGCGCACCGCCTGATGATCTGCGCCGGACTTACAGCTGGTAAGACGACGCTGACCGGCTATATGGACTCATCGGACATGGCGGCCACCCGCCGCTGCCTGCGGGCGCTGGGCGCTGCCACCGAGCGCGGCGAGGACTGGCTGACCCTGCATGGTCAGGCCCGCAAGCCCGCGAAGCTCCCCGTGCTGGACTGTGGTGAGAGCGGCTCAACGCTGCGCTTCTTCGTGCCCATCGCACTGGCTGTGGCCGGGGGCGGCGTGTTCCGCATGCATGGCAGGCTGGGGCAGCGCCCGATGGACGTGTACCGCGACCTGTTTGTCCCCCGGGGCGTGCGCTGGCGTATGGGCGTGGGCTGCGATGGCGCGGCGGAACTGACAGTCCAGGGCCGTCTGGAGGCGGGGAATTACGTCCTTCCGGGCAATGTGTCCAGCCAGTTCGTGTCAGGACTGCTCTTTGCCCTGCCCATGCTGGAGGAGGACAGCATCCTTGCTGTGCAGCCGCCGGTGGAGAGCGCGGGCTATATCCGCATGACCGTGGAGGCCATCACGCGCAGCGGCGTGGTGATGGACGAGGTCGCGCCCTTCAAGTGGCGCATCCCCGGCAAGCAGGCCTACAAGGCGGAGAACGGCTGCCTGAGCGGCGATTATTCTCAGGCGGCGGTGCTGCTGTGCGCCTCAGCGCTGGGGCATGACGTGACTGTCACCGGCCTGGCGCAGCAGACCACCCAGGGCGACAGGGCGGTGCTGGCGCATCTGATGGCGCTGGGCGCGCAGGTTGAGGAGACGGACGCGGCCATCACCATCCGGGCGGATAAGCTGCACGGCGCGACCCTCGACATGTCTGACTGCCCGGACATAGCGCCCATCCTGGCGCTGACCTGCCAGCTGGCGGAGGGCGAAAGCCGCCTGACGGGCTGCGGCCGGCTGCGCATCAAGGAATGCGACCGTCTCGCGGCGACCGTGGAGATCCTGAACCTCCTGGGCGGCAGCGCCCGCGCCGAGGGCAATGACATCGTCATTCGGGGCGTGAAGCAGCTGCGCGGCGGCGTGTCCATCCCGGACTACAACGATCACCGCATGGTGATGCTGGCCGCCGTGGCCGCGCTGGACGCGCAGGAGCCCGTCGTCATCGCCGGGACGAATGCGCTGAACAAGTCCTGGCCGGAGTTCCTGAACGTGTACCGTGACCTTGGGGGGAAGGCGGAATGAGCAGCACCTGTGGGCAGTGCTTGAAGCTGTCCATCTTCGGGCAGAGCCATGGCGAGGCCATCGGCGTGACGCTGGACGGCTTTCCGGCGGGCATGGAGATCGACATGGATCGCCTGCTGGCCGAGATGGCCCGCCGCGCCCCCGGGCAGAGCGCCCTGACGACTTCCCGCAAGGAAGCCGACGCGCCGGAATTCCTCTCCGGCGTGCTGGGTGGCCGCACCACCGGGCAGCCCATCTGCATCGTCATCCGCAACACCAACCAGCACAGCCGGGATTATGGCGACGGGGTCGACCTCGTCCGCCCCGGCCATGCCGATTACACCGGCCATGTGCGCTACTTCGGCTTTGAGGACTGGCGGGGCGGCGGCAGCTTCTCCGGCAGGCTCACCGCGCCCATTGTGGCGGCGGGCGCGCTGTGCAGCCAGTGGCTGGAGGCGCAGGGCGTCAGTATTGCCTGCCACGTGCAGCAGCTGGGCAGCGTGCGGGACGCTTCCTTCATGGATGCGGACCCTGCAGCCGACTATACCTATATGAAGAAAATGCACCTGCCCACGCTGACGGCGGGCCTCGAAAAGCAGATGGAAGCCGAGGCCATGGCAGCCCGCGAGGACGGCGACTCCATCGGCGGCATGCTGGAGTGCATGATCACCGGCCTGCCCGCCGGGCTGGGTGCGCCCTTCTTTGACAGCATGGAGAGCGTGGTGAGCCACCTGCTGTTCTCCGTGCCGGCGGTCAAGGGCGTTGAGTTCGGTGCGGGCTTCGGCTTCGCGTCCATGCGCGGAAGCCAGGCCAACGACCCCTTCCGCATGGCGGACGGGAAGGTTGTTACCACCACGAACCACTCCGGCGGCGTCAACGGCGGCATCACCAATGGCATGCCGGTCATCTTCCGCTGCGTCATCCGGCCCACGCCCTCCATCGGGCAGGCGCAGCAGACCGTGTCGCTCAAGTCCGGCGAGAACGCCGAGCTGGCCGTCAGGGGCCGCCACGACCCCTGCATCCTGCCCCGGGCGGTGCCGGTGATCGAGGCGATAGCGGCCATCGCCGTGATGGACCTGTGGAAGGAGCGTGCGGCATGCCTTATGTGATCGCTTATCCGGGCACGGCGGGGAGCTTCTCCCACGGCGCGGCGCAGGACGCCTTCCCGGGCAGCGCCTGCGTGGGCTACGCCACCTTCCCGGAAGCCGCGCAGGCCGTTGTGGACGGTCAGGCGGACTACGCGATGCTGCCGGTGGAGAACTCCTTTGCGGGCGCTGTGCTGCCGACATACTCCCTGCTGGAGAAGCTGCCCCTGCACATCGTGGGCGAAACGATGAAGCCCGTGCGGCATCAGCTGCTGGGCGTGCCGGGGGCGACGCTGGCGGACATCCGCGTGATCGCCAGCCATCCGCAGGCCATCGCCCAGTGCGACGAGTTCCTGCAGACGCTGCCGGGGGTGCAGATCGTCCCCTCGGGCAACACGGCGATCTCCGCCCGCGAGGTGGCTGCGCTGGGGGAGAAGTCCCGCGCGGCCATCGCCAGCGCCGAGGCGGCGAAGGAGTACGGCCTCGTGCCCCTGGCGGAGAACATCCAGACCTCCGCCACCAACACGACCCGCTTCTTCATCCTCTCCATGAGCGCCATCCCGCTGGACACGCCCTGCAAGGCCACCGTCACCTTCACGGTGAACAACGAGGTGGGTGCGCTGGTGCGGGTGCTGTCCTCCTTCGCTGAGAGCGGGCTGAACATGAGCCGCATCGAGAGCCGCCCCATGCCGGAGACGCCTTTCCGGTATTTCTTCTCGGCGGATTTCGAGGGCGAGATGGACGCGGCGCACCTGTCCCGCGCCATGGCGGCGGCCCGGCCCTCCACCTGCCAGCTGCGGCTGCTGGGCGTGTATCCCAAGGCCGCGATGCCCTGCTGATGCAATGCCAGCGCGGTATGTCCCGATAGCAGGGGCATGCCGCGCTGCGGTTGGGACGGGCTGAAGAATTTTGAGAAAATTTCAAAAAAACGCTTGACATTCTCCCTGAAGTGCGATATACTGATAGAGCTGTCAGGGAATGCCGGGTAACAGCGGCAGGCAGCACAGGATGTGGTCTCGTAGCTCAGCTGGATAGAGTGTTTGACTACGAATCAAAAGGTCGCAGGTTCGAGTCCTGCCGGGATCACCAAATTTCATATGGTTCCGTAGCTCAACTGGATAGAGCGTCTGCCTACGGAGCAGAAGGTTGCAGGTTCGAGCCCTGCCGGGATCACGAAGACCTCATCGCACAGCGGTGAGGTTTTTCTTTGCGTCTGCGCATTTGACGCGCGCCATTGCTTGTGGTAAAATGAGTGAAAACGACGTTTTCAGGCAGGGGAGGATGCACGGATGAGGATTGCAATTCTGGGTGCGGGTGCCATCGCGCGGACGATGTGCGCCACGGTTCGCGGAATGGCCGCGCAGGGACGGAATGTGGAGCTGTACGCTGTGGGCAGCCGCGACCTCGAACGGGCCGAAGCTTTCGCGCGGGAGGAGGACGTCCACCGTGCCTATGGCTCCTACGAGGCGATGCTGGATGACCCGGCGGTGGATCTGGTCTACATCGCCACGCCCCACAGCCACCATGCCGAGCAGATGAAGATGTGCATCCACGCCGGCAAGCCCGTGCTCTGCGAGAAGGCCTTCACGCCCAACCTCCGGCAGGCCGAGGAGGTGCTGGCGCTGGCGGCGGAGAATCGCGTCTATGTCGCCGACGCCCTCTGGCCGCGCTACATGCCCTCCCGCTGGATCATCAACGACCTGCTGGCGGAGGACGCCATCGGCGAGCCCTGCATGCTCTACTCGAACCTCTGCTATTCCATCGAGCACAAGGCCCGCATCACCGATCCCGCGCTGGCTGGCGGCGCGCTGCTGGACGTGGGCATCTATCCGCTGAACTTCGCCTCGATGGTGTTCGGCGACGACATCGTGCGCATCAACAGCACGGTTGAGCTGATGGACACCGGTGTGGACCGCACGGAGACCATCACCATCAAGTACCGGGGCGGCCGCATGTCCCAGCTGATGGCCTCCACGGCCTTCAACAGCGACCGACGCGCCGTCGTGTACGGCACGAAGGGCTTCATGATCGTGGACAACGTGAACAATCCGCACCGGATCGAGATCTACGACCGGGACGAGCGGCGCATCCCCAAGCGCATCGTGGGTGTGCCGCCGCAGATCACCGGCTATGAATACGAGGTGGAGGCCTGCCTGCGCGACCTGCAGGAGGGGAACCTGGAACCTCGGGAGATGCCCCATGAGCAGACGCGGATGATGCTCCGGCAGACAGACGCCCTGCGCGCGATCTGGCGGGTGAAGTACCCCTTTGAATGATGCCTGAAATATACCCCGAAATCCCGAAAACTACCCTGACGGAGGATTCGCTATGAAGATCGGCATTCTGGGCGCGGGGAACATCTCCCGCAGCATGTGCGCCACCATCCGCGGCATGAAGGAGGCGGGCCGTCTGGTGGAGCTGTACGCGGTGGCCTCCCGCAACGTGGATAAGGCTGTCCGTTTCGCCAGGGAGCAGGGCGTGGGCCGGGCCTATGGCAGCTATGAGGAGATGCTGACCGACCCGGCGGTGGAGCTGGTCTACATCGCCACGCCCCACAGCCACCATGCCGAGCAGATGAAGCAGTGCATCCTGGCCGGCAAGCCCGTGCTGTGCGAGAAGAGCTTCACGGCCACGGCGGCTCAGGCGGAGGAGGTGCTGCAGCTGGCCAGGGAGCGCGGCGTGTACGTCGCCGAGGCCATCTGGACGCGCTACATGCCTGCGCGGCGCATGATCAACGGGCTGATCGCCAGCGGCGCCATCGGCGAACCGCTGCTGCTGACGGCAAACCTCTGCTACACCATCGAGCACATCGACCGCATCCGCCTGCCGGAGCTGGCGGGCGGCGCGCTGCTGGACGTGGGCGTGTATGTGCTCAACTTCGCCTCCATGGTCTTCGGCGACGACATCGCCTCCATGGAGAGCCACGTGGAGATGCTGCCCACGGGCGTGGACCGCACGGAGAACATCACCCTGCGCTATGCGGATGGCCGCACGGCGATGCTGATGGCATCCGCTGCCTTCAACAGCGACCGCCGCTGCGTGGTGTATGGCACGAAGGGCTATCTGACCGTCGACAACGTGAACAACCCGGCCTTCATCGAGGTGTTTGACAAGGACGAGCGCATTCACCCCGTGCAGCACATCGACGTGCCCGTGCAGATCACCGGCTATGAGTACGAGGTGGAGGCCTGCCTGCGGGATATCCCCCTGGGGCGTATCGAGCCGGAGGAGATGCCTCACAGCGAGGTGCTGACCATCATGCGCCAGATGGACGCGCTCCGGGCGCAGTGGGGCATGAAGTACCCTTTTAAATGAGGTATATAACGGGAATGCGATGCAATGAGGTGGATATCGGGAGAAATCCTGCCGCCTGAAAAAGTGCATGCCTGCCGCTGGATGAATTGGCGATGCGCTGGCGTTGACAAAGCACCGCCGCTGTGCCATCATGGAGGCAGGCAGACTACCGCCGCAGCCGGTCCGCCGGAGTGCGGCGTTTTTCGTTCACGGAGCATGAAAGGGGAGAGCATCATGATCACCATCTTCTGGGCGGGGGATTCCACTGTCAAGCAGAATTCCATCGTCAACTTCCCGCAGACGGGTATCGGCCAGGCCTTCACGCGCTACATCGACCGCGAGCGCGTGCGGGTGGAGAACCACGCGGAGAATGGCCGCTCCACGAAGTCCTTCATCGACGAGGGCCGCATGGCGCCCATCTACGACCGCATCACCCGGGGGGATTTCCTCTTCGTGCAGTTCGGCCACAACGACGAGAAGGTGAACGATCCCCGGCGCTACACCGACCCGGACACGGCCTTCCAGGAGAACCTGGAGAAGTTCGTGAACGTGGCCCGGAACAAGGGCGCCACACCCGTGTTCATCACGCCCGTGACGCGCTTCCATCTGGGTGAGGCCGGCGAGGATTACCGCCATCTCCGCTGGGCAGCGGCGGTGAAGGCGGCAGGCGCGCGGCTGGGCGTGGCCGTCATCGATCTGACGAGCCTGTCCGAAAGGCTTGTGCAGGCCACGGGCGAGGCTGCGCGCACCACCTTCTACATGAACCTCCCCGCGCGCACATATCCCCATTTCCCCTGTGGTCAGCGGGACAACACCCACCTGCAGCCCGCAGGCGCGCTGGCCTTTGCGGGCCTGATCGCCCGGGAGCTGCGCAGCATGGGCGGCGAATATGCCGCGCTGCTCTGCCAGGATTTCGACAAGTATGTGGCTGAGGCGGATGGCGCCTCCAGGGTGGACAACGCGGCTCAGGAGGTGGAACTGTGAGCGAGTACCTGTACCTGCCCGACAACGGCGACGGCACCTATCAGAACCCGGTGATCTTCTGCGATTACTCCGACCCGGACTGCATCTGCGTGGATGGCGTGTACTACATGACGGCCTCCACCTTCAACTATGTGCCGGGCCTGCCCATCCTCGTCAGCCGCGACCTGATCAACTGGAAGCTGGTCAACTACGCGCTGAAAAACATCCCGGTGGCGCGCTTTGCCGCCCCCTGCCACGCCCATGGCGTCTGGGCGCCGGCCATCCGCCATCATGACGGCATGTTCTACATCTATTACGGTCAGCCCGACGAGGGCATCTACATGGTGCGCACGGCGGATCCCCTGGGCGAATGGGACGAGCCGGTGCTCGTCCTGCCCGGCAAGGGTCTGATCGACCCCTGCCCCTTCTGGGACGACGACGGCCGTGCCTGGGTCATCCACGGATACGCCAAGAGCCGCATCGGCTTCAAGAGCTGGCTGGGCATCTTCCCCATGACGGCGGATGGCAAGCGTGCCATCGGCGACGACAGGCTGCTCTTCGACGGCACGGCCGATCATCCCACCATCGAGGGCCCCAAGGTGCACAAGCGGGACGGCTGGTACTACATCTTCGCCCCTGCCGGCGGCGTGGCAACGGGCTGGCAGACGGTGCTGCGCAGCCGCGAGCTGCACGGCCCCTATGAGGATCGCGTCGTGCTCAAGCAGGGCTCCAGCGACACCAACGGCCCTCATCAGGGCGCGTGGATCGAGACACCCCACGGGGAGCACTGGTTCATGCACTTCCAGAGCCGCGGCCTCTACGGGCGCATCACCCACCTGCAGCCCATGCGCTGGGGGGAGGACGGTTGGCCTTACATCGGTCAGGCGGACGAGAACCCCGTGGACGCGGCGGACGTCCCTGCGGGCGACGACGCGGCGCAGGCGGCGCTCAAGGCCAACGCGGCGGACTGCGGCATCCCTGTGGACGTGTGGGAGAAGCCCATCAGCCCGGACTGCGAGCGCACGGGCGAGATCGGCTCGGACGATTTCACCGGCCCGATGGGGCTGCAGTGGCAGTTCATGGGCAACTGGCGCGGGGACTTCTACGACTGCGGCGAGGGTCGGCTGCGGCTGTACGCCCGCGAGCTGCCCTGCGGCGGCACGAAGCTCTGGGAATGTCCGCAGACCTGCACGCAGAAGATCGCCGCCCCGGCCTTCTGCGCCACGACGACGGTGGATGTGTCCGGCCTGAAGCCCGGCGAGCAGGCGGGCGTGGGCCTTGTGGGCGGCCAGTACGCCTACGCGGCCCTGCGGCGCACGGCGGACGGGCTGTCGCTGGTGTATGTGGTCAGCGAGGGCAAGGAGCACACCGAGCAGGTCACTGACGAGATCGTCGGCCTGCCCGAGGCGCCCGTGACCTTCCGCATGATGCTGCTGCCCACGGGCTACGACCAGGCGGTGATGACCCTCGAATACGCTGTGGACGGCGTGTTCCGTCAGGTTGGTCAGCCCTTCGCCCCGGCGCGGCACACCTGGGTTGGCGCGCGCGTGGCACTCTTCGCCATGCCTCTTGACGGTGGCGCGGACAAGGGCGGCTACGCGGACTTCGGCGCGGTGACCGTGGAACCTGTGGAGACACTGTAAAACAAATCGGGCTGCTCCTGCGCTTTGGCGGGGGCAGCCCTTTGCGCTTACGGGGTGAGGATGAGAGCATGCAGGCTCCGCCGCTCCTCCGGGGTGGGGAGGGGAAGGACGCCATCCTGCACGAGCTGGTGCAGGCAGTGGAGGATGAACCGGTCAGCGCTGAAGACGGTCTGCAGCGTGTACTCCCGCAGCAGGCGCAGGTGGGGCGGCGTGTCTGCCATGAGGGCGGAGGCGTATGGCTCAAGCAGGGCCTGGAGGACGTCGCGGTGGGCTGCATAGACGCTGCGGGCTGCGTCCAGCAGCTGCTGCTGCACGGCCTGCCCCTTCACCCAGACGGGCAGGAGCGTGGCGCAGCAGCGGCCCTGTTCGTCGCGGAAGGAGCGCATCACGCCCCGGCGCACCAGCACGGCGGTTTCCTCCTCGTTCAGCCGCTCGTGCCGGATGAACAGGCGGCGCAGGAGGCTGATGATCCGCACCTCGGTGGCGTGCATGATTTCGCCAATGCGCTCCTCTGACCAGATGGTGTCGATCTGCCACAGGGTCAGGCCCTCGCATTCGTTCCAGCAGGGGCCGCTGAAGCGTTCCATGCCCTGGGCCAGGGCGGGCTCCTTCGTGCCGGGCGGGATGATGGCGGCACAGCAGAGGTTCTGCCCGCCATCGGGGCGGAGGGTGGCCGCCTGCTGGAAGGTGACGCTGCCGCCCCCCTGGCTGGCGATCATCCACGGGACGAGCGCCCACAGCGCGTATGCCCGCCCATGTCCGGCGGGGATGCCGATGCGATCTTCCCGGAGCATATCCGGGGTGACGGCCTGGGCCAGGGCCGGGGCGAGCAGGGCGGCGGCCCGTGTGTGCAGCGCGTCGGAGAGGCGGATGAGCTCGGGCGTCCACTCGGTCAGCAGGATGGCGCAGCGGTAGCGGCCGTGCTCCTCGCAGAGGTAGCCCTGGCTGGCGAGGCGGGCGGCCTCGTCCTCGACATAGGCGGGGGAAACGCCAAGGCTGTCGGCGATTTCAGCGGCAGAGCGGGCCTCGCGCCAGCAGGCGTAGGCGATGTTCTGCGCGAGCGTGCCGCGGAAGGCGCGCCAGGGGCTGCCCTCCGGGCCGATGCTTCCCTCGGTGTGGAAGCCGGAAAAACGGATGGGGTCGAATTTCAGTCGTGCAGCGTCGTGGGGATGGGTCATTGTCTGCTTCAGCT
Source organism: Clostridia bacterium (assembly GCA_017410455.1). GTDB lineage: Bacteria > Bacillota > Clostridia > Christensenellales > Aristaeellaceae > UBA11524. The sequence goes on from JAFQQT010000017.1 coordinate 86,496, forward strand.
CCTTCCTTGCTTCGTGCAGGTGCCACTTGACGGTGCCGGCGGGGATGCCGAGCTCGCGGGCGATCTCCGCGATGCGCAGGCCGTGGAAGTAATGCAGCGACACGATCTGCCGCTGTTGCCGCCCCAGGCGGGCGACGCCCTCGTGCAGCTGGCAGATCTCCTCCCGGGCCAGCAGCGCGGCGGGCAGGTCGCTGTCATCGGCGGCGTCCGGCGGCACGCCCACCGTGCAGCGGGCGCGGGTTCGGTGATGATTGGCCAGCGTGTTGCGGGCGATGGTCCACAGGTAGCGCGTGGGGTCGGGAATGTCATCGCGCTGCACCAGCGCGGCCAGCGTCCGCAGCAGGATCTCCTGCGCCGTGTCCTCGGCGTCCTGCACGCTGGCGCAGCGGCGCAGGCAGTAGCCGTACACGGGCTGCATCTGCGCCTGCGTAAAGGCGGCGGCGGTCTCTCTGTCCATGGGGCACCTCCGGGAATGAACGCGTTCACCCATACAGACGGGCGTGGAGCCAAAAGGTTGGATAATGCGGAAACTTTCTGCGCGGATGATTGACTTCCCTGCCTGCATCCGGTATAATGGTGGAGGCATGGAAATGCTTACGTGAAACGATAGGAGCAATGCTGAATGGATATCAAGGCATGGTTCAGGATATATCTGGATGAACACCGGCCTGACGGGAACTGGAGCCTGCAGGCGGACTGGGCGGCGCGCTGCTGCCTGCAGCAGTATGCCGTTACGGGGGATGAAGCCTGCCGGGCGTACGTGATCGCCTGGGCGGACAGCCTGGTCGCGGCGGACGCCTGCCAGCCGGAGTGCGGCAAGGCGCTGTTCTTCGCCCTGGCACAGACGGGGGAGGAGAAGTACCGCGACGCCATCGAGAGCGTGATGGCGAAGCTGGGCCGTGCGCCCAGCGCGGCGGTGCTGCCGGCGGAGACGCTCTATGCCGAGCTGCCCTTTCGCATGGCGTATGAAATGAAGCTGGGTGGCATGGAGAAGGTCGGCCTGTGCGCGGGCAAGTTCGTGCAGAGCTTCAAGGCCCTGTGGGACGCGGAGCGCGGGCTCATCAGCGGCGGGCGGTATCAGACGGCAGCCATGCTGCTGGCGCTGGCGGACTGCATCGACCTGTGCGCCGACCAGCTTTACGAGCACTGGCGGGCGATGGTGGATGTGTACCGGGTGGCGCTGCGGGGCCTGCTGGCGGCGGAAACGCCCGATAACCCCGAAACGGCCGGGACGCTGCTGACGGCCCTGTTCGCGGGCGTGCGCATGAACCTCATCGATCCGGAGCGCTATCTGCCCATCGCCGGCAAGCGGATCGACGCGCTGGCTGCGGCCGGTCATGCGCATGCGGCTGAAATGCTGAAGCTGGAAGGCGGTGTCCTGTGATGTTTGAAGTGAAGAAGCTGTTTACCTCCGCCCGCAGCTGTACGATCGAAATGCCTGACGGCGGCCTGTACAACACGAAGAAACCCTATCGCCTGACCCTGAACGGCGAGGACTGGGGCACGGCGGAGACCGTCGTTCACACCCTCTACGGCCTGTGGCCGGACACGAAGTACACCCTGAAGGTCTGGGATGGCGACAGGGAAGTGGGCCGCGTGAACATCCACACCAGGGAGGAGTCCTACACCCTCAATGTCCGTCGCTTCGGCGCGGTGGGCGACGGCGTGCATGACGACACCCCGGCCATCCAGGCGGCCATCAACGTCTGTCCGAAGAACGGCCGCGTGCTGATTCCGGCGGGCACGTACCGCGTGCTGCCGCTGTTCATGAAGAGCCACACGCGCATCGAGCTCCGGAAGGGCGCGACCCTCCTGCTGGAGACCGACCGCACGAAGTTCCCCATCCTGCCGGGCATGATCCGCTCCACCGACGAGACGACTGACCTGAACCTCGGCTCCTGGGAGGGCAACCCGCTGGACATGTTCGCCGCCTTCATCAGCGGCAACGGCGTGGAGGACGTGGTCATCTACGGCGAAGGCGTGCTGGACGGCCAGGGCAGCAAGTCCGACTGGTGGATCAACCACCGCACCATGCGCGGCGCATGGCGTCCCCGCATGCTGTTCCTGAACGACTGCGAGAACGTGACCGTGCAGGGCGTCACCTTCTGCAACAGCCCCGCTTGGAATCTGCAGCCCTATTTCAGCCGGGAGCTGAAGTTCCTCAATGTCCACGTCATCGCCCCGGCGGACAGCCCCAACACCGACGGCTTCGACCCGGAGAGCTGCACGGATATCCTGCTGGCGGGCATGCACTTCTCCACCGGCGACGACTGCATCGCCATCAAGGCCGGCAAGCTCTACATGGGCGCGACCTACAAGACGCCCACCTCCCGCATGGAGGTCAGCCACTGCCTGATGGAGAACGGCCACGGCGGCATGACCTGCGGCAGCGAAATGGCCGGTGGCGTGAACCACGTCTACTGCCACGACTGCGTGATGCGCAACACTGACCGCGGCCTTCGCATCAAGACCCGCCGGGGCCGCGGTGAGCAGGGCGTGATCGACGAGATCGTGTTCGAAAACGTGCTGATGGAGAACGTGGGCACGCCTTACGTGGTCAACTGCCTGTACTTCTGCGACCCCGACGGCCGCACCGAGTATGTGCAGAGCCGCGAGAAGCAGCCCGTTGACGAGCGTACGCCCCGTATCGGCCGCATCGCCTTCCGGAACGTGACGGCAACCGGCTGCGCCTGCGCGGGCTATTTCCTGGGCCTGCCGGAGAAGCCCATCGAGTGCGTGGAGATGCAGAACGTGTCCATCACCTGCGGTGCGGACGCAGCGCCCATGTCGCCCGCGATGGCAAACGGCGTGCCCCGCGTGAACCGCAAGGGCCTGGTGGCCATCAATGTGGACAGGATCGTCATGAAGAACGTGACCATCTCCGGCCAGGACGGCGTGAAGCTGGAATGCGAGAACGTCAAGGAAGTCGAGGAATAATCGCATATGAAAAGGGCGGACGGCTCCGATGGTGGAGTCGTCCGCCTCTGTATTCATTTGTGAAATCAGCCAGACACCTTCAGCGTGCCCACATCAACGGACGGGCTGACGATGTTGCCCATGGAGAAGTCCAGGTCATTGGCGAAGGCGACGATGTTCTTGAGCACCTCGTAGAAGTTGCCGGCGATGGTGATCTGCTCCACGGCGCGGCCACGCTTGCCGCCTTCGATGGTGTAGCCCTTCGACAGCAGGGAGAAGTCGCCGCTGGTGGGGTTCGCGCCGGAGTGCAGGCCCGCCAGGTCGGTGATGACCAGGCCTTCACCCACGTCCGCCATCAGCTCCTCCAGGGACTTGTCGCCCGCGTGGAAGAACAGGTTCGTGGGGGCCACGCGCACGGGCGCGGTGTAGGACATGCGGCTGGCGTTGCCGGTGGAGGCCACACCCTGCCTGCGGGCGGTCTTGCGGGAATGCAGGAGGGTGGTCAGCACGCCCTTGTCGATGACGGCCTTGGTCTTGCTGGCGGAGCCCTCTGCGTCAAAGCGCTGGGAGCCGAAGCCGCCGGGCAGCAGGGGATCGTCCATCAGCGTCACGGCGGGAGAGGCGATCACTTCACCCTCCTTGCCCCCCAGCAGGCTCAGGTTCTGCTGCGCGTTCTCGGCGGAGAACACGCCGGAGAAGGTCTGCAGAATGGACTGCATCGCGTCAAAGCGCAGGATGATGCGGTACTCGCCCGCAGGTACGGGGCTGCCGCCCAGCTGGCAGACGGTCTCCTCGGTGGCCTTCGTGCCGATGGCGACGGGGTCGAGGTCGGCAAAGCGGCTGCCTGCGGCCATCCAGCCGCCAGTGGCGGTCTTGTCGCCGTCCTTGGCGATGGGGGCGGCGTAAGCCATGCACATGGCGCCGGAGTCGGTCAGGTCCAGGCCGTAGCTGTTGCGGATACGCACGGTGTTGCTGCTGGTGGAGACCATCGCGCGCTGCACCTTCCAGACGCGGGGGTCGGCCTCCCTGGCGGCCTTCTCCATGGCCAGGCACATGCTGAGCTTCTGCTCGGGGGTAACGTCCTTCAGGTCGCTTTCGGTTTCGGGGATCTCGGGGTAGCTCTCGTCGCCGGCGAAGATCTCGTCCTGCTCCTCGGCTTCCACCAGGGCGGCGGATTCGCGCACGCCCTCGATCAGCTGGGTGATGGCCGCCTCGTCAAAGGCCTGGGTGGCGGAGTAGCCCATGCGGCCATCCACCGTGCCGCGCAGGGACAGACCCGCGCTGGCGGACACCTGGTACTGGTTGATCTCGCCGTCCATCGCGGAGGCGCGGAAGTTCTCGCCCGTGACGCAGTAGACCTCGGCGGTTTCGATGCCGGCGGCCTTTGCGGCCTCCAGCACGCGGTCGATAAACAGATTCATATCCATAACGCTACCTCCTTAACGACCGCCGACGGTCAGGCCGCTGACGCGGATCATCGGCTGGCCCACGTCCGTGGGAACGCTGCCGCTCATGGAGCCGCACATGCCCTGCGCCAGCTGCAGATCCTTGCCCACGCGGTCGATCTTCAGCAGCACCTCGCTGCCGCGGCCGATCAGGCTCGCGCCGCGCACGGGGTGGGCGATCTTGCCGTCCTTGACGAGGTAACCCTCGTTGACGGCGAAGTTGAATTCGCCGGTTGCCGGGTTGACGGAGCCGCCGCCCATCTTCTTGGCGTACAGGCCGTCGCCCATGGTGGCGATCATCTCGGCCTCGTCATCGTTGCCGGGGGCGATGAAGGTGGAGCGCATGCGGCTGGTGGGCGCAAAGGCGTAGGACTGGCGGCGGCTGGAGCCGGTGATGGGCATGCCCATGCGGCGGGAGCCGAGCCGGTCGATCATGTAGTTGGTGAGGATGCCGTTCTCCACCAGCACCGTGCGCTGGGCGGGGGTGCCCTCGTCGTCCACGTGGATCTGGCCCCAGGCGTTCATGATGGTGCCATCGTCGATGGCGGTGACGCAGTCGCTGGCGATCTTCTGGCCCAGCTTGCCGGCGAACTCACTCACGCCGATGGATACGCTGGTGGCTTCCAGCGAGTGGCCGCAGGCCTCGTGGAAGATCACGCCGCCAAAGCCGTTGTCGATCACCACGGGCATGAAGCCGGCGGGGCAGATGGGCGCGTGCAGCATGGTGATGGCCTGCCTGGCGGCGGTTTCGCCCACGCGGGCGGGATCGATCAGGTTATCGAAGATCTCAAAGCCCATGGAGGCGCCGGGGTTGTCCGCGCCGGTCTGGTTCTCGGTGCCGTTGGAGGCGATGGCGTTGACGGACAGGCGCGTGCGCACGCGGCGGTCGGTGACGAACACGCCCTCGGTGTTGCAGATGCACACGTCCTGCACATGGTCGATGTAGTTGGCCACGACCTGCACGATCTCAGGCGAGATGGCGCGGGCAGCGGCCTCAGCGGCGCGGAGCTTCTCGGCCTTGCGGGCGGCCTTCACGTCCGTGGGCAGGAGGAGGATTTCCTCGGGCCGGGCGGCGCTGACGGCATTGAAGGGCTCGATAACGCAGCCCTTGCCGCCGGCCTTCACAGCAGCCGCCGCCTGGCGCGCGCAGGCCATCAGGCCCTCGCGGGAGGTGTCGTTGGTGTGGACGTAGACGGCGTTGGTGCCGGAGAAAACGCGCACGCCAGCGCCGTGCAGACGGCCGGTGTTGACGGTTTCGATCCGGCGGGAGCGCATCATCAGCGTGTTGTCGATGCGGTCTTCGACGAAGATCTCGGCGAAGTCGCCGCCCGTGCGGACTGCTTCCTGCAGCACCTCGCGGGCAATGTTCTGGTCCAGCATGGTATCATCCTTTCGAGGGTCGTTTCTTGTTGCGATGTTTCGCATTGCTTTACATTATAGCAGATCGGACGAGGTTTGTCCAGCAAAGGGCGGTTGAGGCAGAGGACGGTCGATAAAGAGGTGCAAGAACTCCCGAAAACCACCAATTTGGGAGTTCAGCAGCCCCAATCGACCCGGACGGGGTTCGGCTCCTCCGGCACGCAGACGGCCTCCAGCGCGGCGATGATGCGCTCCAGTTCCTGCGTGGCGAGGTCGTCGTGGACGGCCCTGTCTGCAACCGTTCCGGCGGCATGGTATGCGAAGGCGGCCGCGCCGTAGAAGGCGAAGCCCAGCGCGTTTGTGGGTGTGGTGGCAACGGCGCAGGCGGTGGCGATGGCGCGGGCGGCTGCCTGTGCCACGGGGGCGTGGCTCAGGGACTGAGCGGCAGCGCGGGCGTCCCTCACGGCGGCTTTGACGACGGACAGGGGCGCGCCGTCCATGTGGGCGCGAACAGCGTCGATGGCGGCGCGCAGGCGGGGCTCATCGGGGAGGAGCGCATCGGTGATGGGCAGGTAGTGCTGCGCGACATACTCCGCCGCAAAGCGGGTCAGCGTGTCCTTCGATTGCGTTTCGATCAGCCGCATCAGCCGGATGATTGCCGGGAGGTCGGGGCTGCCGAGCATCTTGCGCAGAGCCGTGTCAGACACCTCCATTCACATAGACAGTCTCGCCGCCCAGCACGGTCTGCACAGCGTGGATGCGGGCGATCCCGCTGGCGGGCACGGCGAAGGGGTCGCCGGAGAGGATGGCGAAATCCGCCGCCAAGCCGGGGGCGATGCGGCCCTTGAAGCCCTCCTCAAAGGAAGCGTACGCCCCCTCAGCGGTGTAGCTGTGCAGGGCCTCGGCGACGGTCATGGCTTCCTCCGGGCGGTAGGGCGGCAGGCTCCCATCCAGCGGCTGGCGGGTGACGGCGCACTGGATGCCGCGCATGGGGTCGGGGGCTTCCACCGGGCAGTCGGTGCCGTTGGAAACGTGCAGGCCGAGGGTCTGCATGGTGTGGAAGGCATAGGACGTGCCAGCCAGAGCCTCACCGGCGCGGGCATGGACAATATGGCTGTCGTAATCGAGGAACACCGTCTGCGCATAGGCGTGCAGGCTCAGGCGTTTCATGGCGCGGAGCTGATCTGGGCGGGTCAGTTGAACATGGACGATTCCGCTTCGGTGATTCTTGCGGGGCGCGCGGGCGAAGGCCTTTCGGTACGCCTTGATGAGCATGTCCAGCATGCCGTCGCCGATGGCGTGGACGGCGATCTGCATGCCGCTGATGTGCGCCAGGGTGATCATGGCCTCCAGCTCTGCCTGGCTGAAAATGGCGATGCCGCGCTCACCGGGTGCGTCGGCGTACTCGCCGCAGAGGCGGGCTGTGCGGGCGCCGAGGGAGCCGTCGCCCAGCAGCTTCAGCGGGCCGATACGGAAAAGAGGCGACCCATTGCCCGTGCGGTGGCCGGATTCGAGGAAGTCCATCAGGCTGGCGATGTCGGTGAACTGGCACTGCTCATACACCCGGATGGTCATCCCGCCCTCGGCTTCCAGCTCGCGGAAGGCGGCGAGCACCTCCGTCCAGGGGATGTTCGCGAAGCAGCACAGGTCGTCGGTCTGGCATGAGGTCACGCCCACGGCGTTCAGGGCCTGCATGGCGGTACGGAGCATATTCTTGAGCGCGGCGCGGTCGGGGGCGGGCAGGCGTGCCTGGACGAGCGTCATCGCCGCGTCGCGGAAAACGCCGGTCAGCCGGCCCGATGCGTCCCGGTCGATGGCACCACCGGGCGGGCAGGGCGTGGATTCGTCAATGCCCAGCAGTTCCAGCGCACGGCTGTTGACCGCCAGGCAATGCCCGCAGCAACGCACGATGCAGATGGGCATTTCCGTCGATACGGCGTCGAGGTCTCCTCGGGTGGGGATACCTGTTGCGGGTGTGAACCGGTCCTGATTCCAGCCGCGGCCCAGGAGCCAGCTTTCGCCGGTGAGGGCGTGTTCTGCCGCGAAGGTGCGCAGGCGATCCTGCATGCCGGCCAGCGAAGTGGCCTCCGCCAGGGCGCATTGGGTCAACACATTGCCGAAGTTGAGCAGGTGCATGTGGCTGTCGTTGAAGCCGGGGCATACGAAGCGGCCCTGCAGCGGCACGATGCGATCCTCCGGTGCGGCAAGGGCAAGCATGTCCGCGTCCGTGCCGATGGCGGTGAAGCGGCCGTCAGCCACGATAAAGGCTTCCTGCAGCGGCTCATCGCCGGTGAAGACGCGGCCGCCGGTGTAGATCGTTCGCATGGGAACCTCCATTCATTTCGCTATCGCCATGATACAGGGCATGGGGACTTCTGTCAAGTGCGGCAGAGAACTCCCGAAATACACCTCGGAAATTGTATATCCTGTAATATACCCTGTATTGCGCATGCGCGCGCTGAAATCCCGACAAAATCCGCCGTTCCCCTTGCCAAGCGTGGGCGTTAGCGGTATAATATCAGAAGTGCCAAACGGCGAACAAAGTATGTTAGGAGAGATCTGATATGTATCGCAAGAATGCATGGGAGCATCTGGCCGAGGGCGAGCGCGCGCAGGTGATGGCTTTTGCTGAGAAGTACATGGCTTACCTGGACGCGGGCAAAACCGAGCGCGAGTGCGTTACCGAAGCAGTCCGCCTGGCAAAGGCGGCCGGCTTTGTCAACCTCGACGACGTCCTGCGCGAGGGTACCGCCCTCAAGGCCGGCGACCGTGTCTATCAGGCCTGGATGGGCAAGTGCATCATGCTGTTCATCATCGGCGAGAAGGACATCGAGTGCGGCATGAACATCCTGGGCGCGCACATCGACAGCCCCCGCATCGACATCAAGCAGAACCCCCTCTACGAAGATACCGGCATTGCCTACCTCGACACCCATTACTACGGCGGCATTAAGAAGTACCAGTGGGTCGCCACGCCCCTGGCGCTGCACGGCGTGGTGTGCCTGAAGGACGGCTCCACCGTGACCATCTCCATCGGCGAGAACGAGGGCGACCCCGTCTTCTACATCTCCGACCTGCTGATTCATCTGGCAGCGGATCAGATGGGCAAGCCCGCCGGCAAGGTGATCGAGGGCGAGCAGCTGAACATCATCATCGGCTCCGAGCCCGTGTGCGAGGAGGACAAGTGGACGGTCAAGGCCAACGTGCTCAAGATCCTCAAGGCGCAGTACGGCATTGAGGAGGAGGACTTCGTGTCCGCTGAGATCGAGGCTGTGCCCGCCGGCAAGAGCCGCGACGTGGGCTTCGACCGCAGCCTCATTGCCGGTTATGGCCATGACGACCGCGTCTGCGCATACCCCTCCATGGCGGCTCTGCTGGACTTCGAGGGCACCCCGGCCTACACCCTGTGCGCCCTGCTGACGGACAAGGAAGAGATCGGCTCCGTGGGCGCCACCGGCATGAACGCGCGCTACTTCGAGAACGCCCTGGCGGAGATCATCCTGAATATCAAGGGCGTTGACAGCCCCATCGCCCTGCGCCGCTGCCTGCGCAACAGCCGCATGCTGTCCAGCGATGTGTCTGCGGGCTACGACCCCAACTTTGCCGGCGTGTTTGAGAAGAAGAACGCCTCCATCGTGGGCAACGGCGTGACCTTCAACAAGTTCACCGGCAGCCGCGGCAAGGGCGGCTCCAACGACTGCAACGCCGAGTTTGTCGCCATGGTGCGCCGCATCTGCGAGGATGCGGGCGTCTGCTGGCAGACCGCCGAGCTGGGTGCGGTGGACGTGGGCGGCGGCGGCACCATCGCCTACATCTGCGCCAACTACGGCATGAACGTCATCGACGCCGGTCTGCCGGTGCTGAGCATGCATGCCCCCTGGGAGCTGATCAGCAAGGTTGACCTGTGGATGGAGTACAAGTGCTACTGCGCCTTCATCAAGGCGGCTGAGGAGATCAGCTACTGAAATGAGGTGAATAACAGGAATCCTGAAAGATACCCAGAATACAAGAACACCCGGCGGGATCAGCGTCCCGTCGGGTGTGTTTTGTGTGGATCAAAGCGTCACGCCGGTCTTGAAGATGGCCAGGTCGTGGAAGCCGTTCCGCTCGGAGCAGACCTTTTCGCCAGAGGCCACGGCCAGGACATAGTCCATCAGCTCCTTAGAGAGCTGGGGCAGGGTTTTGCCGTCCGTCAGCAGCTGGCCGGCGTTGAAGTCGATCCAGCCATGCTTGCGGGTGGCCAGGGGCGTGTTGGTGGAGATTTTGACCGTGGGCACCGGGCAGGCGAAGGGCGTACCGCGGCCGGTGGAGAAGAGCACGATCTGCGCGCCGGAGGCGGCCAGGGCCGTGGCGGCCACCAGGTCGTTGCCGGGGGCGGAGAGCAGGTTCAGGCCGGGGGCGGACACCTTCTCGCCATAGGCCAGCACGCCCTTGACGGGGGCGAAGCCGCTCTTCTGGGTGCAGCCCAGGGCCTTGTCTTCCAGGGTGGAGATGCCGCCGGCCTTGTTGCCGGGGCTGGGGTTCTCGTAGATGGTCTGATGGTGCTCCTCGAAATAGCGCTTGAAGTCGTTGATCAGGCGCACTGTGCGCTGGAACAGCTCCTCGGTTTCGCAGCGGTCCATCAGGATGGTCTCCGCGCCGAACATCTCGGGCACCTCGGTGAGGATGGTGGTACCGCCCTGGGCCACCAGCATGTCGCTGAAGCCGCCGATGACGGGGTTGGCCGTGATGCCGCTGAAGCCGTCGGAGCCGCCGCACTTCAGGCCGATGACCAGCTTCGAAGCCGGGCAGGGGACGCGCACCTCGCCGCGCATGTTATCCGCCAGCTCGCCCAGCAGCTTCATCGCCTCGGCGAACTCGTCCTCCACCTGCTGGCAGACGAGGAAGCGCACGCGGGACCTGTCATAATCGCCCATGTGCTCCTCGATGATGGCGGCGGAGCTGTTTTCGCACCCCAGGCCCAGCACCAGCACGCCGCCCACGTTGGGGTGGGTGGCCAGGTTGGCCAGAATCTGCCGGGTGTTCTCCTGATCGTCGCCCATCTGGCTGCAGCCGTAGGGGTGGGGGAATGCGTAAACCGTCTCCACGCCGCCGCCCACAAGGCTTTGTGCCTCGCGCTCGAGGGCCCTGGCAATGTCGTTCACGCAGCCGACGGTGGGCAGGATCCACAGCTCGTTCCGCACGCCGACGCGGCCATCTGCCCGGGGGTAGCCCATGAAGGTGGCAGGCTCGGCGGTCTCGTTGGCGGGGAAGGTGGGCGTCCAGGCATACTCCAGCTCGCCGGAGAGGCAGGTGTGCAGGTTGTGCACGTGGATGTGCTCGCCGGCGGCCACGTCGGCCTTGGCGTAGCCGATGGGAAAGCCGTACTTGATGACCTTCTCGCCTGCGGGGATGGCCGTCAGGGCGATCTTGTGCCCCGCGGGGATCTCGCTGGCAGCGACGAGGGAGACGCCGTCCACTGCGATGGCCTCGCCAGCCCCGATGGCGCACAGGGCGACGGCCACGTTGTCCTTGGGGGTGATGCGGAGCAGATTGTTCATGCAGATGAACCTCCGTAGGGTATGTATTGGGAGAATGGGGTGTATTACGGGAGAATCAGCAGCCGAACTTCTCTTCCATCACGGCGCGCATGCCCTTGTCGATGATGGCCTCCAGGGACGCGGTGACGCTCTCGACCAGGCCGGGCACCATGCACAGGTCGGGGCCGAAGAAGTCCTCATTGGAGAGGAAGGCACGCACCTGGTTGGCGGTGGTCATCATGTGGGAGTCGGCGAAGAAGGCCAGCACCGCCGCGTCATCCTGCAGGGTGTAGGTTTCGTCACCGCGCTTGCACTGGAGCTTGCCGTCCACCAGCACGCCGCCGCGGTACAGGCTCATCAGGCTCGCCAGGGAGAAGGTGAGGCGCTCAGGCAGCTCGCCGGTCTTCTCCACATAGCCCAGCAGAGAGGGCATGCAGCGGGCGCGCCACTTGGATACGCTGTTGAGGCAGATGGAGAGCAGCGCGTGCTTGATGAAGGGATTCTTGAAGCGGCCGGTGACCGCCTCGGCAAAGGCCATCAGGTCGGCCTTGGGCAGGGCCAGGGTGGGGATGACCTCGTCGTACAGCGTCTTCTGCATGAAGTTCAGGATGAGCTCGTCATTCATGGCCTCAAGCACGATGTCGTGGCCGCACTGGAAGGCGGCGGGCACGAAGGAGGTGTGGGCGCCGTTGAGGATGCGCACCTTGCGCTGCTTGTAGGGCTTCTGGTTGTCAGTGTAGATGACGGGCAGGCCGCACTGGGGCAGGGGCAGCTCAGCGCTGATGTCCTTGTCGGACTCGATGACCCACAGGCCGAAGGGCTCGGCGGTGACGAGAATCCGGTCCTCGTAGCCGAGCTTTTCCCAGATGGCCTGCGCCTCATCGCGGGGGTAGCCGGTGACGATGCGGTCCACCAGCGTGGAGGTCCACACGCAGGCCGTGTCCAGCCACTGCTCGAACTTCTCGCCCAGGTTCCAGATCTTCGCCAGGGCCATGACGCACTTGCGGAGCATCACGCCGTTGTCGTCAATCAGCTCCACCGGCAGCATGACGAGGCCCTTGTCCTGGGCATAGTCGAAGTGCACCGCGCGCTCGTAGAGGAACTTGCAGAGCTTGGCGGGGAAGGAAACCGGCGGGCAGGCGGCAAAATCGTCATCTTCCTTCAGGACGATGCCGGCCTCGGTGGTGTTGCTGACGATGAAGCGCAGCGTTTCGCAGCGGGCGTAGGCGGCGTACTTCTCATACTCGCCATAGGCGTCCACGGCGTCGGAAACGGAGGTGATCAGGCGGCTCTGCTCGACAGCTTCACCATCCACCAGACCCCGCAGCATCACCGTGTAGCGGCAGTCCTGCTCGTGGAACATGTCCAGATTGCCGAAGGTGATGGGCTTCACCAGCACGACGGAACCGTCGAAGCCGGCCTTCTCGTTGGCGATGTCGATGAAGTAGTCCACGAAGGCGCGCAGGAAATTGCCTTCGCCGAATTGCAGCACCTTCACGGGGCGGGCGGCGGCGGGCGCGTTGGCGGCGGTCAGTCGGTTCATGGTCAGACTCTCCTTTATCATCAGTTGGCGTGTAAATGGTTACAAAGGACACTCTCACATTGTACTCTCTTTTTTCTGTTCCGTCAATGGGGAAAGCAGCGCAGAATTGCGTTTTCACGGCGCGAAATGCGGAAATGTGCGAAAAATCCTGTTGCCAAATCGTATGAAAACGTGTATAATATGCTTGAAAGAAATGCTGAAAACACTTACACCCCAGGAAGGAGCGGATGCTATGGCGATGAACATCTACGACATCTCACGGCGTGCCGGGGTCTCCATCGCGACGGTTTCCCGCGTACTGAACAACAGTCCGCACGTGTCGGAGGCGACGCGCAAGAAGGTCATGGCGGTCATCGAAGGCACGGGCTATGTCCCCAATGCCTTCGCCCGGGGCCTGGGCCTGAACACGATGAAGACCATCGGCCTGCTCTGCCCGGATGCGTCCGACCCCTATCTGGCCCAGGCGCTGACCTGCCTGGAGCACAACTTCCGCCAGAAGGGCTACGACTGCCTGCTGTCCTGCACGGGGCGCGAGCTGGCCGCCCGTCAGCAGGGTGTGGAGCTGCTCAAGTCCCGCCATGTGGACGGCATGGTGCTCATGGGTTCCACCTTCATCGAGGATTCCAGCCAGGATAACGACTACATCCGCGACGCTGCCCGATCCATGCCGGTGATCCTGCTCAATGGCGCCTTTGCCTGCGAGAACGTGTTCTGCGTGCTCTGCGATGACAGGCAGGCCATGGCGGAGGCGACCGGGATGCTGCTGGATTCCGGGTGCCGGAGGATCCTCTGCCTGTATCACAGCAACAACTATTCCGGCCGCAGGAAGCTCGCGGGCTACCGGGAGGCTCATCGTGAGCGGGGCCTGAGCGTGGATGAGAAGCTCATGTGCTACTTCACGCAGGATAAGTCCAGCGTGCATCAGGTGCGCGACACCCTCCTGCAGCTCGAGCGGGACGGGCTGACGTTTGACGCGGTGCTCACCAGCGAGGACATCCTCTCCGTCGGCGCGCTCAAGTACGCCCGGGCGGCGGGGAGGCGCGTGCCCGAGGATCTGTGCGTCGTGGGCTACAACAACTCCTCCCTCTGCCCTTGTACCCAGCCGGAGCTGACCAGCGTGGACAACAAGCTCCAGGCCATCTGCGACCACATCGTCACCACGATGCTGGGCGTGCTGGAAGGCAAGGAAATGCCGCAGAAGACCGTCTTCACCGGTGAAGTGGTGAGGCGGGAAACCACCAGGTGAGGTTTTGTTTATATTATGAATGATGAATGATGAATTGAGTGCGTGTCCCGTGTGAAATCCGGCAGGATTGGCAACGAGCCGTCCCACAAACCAAATTCATAATTCATAATTCCTAATTCCTAATTCCCAATGCTCTTCCCCCGTTCCCTCGCCCTTTAGGGGGCTGACGATATCAAATGGAGGTAATGACCATGCAGGCTTTCATGGACAAGGATTTTCTGCTGAGCACCGAGACTGCGCGGGTGCTGTACCACGAGTATGCCGCCAAGTGCCCCATCATTGACTACCACTGCCACCTGGCGCCCCAGCAGATCTGGGACGACGTGCGCTACGAGAACATCACCCAGGTGTGGCTGGGTGGCGATCACTACAAGTGGCGCCTGATGCGCTGCGCGGGCGTGGATGAGTACTACATCACCGGCGGCGCGTCCGATTACGAGAAGTTCTGCAAGTGGGCTTCCGTCGTGGGCAAGGGCATCGGCAATCCCCTGTACCACTGGACGCACCTCGAACTGCAGCGCTTCTTCGGCTACCACGGCGTGCTGAACGCCAGGACTGCTGACGAGGTCTGGAACCTGTGCAACGAGAAGCTGGCCCAGGCTGGCTACTCCGCCCGCGGCCTGATCGAGATGAGCAATGTCGAAACCATCTGCACCACCGACGACCCCATCGATGACCTGCACTGGCATCAGCTCCTGCTGGCGGACGCCTCCTTCAAGGTCAATGTCCTGCCTGCCTGGCGCCCCGACAAGGCCGTCAACATCGAAAAGCCTGACTTCGTGGACTACATCGCCAGGCTGGCCGCGGCGGCGGAGATGGAGATCAAGTCCTTCGCCGACGTGAAGGCTGCGCTGGTCAAGCGCATGGCCTACTTCCACGAAAACAACTGCCGCCTGTCCGACCACGGCCTGAACTACGTCGTTTACACCCCCGCCACCGAGGAAGAGGTCGAGGCCATCTTCCAGAAGAAGGTCGCCGGTCAGGAGGTCACTGCCCTGGAGGTCGCCCAGTACAAGACTGCCTGCATGCTCTTCTTCGGCGAGCAGTACAAGAAGTTCGACTGGACCATGCAGCTGCACTATGGCTGCCGCCGCGACAACAACCAGCGCCAGTACGCCATCCTCGGCCCGGACACCGGCTATGACACCATCAACAACTTCGCCCCCGTGGACGAGATGGCTGCCTACCTGGGCGCGGTGGAGGTCGCCTGCGGCCTGCCCCGTACCATCCTGTACAGCCTCAACCCCGTGGATGACGCCGCCATCGACACCCTGTGCGGCTGCTTCCAGGGCCCGGAGGCCGTGGGCAAGATGCAGCACGGCTCCGCCTGGTGGTTCAACGATCACTTCGAGGGCATGACCAACCAGCTCAAGTCCCTGGCCTCCCTGGGCTACCTGGCGGGCTTTGTGGGCATGCTGACGGACAGCCGCTCCTTCCTGAGCTACCCCCGCCACGAGTACTTCCGCCGCATCCTCTGCCGCCTGCTGGGCGAATGGGTGGAGGACGGCCGCTTCCCGCAGGATTACGACATCCTGGGCGAGATTGTGACCGGCATTTCCTGCGTCAACGCCCGCAACTATTTCGGGTTCCCCACCAAGTAAGCGATGAAAAAAACGGAGCCATGGCCGATGCGGCTGTGGCTCCGCTTGCGTTTTGGGCGCGTTTTTGCTATAATGCCAGAAGAAATAACGATGGAGGTGGCTGACGTGATGGAGCGCAACGGGATCGAGACCTGCGGATTCCTACATGTCCATGAGGAGCTGGCGGAGCGGGTGCAGCGCGAGCTGCCGGAAACGGAGCAGCTGCTGCGCCTGGCAGATCTGTTCAAGGTGTTCGGCGACGGCACGCGGGTGCGCATCCTCTATGTGCTGCTGACGGCGGAGGTCTGCGTGTGTGACATCGCCCGCCTCCTGGGCATGACCCAGAGCGCGGTGAGCCATCAGCTGCGCATCCTCAAGCAGGCACACCTGATCCGCGCCCGCAGGGATGGCAAGACCATCTTCTACTCCCTGGCGGACGACCATGTAGCCACGCTCCTCAAACAGGGCATGGAGCATGTCTGCGAGGAGTGAACCACACATGACACAAAGCCCGGCGCATCCTCCTTGAGAAGGACGGACGCGCCGGGCTCTTTTTGATGCTGGCTCAGCTGCGGGGTTCGATCCAGATAACCAGGTCGGTGTCGGTGGCCGGAGGTGTGTCGGGCACGATGAACTCCGGATAGTTGGGGTCGGTGGGCGCCGAGAGGGCGGGGTTGCGGGGCGCAGCGTCGCTGAATAGGAGGAAGAGCGTGTCCGCGTCGGCATAGCCGGTGTCCTCCAGCATGTAGCCGGCGGCGGCCTGGAAGGCGATGATGGCCTGGGTGGTGATGGGGCCGTACTTGCCGTCGACTTCCTCTTCTTCGTCCGTGCCGAGGTACCCCAGGTCGAACAGGGCCTTCTGCATGAGCTTCACGTCGGTGCCCTTGTCGCCCTCGCGCAGGGGGGAGTAGGGGTCATACTGGGGGGCGGAGCGGCTGTAGAGCTTCTCCTGCATGGCGGAGGAGGCGTAGTCCCGCTCCGTCCAGCCCAGCGCGCACTGGAAGAGGTTCACCGCCAGCTGGGTGTTCTCACCCCAGACGCCGTCCACCTTGCCCACCGGGTAGCCCAGGGCGTTCAGGCGGCGCTGCAGATTGCGCACGGCGGTGCCACGGTCGCCATACTCCAGGCGGGGATAGGCTTCCTCCGGGGTGGGGGTGGCGGTGGGCTTGGGGGTGGCAGTGGCCCGGCGGGTCGGCGTGGGGCTGGGGGTGGCGATGGGCCGCAGCGTGGCCGTGGGCGTGGCGGTGGAAACGTAGGAAGAACCGGGCTCGCGGTTGGCGGCGGTGCTGACGGAGGGATCCACCAGCGTCAGGGTGGGCAGGTCGGTATCCGCCTGCAGGAGCCACCAGCCCTGCTCGTTGCGGGCATAGCGCAGCACATCCGTGCCGATGCACACCACGCGGGCCGTGTCCGCGCTGGTGGCGGGATGCGTGCTGCGGCTCATGTCGATCAGGCTGATGACGGTGATGCTGCCATCCGCAGCGATGACGCCCAGAGCGTCCTCCGAGGCGGTCATGCTGGCGGCGTCCTCCACGCCCATACCCAGCAGCGTGGGCAGGATCGTGGTATTGGTACCGGCGATGCTGTCGCGGGTGAGGGCCTTCAGGCTGGTCACGCCCGTGATGGTCTGGGTGATGAAGAAGATGCGGTCCGTGTTGGCGGCGGCTGCGGTGACGGAGGTGGCGAGCAGCTGGCGGGAGCCGTCCGCGCGCAGGGCATAGAGCGCGCCATCCGCCAGGACAAAGGGCGCGGCGACGATGTCTGCGCCGCTCTGGCCGGCGCTCAGCTCGATGGTCTGCGAGCCGTCCAGCCGGATGGCGAACTCGCGCCCGTCCTGGGCCAGGACGTAGACGCTGCCGTCCGCGATGCCGTGGATATCGGCAATGGGGTAGCGCAGCACCTTCGTTGCGCCGGCGGGATCGAGCAGGTACATGTGGCTGTTTTCGCCCAGCCAGGCGGTGTAGCCGTCCGCGGCCACCATCGGTTCGGCCAGGGCGGGCAGGGTCAGCGCCAGCAGCAGCGCAAGGGTCAGCAGCAGTTTCTTCATGGGGATGCCTCCTTTGGGTGTGTGCGTCACCTAATAGACGAATGAAAAAGGGAAAATGTTGCCGCATGGATTGCTTTTTCTGAAATCAGGCGTATAATATTATTGGGATATTTTTGCTGGCGGGGTGGAAATCCTGCCTGCCAGCGTCATCTATATGATAGAATGATCCGCTGCAGCACATACCTGCGGCATGAAGGAGGAACGGGAATGATCAAGAGCAGGAAATGGCTCGTCGCCCTTGTGATGGCGCTGGTCATGATGCTGCTGGCCGGCGCAGCCATGGCGGACACGCTGCGCTTTGGCACGGTGTCGGGCGGCAAGTCCGTCAACCTGCGCGGCACGCCCTCCACCAGCGGCCAGTGGCTCGGCTCTTACCAGACGGGCACCTGGATGCGCATCCTGGGCGAGAGCGGCAACTTCTACCGCGTCAAGACCCCTGACGGCAAGACCGGCTACATGCACATGGATTATGTGGCGGTCACCTCTGTGGCCAAGGGAACCATCGGTGTTGTGGATAACTCCGGTTACCTCAACCTGCGCAAGTCTCCCAGCAGCTCCGCCCAGATCCTGGGCCAGTATGACGATGGCGTGCCCTGCATCCTGCTGAGCGAGTCGAACGGCTGGTACCATGTCAAGGTGGATGGCGTGCTGGGCTATTTCTCCGCGTCCTACATTGACAAGGTGTACACCACCTACTCCAGCGAAGTGGCGACGGTAACGACGAAGAACGGCGGCTCCCTGCGCCTCCGCCAGGGCCCTGGCACCGGCTACAGCACCATCAAGTCCGTCAAAAATGGCACATACGTCATGCTCCTGCAGAAGGGCGACGGCTGGTGGAAGGTCACCGTGGATGGCAAGGTGGGCTTCATGGATTCGTCCTACCTCACCGACGGCATCGTCCGCAAGAGCGGCAGTTCCACGGGCAGCAGCGGCTCTTCCGGCAGCACCTCCTCGGGCAGCAGTTCCAGCAGCGGCGCTTACGCCGTGGTCAGCAACCCCGGCAAGAATCAGAAGCTCTACCTGCGCCAGTCCGCCTCCAAGTCCAGCAAGACCCTGGGGGCTTACGGCAACGGCACGAAGGTGACCGTTCTGGAATACGGCGCCCAGTGGTGCAAGGTGAAGGTGGATGGCAAGACCGGCTTCATGATGACCGACTACCTGACGGTTTACAACGTGTCCTCCAACCCCACCATGACCGTGACCCACCCCGACAGGACCTTCGTTTACCTGCGCAGCACCGCCGCCCAGACCTCGGGCAACATCCTCGTCAAGGTGCCCCACGGCAAGGAAGTGACCGTGCTTGTCCCCGGCAAGACCTGGACCAAGGTGCGCTACAACGGCTATACCGGCTACATGATGACCCGCTTCCTCAAGGACTGACAACATATCTTCGCCTCCCTGCATGCCGGGGAGGCGTTTTTGTTACAAGTGTAAACAATGCAGAACCGGGAAGGAAGCCCCTTCCAGCTCCGTTTTGATGGATGACAGCTGCCAAACAACAAAACGAGGTGGAAGAACATGAAGAAGATGCTGACCCTGATCCTGGCCCTGATGCTGACGATGACGATGCTGCCTGCGCTGGCGGAAGCCACCGGGGTGCAGCAGCTGCCGGCGGAGATCGCCGCCCTCTTTGATGCGCCTGCCTGGGAGGGCTACGACGTGCCGTACACCACCGAACGCCCCGGGCAGCTGGCCTATGTGTGGGATGAGTACGGCGACTGCGGCCTGGTGCTGATGACCAACGGCAAGGTGGATGTGCTGTGCCTGATCGAACGCACCAGCACGGGCGGAATGCGCATCACCGGCCGGAATTACTACGCCATTCGCGGCGATTACGTTCCCGGCTTCGACACCACGCCGGATCAGCCCAACAGCTCTGTCACCCTGGAGGTGTACGGCGACGACTACCTGCTGTGCTTCTCCAAAGCCAGCGGCGAGTGGCGCATTGTGTCCCTGTACGACTACGGCGCCAGCTACATGGCTTACATCAGCAGCAGCCGCATCCGCTATATCCCCGGCAAGGCCACGGGCAGCGAGCCCCGCATGATCTTCGATGACGCGGCGGCCAGGAATGTCTATGGCGTGTACGACAACCGCTTCGCCGCCTTCAGCTGGCACAGCTTCCCCGCCAGCGTCAGCGAGGCCCGCGCAAAGCTGAGCAACCCGCCGGACACCCCCAGCGATTTCTACAGCCCTGTGCAGGTCACTCTGCGCGCGAACGAGCAGTATGACGTTTACTCCGCCCCCGGCCGCGACAGCTACCGCCCCGCCAATGGCAAGGCCGTCATGTCCACCAACGACTGGGTGCAGATCTTCGGCGTCGAGGACGGCTGGGCGCTGGTGCAGTACGATATCTCCTCGGATCAGATGCGCTTCGGCTATGTGGACGCGTCCGTCCTGCCTGCCGGAACCCGCGTGCAGCAGCTGACCTGGTATGACCTGCCGCAGCAGACCATCCTGCGGGACGTGACCGTTACCGACGACCCGCTGGAAAGCGGCAGCAGCCTGATCCGCCTGAGCGCGGGCGTGCAGGTGCAGGTGCTGTCCTCCTTCGGACAGTGGTACTACATCCAGACCAGCGACCTGTACGGCAGAGCACTACGCGGCTTCGTGCCACAGAGCTGCATTGACCTGGTTACCTGGAGCGACGGGAAATAAGCGATTTTTCATCGGAGCGGTCTCCTGCAGGGGAGTCCGCTCCTTTCAGTTCACATCAGGCTTGCCAGTATATTGGAGATCATCTGTTGAGAAAAAACACCTGGCCGGGAAGATTTTCCCTGCGCCGTGCGTTCTGTAGGTGACAGCTGTTCCCGAAGAAAATGAAATGAGGTGTCCGACATGAAAAAGCTCCTTCTGCTGCTGACCCTGCTCATGACCCTGTGCGCGGCCTCTGCCCTGGCGGATGAGATCCCGGCGGAGATCGAGAAGCTGTTTTCCGTTGCTACCTGGGAGGACTATACCTTCGCCCGTGTCAGCGCGAATCCGGAGGAATATGCCTTCTTCCTCTGCGATGAGGGCGTGATCATCGGCGGCGAGCCCCTGGGTATGGTTATCATGAAAAAGGGCGACCGCAATGTGCTGTGCGTGCTGCAGAAGCGCAGCGGACAGTGGCGCATCACCGGCCGCAGTCATACCGCCCTGCCCGAGGGCGATGTGATCCCCCAGCTGCACTTTGACCTGCAGGACGATATCGACCTCATCTACGGCAGCACGCCCGTGCGCGGGATTCACACCATCAGCCTGAAGTACAACGGGCGGACGGTGCGCTTCTCCGGCATGGTGGTGGGCGAAGGCCTCGATACGACGGAGGCGATTGTTCTGGAAGAGGGCATCCGCTATGTCTTCAGCCATGACCTGGCCTATGCCGGTTCGCAGACGGTCTACGGCGTGTTTGATGCGTCCTTCGAGGCCTTCAATTACCGCGATTTCCCCAAATCCCCGGCGGAGGCGGACGCGGTGCTGACCTTCGCGCCGGACATTCCGCGCAATTCCGGCGACCCCAATGCCCTGCCCAGCCCGCAGGAACCGGCCCTGCGCTCGGGCGAGAAGTATGATGTGTTTTCCGCCCCGGGCCGCGACAGTTACCGCCCTGCCAATGGCAAGGCCGTGATGTCCACCAACGACTGGGTGCAGGTTTTCGGCGTCGAGGACGGCTGGGTGCTGGTGCAGTACGATATCTCCTCCGGGCAGATGCGCTTCGGCTACGTGGACGCCTCCGTCCTGCCCAGGGGCGTGCAGGTGCCCCAGCTGACCTGGGCGGAGATCCCCTATGAGATCACCGCTGCGACCTGCCTCACGGATGATCCGCTCAACTCCTGCAAGGTGCTCATGCAGCTGCAGCCGGGCGAGCAGGTGACGGTGCTGGCCACCATGGGTCAGTGGCTCTACGTGGAAACGACGCTCTCGGGCAAGGATGTGCGCGGGTTCATCCCGATGGAGGCCGCGACTCCGTTGGAACCGGAGGACGGCTGGGATGCGCTGTATCCCAACGGCTGAAAAGTGAATGAAAAAGAGCGGCGACCTCCTGTATGGGAGATCGCCGCTCTTGCGTGTGTCATTTGACTGTTGTCTTGATGGAGAAGGGGATGCCCCACATGTAGTACGTCACCGTCACCTCGCGCACGGAATGCATGCCGGCCTGGGTGAGGATGACGGCGGTGAGGTCGGTGGTGCTGCCGGGCGCCACGGTGCCGAAGGGCGCGCCGCCGACCTGCAGCACGTCGCCTGCCATGGGGGAGATCTGCACCTCCACCATCTCCGCAGGGATGCGGCAGTCGTTCTTCAGGCGGATGGTGTAGATGCAGAACTGGTACGCCTCCGCGCCCTCCAGGGAGGTGCTGCTGGTGAAGGGCGTGCCCACCACGGCATTCAGGCGCACCTGCTCGGCCAGGCTGTCGAAGGTTTCCTGCTTGGCGGTGGCTTCCATGGTGACCACGCCGCAGGCGTCCACATAGATGTTGGCAGTCATGTAGAGGCTGCCAACGCCCACCAGCGTCAGCAGCAGCACAAGCACGGAGAGAATGGCGAAAATCTTCATAGCGTCACCTTTCGGATAGAAGTCGGAAAGGGAGGGAGCCCTGTGCGGACTCCCTCGCCCTGGTGGATCAGTAGCCGTTGATGATGCGGTTGAGCTCCTCGATCATCTCCGCGTCGCGCAGGGTGAACTTGAACTCCACGCGGCGGGATGCGTCCTGATCGACGTAGCCATAGGCGTTGTAGACCGGGTCGGAATAGCCCTTGCCGGTGCACACGAGGATGGCGTCGAGCTTGCTGAGCATGCGGGAATCGTTGGCATACATGCTGCGGATGTAGAGGAGCACCGAGAGCGCACGCTCCTGGGAGAGCTCCATGTTGCGCTCATAGGTGCCGGACCTGTCCGTGTGGCCCTCGATGGTGATGGTGCCCATGTAGTCGCTGTAAGCGGAGGAGAGCAGAACATCCAGGTACACCGGCACGAAGGAATCCAGGAAGGCCTTCGAACTGGCGGTCAGCTCGGCGGAGTTGGTCTCGAAGGTCAGCATGTAGGAGGGAATCACGATGTCGCCGGTGTTGGGGTCGACCGCTGCGGAAACGCCCCTGCGCTGCAGTGCGCTGGACACTTCGCTGATGATCTCCGCGCGCACGCCCACCATGCTGCCCAGCTGGCCCACCTGCAGGCTGAAGGCGGTCTTCTGGTCGTTGAGCTCCTTCTGGGCGGCGGACAGGGCGATCTGGGCGGTCTTGAGGTCGGCCTCCTGTTGGGCGAGGATGATGTAGGCCTGCGCCAGCTCCTCCTGGGAGATGGCGAGGTTCTGCTGTGCGGCGATCAGCTCGGCTTCCTTGTCGTCCAGTTCGGCCTGCTTACCGGCGATCTCGCCCTGCATGATGATGATCATGGCACTCTGGTTGTCCATGGTCACCTGCTGGGAGGCCAGCTGCAGGGTCTGCTGATCCAGCTGGCTCTGCTGGTCCAGGAGGATGATCTGCTGTGCGTCCAGCTGCGCCTGCTGCTGTTCCAGCTCGGCCTGCGTGCTCTCCAGCATGGTGAAGTACTGGTACAGGCTGACCGACAGGATCAGCACGAACACCAGCAGCAGCGCAGCCATCAGGTCGGAGTAGCTGATCCAGCTGGCGCCGGCGTTGCCTGCGCCCGTGCCGCTGCGGCTGTTATGGATGCGTTGACGGGCCATGATCAACCCTCCTCGCTCAGGGCGCCGGGTGCGGAGGCTGCATCGACAATCTGGCGCAGCTGCGTGAGCAGGCGCTGGAGCTCTGCGGCGGTATCGGTGGTGTCCGCGCTGCCGCCATCGCTGCTCAGGCGGTCGATCTTCTCCGTCAGCAGGGTCATCAGCGACGTCATGTTCTGGTCGAACATGCCCAGGGACTGGCTCAGGCCGGTCACAACGCTGGTGACGAAGCCCTGGCAGGAGGCGGAAAGCTCCGCGGAGGCGTTCTGCATGGCGGTGGTGGCCTCCTGCAGCTGCTGGGCGTCGGTGCGGGCGGCGCTCTGGAGGGTTTCGGCGGCGGTGGCGTTCTGCTGGGCGTACTGGTTGATGCAGCCCAGCAGCGCGCGGTGGCTCTCGCCCAGCGCCTGCAGGGACTGGGCCTGCCCCTCGCTCATGCGCTGCATGTTGGACAGGAGCTGAGCCGCAGACAGCTCGAAGCGCTCATCCCGCGCACGGGAGGCGGAAAGCTCCTGCATGTACTGCGAGAAGCGGTCCATCACGTCCTGGGAGATGCTGCGCAGCTGCTGCGCGTCGGCAACGATGGCCGTGGCCGCCTGCATGGAGGCGGTCACCTGCGTCATGGCGACCTGCTGGTTCTGGTTGATCTCCGTCATCGTGCGGCCCAGCTGGATGAACTGGTCGTTGAGGGAGGTGTTCATCTGCTGCACGAAGCTGCCCACGATGCGGGATACGCCATCCACCTGTGCGCGGGTGGCGCCGATGAGGAAGTTGTCCATCGCCTGCGCCACGGGGGTCATCACGCGGGAAACGCTGCTTTCCATCACCTGCGCCAGCGTGCCGGGCAGCACCTCCGTCAGGCCGGAGAGCATGTGGTTGCTGTCCTGGTTCTGGCAGATGAGCTGCACATCGTTATCCAGCGGACGGCTCATGGCCAGGGAGGTGAAGCACTCCACAAAATCGTCGATGGCGCGGTAGCCCGAGCCCTGCAGGACGCGGTTGATCATGTTGAAGCAGATCGAGCAGCTCACGCCCGCCACCGAGGTGCCGAAGGCGAACTTCATGCCGTCCAGCAGGGTCGGGATGGAGTTGATGATGTTGGCCGAATCGCTGAAGTCGAGGCCGGAAAGGCCGCTCATCATGCCCATGAAGGTGCCCAGAATGCCCAGGGAGGTCAGCAGACTCGGCACCAGCTCCGCCAGCTGCGCGTTGCCCGGGCCGTGTACGACGGTGTCATCGTTGATGTAGTCCTCCACGTTGCAGGGGAGGCCGCGGCGGTCCAGCTGCTCGGCGTTCTGCAGGAAGCGCAGCCAGGTGCCCTTCAGACGGACGCCCACGAAGCGCTTCTCCTGCCACACGGGCGTGCCCTGACGGGTGCCTGCGTCCTGCTGCAGCTTGCGGATGGCGCGGCGCAGCGCCCGACGGGTGCCCACCAGGGGCAGCAGGCACTTGAACACGCCGATGATGGTCACGCCGGCAATGGCTGCGTAGACAATGTAGTCTATGAGGTTTTCCATAAGGGCGTTGGCGAACTGGTTCAGGGCGTCGAGCATGGCAGAATCCTCCTGTATATCAGCCTGTGAGGCAGCGTATGCTTGTTTGAGCGGGAAGTGGGCGTGGCAACGGGAACATTACACCCATTCTATTCTACACGATTTTGCCGCGCTTGTAAATGGATGATGATGAACCTTCACAACATTACAACGCAGGAGGGGGCGGAAATCCTCCCGGATGGCGCATGAAAGTTTCCCCGCAGCATATAATGCAGCAGCACAGGCGGGGAGGGAGCGCGATGGGCAGGGGATGCCGGAGGCGGATACGCCCGGGGCGGCGGTGGCGCGTCATGCCATGCGTGCGCCTGCTGGGGGTGTTTCTGCTGGCGATGGGGATGGCGCTGTTGTTCCTGTGCGTGCCCGGGTGGGCCTGGGCGGCGCTGACGGGCGCGTCCCTGGTGGCCTGCGGGCTGTTCCTGGCCACCTCGGGCACCTGGTGAGAATATGGAGAAGGAGGATGGACGATGCGGTTCAGGATGGTATGCATCCGCCTGCCCAGGGTGCTGGGCGGTCTGGTCCGGCGCATGGCGCTGCGCAGGGCGCGGTGAGGAGGGCGATTGTCTTTTCATTGCACATGCATTGACAAGGGGCGTGCAACGTGGTATCATGATTCCGGTATCCGCAAGGAGATCGGGGCAATACCCGACCAGTGCCCGGCCCGGAGCCGGGGATTGCCTGAATTGAAGATTTGCTGATGGGATCAGAGGTGCGCGGCGCGGCGTACCGCGGCGGAGGATGGGCAATCCGGTGAGGCCGCGGGAAGGGGCGCAGCGCCGAAAGGCAGGAGGGAGCCACGCTCCTGCGCTTGGCTGCAGGCCGCACAGGTCTGTGACTGTCATCGGGCGCGTTGCCCGGCGGAGTGCTGGTTCGGGTTCAGGCGGGGGTGCTGTGCGCCCGCGTCTGCCGCATGTACACCGCAGGCTGTGCTTGGGGTGGATTTTTGATTTCCGGACAGGCATGTCCGATGTGGTCAGAATCGGGCCATCGGCGCATAATGCAGTTGAGGAGGACAAAGGAAATGGAGAAGTATCGCGTTGGTATCGTGGGCGCGACCGGCATGGTCGGTCAGCGTTTTGTGTCCCTTCTGAAGGATCATCCCTGGTTTGAGGTGACGGCTCTGGCGGCCTCTGCCCGCTCTGCCGGCAAGACCTATGCCGAGGCCGTGGGCGACCGCTGGGCCTTTGACTGGGAGATCCCCGCGAACGTGAAGGACATGGTCATCATGGATGCGGCGGACATCGACGCCGTGGGTGAGAAGGTCGATTTCGTTTTCTGCGCCGTGGACATGAAGAAGGACGAGATCCGCGCGCTGGAGGAGGCCTACGCGAAGCACGAGATTCCCGTGGTTTCCAACAACAGCGCCTGCCGCGGCGTGGAGGACGTGCCCATGGTGGTGCCGGAGATCAACGCGGCCCATCTGGACGTCATCCCTGCCCAACGCAAGCGTCTGGGCACCCAGCGCGGCTTCATCGCTGTGAAGCCCAACTGCTCCATCCAGAGCTATGTGCCCGCCCTGACCCCCCTGATGGACTTCGGTCCCGAGAAGGTGAGCGTCTGCACCTACCAGGCCATTTCCGGCGCGGGCAAGACCTTCAAGTCCTGGCCCGAAATGGTGGACAACGTGATCCCCTACATCGGCGGCGAGGACGAGAAGAGCGAGAACGAGCCCCTGAAGCTGTGGGGCAAGGTCGAGGACGGCAAGATCGTCAACGCGACCCTGCCCGTCATCAGTGCCCAGTGCCTGCGCGTGGCCTGTGCTGACGGCCACATGGCGGCGGTGTCCGTTTCTTTCAAAAAGAAGCCGACCATGGAGGAAATCAAGGCCCGTTGGGCGAATTATGAGACTGAGGCGCAGCGTCTGGGTCTGCCCAGCGCGCCCAAGCCCTTCCTGCAGTACTTTGAGGATCCCACCCGTCCGCAGACCCGCCTGGACCGCGACTTCCAGAACGGCTTCGGCGTGTCCATCGGCCGCCTGCGCGAGGACAAGCTCTTCGATTACCGCTTCGTGTGCCTGAGCCACAACACCGTGCGCGGCGCGGCCGGCGGCGCGATGCTGACGGCGGAGCTGCTTTGTGCCAAGGGCTGGATCACCCGCAAGTAACACAACCGACCCTCTGAAGGAGGTTTTCATCGTATGAAGCCCCTGTTTCTTGGCACCGGCACGGCGCTGGTGACGCCCTTCCGCAACGATGAGGTGGACTGGGAGGCTTTTGAGCAGCTGATCGAAGAGCAGATCGCAGGCGGCGTGACCGCGCTGATCGCCGCCGGTACCACGGGCGAGCCTTCCACCATGACCTGGGAGGAGCAGCTGAAGGTGATTCGCTTCGTGTGCGACAAGGCGGCGGATCGCGCCTGCGTCATCGCAGGTACGGGCAGCAACTGCACCCGCGAGGCCATCGAGGCCGCCAAGGCTGTGCGTGATTTCGGCGCCCAGGCGCAGCTGTGCGTCACCCCCTACTACAACAAGACCACCCAAGCGGGTCTGGTGGCGCACTACCACGCCATCGCCGACAGCGACACCCTGCCGGTGATCGTCTACAACGTGCCCAGCCGCACGGGCCTGAACATCCTGCCCGAAACCCTGCAGAAGATCACCGCCCACGAGAACGTGGTGGCCGTGAAGGAAGCCAACGACAATTTCGTGCAGGCGATGGAGAAGATCCGCCTCTGCGGCCATCAGGCCACCTTCTATTCCGGCATGGACGAGATGATCGTGCCGCTGATGAACCTGGGCTTCAAGGGCATCATTTCCGTGCTGTCCAACGTGATGCCCCGGGAAACCGCCGACATGACCGCCCTGGCCCTCGCCGGTGAGTGGGAGAAGGCCAACGCCCTGCAGCTGAAGTACCTGCCCTTTGTGCATGCGCTGTTCTCCGATACCAACCCCATCCCCGCCAAGACGGCCCTGGCCCTGATGGGCAAGATGTCCGACGAGGTGCGCCTGCCCCTGGTGCCCATGGGCGAAGCCAACAAGCAGAAGATGGCTGCCATCATGCGCGACCTGGGTCTGATCAAGTAAAAAAACCCATCGGGACGCGGCGTGCTTGTCGCGTCCCTGTCTGTATAAGGAGATGTGTGATATGAAGATTCTGATTGCGGGCGCGCTGGGCTTCATGGGCCGTGAGGTGGCCCGTCAGGCGGAGGCGCTGGGCTTTGAGGTGGCCTGCGGCGTGGACATCGTGTCCGGCAATGCGGATTTCCCTCTGTACACCAGCTTTGAGGACTGCCCGCCGGTGGATGTGATCGTCGACTTCTCCACCTGGAAGCCCGGCGCGGATCTGCTGACCTATGCGCTCAAGCACCGCATCCCCGCCGTCATCGCCACCACCGGCCTGAGCGAGGAGCAGCTGGCCGCCATCGACGAGGCGGCGAAGGTGATCCCCATCTTCCGCAGCGGCAACATGTCCCTGGGCATCGCGCTCCTGCGCGCCCTGGCGAAGAAGGCTGCGGCGGTGCTGGGCGAGACCTTCGACATCGAGATCGTCGAAGCGCATCACAACCGCAAGATGGACGCGCCCAGCGGCACGGCGCTGATGCTGCTGGACGCGGTGAAGGCGGGCTGCGAGAGCCCCCGCGAGGGCAAGTTCGGCCGCCATGGCCGCGACGCAAAGCGCCAGAAGCCGGAGATCGGCGTCCACGCCTTGCGCGGCGGTACGGTGACCGGCGAGCATGAGGTGTGCTTCTTCGGCACCTCCGAGCGCATCCGCATCGCCCACAGCGCCGAGAACCGCAGCGTCTTTGCCGCCGGTGCGCTGAAGGCCGCGGCCTTCCTGGCGGATCAGCAGCCGGGCCTGTATACCATGGATGACGTGGTGGGCAAGCTGTAAGCAACACAGAGCGTTCCCTTCGGGGGACGCTTTTCTGATGCGCAGATTCACGCCGAATTGATATGAAGTTGGTTTCCGGTTCATAATAGCAGCGTATATTTTGCTCCGGGAGGGATTGATGTGGATAAGATCCGTGACTGTTTCAAGGGGCGCGTGGGCGGCTTTGTGCTCTGCGTGCTGGAGATCATCGTTGGCGTGCTGCTGCTCATCAACCCCACGGGATTCACCAGCGGCATCATCATCGGTGCTGGCGTGGTGGCTGCGCTCATCGGTGTGGTGAATGTCATCCGCTATTTCTGCACCCAGGCTGAGGCCGCCGCCCAGGGGCAGCTGCTCTTCCGTGGCCTGGTGATGCTGATCGCGGGCGTGCTGTGCATCACCCAGTACGGCTGGTTCCTCACGGCGTTCCCGCTGCTGACGGTGCTCTATGCCCTGTGGATGCTGCTGCTGGCGGCCATGAAGCTGCAGCAGATGGCGGACATGCTGCGCCTGAAGGCGGGCCGGTGGTACATGCCGGCCATCGCGGCGGGGATGGCGGTGCTGCTGGCGGCCGTGATCCTGTGGAACCCCTTCGGCGCGGTCAACGTGGTGTGGACCTTCGTTGCCATCTCGCTGATTGCCCAGGCCATTGTGGAGATGGTCGGCGCGTTCCTCAACTGAGCCGAAGGCAGCGGTTGTATTTCTGCGGTACATGCCTTGCTTTTTGTTGCAAAACAGGGTACAATGCCTCTGTAAGCTGCGATTCGTATCAGGCAGAGTAGCTTCTGGCGCGTCAAGTGCTTGTGAACGGGGAGTTGTCACAAGACGAAGGGGCCTGTTCCGGATTTCCGGATGAAGTCCCCGCGGTGCCAGCGGCGCATCCCGCTGCTATGGTGCAAACTGCCTCCTGCGGATCGGTTTCCTTGTCGACCCGTGAAGGAGGTTTTTTCGTATGCAGAAGGATCGGATGGCATTTTCCATCCAGGTGCTCACGTTCACGGCCATGCTGACTGCGCTGCAGATCGTGCTGGCGAATCTGTTGCAGATCCCGCTGCTGGGCAAGCAGTACAGCCTGTGGCTGCTGCCCATCGCGGCGGCGGGCGCGCTGCTGGGGCCGGTTCCGGCGATGATTGTTGGTGCGCTGGGCGACCTGATCGGCGCGAATCTGTTCCCTCAGGGCGCGTACTTCCCGGGATTCACGCTGACCAATGCGCTGGCGGGGCTGGTGTGCGGCCTGGTGCTGCACCGGCGCAGGCCCCATGTGCTGCGGGTGATCATCGCCGTGGCGGTGTCGCTGCTGATCGCCTGGCTGCTCAACTCCTTCTGGCTGAGCCTGCTGGGCTTTGTGCCGGGGCGCAGCTTCTGGGCGTGGGCGGCGGTGCGCGCGGTGAACTACCCCATCGAACTGGTGGTGAACGTCGGCCTGACGTTCCTGACGCTGGTGCTGCTGGGGCGTGCCACCCATGTGCTGCCATCACAGATGCGCCTGACGCGCGGGAAGGGGGAGATGTGATGCGTTTCTCCAAGAAGGCGATTCTTGCCGAGCTGACCCGGCTGTACCCCGACGCCGGGCCGGAGCTGAACTTCCGAAATCCCTACGAAACGCTGGTGGCGGTGATGCTCTCCGCCCAGTGTACCGACAAGATGGTCAACCGCGTGACCCCGGCGGTCTTCGAGCGCTACCCCGACGTGGCGGCCATGGCTGCGGCCACCGTGGAGGACCTGCACCCGATGGTGAAGAGCTGCGGCTTCAAGTCCAAGGCGGTCAACATCATTGAAAGCTGCAAGCTGATCATGCTCCGCCACGGGGGCGAGATTCCCCGCACCATGGAGGAGCTGATGGCCCTGCCCGGCGTGGGGCGCAAGACGGCCAATGTCGTCATGTCCAATGCCTTTGGCGTGCCCGCCATCGCCGTGGACACCCATGTGTTCCGCGTCAGCAACCGCCTGGGCCTTGCCGAGGCGGAGGACGTGCTGAAAACCGAGCTGCAGCTGCAGCGCGCCATCCCGAAGAAGGACTGGCTGGACATGCACCACCGCATCATCTTCCACGGGCGGCGGGTCTGCAAGGCGCAGCGGCCGCTGTGCGGCGAGTGTACGCTGCGGGAGATGTGCAGGCAGGAGCGGGCACGGCAGAAGGAAGCCAAATGAATATGAAATCCGGCGGCTGACGCTTCGTGCACCAGTCGCCGGAACTTTTGTGTGTTTTTGCTGTGGGGTTACTCCATCCACTGCAGGTCGAAATAGGGGAGGAGTTCGGAGCCATCATCGCCGATGTACTCATAGGAGTCGATGCAGCGCAGGTAGAGCTTGACCTTGTCGCCAGCGGCGAACTCGGGGGCATCGGTGGAGCGGATGACCACCAGGTTGCTGATGACGCCCGCCTTCGACTTGCTCATGCCGGCGAAGATGAGGTAGCCGGTGGGCGTGGGCTCCACGGAGCGGATGTGCAGCGTGTAGACCATGTAATCACCCTTGTAGCCCGAGAGCTTGCTGGTGAGGGTCTTGTAGGCGGGGGACACGGCGGAATCGCGGATCATGGCGCGCCGGTCGGCCTCGGTGTAGGTGCGGGTGGCGGTGGACTGGAAGCGGCGGGCGGCGTAGCCCTTCTTTTCGAACACGAGGGTGAAGGTGTACTCGCCCTCGGCGCTGGTATCGATCTTGAAGGAGAATTCGCCGGAGTTGCCGGTGGTGATGGTCTTGTTGTAGCGGCCATCGACGATGCACTGCACGATGGTCTTGGCCGAGGTGACGCCGGAGATGACGATCTCGTTGCCCGTCAGGCTGGTGGGCAGGGGGCTGGAGAGGGTGATGGGCAGCAGATCCTTCTGGTAGGTGATGGCGTCGAACACGCCCTCCTCCACCACAACGCCCGCGTTCTCCACCACATAGGTCATCAGCCACACGCCCTCGCGGGGGAGCGTCACGCTGATGGAGAACTTGCCATCCTTGCCGATGGTGGTTTCATACTGCTCCACGTCGCTGGTGGACATGCGCATCACCACGCCGATGACGCGAAGGCCCGCCGTGCCGGTGCCCTTGATGGTGAACTTGCCGGTATCGGTCTCCACGGGGGGATGGGCGGTGATGGCCAGCCTGGAAACGCTGGTGATCGGGCGGGGCCAGATCTCCAGGAACTCCCAGGTCTTCATCACCTTGTCCAGCGCGCTGCGGTCAGAGGACTTGGCGCTGCGGCCGTAGACCTGGTACTCCAGGTGGATCGTCCAGCCGTTGCGGATGGACTTGCGCGCATACCCGCGGTAACTTTCGCCATCCACGGTGCGGGTGTATTCCAGCTGAAGGAAGCGACCGGTGTTGTCCATGTTTTTCCACTCGGCGGATGTGTAGTCGTAGCCCTGAGCGCGGTAAAAGCCGTCCTTATCGGAGGAATGGCCGAGGCGGAAATCCTTGCGGTCATCCGAGGAGACCTGGTTGATATCGTAGTACTGGGAGGCGAAGGCGTCCTGCACGGCGGAGATCTCCAGGCACGCGTCGCCCGATTCCGTCCAGGCCTGCAGATACACGCCGCGTTCGTTCCAGTCGGCCAGAACGCCCTCCACTGTCAGCCCGCGGGCGGAAAGCCAGTCCGCATGATCGGCGAGGTTGTCGGGCGTCAGTATGGTATACTTGTCCGTGTCGATTTCGCACGATGCGCTGAAATCGTCGAACACAAAGGTCTCCGCCTGCGCGGTGGCGCACAGGCACAGGCCCAGCAGGAGCAGGAGCGTCAGCGCGAGTTTACGCATGGGGGTCACCAGCCTTCCTGATAGAGTCAGAGTTGCATCATTCCAATTATATCACAGTTGCCGGAGACGCGCAAGGAATCTGTGTAACAAATCAGCGCAGGCGGCGGGGCGGCCAGAGGGTGAAGGGTACGCGGCCGATGATGGCGCGGCGGTGCAGGGGCCCCACGCGGCGGCTGTCGTTGGAGGCGTCGCGGTTGTCGCCCAGGACGTAGTACTCCTCCGGCCCGAGGATCACAGGCGGCCGGCTGCGGAAGAAGCGTCTGCGGGCCGGGTCGAGGAATTCCTCCGGCAGGGGCTTGCCGTCCACATGCAGCACGCCATCGATGACCTCCAGCGTTTCGCCGGGGAGGCCCACAACGCGCTTGACAAAGCGCTGCCTGAGGAAAGGCAGACGCTTCACCCGCCGGCCTGGAAAATGGCAGATGACCACGTCGAAGCGGCGGGGACGGCCAATCAGATATGGCAGATGCCAGACGAAGGCCCAGTCGCCGTCGCGCAGGGTGGGCAGCATGCTGCTTCCCTTGATCCGCGACAGCGAAAGCACGAAGGTGCGCAGCAGAAGGGCCAGCATAGTGGCGGCCAGACAGAAGAGTACGTCGCTCATACGCCGGAAGAGGCAGGGTCAGGCCCCTGCAGCAGCAGCTTCTTGCGGCGCTTGAGGAAGTCCTCGCGGGTGAGCATCACGATGCGGCCGCAGCCGGAGCAGCGCATCTTGATGTCCGCGCCGGTGCGGGTCACAGTCCACTCGCTGGCGCCGCAGGGGTGGGGTTTGCGGGTCTGGATCAGGTCGCCGATGCGGATCTCCTGAGCGGTGTCGATCATCGGGGGTTCCTCCTTGGGATGTGTTGTGGATATTATACCGCATGCAGGCGAATTGCGCAAGAAGTTGCATTTCATTCGTGAAAGGGGTATAATAGGGGCAGTACAGAGCAAAGGAGGCGGCGGCATGGCGGACGGAAGGCCCATCGGCGTGTTTGACTCGGGCGTGGGCGGCATTGGCACGCTGGCGGCGCTGATGCGTGAGCTGCCGCAGGAGCGCTTCATCTTCTATGGCGACACGGCCAACGCGCCCTACGGCACCAAGACCCGCGAGGACTGCATGGCCTGCATCGAGCGGGTGATGGCGCAGCTGCTGGCGCAGGACGTGAAGGCGGTGGTCATCGCCTGCAACACGGCCACGGCGGTGGCGGCGGCGGAGCTGCGCGCGCGGCACACGCTGCCCATCATCGGCATCGAGCCGGCGCTCAAGCCTGCCCACGAGCTGCGGCACGGCGGCAGCATCCTCGTGCTGGCCACGCCCATGACGCTCCGGCTGGAGAAGTTCCGCGCCCTCTACGAACGCTACGGCGAGGGGGCCATTCCGCTGCCCTGCCCGGGGCTGATGGAGCTGGTGGAGCGCGAGGCCCACGACGAGGCGCGGGCGTACCTGCAGCAGCTGCTTTCGCCCTACGACCTGAACGCGGTGGATGCGGTGGTGCTGGGCTGCACGCACTATGTGTTCCTGCGGCCGATTCTGGCAGAACTCCTGCCGGAGCGGGTGAAGGTGCTGGATGGCAACGCCGGCACGGCCCGTCAGCTGCGGCGGGTGCTGGAGGAGCGCGGCCTGCTGGCGGTAGGCCCCGGCGGCGTGTCCCTGCACACCAGCGGCGATGCGCGGGTGGTGCTGCCGGTGATGCGGCGGCTGCTGGAGAGGGCGTGAGCGTGGTGAACGAGGTCGCACGGCATTATGACCTGCTCATCGACGAGGGCAACGACCCCGTCCTGGACTCGCCGGAGCTGGCTGCCTACATGGACGGCTGGGACGGCGCGGCGCTGCTGAACGCCCTGGCGCTGGACGGCACGCAGGACGTGCTGGAGATCGGCGTGGGCACGGGCCGGCTGGCGCTGCGCGTGGCGCCCCTGAGCCGCAGCTTCACGGGGATCGACATATCGGAGAAGACCATAGCCCGTGCGGCAGAGCATCTGGCGGGGCTTGCGCAGGTGCGGCTGATCCGCGCGGATTTCATGGCGTGGGAAACGCAGGCGCGCTTTCACGTGATCTACTCCTCGCTGACCTTCCTGCACCTGGCGGACAAGCCCGGCGCGGCGCAGGGGGTTGCGCGGCTGCTTGCGCCCGGAGGACGGGCGGTGATCTCGCTGGACAAGGCGACGGACGCCATCCTGGACTACGGCACGCGGCGGCTGACCATCCATCCGGACAACCCGGAAGCCATGGCTGCGCACCTGCGGGCCGCCGGGCTGACGATACTGTCCGTGCAGGAGACGGCGCAGGCGCATATCATCACAGCGGTGAAAGGGGAGGACAGCTGATGGGAATCATTCTCTGCGGCCTCAACGGCAGCGGTAAGTCCACGCTGGGCCACGCCCTGGCGGAGGCCCTGGGCTGGCGGTTCATTGACAACGAGGACCTCTACTTCCCAAAGGACGATCCGGACTACCTCTACGGTCATCAGCGGACGCAGGAGGAGGTCGAGTGCCTGCTGCTGCAGGAAGTGCAGCGGGATGACCGCTTCGTGTTCGCTGCCGTGAAGGGGAACTATGGCGAGGCGGTGCTGCCGTACTACGGGCGGGCCGTGCTGGTGGAGGTGCCCCGGGAAACGCGGCTGCAGCGCGTGCAGCAACGCTCGCTGGACAAGTTCGGCGAGCGCGCCCTGCCCGGCGGCGACCTGCACGAGCGGGAGAAGTGGTTCTTCGACCACATCAGCGCAAGGCCTGAAGACTACGCCTCGCGCTGGCTGGCGGAGGTCGATATCCCCGTGCTGCGTGTGGACGGGACAAGGCCGGTGGGGGAGAATGTCAGCGCCATCATGGCGTGGATGGGGGAGGTTCAGCGATGAAAAACTACACCCAGGTGTATGTGAAAAACAGCGTGGAGGCCGCGCAGCACTACTGCGACGCCTTCGGTGCGGAAATTACCTGCGAGTACTGGAATCCCGACCATACCGAGTATGAGCACTGCGAGCTGTCGGTGGGCGGCGAGGGCTTTCTGGCGTTGTCTGAGGCGCAGAACCCCTGTGACGTGGCGCTGGTGCACCGGCTGAAATGGGAAACGATGACCTTCAACTGCTTTGAGATGGGGAGCGAGGAGGTCGTCCGCCATGCGTTCGACGTGCTGTCGGACGGCGGCGTGGTGCTGCAGCCCCTGGGGCCGCTGCCGTGGAATGCATACAACGCAACGGTGATCGACAAGTACGGCGTGTGCTGGTGGATTGCCATCTGACACAGGAGAAGCCCTCCGTGCGGCGCAATCAGCGTCTGCGGAGGGCTTTCATAATGCGATTTTCACTGCGGCCAGCGGACGTGGGCGGCCATGAAGATATTGTTGTCCAGCGCGATAAAGCCGTTCTTCTCGTAGAAGCCGACGGAGGGGAAGCCTCGCTCGGTGTTCAGGCACAGGTGGCCGATTGCGGGGGTCTCCTTCTTCAGCTCCTCGCGCATGAAAGCCAGCATCCGGCTGCCGACGCCCTGACGCTGCCAGGCAGGGTGGACGCTGAATTCATCAATGAAGAGCTGCTTCCAGTCCTGGTAGGTCATGATGCGCCCGCAGAGCATGCTCACGCACCTCTGGCCATCCATGCAGACATAGCCGCGGGATACCCGGGCGGACATGATCTCATCGATCCGCTCAAAGGCCTGCTGATACGTCCAGACCTCGTTCCACGGAGGCTCGGCGAAGGCGGCGATCAGCTCATGGGCGCAGGCGGGGAAGTCGGCGGGGGTCATCGGGCGGAATGTCAGCGGCATGGGGGAGTCCTCCTGTCCGGTCTGCATCCAGTATAGCGCAGGCGGGCCTGTCTGTCAATGGAGCGCCGGGGTACAGAAAAAATACAATTTGCGCGTGCCAAAAAGCCCGTATCGGATTTAGAAAATATTCATAAAGTTGAAAAATCACGAAAAACCCCTCTTTCTTTTTTGCACAATGTATGATATAATCAATTCAACATTGTGCGATATCGTCCGGGAGGCAGCACCCGTTCCCCGTGGCCGCCCGGTCGGGATAGATGACACAAGACATTATTCAAGGAGGAATTCTATCATGGCTGCTGAGTACATCACGACCAATATCCGGAACATCGCCTTCATGGGACATGGCGGCGAGGGCAAGACCACGCTGACTGAGGCCATGCTCTACGCCGCTGGCATCATCGATCGTCAGGGCAAGGTGGAAGACGGTACCACCACCACTGACTACGAAGCTGAAGAGATCAAGCGCGGCTGTTCCCTGACCGCGGCGACCGCTCCCATCGACTGGGCGGGCAAGATGCTCAACATCATCGACGTGCCCGGCTACTTCGACTTTATCGGCGAGCAGGTTGGTCCGCTGCGCGTTGTGGAAACGGTCGGCATCGTTGTGTCTGCCGTGACGGGTCTGTCCGTCGGCGCGGAGAAGGCTTTCACCAACGCCATCAAGCACCAGGTGGGCCGCATGTTCATCATCAACCAGATGGACCGCGAGCACGCCTCCTTTGACAAGGTTATCCAGCAGCTGCGCGAGCGTCACGGCTCCTGCGTGGTGCCCGTGCTGATGCCCATCGGCGAGGGTGCCGGCTTCCGCGGCGTGGTCAACGTCCTGGAGAAGAAGGCCTACGAGGGCGCTTACAAGAAGTCCACGGAGATCCCGATCCCCGACAGCCTGGTGGACAAGGTGGATCGCGCCTTTGAGTACCTGACCGAGCAGGCTGCCGCCGCCGACGAGGACCTGATGATGAAGTACCTCGAGGGCGAGGAGCTCACCTACGAGGACATCCTGGTTGGCTTCCACAAGGGCATGAAGGACGGCTCCATCGTTCCCGTTGTGGCCCTGTCCGCCCTGACTGGCGTGGGCATCGCCCGCACGATGGACCTGATGGCCAAGTACCTGCCCTCTCCTGCGCATCAGGGCATCGAGCACACCGGCTTCAACCCCCGCACGGGCGAGGCGGCTGTCCGCGTCTGCAAGGACGACGAGCCCTTCTCCGCCTTCGTGTACAAGACCGTGGCTGATCCCTTCGTGGGCAAGCTGAGCCTGATCCGCATCTTCTCCGGCACCATCACCCCCCAGACCATCCTGTACAACGTCAACAAGGACAAGACCGAGAAGTCCTCTGGCCTGTACATCATGCGCGGCAAGAAGCAGGTGCCCAAGACCACCCTGCATGCCGGCGACCTGGGCGCGCTGGCCAAGCTCCAGTACACCTCCACCGGCGATACCCTGGCCGATTATCAGAACCCCATCCAGTACCCCGGCATGGTGTTCCCCACTCCCTGCATGCACAAGGCTGTGTACGCCTCCAAGCAGGGTGAGGAAGACAAGATCTTCTCCGGCCTGGGCCGCCTGATGGAAGAGGATCCCTCCATCGTCATCATGAAGAACCCCGATACCACCGAGACCTGGCTGTCCGGTCAGGGCGAGATGCACCTGGAGGTCATCAAGAATCGTCTGCAGGCCAAGTTCGGCGCTGTCGCCATCCTGCAGGATCCCAAGATCCCCTACCGTGAGACCATCCGCAAGGCCGTGAAGGTTCAGGGCCGCCACAAGAAGCAGACCGGCGGTCACGGCCAGTTCGGCGATGTGTGGATCGAGTTCAGCCCCGTGCTGGATGGCTCCACCGAGATGGTGTTCGAAGATGCGGTCGTGGGCGGCGTCGTCCCGCGCAACTTCATCCCCTCCGTTGAGAAGGGCCTGCGTGAGTGCATGGTTCGCGGCGTGCTGGCTGGCTACCCCATGGTTTCCGTCCGCGCGAAGCTGTACGATGGCTCCTACCATCCCGTCGACTCCTCCGAAATGGCGTTCAAGACCGCTGCCCGCATCGCCTACAAGAAGGGCTGTGCCGAGGCTTCCCCTGTGCTGCTGGAGCCCATCATGCACGTTGAGGTCATGGTGCCCGACGAGTACATGGGCGACATCATGGGCGACATGAACAAGCGCCGTGGCCGCATCATCGGCATGGAGCAGGTTGGCGGCATGCAGCAGGTTGTTGCCGAGTGCCCCCAGAGCGAAATGTTCAAGTACGCCACCGATCTGCGCTCCATGACCCAGGCCCGCGGCTCCTTCACCATGACCTTCGAGCGTTATGAGGAAGTGCCCGCTGACGTGGCCAAGAAGGTCATCGCCGCCGCCGACAAGGTCGAGGACGACGAGGAGTAATCCCCGGCGGACGCAAGTCCCCAAAGAAACAGACCATCCAGGGAGAGGTTCGCGCCTCTTCCTGTTTCTGTTCTGTGTGGTTGACAGCGTCGCCAGCGAGGTGTATACTTAATACAATATAATACGTCTTACGGGAGGGATGTTATGGCGATTGAAATCATCCGTGCATACCTCGAGGAATGCCCTGCCTGCCGCTTCATCGGCAAGCGCTACACCCCTGCGGACAGCGTGAATGGCAGCTACGGCCACAAGTGGGGCGAGTGGTGGCAGAACGACTGGTTCAGCCCGCTGGAGCAGCTGCCCCGCATGCCCATCGTGGGGGACAGCACCATGGCGGCCATGCGGGTGGTGGAGGGCGCGCTGGAATACTGGATCGGCTTCTTCTGCGAGGCGGGCACGGAGGCGCCCCAGGGCTACGAAGCCGTTGACATCGGCCCGCGCCGGTATGCCGTCCTTTGGAAGAAGGGTGACGAGCACAACGGCGAGCTCTACGGCCTTGAATCCCATAACATCGCCCTGGCAGAGCTGAAGCGTCAGGGCTGGATGCGCGTGGAGGACGACTGGTGCTTCGAGCGCTACAGCTGCCCGCGCTTCACCACGCCGGACGCGGAGGGGCGGGTTATCCTCGATTACGGCATCTCCGTGGAGGCATGAGGAATGAAAGCATTCATCTTTGACATGGACGGCCTGATGTTCGACACCGAGCGGGTGTTCATCGGCGCGTGGGATTATGCGGGCGAGAAGATGGGCTTCGGCAAGGCGGGCTACATGTGCCTGCGGACGCTGGGGAT
Source organism: Clostridia bacterium (assembly GCA_017410455.1). Lineage (GTDB taxonomy): Bacteria > Bacillota > Clostridia > Christensenellales > Aristaeellaceae > UBA11524. The sequence goes on from JAFQQT010000017.1 coordinate 125,837, forward strand.
GAACACCCCTGCCTGCGAGCAGGCCTGGCGGGACGAATTCGGCCCGGACGTGGATATCAGGGCCCTGTGGGACTATTCACGGGAGTACCTGGAAGACTATTACGCCAGGAACCGCGTCGCTGTCAAGCCGGGCCTGTACGAGCTGCTGGCGTATCTGAAGGAAAGCGGCTACAAACTGGCCGTGGCGTCGTCCACCAAAAGGGCGAAGGTCGAGAGCCACCTGGCCAGCGCTGACGTGCGGCACTACTTCGATGCGGTCATCGCCGGTGACATGGTGGAGAAGTCGAAACCGGAGCCGGACATCTACCTCAGGGCCGCTGCGACCCTGGGCGTTGATCCGGCGGACTGCACCGCCCTGGAGGACAGCCGCAACGGCCTGCTGTCTGCGCATGCGGCGGGCATGCGGGCCATCATGGTGCCGGATCTGTGGCAGCCGGACGACACGGTGAAGCAATTCATCCTCGGCCCTTTCGATGACCTGCTGGCCGTGCGGGACTGGCTGATCGCAGGGCAGTGACGGCGAAAATTGTATAGCGAAGCCCCCCGACAGGAGCGGATCCTGACGGGGGGCGATTTGCCTGTGTTGGGGGATCAGTTGCTCTCGGCGCGCTTGCAGGCCTCGATGGGGTCGGCGCCGGCGAAGATGACGTTCATCAGCTCGTCGCCGTAGCGGCGGAACATGATGATGCCGATGTCAACGGCCTTTTCGACCTCGTCCACGTCGGGCAGGGTGTCGCCCAGGCCCATGAAGCTCTTGTAGCGGATCTCGCCGTCGCGCTGATCGAGCTCGAAGTTGCCGCGGCGCATGCCGTAGTTGGCAGCGGTGATGAACTGCATGACGGCAAAGCGCATGTCTTCGGGGGCGTTGATGTTGCTGTAGGTGTAGGTGACGAACTTGCCCTCTTCGCAGATGATGCGCAGGCGGACGGGGGTCAGCTTGCTCTTAACGTTCATGCCGAGGGTGAAGGTCTTGTCCTCTTCCTGGAAGTGCCAGCTCTGGCTATTGAGATAGTCGCGAACGACGGCCATAACGGCGGGCTGAGAAATCAGAGACATGATGGTCGCTCCTTTCGTTTGGGTGGATGGGGAAGCTGCAGGGATTACTGCTCGCAGGCCTTGCAGGCTTCTTCGGGATCGGCGTTGCCAAACATCACGTTGATCAGGCCGTCGCCGTAGCGGTTCATCATCAGCATGGGGATGCTGATGGTGCTGGTGACTTCGTGGGAGGAGGGGGCAACCTCGCCGAAGCTGAGGAAATCCTTGTAGCGGATCTCGCCGTCGTTCTGGTCCATCTCGAAGTTACCGCGCTGCAGGCCGTAGTTGGCGTAGGTGATGAAGGACATCACGTCGTCGCGCTTGTCGGGGCTTGCGTGCAGGGGAGCGGTCGCGTACACGATGAAGAGACCGTCGTAGCAGCGGATCTCAACCTGCACCTGATTCAGGCGGCTGTTCAGGGACATGTTGAAATTGCAGGTGTACTCGTTGGTCTTGTAGTGAATGTCCGTACGTTCGAGGAAATCACGGACAATCTTCAGAACAGAATCCTTGGGAAGCAGCATGGTTCAGTACTCCTTTCATTTAGGAAGATGGCGCAGCGGTCGTGGGGTCGTGTGTATCCGGCGGGTGCATCGCTGCTGTACACCCTTACCAACGCAGGGGGAAATCCGTTTTCTCATCCGGCAAAACATTTTTGTGCAAGGATTTTGCGTTTTGAGTTGCGGCTCTCCCACTGCGGCGGTTACTGAATAATGGTTCCCTTCCGGCTGTGGCCGGCAGCGCGGGCGGGGAAGAACGGCGTCTGGCTCAGCCAGAACGCGGGGGAAAGGGCTCCGTGCTCAGAAGCCCCCGGTGTGCGCAAGCGTGCCGCTGGCGACCCGGCTGCCCTCGTCCATGGCGGAGGGGATATCGCCGCTTTGCAGGTATGCGCAGAGGAAGCCGGCGTGGTAGCTGTCGCCGCAGCCGGTGGTGTCGACCACCTTTTCGACGGGCACGGCGGGCACGCGATACTCCTGGCCATCCGCGTATGTCACGCTGCCACGCTCGGCGAGGGTGACGTTGAACAGGCCGCTGAAGCGCTCCGACCAGGCGCGGGCGACAGGAAGGAACGCGTCATCGCCGCTGATGAGGAAGAAATCCACCCAGGGCAGCGCCGCCTCCATGCCGGGGAGGTCGCGGCAGACGTCGAAGTCCACCGCCAGGCGGAAGGTGGAGCGCTTGCGCAGCGCCAGCACCTGCGGGAAGCAGGGCGCAGAGTAGGTGATGAACACCATGTCTGCCGCCTGCAGGAGGGCTTCGTCCGCCGCATCCGGCCGGAATGCGTCGTATACGCCGCCGTGCCACGCGCCGGGCTTGAAGTAGCGGTCGCCGTTTTCATCCGTGGAGATGAAGTGGCTGGCCGTCTCGCCGCCGGGGATGACATGAACGCCTGCGCGGTCGATGGGCCGCGCCTCGATGGCGGACAGGACGTGGCGTCCCACTTCGTCATCGCCGATGGCGCCCACAAGCCCCACGTCGATGCCGGGGTATTTGCTGGCGTGGGCGGCGAAGTTCAGCGCCTCGCCACCGGGGAGCACCTCGCCGGTCTGCTCAAAGACGTCGGCGCAGAGGGTGGGCATGCAGAGAATTCGGATCATGGTGGCCTCCGTGAGTCAGCCCTTGCGGAAGTGCGCAAGGAACGCAGCAGTCTGCGACCAGTGCTGTGCGCCCCGGTGCGCGAAGTTCCATGCGGGCATGCAGGCGCTGCACCCGCGATCAACGCAGTTCAGCGTTCCAGCCGGACGAGGTATTCTGTCGTGCCCTCCTCCAGCCTGCGCTCATTGGTCAGGCGGAAGCCGTGGCGCTGATTGAAGGCTATGGCCCGCGTGTTCTTCTCCAGCGCCCACAGATGGCGGATGCCCAGCGTATGCACCGCATGGGTGAGCAGCGCCGCGCCGATGCCCTGGTTTTGCAGCACCGGCTCGACGAACAGCTTGCACAGCTCCTGCCCGTGGACACGCATGAAGCCCTTCACCACGCCGTCGTCATACACCCAGAACTCGTCCAGAAGCCTGCTTAGCGAGGTCATCCGGGACAGCACCGTCAAGTCGCCGAAGTAGAAGTCATCAGCGCGGAAGATGGGGTAGAAATTCAGGCGATAATTGAAGATCTCGATCTCCGTGATGCGGCAGAGGTCGGCCTCCGCAGCGGGGCGGATGTGGTTCATGGCTTCCTCCAGTACTGAATCCCCCAATGCTGGAAGTCCCACTGGGCCATGTAGTCGTTGCACTCATAGTCGATATAGTACAGCGTGCCGTCCAGCGGAACGAAGTTGGTGGGGTAGTAGTCAATGTTGGTGTTGGCGGCATAGAGGCGCTCGCACAGGGCCTCCATCTGCGGGATGCACCAGTCCGGCAGGCGGTTCTCCGCCACCAGCACATCCACCGTGTCCCCGGAGATGTACTGCTTCAGGATCCGCTCCTGCGCCTCGTCCACGGCCAGCATTTCCGGCATGGGCACGCCGATTTCGCGCAGCCGGGCGTAGTCCCGCAGCTCGGACTGCAGCTTGTCGCCGAAGGTGTAGTAATCACAGGGCTCGTGGTGGATCTGCTTGAGGACAAACGGCTGACCGCCGCGCTCCACCAGGTAGGAATACCCGCCTTTGCCCTTGCCCAGCAGGCGGAGGACGGCGTATTCCGTGCCGCAGAGGGTCATTCTCTCCTGTGCGTCCATCAGAAGCCTCCCATATGGGACAGGGTCTGGCTGGCGACGCGGCTGCCCTCATGCATGGCGGCGGTAACGTCCCCGTCCAGCAGGTACCGGCTGAGGAATGCGCCGTGGTAGCTGTCGCCGCAGCCGGTGGTGTCGATGACCTCGCTCACCGGTACGGCGGACACGCGGTATTCCCGGCCGCCGACATAAGTGACGCTCCCGCGTTCGGCAAGGGTGACGTTGAAGATTGCGTCAAAGCGTTCTGACCAGGCTTTGGCCGTGGGGAGAAACGCGTCGTCGCCGCTGATGAAGAAGAAATCGACAAAGGGCAGGGCGGCCTCCATCTTTGCCAGGTCGCGCTCGATATCAAAATCCACGGCCAGGCGGAAGGAACCCTCCCGGCGGCAGGCCAGCACCTCGCGGAAATTGGGGCTGTACCAGGTGCAGAACACCACGTCGGCGGCGTTCATGGCGTCGCTGTCGGCCTCCGTCAGGCGGTAGGTCGCAAACACGCCGCCCTGCCAGGAGTCGGGCTTGAAATAGCGGTCGCCCTCCGGGGTGTGGTAAATGCGGTGGGTGGCGGTGGCGCCGTCTTCGATAACGTGGACATGGGTACGGTCGATGGGGCGGGCGTCAATGGCGGCATGGATGGCTGCGCCGGGCTCGTCCGCGCCGATGGCGCCCAGCAGGGCCACGTCCATGTGCGGATACCGGCAGGCGATGCAGCCGAGGTTCAGCGCCTCGCCGCCGGGCAGGATCTCGCCGGTTCCGTCGAAGATGTCCGCGCACAGGGTCGGCATGCACAGCAGCCGCGTCTTGCTTGTGGGCATGGGGCCTCCTTACGCGTGGGTCACGATGCTTTCCAGCACGTCCACCATCTTTTCCATGGCCTCCACGGTGATCAGCTCCTTGCGGCCGTGGAAGTTGTAGCCGCCGGTGGAAAGGTTGGGGCAGGGCAGGCCCATGTAGGAAAGGCGCGCGCCGTCGGTGCCGCCGCGGATGGGCGTGGTGATGGGCGTCACGCCGCAGGCACGGAAGGCCTCGGCGGCCTTGTCCACGATGAACATGCAGGGCTCCAGCTTCTCGCGCATGTTGCGGTAGCTGTCCTTTACCTCGCAGGTGAAGCTGTCTTCGCCCCACTTGGCGTTCAGGTAATCGGTGATGCGCTGCACGGTGGCCTTGCGCTGGTCGAATTTTGCGGTGTCGTGGTCGCGGATGATATAGCCCAGGGTGGCCAGCTCCTCGTCGCCGGAGAAGTGCATGAGGTGGTAGAAGCCCTCGTACCCCTCGGTGTGGGCGGGGATATCCGCAGGGGGCAGCATGCTGTTCCACTCCATGCCCAGCAGCAGGGCGTTCTTCATCTGATTCTTGGCGCTGCCGGGATGGATGTTCACGCCCCTGACCGTCACCCTGCAGGAGGCGGCGTTGAAGTTCTCGTATTCCAGCTCGCCCAGGGCGCCGCCGTCCACGGTGTAGGCGTAATCCGCGCCGAAGCCGGGCACGTCGAACAGATCCGCGCCGCGGCCGATTTCCTCGTCCGGCGTGAAGCCGATGCAGACCGTGCAATGCTCCGGCGCGTCGGGGGCCATCAGCCGCTGCGCCAGGGCCATGATCTCCGCCACGCCGGCCTTGTCATCCGCGCCCAGGACGCTGTCGCCGCTGGTGACGATCAGCTCCTGACCGGCCAGCGTCGGCAGGAAGTCAAAGCCGTCGATGACCACGCCGTTGGCAAGCGTCACTGGCTTGCCGTCGTAATGGGGGATGCAGACGGGCTTCGTCGCGCCGCGCACGCCGTCGGAGGTGTCCATGTGGGCGATGAGACCCACCTTCGCCGGATGGTCGCCCTTGGCCGGGATGGTGGCGTAGACGTAGCCGTGCTCGTCCACGCGGGCGTTGGCGACGCCCATGGCGTGCAGCTCGTCCACCAGCATATTCGCCAGCACCAGCTGATTGGGGCTGGAGGGGCAGGTCTCGCAGGTCTCCTCGGAGGTGGTCTCCACTTGCACATAGCGCAGGAATTTTTCCTTCACGGTCATGTGAATCGCTCCTTTATTTGAGGTTGACAAGGCGCATATCGGCGTCCAGCAGGGGCTTGCCATCGGCGAGCGGCTGCAGTTGTTCGCTGACCCAGCGGGTCAGGCGGGGTGCGAACCAGGACTCCCTGGGCCATATGTCCGCGTGAAAGTCCAGCGCCTCCAGCAGGCCCAGGGTGTAGCCCGCGTCCAGCAGGGGCGGGTCGATGCGGCCTCCGGCGGCGGTGTAGCCCTCCGCCATGGCCTTGCGCTGGGCCATGGTGCTGGTGTTGCCCAGCAGAATGCCCAGGTCGTGCATGGGGTGGCCGACGCCGCACAGGGAAAAGTCAATGGGGACGGGGCCGTGCTTAGTCAGCAGGATGTTGGACTGGGACAGGTCGCAGTGGATGGGGAGAAAAGCGGCGGAAACGTGGCTCAGCCGGTCTGCGATGACGCGGGCGGCCCGGCATGCCACGGCGATCTCGTCCATGTTCAGGCGGTGACGCTCGCCCATCTGCCGCAGGGAATCGGCCAGGCGGTTCACATGGGCCGCGTCGAAGCGGCGCAGGGCCGGATGACGGAACCCTTGCGCCGCCTGGTGCAGCCGGGCGGTCATCGCGCCGATGTGATGCTGCAGCTCCGGCGTGAACTCCGCCTCGGTGATGCGGTGGCCCTCCAGCCAGGTCAGCAGGGTCGCCTGAACGCCGCCGGTGAGGGTGGCCTCCGCCAGGGGACGCTGCACGTTCATGCCTGTGTCCGCCAGGTGGGTCAGGAAATGCAGCTCGGCCTGACGCTTGCCGGGGTCATGGTCAACGTGCAGCCCGTCGGCGGCCTTGTGGATGCGCAGCAGATACCTGCCGTCCACGCGGTACACGGCGTTCTCGTGCTGCTGGATGAACGCCGCCTCTGCGCCGGTGAGTCCGAAGGCGGCCAGCGCCTCATTCAGCAGCGCGTTCATAGCCTGCTCCTTTCGATGGCGGCCCGGGCGCAGACGATGCCATCCACCGCGGCGGACATGATGCCGCCGGCGTAGCCCGCGCCTTCTCCAACGGGGAAGAGGCCGTCCAGCCCCTCGGCCATGCAGGTGACGCGGTCGCGGTTCAGCCGCACGGGGGAGGAGGAGCGCGCCTCCACGCCCGTCAGCACTGCGTCCGGGTGGGCAAAGCCCCGCAGCTGCCTGTCCATGCCGCGGATGCCGAATTTCAGATTCTCGGTGATGAAGCCGGGCAGGCACTCCCGCAGGTCGGCGGGGGTCACGCCGGGCTGGTACGTCGGGATGACCTCGCCCAGGGCCTTGCTGGCGCGGTCGGCCAGGAAGTCCTCCACGCGCTGCACGGGGGCATGGAAATTGCTGCCGCCCAGGCGGTAGGCGGCCTGCTCGATGCTCCTTTGCAGCACAAAGCCAGAAAGCGGATGATCGTCGCCGAAATCCCCGGGGTTGACGCCCACCAGCAGCGCTGCGTTGGCGTTGCGGCCGTCGCGGGCGTGGTAGCTCATGCCGTTGACGCACAGGCCGCCGGGTTGGCTCGCCGCCGCGATAACCTCGCCGCCGGGGCACATGCAGAAGGTGTAGCAGCCGCGCCCGTCGGGGGTGTGGACGGCCAGCTTGTAGTCAGCCGCGCCCAGGGCCGGGTGCTGCCAGCTTTTTCCGTACTGCGCCCGGCTGATGAGGCTCTGGGGATGCTCGATGCGCACGCCCATGGCGAAGGGCTTGGGCACCATGATGACGCCCTGATGGAACAGGCGCTGCATGGTGTCGCGGGCGCTGTGACCGATGGCCAGGAGGACGGTATCGGTGAGGAACTCCCGCTCCTGGCCCTCGCTGACCACCTTCACGCCCTCCACATGGCTGCCGCGCACGATCAGCTCCGTCACCCGCGTGCCGAAGAGCACCGTGCCGCCCAGGCGGATGATTTCATTGCGGATGGAGGCGACAACGCCCTTGAGCCGGTCGGTGCCGATGTGGGGCTTGGAGAGGTACAGGATCTCCTCCGGCGCGCCGTGCGCCGCGAAGGTGCGCAGCACATGGCGGATGTAGGGGGACTTGGTGCCCGTGGTCAGCTTGCCGTCGGAGAAGGCGCCCGCGCCGCCCTCGCCGAACTGCACGTTGCTGTCCGGGTCGAGGACGCCCTCGCGCTGCATGGCGGTCACATCCTGCGTGCGGGCGTCAACGGGCTTTCCGCGCTCGATGAGGATGGGGTTCGCGCCCGCCTGCGCCAGCGTCAGCGCGGCGAAAAGGCCCGCAGGCCCGGCACCCACCACCACCGGCGGCCGGGCGAAAGCGGGTGGATCCAGCTTCGGTGTGGCCGGGGGATTGACGCGGTTGACCGTGCCGGGTTTCATCCGCTTGAGCCATGCGTCCTCGTTGCGGAGCTTCACGTCCACGGACAGGACGAAGTGCACATCGCCCTTGTCCCGCGCGTCCACGGACTTCTTTGCCAGGGTGAGGGAGAGCAGCTGGTCGGCGGGTACGCGCAGCTTGCGCAGCACGGCCTCGGTCAGCAGCGCCGTATCATAGGACAGGGGGAGCGACAGGTTGTCGATTCGCAGCATTTCTACCTCTTACATGCGCTGATCGCGCTGGAGAATCGCGCCGTGGCCGGGGAAGATCAGCCAGCCCTGGCCGTCCATCATGTCCTTGAGGGCGCGCAGGATGAGGCGGTACTTCGCGCTGTCCTGATTGACGGAGCGGGCGAGGTAGGGCGCAAGCTGGTTGAATTCCTTCTGGGGCGCGGTGTAGTCGTGGAAATTGACATAATCATCGCCGGTGATGGCGATTCTGTGGGCCTCGTCCAGCAGCACGGTTTCGCCGGGGACGTGGCCGCCGTTGCCCTCCAGGATGGTGAAGTGCATGTCCGCAAAATCGAACGTGCCGATTTCGCTCAGGGGCTTTGCGTCGTTGGGGAGTCGGTCGCCCAGGTGGCGCAGGCGGCGCAGCTGGGGTGGCTCATAATCGGCAATCAGGTTGGACAGGCGGTAGAAGGGCAGCATGTTGGGGTTCTCCTCGCGGGGGCAGGGCTGGCCCAGATGCTCGCTGGCGAAGCAGTCCGCCGTGCGCCGGGTGCACCACACGGTATCGAAATAGCCGCTGATGCCCGAGTGATCCGAGTCCGAGTGGGTCAGCAGCATCTCGCGCCTGCGCAGCTCAAAATCGGGGAAGAGCTGGCGCAGCAGTTTCATTGTCTGCCGCTTGTAGTAGCTGAAGCCGCCGTCGATGACCAGCAGCTGACGTGTGCGCTCGTCCTCCAGGATGGTGATGTTGGATCCGCAGGGGGGCTCGATGACCGTGGCGTTCACCCGGGGGGTGAGCTTCTGGGCGGTGATGCGGCAGTCATAGCCCGTACCGCCGTGCTCCACCACGAAATGCGCGAAGCGGCTGACGAAACCGAAGGCCTTGTCCGGGTGCTCGCCGGTGTTTTCCAGCTGCTGCATCACCAGGTTGGCATGGTAGATGAACTCGCTGGTCTGGGCCTGGGTCATGCGCAGCAGGCGGCGCATCTCGTCGGCAAAGGTGAGATAGAAAACGGTGTTGTCCAGGCGCTTCTCGCCCGCGTCGTAATCCAGGATCCGCACCGCGCACAGGCTGGACAGCTCGCGCAGCAGCCCCTCCACCGCGCCGGCCTCGCCGATGTACAGGCCCAGGCGCAGCTTCACCACACCCGCTTGCGGGGGCAGGCTGGAGATGTAGGAGATGCTGACCTGCTGCCGCGCGAGGGTCTCCAGGACCGGGATGGTCGCGCCGGGAGCGTCGGGCACCTCGAACTCAGCCAGGATGATCTTGACATGGGGGGCCGTCTGGAGGAAGCCTGAACAGGTGAGGTCGGCCTCGATGGCGTCCAGCTGCGCCGCGTCTGCTTCCACGTCCAGGAAGAGCGTGTGCGCGTCCACGGCCTTGTTGTAGCTGGCGCGGGTCATGTTGCCGCCGTGGCTGAGGATGATGCGACTGGCCTGGAGGAATGCGCCGGTTTTGTCCGGCAGCGTGGTCATGAAGGAGCGCTTCATGGGGCGGAAACTCCTCTCTCGTCAGACGAACAGGGCAGGGAAGCGGTCACGGGCGGTGCGCTCCCACTCGTCCAAGGCCGCTTGCCAGGTGTCCTTTGCAAAGGGGCGGCGGGCGTCGCCGATGCTGTGCGCGTAGTCCTCGCAGCACCAGAGGAACTGCGCGACCTTCTCGCGGCGCGTGCACAGCTCGGAGATGATCAGCTCCGTCCACACGCGGGCGGAGGCATGCTGGCTGCTCCCACGGATCTTGCCGATCAGGCATTCCAGGTCGTAGGGAACGCGGCGCTCCTCCACGGTGACAGCGCCGTTTTCGATGGTCATGAGGGAATAGGCCGCGCCGGGCTCGCCGCAGTCCAGTGGCAGGCCGACGGAACCGGGGTTGATCAGGATGCGTCCGCCGAAGTCGCCCCAGGTCTGGATGTGGTTGTGCCCGAAGATGTACACCCCGGGTTCCAGCGCGGCGATGGCAGCAGCCAGCTCACCGGTGGCGGCGAAGGAACGGAAGTCCGCCGCCAGTACATCGCGGGGGACGGGGCCGTCCGGATAGTAAAAGGGAAGACGGGAAGTGCGGAAGCGGGCATGCAGCGCTTTGCTCACGAAGGCCTCGGAGGAGTGCGCCATGTGGACGGGCACGCCCACCAGCGTCAGGGAGAGCGTGTGGGGCAGCGCGTCCAGCCAGGCACGGTTCTCCGGCGTGAGGGCGCGGGCACACCAGCGTGCGACCTCGAATTGGCCGTCATCGCCAGAGGGGACGGCCAGGTGATTTTCGTCGTTGCCGCGGATGATATGGGCATTGGGGACGCTGCGGATCAGGGCCAGCGCTTCATTCGCCCAGGGCATGCTGATGCAGTAATCCCCCGCGAACAGGAAGCCCTCCGCGCCCTCGCGCCGCGCATCCTCCAGCGCGAGCTTCAGGGCGTGTGCGTTGCCGTGCACGTCGGAAAAGATGGCGTATTTCATGCTGCCTCCGTCAGGGTCAGTCGGTGTGCCACTTCATCTGCCCGGGCAGGAGGAAGGCCTCCTCGGGGTAGTAGACGCGGGTCAGCTCCAGCCCGTGCGGCGGCGCGGTCAGGCCCAGGGAAAGGCGGTTGAGGGTCTCGAAGGCCTCGGAAAAGGCGTTCACGCCGCGCTTGCCCTGGCCGATCTCGATCAGGGTACCCGCGATGATGCGCACCATGTTGTACAGGAACGCGTCGCCCTCGACCGTCAGGATGATCTCGTCCCCGTGCTGTTCAAGGGTGGCAGAGCGGATGGTGCGGATGGTGGTCTTCGCCGTGCCGCCGGCGGCCTGATAGGCGGCGAAATCATGCTTGCCCAGCAGCTGGGGCAGGGCCTGCTGCATGAGCGCCACGTCCAGCGGCACGGGGACGTGCACGTGGGAATTGCGCCGCAGGGCGCTGCCGTGGCGGCTGTTGAGGATGCGGTAGGTGTAGCGCTTGCCGCTGGTCATGAAGCGGGCGTGGAACTCCGGCGGCACCTCGCGGCCCGTGTGGACGCGCACATCCCGGGGCAGCATGGTGTTGAGCACGAAGGGGTACTTCTCCGGCGGGATGCGGCTCTCCGTATCGAAGTGCACCGCCTGCCCCAGGGCGTGGACGCCCGCGTCCGTGCGGGATGCGCCGGTGACGACGATGCGCTCCCTCGTGGCCTTTTGCAGCGCCTCTTCCAGCACCTGCTGCACGGCGAGGCCGTTGATCTGCCGCTGCCAGCCGGCGTAGTTTGTGCCGTCGTATTCGATGGTCAGCAGGATGCGCTTCATAGCTTCAGCCCCTTCGTGAAAAACAGACTTGCGGTCTGTTCAGCGGGCAGCCATCCCTGCACGAGGGTCACCAGGTCAGGGACGAAGCGGCCTTCCAGCACGATCAGGGCGATGAGGGCAGCTGTTACGCCTGCGGCGATCCAGTCGTTGCGGGTGATCTTCAGCACGCGCAGGCGGGTGCGGTTTTCGCCGCCGTGGTAGCAGCGGCTCTCCATGGCCATGGCCAGGTCGCCCGCACGGCGGAAGGCACTGACGAACAGCGGCACCAGCAGCGGCACCATGGCCTTCGCCCGGGCGATGATGTTGCCGGACTCAAAGTCCGCGCCGCGGGCCATCTGCGCCTTCATGATCTTGTCGGCCTCTTCCATGAGCGTGGGGATGAAACGCAGGGCAATGGACATCATCATCGCCAGCTCATGGGCGGGGAAGCGGATCACCTTCAGCGGGCTGAGCAGGCGCTCGATGCCGTCGGAGAGGGCGATGGGCGAGGTGGTGAGGGTCATCAGCGACGTGCCCATCACCAGGAACACCAGGCGCAGGGAATAGTGGATGGCCTGATCCAGACCCTCCAGGGAGATTTTGAGGATGCCCCATTCAAGCAGCATCGTCGTGCCGGCGTTGAAGAAGAGGTTCAGCAGGAAGGTGAGGATGAGGATGAACCTGAGCGCCTTCACGCCCCTGACGAGCATCCTGAAGGGAATCTTCGCCATACGGGCGGCGAGGTACACAAAGGCCAGCACCAGCGCGTACCCTACGAAGGAGCTGACCATGAACACGCCCACGATCAGCGCGATGGTCAGGACGATCTTCATCCGGGGGTCGAGGCGGTGCACCCAGCTGTCGACCGGATAGTACTGGCCGAGGGTGATGTTCTTCATCATGCGTGGGCCGCCTCCTTCCACAGGCGCAGGAGATGGGCGTGGAGCTCCTCCTGCGTGTACAGGTCGTGGGGGAGGTCAAGGCCGCGGGCGCGGAGCTTCTCGCACAGCTGGGCGGCCGCGGGCACGCCCAGACCGGCCTCGCGCATCGCGTCCGCCTGAGCGAAAACGGCGCGGGGCGTGTCGCTCATGAGCACCGTGCCCTTGCTCATCACGATCATGCGGGTGGCCAGGCGGGCGCAGTCGTCCATGGAATGGCTGACCATCACCACGGTGGTGCGCCCCTCGCGGTGCAGCTCCTGGATCATGCCGAGGATCCGGTCGCGGCCCTTGGGATCCAGACCGGCGGTCGGTTCGTCCAGGATGAGGTAGCGGGGCTCCATCGCCAGCACGCCCGCGATGGCCACGCGGCGCATCTGGCCGCCGGAGAGCTCAAAGGGGCTGCGCTCGGCGTACTTGTCGTAGTCCAGGTGGACATGGGCCATGGCGGCGCGCACGCGGCGGTCGATCTCCTCGGCGGAGAGGCCCTGGTTCTTCGGGCCGAAGGCGATGTCTCTGGCCACGGTCTCCTCAAACAGCTGGTATTCCGGGTACTGGAACACCAGGCCGACCTTCTGGCGGATGCGCTTCTTGTCCACCTTGTCGCCGTTCATGTCCTCGCCATCAACGAGGATCCGACCGGAAGTCGGTTTCAGCAGGCCGTTCAGGTGCTGCACCAGGGTGGACTTGCCGCTGCCGGTGTGCCCCACGATGCAGACGAACTCGCCATCCTCGATGGACAGGCTCACATCGTGCAGGGCGGTGGACTGCAGGGCGCTGCCGGCGGAGTAGGTGTGCGTGAGATTCGTTACCTGGATTGGCATAGCAGCTTGCACACCTCCTCGGTCATTTCGTCCACGGTGAGGATCCCGGCGGGCAGGGGCATGCCCTCGGCGCGCAGGTCCTGTGCCAGGTCGGTCATGTGGGGCACGTCCAGATGCATCTCCCGCAGCTGCGCGGTCTGCTCAAAGATCTCGCGGGGCGCGCCGGTCAGGGCCACTTGCCCATGGTTCATCACGATGACGCGGTCTGCCTGGGCAGCCTCCTCCATGTAGTGGGTGATCCACACGACGGTGATGCCCTTCTCGCGGTTGAGGCGGCGGATGGTGGAGAGCACCTCGCGGCGGCCGGAGGGATCCAGCATGGCGGTGGCCTCGTCGGCGATGATGACGCGGGGCTGCATGGCGAGGATACCCGCGATGGCCACGCGCTGCTTCTGGCCGCCGGAGAGCATGTGGGGCGGGGCAGCGGCGAAGTCCGTCATGCGCACGGCTGCCAACGCCTCGTCGATGCGCTGCACCATCTCTGCATGGGGCACAGCCAGGTTTTCCAGGCCAAAGGCCACGTCCTCGCGCACCACGGTGGCCACGATCTGGTTATCCGGGTTCTGGAAGATCATGCCAGCCTGCTGGCGCACGTCCCAGAGATGGTCGTCATCCTGGGTGTCGAAGCCGCAGACGGTGACATGGCCCTCCGTGGGGATATACAGGGCGTTGAGGAGCTTGGCCAGGGTGGACTTGCCGGAGCCGTTGTGGCCCAGCACGGCGAGGAATTCGCCCTCCTGAACGGCCAGCGACACACCGCGCAGCGCGGGCTCGGTGGCCTCCTCGTACGTGAAGGTGACGTCCTTCACGGTAATGATTTCCTTCATTCGCTGACTCCTTGCGTTTTGGGGTTTATAAACATGTATATTGTAGCACAGGAGCGGGCCGGGCGCAAGATGTACGGATGAAAATGCGGAAACAGCAGGTGCTGAAGTAAATAAAACCGACCGGAAGTCGGATGCTGTGATGGCTGAATGCGTCATCCGGATGAATGCCCGGGCGCCGCACCGGGCAAGATACCGCAAAAGGCCGGGAGGCGATGGGATGCTGACGGTGTTTGTGCGCTCGGTGCTGCTCTACGGCGTGTCGCTGCTGGCGATGCGGGCGATGGGCAAGCGGCAGGTGGGGCAGCTGCAGCCCTTTGAGATGGTGGTGGTGATCATGATCGCGGAGCTGGCGGCCACGCCCATGGGCGGCGTGGGGATTCCGCTGCTCTATGGCGTGCTGCCCATGGCGGCGCTGGTGGTGTGCCACGGGCTGCTGTCGGCGGCCTGCATGCGTTGGCAGAAGCTGCGCGTGTGGCTCAGCGGCGAGCCGGCGGTGCTGGTGCGCAACGGCGCCCTGTGCGAAAAGCAGATGCGCCGCGCCTCCGTGGACCTCAACGACCTGATGGAGGCCATCCGCACCGCCGGGTGCGCCGACCCATCCGAGGTGGGGACGGTGGTGCTGGAGCCGGGCGGGAAGCTCAGCGTGCTGCCCAAGGCGCAGCATCGCCCATTGACGCCGGATGATGTGGGCCTGCAGCCGCCAAAGGAGGGGCTGCCGCTCCCGCTGGTGATGGACGGCGTGGTGCAGCATGACAACCTGAACCGGGGGCGCCTGACGGAGACCTGGCTCCGCCTGGAAGCGGAGAAGGCGGGGTTTCCCGGCATACAGGACGTGCTGTTCATGTGCCTGAACACCCGCGGCGAGCTGCTCATACAGGGCAAGGGGCAGACGAATACGCTTCTGCGCCGGGTGCTGCCGCCGGAAAGGGTGGTGTGGTGAGTGCGGACGAGCCTTGCGATTGCCGTGGCGCTGCTGCTGGCGGTGGCCATCGCCGGAACGCTTTCCTCCGGGGCGATGCATGCGCTGTCGCAGCGGTACGCAGGGGCGGCGGAGGAGCTGCGCGAGCTGGTGCGGCAGGAAGAATGGGACCGGGCGGCGGATTGCGCGGCTGCGTATCTGGCTGAGTGGCGCGGCCGCCTGCCGGCGCTGCAGACGCTGATCAACCACGAGGATACGGACGATGTGACCCTCTCGCTGGTGACGCTGGAAGCAGGTATCGCTGCACAGGACCGGGCCGGTTGCCTCGAAGCCTGCGCGCAGCTGCGGGAACAGGCCCTGCACCTCTACCACAGGGACGCCTTCACGCTGGCGAATGTGCTATAAGAAAAAGCCTGCAAAACAGACTTGCGGTCTGTAATGAGGCTCGGATACCGGATTCCGGTCTGTTCAGTTGGAGCTGCGCAGGGTGATCAGGTGGATCTGCGGACGGCAGAGCAGGCGGATGGGCAGGACGGAAACGCCGTAGCCCCGGGAGGTGAGCAGATCCGCGCGACTGGTGCGGGACCAGCCTTCCCGGTAGGCCTCGGGGACGCTGTCGTCCCTCACGATCCCGCCGAAGAGATCCACCTGGCCGCCGTGGGTGTGGCCGAAAAGCCCCAGATCGAACCAGCCATACTGGAAATTGGCGTCGCGGGCTTCAACGGCGTCGGGGATGACCGCAGGGCTGTGGCACAGGAAGATGACGTAATCCTCCTTGCGCACCTGCGAGGCCACGCCGGCCACATCGGGGTGACCGCAGCTGAGGTCATCCACGCCGGCAAGCCAGATGGATGCGTTGCCGATGCGCACGGAGGCCACTTCGTTGATCAGCGGCGTGACGCCGGCCTGGAGCATGGCCTCGCGCAGGAGGGCCAGGTTGCTCTCGGGCACGGTGCGATCGTGATTGCCGGTCACGGCATAAACGCCGTAATTGGCGTGGATGGCGGGCAGGGAGCGGAAGAATTCCACCGCGCTGGCGCTGTCCTGGGCGTAATCGCCGCCCAGCAGCACGATATCAGCGTTGAGCCTGTTGATGCGGCGGACAAGATCCTCCACCCGCGCCTGGCTGAAAAAGGGGCCGGCGTGAATGTCGGAGACGTAGACGACGCGCAGCTGGCTGATGTCCTCAGGGAAGTCTGCGGGCTGCAGGGTGACTTCCTCCACCTCGGGGAAGAGGGGTTCCACAAAGGGCCAGGCCAGCAGGCCGAGCATCAGGAGCACCACGGCGATGCGCACCACATGGCGCATGGGGCTGGGCCGGGGCACATATGCGCCGGCATGTCGCCCCCTGTAATCGGAATTGCCGGGGAAGAGCATCACATCATCCTTTCTGTCAGGCGGGGAGCAGCAGGAGCATCAGGGGCACGGTGGCCATCGAGAAGGCGGTGGAGAGCGCCACGCCACGGCTGGCCAGGGCGCGGTCGCAGTCGTAGATCTCGCTCTGCATGGCGGTCAGCGCCGCGCAGGGCATCGCCGTGCACACGAACACAGACTTGACCACCATCGGCGGCAGGGGCGTGAGGAAGAGCAGCAGCACCAGTCCGGGGAAGACCACCAGCCGCAGCAGGCACACCAGCAGGAGCTTTGCATCCGCCAGATGGGCCGGGCGCAGGGAGATCAGCCTCGCACCGATGACGAACATGGCCACCGGCGTGGTGACGGCGCCCAGCATGCTGAGGGCACTGTTGATGAACTCCGGAAGCCGCCAGCCGGTGAGGAAGAGCGTCAGCCCCATGGCGATGGCCAGCAGCGAAGGATTGCGCAGCAGCCGCTGGGGCTGCATGGCCTTTGCGCCCCCGTAGAAGTATGCGCCCAGGGTCCAGCACATGAGGTTGAAGGCCGCCACGAAGACCACCGCGTAGATCAGCGCGCCGTCGCCCAGGGCGGCGGTGATGACCGGGTACCCCATGAACCCGCAGTTGGACACCATGGCCAGGTTGGTCAACACGCTCCGGCGGCCGGCGGGTTCGCGGATGAACAGCGAAAAGGCGATTACGCCCGCCAGCGCGATGGTGGCGCAGGTGATGACGAACACCCACGCCAGCTCGGCGATCAGCCCGGCGTCAGCGTCCTGCTGGAGCCTGTGGATGATCATCGCCGGCTGGGCGAAGGAGAGCACGAGGGTGTTCAGGCCCCTCAGGCCGCCATCGTCCATCAGGCGGAATTTCACTGCGCCCAGGCCGCAGAGCATGAGCAGGAACAGGGCAAGAACCTGAAATAGCGCGATCATGGAAGTACCTCCATCTGGCCAGCTGGCGGGAACGCCCCGCAAGCTTGACATTCATTCAACGATACTGTACACTGTTATTCACACCACAGAGGAGAACGGAGTGGATGATATGCATGATTTCAGAACCTTTGCCCCTTGCACGCTGCTTGCGCCGGTGCCGGCGGTGATGGTTTCCTGCGCCTGCCCGAAGCTGGATGCGCGCCCCAACATCATCACCATCGCCTGGGCTGGCACGGTCAACAGCGACCCGCCGATGGTCTCCATCAGCGTGCGCAGGAACCGCTACAGCCACGCCATGATCCGGGAGAGCGGCGAGTTCGTGGTCAATCTGGTGGACGAGGCGCGGTGCAAGGCGGTGGATTTCTGCGGCGTGCGCAGCGGCAAGGACGTTGACAAGTGGGCCCACTGCGGCCTGACGCCCATGCCGGCCCTGGGCCTTGATAACGCTCCGGCCATCGCCGAGTGCCCGGCCTATCTGGCCTGCAAGGTGCGCCAGGTGCTGGAACTGGGCAGCCATGACATGTTCGTGGGCGAAGTGGTGGGCGTGCAGGTGCGCGGCGACCTCTTTGACGCGGACGGCTCGCTCCACCTGGAGCGCGCGGGCCTGGTGGCCTACAACCACGGCGTGTACCAGCGCACGGCGGATGTGCTGGGCTTCTTCGGCTACTCCGTGGCGCGGCCTGAGGTGCTGGCGCGGCGGATGAAGCAGTACCAGGGCTGATCCTGCCGGTCACGGGACGCAGAACGCCTCCTTTTCAGCAGAAACGCTGAAGGGGAGGCGTTCAGACCATCAAAAAAGCCCGCAACCGCATCATTTCCGGCATTGGTGCCGGAAATGATGCTTCCTGCGTTGGCTGCGGCTGCAAATCCGGTCATTTACCGCAAAGTAAACTCCCGGATTTGCAGCCTTGCCGCCTTGTCTTGCAGCCTTTTTTGAAGGTCTGCAAAACATCGACCATATCGATGTTTTGACGCCTCCTTTTCAGCAGAAACGCTGAAGGGGAGGCGTTGCTTTGTTTCAGCGGGCGGAGCGGCTCCGCTCCCAGTCCGTGCGGAGGATGGCCCACATCTCCACATCCATGAACACACCCTTGTTGCAGATGCGGCGGCGGAGTGAGCCTTCGTGGGTCATGCCGCATTTGGCCATCACGCGGCCGCTGGCGGGGTTGGCGGAGAAATGCTGCGCCTCCACGCGGTGGAGCTTCAGCACCTGGAAGCACTCCGCCAGCACGGCGGACAGCGCCTCGGTCATCAGGCCCTGATTCCAGTGGCTGCGGGCCAGGCTGTAGCCCAGCTCCACCGTGGCGTTGTCCCCCTGATAGCTCATGAAGCCGATGGTGCCGATGACGCGCCCGCTGGCCTTCTCCACGATGCACCAGCTGGAGGGCTCGCCGCAGCGGTACTGCTGGATGACCCAGCGGATGTAGGCCTTCGTCTCCCAGATGGAGCGGTGCGCCGTCCACAGCACATGGCGGGCGACTTCCTCGTCCTGGGAGTAGGCGTAGATGTCGCGGGCGTCGCGCATGGTCATGCGTCGCAGCAGCAGTCGGGGCGTTTCCACCTGCGGCATGCGCAGGAAGTACTCCCGGGGCGTGCCGGGCGGGGAGGGCGGCAGCATCAGCAGGGACAGCAGCTGCTTCATATCAGGCATGGAACATCCCCCGGGCATACAGCCCCGGCCCCTTCAGCGTCGGCAGGGGAACGCCATTGTGCGCGCTGCCCCAGATGAGCATGAAGGCGCCGATGGCCAGCAGGAGCAGCATGGCTGCCAGAAAAACGATGTACAGCGGATTCGGACGGTCTTTACCGGCCATAGTGATGCTCCTTTCCTTGCGCAGACGATGTGTCAGCTGCCGGATTTACAAAAATGCAATAAAACTGAAATATTCTGCCCGAACGGGAAGAAAGCGAAGGAATCACTCGTTGATATTGGCGGAGGCACGGGTGTAAGCCATCAGGATGCCCAGGGCGGTCTTGCCATCGCGCAGGGTGCCGTCCATGACCCGGGCGGCCGCCTCGGCCAGCGGCATGCGGGTGGTGGAAACGAACTCGTCCTCATCCGGGTGGGTCTCGCCCTGCTTCAGCCCTGTGGCCAGGTAGATGTGGATGCGCTCGTTGCAGAAGCCGGGGGTCGTGTCCAGCACGGTCAGCTTCGTCCAGCTGTCGGCCAGCATGCCGGTTTCCTCGCTCAGCTCGCGCTGGGCGCAGAAGAGGGGATCTTCCTCGGCGCTGTCCAGCTTGCCGGCGGGGATCTCCAGCGTCACGCGGTGCATGGGCGCGCGGTACTGGTGCACGAGGATGACGTTGTTCTCCTCATCCAGGGCGACCACGGCGGATGCGCCGGGATGGCAGGCTACCTCGCGCAGGGCGATGTGCCCGTTGGGCAGCTCCACGCGCCAATGCTCCAGGCGGATGATCTTGCCTTCAAAGACGACCTTGCCGTCCACGTATTTTTCGATCAGGTTCTGCTCGTTCATGGGTATGCCTCCTGCGCTGTGCATATGTTGACGGGTGAGGCCCGCCTGCACCCTATTCGACGGGCGCGGGCGGAAATCCTGCAAGAATGTGCAAATCGTCCGGCGTTGACAAAGGGAAGAGGCGCAGTATAATATAGATGAATCCTCATTTTTTCATTCAGGGAGGGTGTCGCCATGAGAATGACTGGCGCAAGAAGAATCAACCGCCTGCTGGCATTGGTGCTGGCGTTGGTGCTGGGGCTGGGCGTTGTGCCCGCCCGGGCCGCAACGCTGGCCGGCTGGGAAGGCGTCGATGTGTCCGTGCTGTGGACGGATGCGGCGGGGACTGTGTGGCAGTATCCGGCGGTGCGCGTACCGGATGAGTACGGGCTGACCTACACCTGGTGGGTCACGCTGCCCGGGGCGGCGCTGGACTCGAAGGTGCAGGCGCAGATCCTGCATCCGGATCCCGCCTATACCTACTGGGCGCCGGACTGGACGCTGGATCTCTACTGGAATGCTGACAAGGATGCTGTGGCTGTGGATGATCTGTACACCTACTACATCGGCTACAGCTACAACGGAACACCTGCAGTCAGCCAGATGGACGACTGCATGAAGCTCCTCCTCTCCACCCAGCAGCCGCCCTTCGAGTATGCCGAGGACGTGCTGCCCGGCGGCGCGGTGATGCTGCCGGCGGGGGACGAGGGCTTCTCCGGTACCCCTGGCGCGGAGCTGATCACCCCCGGCGACAGCTGGTATGACGATGATTATGTCGCGCCCGTGGAGCCTCAGGGGCCCGTGACGGCGACCATCGACGTGTATTACTGGCACCAGGAGCGGGGTCAGCTGGATCACAGGGTCGTGACGCTGGAGGGCGAGGGGACGCACTACATCTACCCCGAAAGCAGCGTCGCGGCGAGCTTCGAGCTGATGGGCGACGAGGTCTACGATGTGTATGTGAACGCGGATGGCTGGGTCGACCTGGCCAGCGTGTCCTTCCTGTACCGCGACCCGGAGACGGACCCCGTGGCGGGCGAAGTCACGGTGATGTACGTGCTGGAGGACGGCACGCGCATCGACAGCCAGATCATCACCGTGGCCCAGGGCTATCAGACCATCTGGCCGGAAAGCACCCGCGTGGGCGGCCTGACGCTGGTGAGCGAATCCTCCGTCACCGTGTATGTGGATGGCGGCGGCGCGGTCAGCCCGAACCCGGTCACCTTCGTGTACCGCGAGCCGGTGAAGCAGGTGACCAGCGTGACGGTGACGGCGTATGTGTTCAACGAGATGGGCGAGGAGATCGCGCCCCGGCAGGAATACACCCTGCCGGTGGGCACGCACCGCATCGAGGCTCCGGCGGGCAATGCCACACCGGGGTACATGCTGGTCAGCGAAGCTGTCATCGAGGTGACGGTGTATGCCGACGGCACCTACAGCCCCGCCGGTCAGGCGCTGTCCTTCTGGTACTATCCCACGCAGGAAGAGGAAGAGGGCTTCGTCGATGTGCCGCAGCAGCCTGCGGAGCAGACGGCCACCGTCACCCTGCGCTACCTGGACACCCGTGGCTATTCCGTCGCCGATGAACAAATCGTGACGCTTGGCAACGGCAGCCACACCCTCACGCCGGATTACAGCCATGTCCCGGCGGGTTACACCATCATGGCCGGCACGGAGTCGCAAACGGTGAACGTCAGCAATGGCCGCGCCAACGTCAGCAGCGTCAGCTTCTACTTCGTCAAGGCGCAGACGACGCCTGCGACCCACGCCGTCACCGTGTACTACTACGACACGCTGGGCAACGAGATCGCCCCCCGGCAGACCCTGCAGCTGGAAGTGGGCACCCACTGGGTGCAGGCGAACCCGCAGAACCTGCCCTCCGGTTATCAGCTGGCCGGCGAGGCGGGCTTCTACCTGACCGTCTACAGCGACGGCAGCCTCGACCGTAGCGCCCGCGACGTGGGCTTCTGGTACGCAAAGCAGCAGGTGCAGGCCCGCAACGCCACCATCACCGTGCGCTATGTGGATGGCAATGGCCGCACCCTCGCGGGCCCCTTCAGCCAGGAGCTGCAGGGCGGCGCGACCCATCAGGTGTGGCCGGATGGCTCGGTGCTGCCGGAGGCCTACGACGTGGCCGGCGTGGATCCCGTGACGGTGAATGTCACCGTGGATGGCTATGCCTCCCCGGCGGTGGTCTCCTTCGTGGCCGAGCTGCGCCGGGATACCACCGATGTGCCGGTGGGTCAGGACATCCTGCGCTACGGCGTCGTCAACGGCAAGGATGTGGCGCTGCGCACCGAACCCTATACCACAAAGAGCAACACGGTGATCCGGCGCGTGCAGAAGGGCGGCGTGGTCTACATGCTGTCGGCGGAGTACAACAGCTCCGGCGAATCCTGGACGCGGGTGATCGTCGACGGGCGCGAAGGCTACATGAAGTCGGAATTCATCGATGTGCTGACCCCTGCGGCCAGCCAGGCCTACGCGGCCTCCGTGGGTGCGACGCCCGTGCCCACCGTGACGCCCACCCCCAGCCCCACGGAGAGCTTCGTGCAGTTCATCACCCCCGTGCCGGTCACGCCCACGCCTGTGACGGGCTATGCCGTGACGCGCTGGGAAACGGACCTGCGCACCGGCATCGGCAGCGGCGAAATGACCCTGACCACGCTGGCGAGTGAGGAGCTCGTCATCGTCAGCGATAACTATGTCAACGGCTCGGGCGAAACCTGGTCCTACGTGCGCACGCTGGATAACCTGGCGGGCTTCGTGCCCACATCCGCCCTGCGGCAGGTGACGCAGCAGGAGGCAGACTGGCGCATCGACTACTGGCATCAGCTCAACGCCACGCCCGTCCCCACCGCGCTGACGACCAATACCCCCGTGCCCGAGCAGCAGCAGGGCTACGGCCTGACCACGGCCGACAACGTGCCCCTGCGCCGCATGAGCAGCGAGCAGAGCCGCATCGTTGATTATCTGCCCTACAACACGGTGGTATACATCACCGGGCAGACCTACGCCGACGGCGTGATATGGCAGAACGTGGCCGTGGATGGCCAGAGCGGCTACATCCGCAGCGATCTGGTCCGCCTGATGACCGAGCGCGAGGAAACGGCTTACCTCAACACCTTCAACACCGCAGTTCCCACCATCACCCCCACTTCGAATCCCTATGATGTGAACGGCCTGTCCAGCTATGGCTATGTGACGACCAACAACGTCAACTTCCGTGAGGGCGCGTCCACTTCCACTGGGAAGGTCGGCACGCTCCACCAGTACGCCATGGCCCTGGTGCTGGGTACAGAGCGCGTCAACGGCGTCACCTGGTACCGCGTGAACTACGGCGGCAAGACCGGCTATGTTCACGGCAACTACTTCCACCAGATGACCATGGCCGAGTTCAGCGATTTCTACGGCAGCGACGAGTATCGCCAGGGCATTGCCAACAACGGCAAGAGCGATGACAGCACCACCGGCGTGGGCGGCCAGGTGACGCAGGAGGACCAGACTGTGGATAACTGGTACGCCTCCGGCAATGTGATTGAGCCCAGCTTTGCGCCCTTCCTGCCCGTGGGTACGGTGGAACCCATCAACCCCACAGCCACACCCACGGCGACGCCGACCCTGGAGCCGCTGCCCGGCTATGTGACCCAGGGCGGCAGCAGCAACAACGCCCAGCAGGGAATGACCACCGGCTCCGGTTCTGTGGACAACACGGATAACGCCCTGCCTGCGCCTGGCGCGACCGGCAGCGTGACCTACCCCATGCAGGAGTCGGAGGGCGGTGGCAGCGCGCTGATCTGGGTGGTTGTCATCGGCCTGCTGGTGCTGGCCGTTGGCGGCGCGGTGGTGTTCATGCAGCACCAGCGCAAGCAGCAGCAGATCGCCATGAAGGCGGCGCAGCGCCGCGCCCAGCAGGCCCGCAGCAACGCACCCCGGCCCCATGCAGGCCAGAACGGCCAGTACCGCACGGGCGCATACCCCTCCTACGGACGGCAGCAGGCGCCGCTCTTCCCGCAGCAATCTGATGTGCAGGATCCCTATGCCAGCCAGACGACGCAGCAGAATGCGGGTGGCGTGCCTGTGCAGCGTCCCTACGCCCGGACGTCGGATCCCTCCGGGACGGGACGGGTCGGCAGGAGAACTGCGCGGCAGCAGTCGCAGGGGCAGCAGAACGACCAGAATCAGAACTGATCCCCACAACAGAACCTCAGGACGGCAGATGATGAGTCTGCCGTCCTTTTATTAGGCATGAGAAAGACAAAATATGGCAATATGAATGCAAAACAGACCGCAAGTCTGATCAGCTATGATAAAACGGTGAGCGAGAAGACCGGGAGTCTGTTACATGCCGGTTACGGATGCGGAAGGGGCGGAACTGAATGAGAAATAACCGTGAAACCCCTTGAAAATGCGTGAAAATAGCACATAAATACATCAAAAATCATTGACTTTTTTGTCAAACTGTGGCATTATATTGGTGTGTATGGTCTTCGACTATACTGTTTGTTTGTACCCATTTTTTCATGCGTGGTGAGGAGGGGAAATCGTGGCCGGCAAGGAACTTCGGAAACTGAGCAAAACGGAACTGCTGGAACTCCTCGTGGAGCAGGGCCGCGAGAACCTCGCCCTCAAAACCCGGCTGGAGGCTGCGGAAGCAGAGCTTGCGGAGCGAAGGCTGGCCATGGCTGAATCCGGCTCCATTGCGGAAGCTGCGCTGAAGCTCAGCGGCGTCTTTGAGGCGGCGCAGAAAGCCATCGACCTCTACAGGGAGAATTGCGAGCGCGAATGCGCTGAAATTCTTGAGCGGGCGCGCCACGCTGCACAGGCGGGCGAAACTCCCGGCGGGAAGGAGGAGACCGAAGGATGAGCGGCAACACGCCATCCGTCGAACAGCTGGAAGCAGCACTTCACGCCGCGAAACGCACGGGGAACTACGGCAAAGCCCTCCGCAGCACGATCTATTCGCTGCTGGTGGTTGCGGCGGTGGCTGTTCTTGTGGCCACGCTGGTGATGCCGATCCTGCAGGTTTCCGGCTCCTCCATGACGCCCGTGACCAGCGATGGTGACATCGTTGCCGTGCTTGTGGGCACGGATCTGGAACGGGGCGATATCGTTGCCTTTTATTACAACAATAAGGTGCTGGTCAAGCGCGTCATCGCCTTTGGCGGCGAGACGATCGATATCGATTCCCGCGGGAACGTCTACATCAATGGAACGCTGCTGGACGAGCCGTATCTGACGGAAAAAGACATGGGCAACTGCGACATCCGCCTGCCGTATCAGGTGCCGGACGGAAAGTTCTTCGTCATGGGCGACCACCGGTCGACCTCACAGGACAGCCGGAGCGTGATCATCGGATCGGTTTCGGAGGAGCAGGTGCTCGGCAAGCTGGTTTTCAGGGTATGGCCGCTGAACAAATTCGGCCTGCTGAACTGACATTGACACAAAGGAAATGCAAATGACGCATTCTGCGATAGAATTAAGAAGGGAGGCTGAAGCACGGTGAGTGAGGAAATTCTCGTCCGCGCAGAGGAATATCTCACGCGGCGGCGCAATCGTACCCGGCTGATGCGGGCAGTTACTGCCATGGCGCTGGTCGTTGCGATGATGACTTCCTATGTCCTGATGCTTCCGGGCCTTACGCTTGAGTCGGAGATTTACTGCGGCCATGTTGAGCATGCCCACACTCCGGCCTGCTACACGCTGGATCTGACCTGCACGCAGGAAGAGCGCGAGCCGAGCGAAACGGCGTCCAAGCTCCTGCAGTGCACCTTCCGGCCCCACCAGCATACGGACGCATGCCGCGCGCCGGATGGCAGCATCGCCTGCGGTATCTCTACATCTTATTGGCATCAGCATTCCGACCTGTGCTATGACGCTGCGGGGAATCTGGTCTGCACGCTGGCGAACAACCCTAGGCATCGCCACACCGACGCCTGCTATGAGCAGATCGCCACGCTGAGCTGCACCGTGCCGGAGGCGCCTGGCCATGTGCATACGGATGACTGCTACAGCATTGACTGGAACGCAGAACCGACTTGCGGTCTGATTGCGAATCCCGGGCACATCCACACCGACGCCTGCTCCACGACCACCTACGAGCTGGTCTGCGGTCAGGAGGAAGCCACGGCGACGGATCTGGGCGGGCATGTTCACTCCGACGCCTGCTACCGCGCGGTGACTGTTTCCACCTGCACCCTGGCCGGTGGGGAAGGCGCCCACGAGCACGGCGCATCCTGCTACCCCGTCAGCGCAGAACCGACTTGCGGTCTGGAATTGGGTGAGGGCGGCCATGCACACGATGAAAACTGCTACACTTATGAGCGTGGAGATCTCGTTTGCGAGAAGCTGCACGAGCACGATGGCAACTGCTACGATCCTGAAACGGGTTATGTTATCTGTGGCCAGCTGTATGTCATCGAGCACAACCACAGCGCTTACTGCCTGCGTAATGTGACCGCCATCGACGAGGGCCACGCCCACGGCGAGAGCTGCTACACGCGCGTGTACACCTGTGGCCTTGACGAGCACGCCCACACGGCCGAGTGCTACGTCGATCCCACCCCCGAAGTCACCCCCACTGAACCAGTTCCTACTACTAATATAGAGCCCACGGTTGAGCCGACTGTCGAACCCACGGCTGAACCTACCGCCGAACCCACGGCCGAACCCACGGCCGAGCCTACCGCCGAACCCACGGTTGAACCCACGGCTGAACCCACGGCCGAGCCCACGGCTGAACCCACGGCGGAGCCTACCGCGGAGCCTACGGCTGCCCCCACGGCCGAGCCTACCGCCGAACCCACAGCTGAGCCCACGGCCGAACCCACGGCTGAGCCTACCGCTGAGCCCACGGCTGAACCCACGGCCGAGCCTACCGCCGAACCCACGGCTGAGCCCACGGCCGAACCCACGGCTGAGCCTACCGCTGAGCCCACGGCTGAGCCCACGGCCGAGCCTACCGCCGAACCCACGGCTGAGCCTACCGCTGAGCCCACGGCTGAGCCCACGGCCGAGCCGACCGCCGAACCCACGGCTGAACCTACCGCTGAGCCTACCGCCGAACCCACGGCTGAGCCCACGGCCGAACCCACTGCTGAGCCTACCGCTGAGCCCACGGCTGAGCCCACGGCCGAGCCGACCGCCGAACCCACGGCTGAACCTACCGCTGAGCCGACTGTCGAACCCACGGCTGAGCCCACGGCCGAACCGACCGCTGAACCCACGGCTGAGCCCACGGCCGAACCCACGGCTGAGCCCACGGCCGAACCGACCGCTGAACCCACGGTTGAACCTACGGCCGAGCCTACGGCTGAGCCTACCGCTGAACCCACGGCCGAGCCGACCGCCGAGCCTACCGCCGAACCCACGGCCGAACCCACGGCCGAGCCCACCGCCACGCCCACGCTCGCTCCGTCCCTGGAGGCTGTGAAGCCTGGCTACAGCTGCGGCCTCTCCGAGCATGTGCATGATGAAGCGTGCTGTGATGAGAGCGGCGCGCTGATCTGCGGGTATGAGAATGAGCACACCCACACGGTCGACTGCGTCTGCGGCTGCGGCAAGGATGAGCACTACCACGTTGACGCCTGCTACGACGAGGCCGGGGAGATCATCTGCGGCGTTGAGGAGCATCGTCACACGCTGGCGTGTGCGCTGAATGCCACGGACAGGATCACCGCCACGGAAGTCGACAACAGCTTCGCTCCCTATATCGCAGAGAGCAAGTGGAATGTTGCGGACGGCGTGAGCATCAAGGACGGCTCCGATGTCGTCTACGATCCGGAGAGCGATTCCTTCACGACCACCCTCCAGGTCAACTTCGCCATTCCGAACTATGTCCTGCGAGGCTACACCTACTGGAATGGCTGGTACTGGGTCAGCGTGCCCGCCCAGCAGGAGTTCACCTACCTGCTCCCCAGCCAGATCAAGGTGAGCGATTCGATGCTGGATAAGCCCTTTGCCATCACCAGCCCGGATGGCGCAACCATCGAGGGCACCTTCTATATCAGGAAGACGGATGACGGCCGGCTGTATCTGGACATCGAGTTCTCCGACGAATACGTCCGCACCGCCAGCGCCGGCTATTCCATGCCCGGCTGGCCTGTGAACCAGACGCCCTACTCCCAGGGCAACATCTCCTTCGGCTGCTCCATTGGCAGCGAGGCTGCTCAGGATGACGGCAGCATCTACATCGAGTTCACTCAGGAGGATGTGCTGGAGATCCCGCCGGAGGACATTGAGTATCCCGACAACGAGACGGCCACGGCCCACATCGCCACCGAGAAGAAAGGCTCCTACGTCCGCGAGGGCAATAAGCTGTACTACACCGTGCTGGTGCACTCTGAGAAGGGCACGCCCGACTTCGTTCATATCGATGACAAGCTGACCATTGAGAAGGTGCTTGTCAGCAGTGTTGGTATCCCGACGGTGAAGTCCTACACTTCCACATGGAATGGTTATGGCTGGGACAAGAACGGCGACGAGGCCACGGTGAACATGGTTTCCGGCGGCAAGGCAGAGATGACGGACACCACCGGTGCGTACAAGACGGAAATCGGTCCTGCGCATGCGGGTATGAAGCTGCACCTGCCGCAGATCGACGATCCCGGCGAGAACCAGCGCTTCACCTACGAGATCACCTACGAGATCGACCTGAACGATCTGGGCTTCGAGTACAACGGCAGCTTCACCAATGAAGTGAAGGCGAAGTCTGAAACGAGCCCTGAGAACAAGGTCGAGGCCAGCGCCTCCTCCAATGTCGGCATCTACATTGACTCCCTGTCCAAGGTCGGCTCCTATGACCAGAGCAAGGATCAGATCAAGTGGTCCATCACGGTCAACGGCAGCTATCAGGACATCGCCGGTGCGGTGCTGACGGACCAGATGTTCACCACCATCACCCAGGAGGATGCTCCTGGCAACATCGTCGTGAAGGATGCCAACGGCAATGTCCTTTCTGACGGCAACGGCTTCCAGATCAACTACGCTGACGGCAAGGTGTCCTCCATTGAGTTCTTCGGGACCAGCATGGAGGATGGCGTTGAAGTCAACCGCAACAAGTACATCATCGAGTACTACACCACGCCCACTTCCTCCAGCAGCGAGTACACCGAGACCAACGACGTCAAGCTGGAGAAGGATGGCGTCGATACCAGTGAGACCGGCGGCGCCTATGTCAAGCGTGATCTGCGCATCTACAAGCAGAACACCGGCGCGGCGATGGATGGCACCGACCGCATCATCGACTGGAAGAGCGGCTTCACCGTCTTCGACAGTGGCCTGAACGAGGATCTGGTCATCACCGATACCCTCAGCGGCGAGAACCACTACATGACCGCTGAGCAGATCGCGGCGCTGTACAACCAGATTCAGGGCCAGCCCTGGTTCTCCACCGGCGCGAATGGCCTGATGACCGTGACTTACACGGATGCGGATGGCAACGAGAAGACCGTGAACGCTGCGGATGTGACCACCGCGGTTCAGCAGGGCCTTACCACCTACGCGGACTGCAAGTTCACCGCCTTCACCTACACCATCTACAAGAACAAGCTGCCCGCCGACTACAACGGCCAGCAGATCGAGATCACCTACCAGTCCACGGCGGACACCGCCGGACTGAATGGTACGGCGACCTACTCCAACGGCTGGGGCGTCGGCAACAGCAACACGGGTGCGAACCACACCTACACCTACACCGAGATCATCAAGGTTGACAAGCTGAACTACTGGGACGGCAACGATGAGCTGACCTTCACGACCACCACCGGCATCGTGGAGTGGCACATCAATGTCACGATGGACAAGCAGTATGAAACGATGACCATCACTGACACCCTGCCCGCCCAGACGAAGCTGGACAGCCTCAAGATCGGCCCATACGGCGATACGGTGGTGGAGCTGGCAAACCCCGACTACGACGAGACTTCCTCCACGCCCATCAACCTGGTCGTCAGCTCCTACAGCTACCACGAGCAGGCGCTGCTGGTCAGCGGTACGTACACGCCCTCCACCGGCGTGATCGTGCTGAACGTGAGCCGCAACCCGGACGTCTACGATGCAAGCCTTGATGGCGGCTTCGGTTCCGGCGAGACCTTCAAGGTGAAGGTGTATGCCCAGCTGAAGGATGAGTACATCAAGAATCTGGACGAGGGAGAGCAGCTCAGCGTCGGCCGCATCACCAACGATGTGCACGTGAGCACCAACGAGGGTGATTACGGCGACGACGAGCACTCCTACAACATCACCGCTGAAGGCACCGCCAAGGTCACCAAGACCGACGGCTCCTACAACGGCAATGACTCCTGGGTCAACAACCAGACCGGTGAACTGACCTGGCGCGTCAACGTCACGCAGAACGACGATTTCGAATACCTGGAGATCGTCGATACCCTGCCTGAGGGCGTGGAGCTGACGAGCATCCTGCTGGGCCGCAACCGTGCCACCAGCGCGACCTACGACGCGGACGCCACGCCCGACGCCGATGGCAACATCCCCCTGACCTTCACCGTCAGCGACCAGGATACGGGCGTCGCCTACACCGGCACCTACAACCCGACCACCCGCAAGGTCACCATCCGCGTGGAGGCTTCCACCGACGGCAAGTCCAGCGAGGTGTTCGGCTCGGGCAAGACCATGACCGTCATCTACTACTGTCAGGTGGCGGAAGATCTGATGCCCGATACCGAGAATGGCGAGTACACCGTCAACCTCGGCAAGCTGACCAACACCGTCGACGTCAAGACCGAGCAGGGCACCTACGGCAGCGACAGCCAGGGCCAGACCGTGACGATCGAGAAGCCCAAGCCCATCACGGACACGGTAGGGAAGAACCACACCTGGACTCCCTCCATGAACCTGCTGGAGTACTCCATCGACCTGAACCCCACGGCGGCTGATCTGGATCCGTCCAAGAACATGCTGACCGTGACGGACAAGCTGACCTTTGTTAACCAGCCGAGCTACTATGACCGCGAGCTGACGCTGATCAAGAGCTCTGTCAAGCTGTACTACGCGGACTACGACGCCAACGGCAACCCCATCACGGATGAGAACGGCCGGCTGGTCAAGGGCGTCGAGGTGCCTTACTCCGACTGGACGATGGCCTACTCCTCCAATGTCTACGAGAACGACTGGCAGCAGTCCGACTGCACGATGGTGCTGACGGTTCCGGACGAGCGCGCGCTGATCCTTGAGTATGACTACCGTGTGAGCATGAACTACGTCCCCGGTTGGGATAACAGGCTCTACATCAACAACACGGTCAGCATCACCGGCTACGAGGAGGAGAACCACTCCAGCAGCTGGGAGGACAAGTGGGAGGAGTACAACGCCGGCGGTATCGTCTCCACCGAGAAGTCCTTCTCCGTTGTCAAGTTTGACGCCTCCAACCACGCCAAGCTCATCGAGGGTGCGGAGTTCACGGTTTACGAGTATGTGGCCAATACCAACGAATGGATCGAGCTGGCCAAATACGTGACTGATGGCAACGGCAACCTGATGGTGCAGTGGCAGCAGTCCGATGAAGACGTCCAGTACAAGGAGAACACGGCCTACAAGATCATCGAGACGCAGCCCGCCATGGGTTACATCCTCGATCCCACGGCCGAACCCCACTACTTCTACTGGGCCAATGCCAACGTGACCACCTCCAGCCTGCCGGATAACTGGGCTTCTGAGTACAGCCCGCGCGAGCTGGTCACCAACCCCGGTCACGTGGAGATCGACAACATCCGCAAGACCACCAGCGTCTCGGTCGAAAAGATCTGGGACGTGGAGGATCAAAGCAAGATCCCCAGCACGCTGACAGTTCACCTGAAGCGCTACGCTGTGCCTGTGGATGTGTGGGAGGCTCACCCCGAGTACAACCACGGCCTGTCCGCTGACATGGTGAGCGTTGTCGGTGACCTGAAGACCACCAGTACGAACAATACCCATCCGTCCTTCAGCGTCATGTGCTACGCTGGCTCCACCGTGAGCTTCGACCTGACGATCAACAAGGACTGGACGACGGAGAACTGGGGCCAGGCTGAACCGGTATTCAACAACCTGCCCGAAGGCGCTACGGTCACCAGAACCGTGGTCGGCAGCGACGTTGTGTACCATTACGAGATGGTGGTCACCGAAACTGTGAACCTGGATGGCTACTTCGAGTACGTCTACGGCGGCATCTGGGGCAGCGACTGGAACTGGGATATTCCCACCTTCACCAACGTCACGGTGACGGTCGATACCGGCGAGGGCGGCCTGAATGACGCGCCCTACTCCGACGAGCTCGACCAGTACCGCGACCGTAACTACACCAATACCATGACCCTGACCCAGGCTGGTAACTGGGAGGGCCTGTGGGAGAACCTCGACCTCGTGGGCACGGACGCCAACGGTAACGAGGTGCATTACAAGTACTACATCGTCGAGGATCTGCCCAGCGGCTTTGCCGGCACCATCGTCGGCGGCTCCAGCGACATCTCCGGCAGCTTCACGATCACCAACGAGTACGACGAGAGCCGCACGGAGCTGACCGCCGTCAAGGTCGTCAAGATCTGGCAGGACGCTGATGGCAATGTGATCGACCCGCTGCTGGATTCCGTGGAAGTCCGCCTGTACCAGAAGGACGAGCTGACCGGCAAGGAAATCGTGTACCCCTACAAGGGCTTTGCCACCACGGTCCTCAATGATGCGACCAACTGGGAGTTCTACTTCCGCGATCTGCCCTACGGCACGTGGGATAAGGACGGCAACGTCACGATGCTCTACTCCTACCGCATCGAGGAAGTGACAAAGGATCCCAGCTTCGTGACACAGATCATCGCTGTGAACGCGGCGGGCGTCGAGGTGCTGGATGATAACTTCAACGGCTCCACCGTGACGATCATCAATGCCCAGCGCCATAAGGTCAGCGTCACGGTGCACAAGGAGTTTGAAAGCACCGAGGGGCACGATCACACGGACTGCAATGTGACCGTGCAGCTGGATCGTTACGTCCTCACGCAGGATGGCTACATCCTGGATGGGACGCATACGCCCGTCACGCAGGTGCTTTCTGCAGACAACAACTGGTCCTACACCTGGGAGCAGCTGGACGACGCAGACCTGGAGGGCAACGCCTACCAGTACCGCGTGACGGAAACGCTGGTCAACGGCGTGCCTGTGGCTGAGTGCGGGTACATCCCGGTGTACAGCTCCAACGATGGCTCCATCCCCAACGACGGTGAGATGACCATCACCAACATGCTGCCCGACGAGCTGGAGGTCACCAAGGCGTGGGTGGACATCAATGGCACCCCCATCGACGCGCCCGCGGGTGCATCTGTCACGATGGAACTGCGGCGCACCACGGTGCACCAGGTTGACCCGCTGTCGGCACAGAGCAGGGCTTACAACCCCATGCTTGACCCCGGCACCGCTGTGGACGAGCTGGTGACGACCTTCACTCTGAACGCGGGCTGCGACTGGAAGACGGTCTTCGTCAACCTGCCCGCAGAGAGCCTCTCGGGCGAAGCGTACCACTACTACGTCAAGGAAGTTGCCGTCGAGGGCTACACCACCACATACGAAGGCAACTACACCAGCAGCGATGGTGAGATCACCGTACGGAACACCCGCGAAAACACGGAGATCACCTACATCCGGATCAACAAGATCTGGACGGATGTGAATGGCGCGACCATCACGCCGGACGGCTACTCGGCCGTGTACTTCAAGCTCTACGAGGATGGCACGGACATCACCGGCAATCTCGATGCCCAGACCAACGGCGTAACGCCTGTGGACCGTTACATCGAGGTGAAGGCGGAGGATGGCTGGACCATCACCGTGAACGGCCTGGAAGAGGGCAAGACCTACAAGATCGTCGAGTACCTGAAGAAGGGGACCGTTTACACGGAGATCCTGGCTGCGACGTATGCGCCGCAGGAGGGCCCGACCGGAACCAGCTTCAATGCCACCAACCGCCTGACGGAAATCACCGTTGAGAAGGTCTGGCTGGATGTGAACGGCAAGGAACTGACGATGTCCAGCGACAAGGCGATTGTGCTGGAACTCTACTGCCGTCGCTACGGCGAGAGCGAACCGATCTACCTGTTCGATGTGGCGCTGCCCATTGAGCAGGATGACGGCACCTTCCTGTGGAGCAGGACCGTCAAGGACCTGACCGCAGGCCCGGCGGATGCGCCGATCACCTACTACTTCGTCGAGAAGGACGTACCTGCTGGCTTTGACGTCAGCTACGCCCACACCTCGCTGGATGGCGTGACGCAGACCCTCGCGGGAACCAGCGGCGTCAGCAACGGCACCATCACCGTCACCAACACGCAGGAGGATGTGTCCTTCAGCCTGAAGAAGGTCTGGAAGGACAAGTCCGGCAACGAAATGGAGCCGCCCACGGGTGTTTCCATCGCGTTCCACCTCATGCGTAGAGGTACAGGTTCGCTGACCAACGAAGATGGCTCCGTTACTCCGATCGATGAAACCATGGCGACCATCTACCTCCCTACGGCTGAAAACGAATGGGAAGGCGTCTTCGAAGGGTTGCCCAAGACCGATCTGGATGGCAAGCCGTATGAGTACTACATCGTCGAAGGCACGTCCAACGGCATGTCGGACTATGTTGTTACCTACGACCCGGCGGGCAGCAGCTCCACGCAGTCTGCGACGCTGGCGGATGGTCAGGAAGTGACCGTTACCAACCAGCTTCAGCAGAAGAGTATTAAGATCAACGTCATGAAGCGCTGGACCTCCGGTTCCACCGCCAAGGACGTGACCATCAACCTCTACCGCTACATCGTGACCGCAGATGGCACGAAGGTCGTCGATCCGACCTACACGAACGCGCTGACATTCGCAGCAGGGGACACGGCGACCTACCAGACCGTGGCCAACCTGCCCGACTACGGCACGTTCCAGAAGGACGGCACGACCTACGAGGGTGATTTCCACTACTTCGTCGAGGAGCAGAACATCACCGAGGATTACACGGTCACTTACTCCAACGACGACGGCACGACCACGGTCGTCAACCCGCAGGACGCCTCCCTGAACAAGGATGGCAACCTGCGCGTCATCAACCACGAGCGTGCCAAGCTCGAAGTCTTCAAGAACTGGAACCTGACGAACGCCACCCAGGCGGACAGCATCAGCTTTGATCTGTACCGCAAGGAAATTCCGGCCAGCGCCATCGACGACGGTACCGGCGAAACGGAATTCGTGGACGTCACCTTCCGCATCGTCGTCATGAACTCCTACACGGGTTCTGACGGCCAGACGGTGACGGAAGAGGCGCTGCTCTCCAGCGTCACCAAGACGTTCCGCAAGGGCGCCCATGTCGTATGGAAGCCCACCTGGTCGTCCGACTGGACATGGCATCCCATTTCCAGCTCGCCGCCCCAGAGTGTGGTCTACAAGACCCAAAGCGGTACCAGCACCCCCATCGTCTTTGATACCTCCGCCGACAACGACAATGCCAGCCCATACGAATACACCTTCGATGCGGGCTACATGGTCGAAAACGGCACGGTTACCTGGACGACGGACAACTGGTACCAGAACGGCGGCGCGGACAACGGCAGCTGGTCTCACAGCTTCACGGTCGACGGCATTGCCGAGGCCAGCACCTTCAACCTCCGGGCGGCTACCCGCGCGGTGGACGATGATGTGGTGAATGTCGGCCGCTTCACGCTCAATGACGGCACAAGCGACATGCAGACTGCCACCATGACCATCGGCAGCGAGACCTACACCTACGAGATCCATGACGGCGACTGGAGCATGCTGTTCTACGACCTGCCGGTCTGGAGCGAGGACGGGGAGTCCGCCTACGTGTACTATGTGGAGGAGCCGACGACGGATTACCTCGTCAGCTACACCAACAACGGCGGCGTGCAGTCGGGCGAGATCACCATCACCAACAGCGACAAGGAAACGGAGATTGCCGAGGTCACGGTCGTGAAGGCCTACGCCGAGGGCAGCCCGAGCACTCCCGCTGTGGAGGTGGAGCTCTACCGCAGCGTTACCAACGAGGATAAGAGCAAGACCTACATCGAGCGCGTCGGCACCGCAACCCTGAACGCTGATAACGGTTGGACCTTCACCTGGAAGGATCTGCTCCGTGGCGGCACCATCACCCAGGAGGGCACGTCCATCATGGGTGACTACACCTACTTCGTGCAGGAGGTCGTCCCCGCGGGCTTCACAGCCACCTACAGCACGTCCGATGGCGTGGTCGGCTTCACCGACAACGGTGAGCTGCTGCAAGGTACCGTGACCATCACCAATACTCCCAAGACCGGCCTGACGGTCAAGAAGGTCTGGAACACCACCCAGGCTGACGAGATCGAGTTCGCGCTCAAGCGGACCGAGACCGTGACAGGGGACACCTCCGGCATGGAGACGGTGACCATCGAATTCCAGATGGTGATCGACTACGAGTGGGAGGATAAAGCTACCGGTATCTGGTATCCCGATCGAAAGATTCTGGAAACCCATACCGAAACCTTCCTCAAGGGCGCGACAGTCATCTGGAAGCCCACTTGGACGAATGGTACCGACGATTGGCATCCGACTACGGGCGTCATTACCTACAACGGTAATGTGGTCCAGTACAAAGACCCGGTCAACAATGTCGATCAGTACACGTACTCCTTCTTCCTGGGGCAGGTTAATGAGAGTGGTAAGGTTATCTGGGCAATGGATAACTGGTTCAACTCTTACGAGCCTCTGAAGCGTAGCTGGACGCATGCTTTCAATAAGAATGCGGGCAATACGCTGAATACCTACACGCTGAATGCAGACAACAACTGGCAGATGACCTTCTACGACCTGCCCAATGCGAGCACCGACGGCCTCTATGCCTACGGCTATGAGGTAGAGGAGCTGACGGAGGGCTACGGCGTTACATACAACTACGACACGAAGACGAATGAAGTGACCAAGGAGATCGAGGGTACGATTACGATTACCAACTCGGTCAAGCCTCCGGAAACGACTTTCGTTTCTGTGGAAAAGAAGTATGTCACCACCGAAGAGAACCCGCCAGAGGTTACGGTCCGTCTGTATAGGCGTATCACCGAGACACGCACCAACGCGAGCGGTGAAAAGTTCGACGTCACGCTGGAAGAGCTGGTTCCGAACTCCGAACAGAAGCTGAATGCAGGCAACAACTGGAAGTACACCTGGAATGGCCTGCTCTGCAACGGTACGATCGAAAAGGATGGCGATTCGGTTTCCGGTCGCTACGCTTTCAGGATTGAGGAAGTCGTGCCCGATGGGTACGAAGCCAGCTATGACCGCGAAGACGGCAAGGTGTTCAATGCTGGCACTTTGACCATTACCAACACGGAAGTGACCGAGGTCACAGTCGAGAAGGCCTGGGCGAATCAGGATCCCTCGACTGCACCGGCGATTCAGTTCAACCTGATTCAGAAGGCCATCCCGACAACAACCAGCGACTACGATACCAACGAATATGTTACGGTGACCTTCATCATGAAGGATAGCACCTGGAACAACCAGTACAACATCGTAACCAGGAAGTTTGTGAAGGGCTCTTACGTCACATGGACGCCTAGCACGAACAGCCAGTATTGGTGTCCGTCGCAGATTGGCTGGGATAATGCCTCCAACTCAGCGATTACGGATCTGAACGTCGTGACAATTGAGTCTGAGGGCGGATCTGGCACATTCGAAGTGACGCTGACGAATACGTGGAACAATGGTAGGCATTACTATCCGATTACTGTCGGCACTGTGAATGAAGATACAACGGTGACGTGGGTAACGAAGAATGTCTTTGGTAACAACACTGGTGAAGACGGTGTCTATTATCACTGGCAGAACACCTTTACCCCTGACAGCAAGGATGGCACATACGAGCCTGTCAACGTGACTTACAGCAATGTGGATGGTAGCCCCTTCACATTGAGCACTGCCAACGATTGGCACATGACCATTGGTAATTTGCCAGTCATTCGTGCAGATGGCCTCTACAGGTATGAATACCTTGTCGAGGAAATGGAGCCGGCGGGCTTTGATGTGACGTACAACAACAATACTGGTATCCTCGAAGGTACGATCACCATTAATAATGCACGTCCTCTGATCACGGTATCGGTCGTGAAGCAGTATGCTGAGGGCAGCAGCACCACCCCTGCGGTGGATGTGGAGCTGGTTCGCAGCATTACGCAGAATGGCACGACGCTGGAAGAGGTCGTGGGCACCGTTAACCTGAGCGCCTCCAACAGCTGGCGGAACACGTGGGGTAACCTGCAGCAGTCCGGCAGCATCACGGTGGACGGCGTGACGGTTGGCGGCGAGTACACCTACTACGTGCGCGAGAAGGTCCCGCTGGGCTTCTCCGTTTCCTACAGCCCGAATGAGGATGGCTCCGCGCCGCTCAATGGCACGGTCACCATCACCAACACCGAGCAGTCCCAGCTGAAGGTTGAGAAGGTCTGGGGCGACGGCGCTGAGGAACAGGAGGTTCAGTTCAAGCTGTGGCGTCGGCGCACGGAGAACACCATGTGCGTGAAGTGCGGCGGCGAAACCTCTCACCTGATGGCTTGCGGCCACTTCTCCTGCCAGAGCGACGATCTGACCCATGAGGCGTGTGCGAGCTGCGGCAAGTACCTGTGCAATGGTAAGAACCACAGCGACTGCTCCATCTGCGGCAAGGCTCTGTGTCTGGATGTCCATAGCGAGTGCAAGCTCTGCGAGCACTGCGGCGGGAACCCCAACGAGGGCAGCCACGGCGACGCGGCCTGCGGCATCTCCGGCCACTACGAGTGCGACGACGCTGACCACAGCGCAGCCGCCTGCGGCACCTCCGGCCACTACGAGTGCGACGACGCTGACCACAGCGCAGCCGCCTGCGGCACCTCCGGCCACTACGAGTGCGACGACGCTGACCACAG
The DNA here is from genome assembly GCA_017410455.1 of Clostridia bacterium. Classification (GTDB taxonomy): domain Bacteria; phylum Bacillota; class Clostridia; order Christensenellales; family Aristaeellaceae; genus UBA11524. The sequence goes on from JAFQQT010000017.1 coordinate 164,432, forward strand.
CGCAGCCGCCTGCGGCACCTCCGGCCACTACAACTGCGACAACACCGACCACGGCAAGCAGACCTGCGGCAGCCACTACAAGTGCGCGAACGACGGCCTGAACCACAGCTGGTGCAGCCTGTGCAACAACTGGAGCTGTAACGGCAGCCAGCATGGCGAGGGCGTGTGTAATGGTACGAGCACAACAACATGCCAGTACTGCAATCAGACCATCAATTCGGGTGACGAAGCACGCCACACGAATATGGCGAGCTGCGGTACACACCGTCAGTGCCAGAGCGGCGACCACAATCTTGCAGCCTGCGGTCAGCACTACAAGTGTGCAGACGGCTACACGGATGCAGCGCATGCAACCTGCACCTGCGGCCAGAGCTATGTTTGCCAGAGCGGGCATAGTGATTGTAGCAGTTCCTCTGGTGGGGAAGTAAGCGGCGAGACTGTAGCCGTAGTCTTTGAGGTCTACGACAAACAGTATAGCTGGGGGAGTGATTATCTCAAGGATACAGTCACTGTGAATATCCCGCTTAATGCAACGGTTACCTGGTCGATTGAGATTAAGGGATGCGGCTCAACGAGTCAGCTTAGCAATGCATGTGAGTTGTTTGGTGGCTGGACGTTTGTCACGTCGATGAGTTCGTTGGGCGATGCGACTACGGTTGTCATCAACTTCACGGCAAGCAGGGCGGGGACTGTTAGGTATTACATGGAATACAACAGTCAGGCTTGGACACCTACTCAGTCGGTGTCCTACGCCTCCGCCGCCACCCTCTCCCTCCGCTCCACCACCCGCAGCAGTACCACCATCCCTGTCCGCCTCACCAGCACCTCCCGTGCCTCCGAGGTCGTCGATACCACCGGCGCCACCGACATGGGCACCTACGTGCTGAACGCGGAGAATGGCTGGGAGTACATCTTCTACGAGCTGCCCCGGTACTCCACCGACGGCAAGTACGCCTACGAGTACTTCGTGCAGGAAATCACCGAGGGCTACGATGTCAGCTACACCAACAACGCTGGCATCAATGAAGGCGCGATCATCATCACCAACAACAAGCATGTGCCCACCACCACGGACGTGCGGGTCAACAAGACCTGGGTGGACGAGAGCGGCAACGCTTACATGCTCACGAAGGAGACGATCCGCTACTTCAAGCTCTTCAACGGCACGGAGGACATCACGACCTCCGCGACCAGCATCGATGGTGCAACGCTGGCAGGGGAGTACATCCTCCTGACAACGCCGCTGCTCAAGTATCAGGCCTCCTTCACCGTGAAGAACCTCCCCATCGGCGGCAGCTACTCCGTCAAGGAGTACGTCCTGGTGGATGGCACATACACGGAAGTGGCGGACTACGTGAGCCAGACCAACGGCTACATCATCGACGTTACCAACAAGCTCACGGACGTTACGGTCAACAAGACCTGGGCGCCCATGAGCGACAGCAGCAGCACTTACAGCAGACCCGCGGTCACCTTCGAACTGTGGCGCACCTACGCAGGCGGCGCCCACGAGATGGTGGAATCCAAGGTGCTCAACAGCGGTGCAACGTCCCTCACCTGGGATATGCTGCCCCTCACGGTCGATGGAACGACCCCCTACACCTACTACGTCAAGGAGCAGCTCCCGGCTGGCTTCATCGCTGGCAATGAGGGCAGCGTTGACGTGGCGCATGGTGGCTCCGGCACCATCACCAACACCCCGACGGAACTCAAGGTCGAAAAGGCGTGGACCATGCTTAACGGCACGGCCATCACCCCGGCTGACGATACCGTCATCTACTACAAGCTCATGCGCCAGAAGGTCACGATCTCTGGTGATACGGAAACCATGGTGGGCGACGCGGAGGCCTACAGCTCCACCGTGTTCACGCTGACTGGTGCGGCAAGCTGGAAGGCAACGCACGCGCTGCTCCCGCTCTACTGGACGGACAGCACGACCGGTAACTCCGGCGAGTACCGTTACTACGTTGTGGAAACCGACGCCAACGGCAGCGAGATCTACGCGCAGTATTCCACCACGAGCGTGGATGTGTCCACCCTGCAAACCATCACCATCACCAACACGCAGACGGCCATCACCGTCCGCAAGGTCTGGAGCGTCAACGGCGGTTCGCTGCCGGAGACCCTCCCGGAGATCGAGCTGCAGCTGCGCTACACCCACACGATGGGCGTGAAGGACAGCAGCGACCCCGTGGTTGACACGGTGAAGCTGACGGCCGACACCCCGGGCGTGACGGTGACGCGCGACAATGCGGGCAACGTCTTCTGGACGTACAAGTGGGATGAGCTCGCGACCCATGATATCGTTGTTGGCGAAGCGAAGGCGCGCTACTACTATGTGGTCGAAACGGCTGAACCCGAGTTCTTCCGCTATGTGACGGATGGCGATGTGAACAACCTCGGCATCACGGGCGCGATCAACGACCAGATCATCGAGATCAAGAACGAGCTGATCACCTACGAGCTGCCCGAAACCGGCGGTGCCGGTACCACCCCGTATACTGTGTGCGGTCTGCTGATGCTCGCATCGGCCCTGGCGGCACTCATGTATATAGAAGTTGCACGTAAGAAGCAATGGGGGGAGGGACGAGAGAGCTGATTACACTGGTTAGCCCTCGGAAGCCCGAACCCCGGCGCTTCCCTCAGTTTCCACGTCACACTGTTCACTCAACGACAAAACAAAATCAAGGAGAGAAAACCATGAAGAAGTTCCTGGCTATCCTGATGGCAGCCATGATGCTGCTGGCCATGACCTCTGCGTTTGCGGAGACTGCTACGACTTACACGATTACCGTTCCCGCCAGCGAGACCGGCGTGAAGCACACCTACGAAGTCTACCAGATCTTTGTTGGTGATCTGGCCACCAGCAATGGCAGCACCATCCTGTCCAATGTTGTCTGGGGCAAGAATGCCAAGCTGCCTGAAGGCGCCAAGGTTGGCGATGCTGTTGCTGAAGCGGTCCTGTCCACGCTGACCAGCACTTCTGGCACTGACAAGGAAAAGCTGGCTGTGATTGCAAACTACGTTGACATCACCGGTACGGCCTTCACCACCGTGAAGGATGGCGCTTCCGTGAGCGTTCCTGCTGGCTACTACCTGATCAAGGATGCCAACAACTCCCTGGACAACACTCATGATGCGTACACCACCTACATCGTGAATGTTTGCAAGTCTGTGGAACTGGCTCCCAAGTCCGTGTATCCCACGGTTGACAAGGAAGTTCAGGACGAGACTGGCGATGCCGAGGCTGGCCACACTGATGGCTGGAAGGAGACCGCTGACCACGACCTGTTCGAGACCTTCTCCTTCCGTCTGACCGCCAAGCTGCCTGCTGACGAGCGCTACGCTGACTATACCACCTACGCTGTGACCTTCCATGACACCATGTCCGAGGGCATCACCTTCGAGAACATCGTGTCCGTGACCGTCGACGGCAAGACCCTGACTGCTGACCAGTACACCACCACCGGTACCGATAACCTGGCTTACGGCGGCACCTGGACCCTGAAGATCGCCGACCTGAAGGCTATCGACGGCGTGAATCTGGTCGACAGCGCTGATGTTGTCGTGGTTTACAATGCGCACCTGAACGAGAAGGCCCAGATCGACAACGAGTCTGTGACCTCCACCACCAACGAGAACTCCGTCTACCTGACCTACTCCAACAACCCCAACGCTGCTGGCGAGGGCAAGACCCCCGTTGACTACGTCTGGGTCTTCACCTACGTTGTGAACAACACCAAGTATGCTAACTCCGCTGCTTCCGGCAACGAGCTGGCCGGTGCGGGCTTCACCCTGTACGATTCCACTGGCGCTGTGGTCCCGCTGTGCAAGATCGGTGATGACTACTACGTCTATGACGGCAAGACTGTGCCTTCCACCGCGACTCCTGTTGAAGACTACGAGATGGTCACCACTTCCAACGGTAAGTTCAACATCAAGGGTCTGGATCACGGCACCTACACCCTGAAGGAGACCACCGTGCCTGCTGGCTACAACAAGGTCGATGACGTGACCATCACCATCAGCGCTCTCCACTCCGAGAATGCGGATGCGAAGGCTGCTTCCACCACCCTGGACAGCAACTCCAAGATGAACAACGACATCATCAACAAGTCCGGCGCGACCCTGCCCGAGACCGGCGGCATCGGCACCACCCTGTTCTACCTGCTGGGCGGCCTGATGACTGCTGGCTCTGCCCTGATCCTGGTTGTCCGTCGTCGTGCGGATGCCGAGGAAGAGTAAGATCTGATTTTCTGGTCGGGGAGTCCCTTCGGGGGCTTCCCGGCCTGACTTGCTGAATGAAGGAGGCCGCGATGAAGAAGCATGCAACGACGATCCTGCTCTTCGTGATCATGTTCGTCGGTCTTGGTCTCCTTCTGTACCCGCCGCTGGCTGATTATTACAACTCATTCCATCAGTCACGTGCCATTGCAGCCTATAGCCACTCCGTGGAGGACGAGCAGGGGACGGACTACGCTGCCTACTGGGCGGCGGCGAATGCGTATAATGAGACGCTGGCTGGTAAGAGTGCTGTAAGCCGCTTGCGTGCGGCAGAAACAGCCACGGATAATTACGACAGCCTGTTGCGGATGGAGCAATCCGACGTGCTTGGCGTCATTGAGATCTCTGAGATCGCGGTGACCCTGCCCCTGTACCATGGTACCAGTGACATGGTGCTGCAGGTAGCGGTTGGTCATCTCCGGGGAACCTCGCTGCCCACCGGCGAGCCGGGAACGCACACGGCCTTCTCAGCTCACCGTGGTCTGCCGTCCGCGAAGCTGTTCACCAATCTGGATCAGCTGCAGTTGGGTGACATCTTCATCCTGCGGGTGCTGGATGAAATCTTCACCTATGAGGTTGATCGGATATCCATCGTGCTGCCCCATCAGGTTGAAGCATTGGACTTCGTTGATGACAGCAATGCCTACTGCTCCCTGATCACCTGCACGCCCTACGGCGTCAACTCGCACCGGCTGATCGTGCGTGGCCATCGCGTGGAGAACTCCACCGCGGCGCTGGCTGCCCGCGTCACGGCGGATGCGAAGCAGATCGATCCCATCATCGTCACGCCCATCGTGGCCGCGCCCATGCTGGTGGTGCTGCTCATCATCATGCTGGTGAGCACCAGCCCCAAGCGCAGGAAGTCGGCCCGCAAGCACCTCTCCGCCGAGGAGATCGTGCGCCTGGCGGGCGACGTGCCCCCGAAGAATGAACAAGGAGGTGAGCGGCCGTGAAGAACCGCATGACCCGCTTGCTGATGCTGACCCTGTGCCTGCTGCTGTGCGTGAGCCCTGCCGCGAACGCCTTCGAGATGGTCGACCTCACGCACCCCGTGAGCCTGACCCTCTTCGCAAATGACGAGGATATCCCGCTGGCCGGCGTCGGCTTTGAACTGTACATGGTTGCGGAGATGAACGAGTACGCGCAGTTCGAGCTGCTGCCTGCCTACGAGGGCTTCAGCGGCGACATCAACAGGCTTGATGATGCAGCAAGCTGGATCATGGCAGCCGAGGAGTTGGTGATGCTGGTGCAGGGCCACGACCCTGATGCGGCAGCCACCAGCGGTGAAAATGGCCTTGCGGTCTTCGAGGGGCTTGTGCCTGGCCTGTATCTGGTGACGGGCAAGCCGGTGGAGATCCTGCCGTGGACTTACACGTTCACGAATTTCCTTGTCTCTGTGCCGACGCGCGACTTCGAGGATGAATGGGTGTACGACGTCTTCTCCGACGTGAAGCTGGAGAAAGAGCCGGCCATCATCAGTATTGATGTGGTCAAGGTCTGGGACGATCTGGGCTATGAGAAGGATCGGCCGGTTTCCATCTATGTGGACCTGTACTGCGATGGTGAGCGGATCGCTGCGGCGCAGCTGCACGATGGCAACAGCTGGAGCCACACCTTCGAGAACCTCCCTTCGGCTCATGAGTACACGGTGAAGGAACGCGACGTTCCCCGCTGGTACAAGGTGAGCTACGAGGTGATCAACGGCGTTCTGGTGGTGCGCAACGACCGCGATGAGACCATCACGCCCGTGCCGGACATCCCCTCTACGGGGCAGATCACCCTGCCGATTCCGATTCTGGCGGGCGTGGGCGTGCTGCTGGTGCTGTGTGGTTGGTTCATCAACCGGAAATGGAGCCAGGCTCATGAAGAAGAGTAAGCAGATGAGGCGGCTGGGAACGTCGCTGATCGTGGCGGGCGTGATGATGATCGCTGCCGCCCTGGGCCTGGTGATCTACAACAAGGTGCAGTCGGACACGGCGGGCAACGCCTCGGAGGCGGCCATTCTCGAATTGGAGTCCATCATGTTCAACAACCAGATGAATGGCGTCACGGACGATGTGGCCGATGATGCGACCTGGCACGGATTGCAGTAACACAATAAAAACGCGGCTTCAGCAGGTTGGCTGAGCCGCGTTTTTGCGTAGAAAAGCGACCCCGGAAAGACCGGAGTCGCGCGAATTCATTTGCGCCACATGGCGGGATGGAACAGGGCCAGCATGGGGAAGATCTCCAGGCGGCCAGCCAGCATCAGGAAGGTCAGCACCAGCTTGGCAAAGGGTCCGTAACTGGCGTAGCTGCCAGCTGGGCCGATGGCGTTGCTCAGGCCGGGGCCGACGTTGTTGAAGCAGGTCAGTGCGGCGGTGAAGCTGGATTCGAGGTCGTTCAATTCAGCCGCAGGGTTCTCCAGGGAGACGAGGACCGTACCCAGCACCAGGATCAGCAGGCACATGAATGCGTAGACGGCAATCTGCCCCAGCACGCTTTCCTCCACGGCCTTGCCCTCAAAGCGCACCGTGTGGACCTTGCGGGGCTGGAAGGTGCGTCGCACTTCGCGGATCCCCAGCTTACACAGCATGCCGATGCGGCAGATCTTCATGCCGCCGGCGGTAGAACCAGCGCAGCCGCCAGTGAACATCACCAGCATCAGCAGCGCCTTTGAGGTGACGGGCCAGAAGGCGAAATTAGCCGTGGCGTAACCGGTAGTGCTCATCAGGGAAGCTGTCTGGAAGGAAGAGTACCGCAGGGCAGTGAGGAAGTTGCCCTCATAGTCCGGCATGAGGTTGAGGGTGATCAGCAGCACCACGCCGATGTAGATGCCCAGGAACCATCGCAGCTCCTCGTTCCGGATCGCCTCACGCCAGCCGCCGGTGAGCGCTTTGTAGTACAGGGCGAAGTTGACGCCGAAGACGATCATGAAGAATGTTGTGATGCCTTCGATCCATGCGGAGTTGAAATGTCCGACACTGGCAGCATAGTTGCTGAAACCGCCGGTGCCGGCTGTACCAAGGGCATGGATGGCTGCGTCGTAGGCATCCATACCGGCGAGCATCAGCGCAATCCAGTTCATCAGAGTCAGTACGCCGTAGACGATGTAGAGGATCTTCGCCGTATCGCCCATGCGGGGAGCGATCTTGGAAAGCGTGGGTCCGGGAGACTCTGCGCGGACGAGGTGGCTCGTGCGACCGCTCATCTGCGGCAGAAGCGCCAGCGTCAGCACCAGCACGCCCATACCGCCGATCCAGTGGGTGAAGGAGCGCCAGAACATGACGCCGTGGGGCTGGCCCTCCACCACGGGCATGATGGATGCGCCGGTGGTGGTGAAGCCGGAGACCGACTCGAAGAGCGCGTCGATGAAGTCGGGGATCACGCCGCTGAACAGGTAGGGCAGCGCGCCGAAGACCGACAGGAGGATCCAGGCCAGCGCAACGGCCAGGAAGCCCTCGCGGGCGCGGAGGTTGCTCTGTTCAGGCTTGCACAGCAGGCGGAGCGGCACGCCGATGGCGGCAAGGATGAGGATGCTCCAGACGAAGGCGAGCGCGTCGCCATCGCCATAAACGAGCGCAATGGCAAGGGCGGGGACCATGGCCGCGCCCTCCACCAGCAGGATGGAGCCCAGCACGCGCAGCAGAAGCAGGATATTCACCGCCGGATCACCTCGTTCAGGTCACGGATGCCGTTCTCGTTGGCCACAACGACCACGCGGTCGCCGGCCTGGATCACGCTGTCGCCAAAGGGGACGATGACCTTGTCGCGGTGCAGGATGATGGCGATGAGCGTCCCCTTGCGGATGGTCAGGTTCTTCAGGGGCACGCCGATGTAGGAGTCGCTGTCCCGGGCGATGAATTCCAGCGCCTCGGCCTTGCCATCCACCAGGCGGTAGAGCTTCTGCACAGCGGTGCCACGGGCGTTGACGCGGGCGCGCACATAGCGCAGCAGCGCATCGCAGGTGATGATGCGCGGGCTGACCAGGCAGTCCAGTCCCAGGTTGGCGATCACGTCGTTGAAGGCGAGGCGGTTGTTCTTCACGATCACCTTCGCCACGCCCAGCTGCTGGGCGTAGAGGCCGGTCATCAGGTTCTCCTCCTCGCGGTCGGAGAGGGCGACGAAAGCGTCCATGCGGGGGAGGTTCTCCTGCTCCAGCAGCTCCTGATCGCTGCCATCGCCCACGATCACGTCGGTATGGGGCAGCTGCTCGCTGAGGGATTCAGCCTTCGACGGGTCGATCTCGATCATCGTGACATGAATGCCCGCAGGCGAGAGGATCTTTGCCAGGTAGTAGCTCACGCGGCTGCCACCCATGACCATCACATTCTTGACCCGCTTGACCGTGCGGCCCAGGAAGCGGAAGTACTGCGTGATGGTGACCATTTCGCCAGCGACGTGGACGCGGTCGCCTGCCTGGATGATGAAATCGCCGTTGGGGATGGACACCTCGCCTTCCCGTTCCACGGCGCAGTACAGCACGCGGGGCAGGTTGGGGAGCCTGGTGGGCAGGGCCTTGAGGGGCAGATTGGCGATGGGGTCGCCCTCGCGGACGCGGAATTCCACCATCTCCACATGCCCCTTGGCGAAGGACTCGATGTTCGTCGCGTATGGGAAGCGCAGCAGGCGGCTGATTTCCTGGGCGGTGGCGCGCTCGGGATTCAGCGCCATGTCAATGCCCAGCTCGTGCTGCAGGAGGGTGAGAGACTCATTGTACTCCGGGTCACGGATGCGGGCGATGGTATACTTTGCACCCAGGCGCTTGGCCACCAGGCAGCAAAGCATGTTCGTCTCATCGCTGGCTGTGGCGGCCACAACGATGTCCGTCTTGTCAACGCCAGCGTCGATAAGCGTCTTGGCGTTGGCGCCGTTCCCATGGATGTACAGGGCATCAAGCGTATCCTCGCCCTTGCGGACAACGTGATCATCACAGTCGATGATGACCACGTCGTGATCCTCGCTGATGAGCTGTTCTGCCAGCGTGTGGCCTACCTTGCCATCGCCGACAACAAGTATGCGCATAGGGTTCGCCTCCGGATCAGTTGTTACGGTCGAAAGACCAAATACATATTCAGTATAGCACAGGTGACGGTAAAAGGGAATGCAGCGACAAAAGCTTTGGCGAAATTGCACAAAAAACCCACTGCCAACGGCAGCGGGTTGTGTTCAGCGCTTGCGGGCGCAGAGGAAACGGATCTCGCCCGAGGCGGGGTAGAAGCGCTCGTTCAGCTCCGCCTCGCTCATCTTCAGCTCCTCCGCTGTGACGGGCATGGCATGGATGATGCTGACCTTACTGAACAGCCCCGTGCGGCAGGTAAGCACCTCCGGCCGCTTGCCGCCGAAGGGCTGCAGCAGCATGCAGCCGGTCATGTTTACGTCCTCAGGCAGTTCGGTGGGGTCGGTGTACATGTCGATGCTGTGGCCGTAGGACAGCGGGTGATCGGCCTGGCAGGTGAAGTCCGCCAGGTCGCCCAGCAGATCGAGCAGCCACTGGTGCTTTTCGTCCTGCAGGTCCCAGTCCGCCGGGGCGAAGAGCACATACTCGTTGCGGGGCTCGCCGCCCTCGGGATCGCGGGGGAGGAGGTGCTGGCTGGCGCCGATGGTGGCCAGCACCTGCATCAGCTGTCCATCGGGCCGCCGGCACAGCATCCGGACGACCATCAGCCCCGCGCAGGGGTGCCCGGCGGAGTCCCGCTCGGCGAATTCCGGCTCGTTCAGAGGCTGGAAGACCTCTTCATAGTGGGCCATGAGCAGGCGCTGCGCAATCCTGTTCAGCATCGCTTACCAGGTGGCGCAGGCGTCGGCATAGAAAGCCTGCATCTGCGCCTCGGTGTCGAAGTTGGCCACATACATCTGGTTGCCCATGGCGCCGGAGAGGGCGTCGGGGATGCGGGAGACCATCTTCATGTTGGCGGCGTACTTCTGGCACAGCGCCTCGTGGGAGAGCTTGAAGTTCTTGCCGTCGCGGCGGCCGGCGAAGGCACAGAAGTAGTGCTGGCCCTGGGCCTTGAGGGTGGAGTCAAAGGCGATCATGTCCGCGTAGATCTTGTACACATCCGTGGAGTTGGCGAAGTTCATCATGTCCGGGGAGAAGCCGCCGCAGGGACGCATGTTGACTTCCAGGGCTACCACGTCGCCCTTCTTGCCCATGTGGGGGTGATCGGCGGTGAGGCGGAAGAACTCGAAGTGCACGAAGCGGTTCTTCACGCCGAAGGACTTGACCGTGGCGCGGCCGGCGGCACGGGTGTCCTCGGGCAGGTCGCGGACGATGTAGTAGATGGAGTTGTCGCCGTTGTTGACCACGTCCATGATGGAATTGGGGGTGACGTTGCCGGTCTCGAAGATGGGGTTGCCATTGCTGTCGATGATGGCGTCGTAGCTGTTGACCTCGGCGGTGATGAACTCCTCCATGATGTAGGAAACGCTGCGGTCCATGGTGTCGATGAAGCTGCGCAGCTCGTCGTCAGTCTTGAGCTTGTAGGTGCTGGAGGCACCCACGCCGTTGTCGGGCTTGACGATGACGGGGTAGCCCACCACGTCGATGAAGGCGCGGCAGCCCGCGAAGTCATCCACGATGTGGTAGCGGGCGGTCCTGATGCCCACGGCCTCGTAATAGGGCTTCATCTTGGACTTGTACTTGATGCGCTCCATGTCGCTGGTCTGGAAGCCGCTGGTGATGTGGAAATCGGTGCGCAGCATGGCGTCGCGCTCCAGCCAGTACTCATTGTTGCTCTCCAGCCAGTCGATGCGGCCGTACTTGCTGATGAAGAACGCCACGGCGCGGTAGACCTCGTCGTAGTTCTCCATGGAGCTGACCTTGTAGTACTCATGCAGGTTCTCGCGCAGCTCGGGCAGGAGCTGATCATAGGGGCAGTCACCCACGCCCAGCACGCGCAGGCCGTTGTCCTTCAGGTGCTTGCAGAACTGCCAGTAGTTGGTGGGGAAGTTGGGGGAAATGAAAACGAAATTCTTCATGGCTGTATCATCCTTCTGTTGAAATTATGAATTAGGAATTATGAATTGTGAATTCAGCGTGTGGAACGGAATAGATGCTGCCAGGCTGTGCAGCTCAATTCCTAATTCATAATTCATAATTCATCATTGTGCATCTGCATCACAGAATGTGAGGCAGATGCACCGGCACCTGCTTGTACCACCAGTCCCAGTCGTGGTTGACGTCGTGGCCCCAGATGTCCACATAGCAGTTGATCTTCTTCTCGAAGAAGATGTCGCGCAGGCGGAAGGTCGTTTCGGGGATCTCCCAAGCGCCCTGGCCGACGACGATGACGCCCTTGTGGTTGTTGTACTGCTGGATGTAGGGGTGATCAGCGGGCATGCCAGCGAGGTAGTGCACAGGGGAGTTGGCGTAAACCAGCTCGTCCATGTAGCCGGGGAAGCCGTACTCGCTGGAGTAGATGCCGCTGAGGGCCAGCAGGCCGTCGAAGAGGTCGGGACGGCGGAAGTAGAGGTTCGTGGCGTGGGTCGCGCCGAGGCTGCAGCCAAAGGCGATGCATCCGGGCGTGCCGGTCCAGCCATTGCGTTCGTTGGCCATGGCCTGCATGAAGGGCACGACCTCGTTGAAGATGTAGTTCATCCACTGCTCGTGGCGGCGGATGCGGAAGTAGGGCTCCCAGGTGGCGGAGTAGCTCTCCTTGTCCATGGTATCGATGGCGAAGACCATGCACTGGCCGGACTCGATCCAGGGGGCCCAGACGTCGGTCATCCTGAAGGACTCAAAGTCGAAGAAGCGACCGTCCTGGCAGGGGATGAACAGCACCGGCCGGCCGGCATGGCCGTAAACCTTGATCTCCATCTCCCGGTCCAGGGACGGGGAATGCCATTTGGTGTAGTAGGTCTGCATGTTGCACTTCCTTGTGTGTCGTTATTTGCGGGTATACATCAGCGTGCCCATCAGGAAGGGGAGCTGCTCCTCCCAGCAGGCTTCGCAGTGATCGCCGTTGGGTACGATGCGGGCGGTGGTCCACACGCCCCTTTGCATCAGGTGTGCGCATACGGAGGCGAAGAGGTCGCGCATGCCCTCGTGGTTGGCCATCTCCCGGGAGCCGTAGTCCAGGTAGATGACGGTGTCCGGCGCGAGATCCGCCTGGTCAATCAGGGCGTGGATCTGTTCCGGCGCAACCCACACGCTGGGGCTCAGGCAGCAGGCGCGGCTGTAGACGCGGTTGTGCCGGAGGATGGCGTACAGGCTCATCAGCCCGCCCATGGAGGAGCCGGCGATGAAGGTGTGCTCCCGCTCCGGACGGGTGGGGTACTTCTCGTCGATGAGCGCCTTGAGCGGCCCGGCGAACCAGTTCATGGTCGTTTTGCCCCGGCCGCGCAGCACCATGTCGCGGAATGTGAAGTCGTAGGGCGAGTACTCCCGGAGGCGGCCGCCCTTCGGGCTGTGGTTGCAGTCCACCGCCACGATGATCATGGGCAGGTGCGTTTCGTCCATGAAGTCCTTCAGGCCCCAGGACTTGCCGTAGGTGGCGTCCTCATCGAAGAAGACATTGTGGCCGTCAAACATGTACAGCACGGGGTAGCGGGCGTCGGGGTCGTTCTCCGCCTCGTCGGGTACGTACACATACACGGTGCGGGCCCTGCGACTGAGCGAGCGGGGCAGCGGAACCTGAAACTTCTCAATCATACGCGCATTCTTCTCCTGCGATATGCTGGCGGAAATCCGCCGGAGAACATTCTACCACATTCCCCTGCCTGTGGCAACCGGCAAATGCCGAATTCTCCTGCATTTTCCGGTTCTTATTGGGTTCGGGGCGAAGCTTTACATCCCCCGGCTGATGTGGTATACTGGAAAAAAAGGATGACTCCGGCAAGAAAAGCACGAAGGCTGGCGCGTTGGTACGAGAGATGACGGAATGCGTCGGCGCATGCATGAGAGGAGTTGAAGCGCATGACAGCGATTCATCAGATGATGGAGCGTTTCAGACAACAGAGCAGGGAGGCGGAAACCCTTCTGGCGCAGCTGATGGACAGCGTGCGGGGGGAGCGTCCCCCGGCGGCGGATCTGCCCGGGCGCGTGCAACAGGCGATGGAGGCGCTGCGGTCGCAGTATGACGCGCTGCGCACCTGGGCGGCGCGTCGCCTTGACGAGGATGAGATGCCTGCCGATGACGCGCCCGTTGGCGATTATGCGCAGGCGGTTTCCGGCAGCCGTCGCACGGCGCTGGCCCGCTCCCTGGATGTGTGCCTGCGGCTGAGCACGGATCTGGAGCGCCATCAGCAGCCGCTCCGCGAAGTGCAGGAGCGTGTGTTTGCGCTGCAGCAGCGCATCGAGAATGGCCGGGAGTATTCCCCGGAGGAGCTGCAGCAATACCAGGCCTTTGCCGAAGCGGTTTGCATGGGTGACGCCTTCCAGCGGGAGGATTCCCGGGCGCTGGGGCTGATGGAGAAGCTGGAAACGGCGACGCTGCCCGTGTCGATGGTCGTGGGGTTGATGCTCCACGCTTTTCGTGTGGAAGAGAACCCGACCTTTATCGGTGAAGCGCTTGCCTTTGACGATGATGAGCAGCCGGTTCTGCCCCTGAAGGCTGCGGAAGAGCCGCAGGATGCGGAGCAGCATGCAATCCCCAAGCCTGCCCCGGAACCTGTGCCCGCCCCGGCACCCGTGCCTGATCCGGCGCCTGTGCCTGATCCGGAACCTGAGCCTGATCCGGAGCCTGTGCCCGACCCGGAACCGGTGCGCCTTTGGCCGGAGTCTGCCAGCTATTACGAGCCGGGCAGCTGCAGCGTGAAGGTCAACCATATGGAGTCTGGAAAGAAGCTGACCGGCACGGACGTATTCATGCAGCACGCCAACGCCCACGCGACGGAAATGGACGGGCTGCTGGCGGTTGCTGGTGCGCTGCTCTTTGACCCTGTTGACGTCAGCGACGCGCAGGCGCGGGCTGCATTGACGGATGTGAACTGGCCGCCCCGCCGCCATGGCTATGTGGATGAGGTCGTCATCTCCATGGGGGATATGTCCTACAGCTACCTTTGCCTGAGCGAGGCGACCCGCTATCTGCTGCGGAATTCCAGCATCCGGAACTTCTTCAGAAACAGGCGCAATGACTTCAGCCACCGGCCGATCAACCCGGAAAGATACATCTCCTCCGCCATGATGGAGGAGGACGAAACTTTCGCCGTCCGCATGATGTATACGATCCTCTACGCCAAGGCCCGCGGCGAACGCTTCAAGCCGGTGGATAACGCGGTGCTGTGGAATGGTGAGGACTGGAAGCCTGAAAAGAAGCAAAAGGAAGCGGTGCTCATGGCGCTCTTCACCCCGGGCAGGGAGGAAGAGGAGCTGTGCTGGATGCGCGACATGGCGCAGCGCGCAGCGGATAACAGCGTGAAGCTGACCATCCTGACCGTATCGGCCGAGGAGAAGGAGTTTGTCCGCAGCCTGCTTGAACTGCCTGAGGCGCATGCGGCGTGGGTGAACCTCGTGGCTGTGGATGAAGAAGCTGCGGAAGAGCCGGCCGGAGGGAATGACGAAGGTCAGGATGCCGTGAAGGACGATATGCCCGTACCTGCACCGGCGACAGATCAGGATCCTGTGCCAGTGCCCGATCCTGTGCCAGTGCCCGATCCTGTGCCGGTGCCTGACCCTGTGCCCGTGCCGGAACCGGCACCCGATCCTGTACCGGTGCTGGTCGACGAGGACAAGCCTGACGACAGGCAGACCGCAGAGACCCTGGCGCCCATGCGGCCGATCAACCGCAGGATGAACACCAGCGAAGAGCTCTGCGCGCATTACAGGACCTGCGCCTACGAGGCCTATGCCAACGGCCGTGGCGATGTGGGCAGCGTGATGCTGCGCTCCCTGGGCGTGACGCATGAAGGGGTGGAGAAGATCTGGGCGCGCTGGGCCTGTGCGGCGGGCGATCCGGCTTTCCGGCGGCAGCGGCGGCCGGGCACGGTGCTGTCCCTCTATGGCGAAGCGCCGGACCGGGCAACGAGCGCGCTGGCGCTGGCGGCCTGCCTGCGCATGTACTGCTCTCAGGATGCGCAGGAGGAATACTGGCAGCGCTGCTGGCAGCGGGCGAGGGAGTATCTGCGCCGCCTGCCCGCGCCCTGCCCGACGCTGGAAGGCTGCTTGCAGCGGCTGGATGCGTTGCTGGCGGAGAGCCGTGCCGGCCTGACGCCCGCCGTGTTTGCGGCCCTGGGCAATGCGCCTGCCGGCAGCGAACAGCTGCAGCTGGTGCAGGAGCAGGCGAAACGGATCATTCAGGAAAGGTTCGAAAACATCTACGCATCCGACCGGCAGATCATGTGCCTGTACGCCGCGATGCTGGGCGAGGGTTCCGCGCTGCATACGGCGCTGGACGCCGTGGCGGCGGGGGATCAGGAGGCTGCCGATTCCATCGTTGACATCCTGCAGGGGCTCCATCCCCAGCTGCTGACGGAAGGCAGAGCGGTGGAGGAAGCGGTGATGACCGAGTGGGCGTGCCTGAGCAGCGCGCCGCTCAATGCCCGCCACCGCAGCAACCTCGTGAGCCGCATGTGCTGCTGTACCGACGTCATCGGCCGCTGGCTGAGCCTGGTGGAAGCCGGGCGGCGGGAGATGACCGAGGCACAGCTGAATGCGGCGCAGGGGCTGCGCACGGTCATGCCTGAGGCGGTCGAAGAGATCCGCGCAGCGGCGGCCCTGGTGACCACGGCTGAGGAGCGCGGCGCGATGCAGGTGCTCCTGACCACGGCGGAGGAGATCGCTCAGGGTCTTGCCCGGGCGCAGATGCCGCCGGCAAAGACGGACTACTACCTGGCCCTTGCTGCGGGCATGCCGGAACAGCCCCAGCGCCGCCAGGCCGCGCCTGCACAGCAGGCCGACTGGGAGGACGCTGCTGCGCTGCTGGCAGCCGTCGGCAGCGTCGTGGTGATCGAGGCGGATGGCTTGCCCTGCATCTTCAGTGACCAGGAAATGCTGGATCCCTACGAGCAGTGCCGCCGCCTGGAACCGCTGGCGAATCAGCCCCGTCCCGATCTGGTGTGGGCGGCGAACTGCTTCCTGCGCGATGCGGCGTATGACTTCAACGAAAGCATCTGCGGCGGCAACTACGGCAACGGTCTGCGTCTGGTGGAGGCGGCTGAGGACGCCGGCGAAACGCTGGAGTCCTACGATGCGGAGGAGATCCTCATCTTCAGCAAGTCGGGCCTGAGCAAGCTGAAGCTCGAGAAGGAGAAGTTCCGCGGACAGATGGAGATGGCCGCGGCCCGCGGCTGGTTTGAGCACATGCCGGAGGCCCAGGAGGTCATCGAAAGCGTGGCGCTCAATAAGTGCGAACGCTGCGAGGCGGCCCGCGACTATGCCATGGGCATGCTCTGCCTGAAGGAAGCGATGCAGTGGGCGCGGCAGCGGGCGCATGAATACTGGAGCGGCATGCTGGAGGAGCGCCTGCGCCAGGCGATGGAGAAGTATGGCATCTTCGAGGACACGCCGGCCACGCGCCGCATCCGCCGCCTGATTGAGCAGGCCAGCTTCACCGCGGCCGAGGACGCCATCAAGGCCGCCAGCGCCCATGGCTTTGCCGACCTGCCCGGTGGCGAGCCCGCTGAAACCACCTGCTTTGCGGAATTCATGCGCACCTACACCATGCTCTACGACCAGGTGAAGAATGTCACGGATATGCCGTCCCTCATCGAGTATGTGGCGGTGGGTCAGGCGGATCTGGACTCGTGCAGCGCGCTTCTGGCGGCGTGGCCGGCACAGCAGGGGCACATGCTGCCCAATGCGAGGAATCTGCTGGCGGCGCTGAACCTGAATGTGGCTTCCTGCACCCCCTATCCGGGGATGAACAACGGTGCCCATGCCTGCATTGACTTCGGGCACACCATGTCCACCCAGGGCTTTGAGCAGCACCCCTTTGCGGCCTTCGGCACGGGCATGTTTGCCAGCGATAACGGCCTCGACCTGGTGTATGTGCCCCCGTGCACGAATGCGCTGAGCTACCTGGACCGGATGTGCGATGCGCTCAACCGCACCCACGCCCGGGCGGTGCTCTTTGTGATCAATGCGGTGCTGAGCAAGGCGGAGCGCAGGCAGATCGCCACGCGCATCTGGCACAACCCGGACATCAGCCTGCCATTCATCTTCATCGACCGCGTGCTGGCCTTCTACCTGGCGCAGAAGCCCTGCGACCAGCGCTGGAATGCCCTGCTGCAGTGTGCGCTGCCCTTCGCGATGGTCAAGCCCTACGTCATCAGCAGCACGGCGATCGTGCCGCCGGAGATGTTCGTGGGCCGCGTGGAGGAGCTGCGCCGGATCGAGAATTTCGTCAACGACAAGGGCGCGAACCTGGTCTATGGCGGCCGCCAGCTGGGCAAGACCGCCCTGCTGTACCGCGTGGTGCAGAAGCACCACGACCCCGCGCACGAGAAGTTCGCCGTGGTGGCCACGGTGCGCAAGTGCGATGTGAAGAAGGCCGTGCCGGCCATCGTCCGCGAGCTGCGCGTGCGGGGCTTCCCCGGCGCGGAAACCCTGCCCCGGGACGTGTCCTGGAGCGACATGTGCAACTGGATCAGCGATATGCTGGAGCGCTACCCCTCCATGATGCTGCGCCTGATGATCGACGAAGCAGACGTGCTGCTGACCTCCGCCGGCGAGGACAACTACAGCGCCATCGACGAATTGCGCAACGTGCAGCGCACCTTCCCGGATCGCTTCAAGTTCGTGCTGGCGGGCGTGCATGACGTGCTGCGCTTCTCCGAGCGGGCGCTGGAGGCCAACAGCCCCCTGGTGCATCTGGGCAGCGTGGCCGTGGGTCCCTTGCCCTACAGCGACGCCGAGCAGCTGCTGCGCCGCCCTCTGAGCTACCTGGGCTTCGAGTTCGATGGCTCCGAGCGGCAGCAGGCGCTGATCTCCACCATCCTCTACAAGACCAACTACTACCCGGGCCTGATCCACCACTACTGCGACAGCCTGCTGTCCACCATAGCGGAGGGGCAGGCGGTGGTGCTGCCGGAGAAGCCGCCATACGAGCTGGACGAGAATTTGATCGCCCGCCGCCTGGTGGACAGCAACTTCCAGCAGGCGACGAAGGATCGCTTCCTGATGACCATCTGCGTGGAAGAGGGCGTGCAGTATTACTACATCCTCAGCTGCATGCTGGCCATGTGCTGCTACGAGAACCCGGAGGCCAAGCTGGGCGTGACGCAGAACGAGTTCGTGCGCGTCGCCAGGGAGTATGGCATCGGCGCCATCGAGCAGCTGAGCGCAAAGAGCCTGCGCGCGCTGCTGGAGGAGCTGTGCCAGCTGAACATCTTCCGCAGGTCCGATGGCGACACGGTGCTCTACCGCTTCGCCCGGCCGGACTTCCAGAACATGCTGGGCACGGACGCGGATGTGCTGAACCAGATGGAAACCTTTGCATTGATGGAGGTGAATGACGTTTGAGCGCGGCAGAACTCTGGTGGTGCCAGGTACCTGCGGGCGTGAGCCTGTACAACCAGCTGGCCTGTGACCTGCAGCAGGGAAAGAGCATCGTGCTGGACGCGGGCCGGATGCCCTGGCCGGACACGCTGCGCGGTTACCTGCGCGATGTGGTGACACAGATCAACAATGCGATGCCCTTTGAGATCATCAACGCCTCCGATTGCCCGCCGGGCATGGAGCCGGATGCGTTCCTCTTCCGCTGCATCGGCGAGGAGGATCACTACGGCACGCAGCTCCTGCGCATCAAGCGTCTGCGCCGCAAGCCTGCCTGCCTGTGGGTGGATGGCATTCCGCAGAAGCAGTATGCCCAATGGATCGACATGGCGGTGGAACTGACGCGGGAACCCTCGCAGATGATGCTCATCCTGGATATCCCGGAGCAGGTGAGTGTGCCGGAATGTGAACGCCTGGCGCCCGAGGGCGTGTGGCACAGCCGCTTTGATGTGTATTACTTCTCCCTCATGCGGCTGAGCACGCTGCAGGAGGACGAGCGCATGGTGGAATACGCAGCGACGCTGTGCACGGAGCTGTCCGGCCTGGATCCGATCCTGTGCGATCAGCTGTGTCAGGTGCCGGAGCGGCTGATGCAGAATCCGCTGAAGGTGGCAGAGCAGCTGGGCTGCCAGGTCAACATCAACCAGGCGGTGCTCAGGGCGCAGATGCGCGCCTTCATGCCGCTGGTGGAGCTGTGCCGCATCACGGTCAATGAACTGCTCCGCCATCAGCTGGAGAACGCGCTGCCATTCTCTCCGGACAAGGGCGAAACGGTCAGAAAGTCCGATGTGGAACGGGTGGAGCTGACCCACATCATCCAGATGGCGAATCGCGGGCGGATCAACCTGCCCAGCGATCTGTACAATCTGCTGCACAACCTGCGCGAGATCCGCAACCACCTGGCGCACCTGACGATGCTGAGCAACGTGGAGATCGGGACGCTGCTGGGTGGCATGGATTCGCTGGCGGAGTGGCAGTA
Organism: Clostridia bacterium; assembly: GCA_017410455.1. Lineage (GTDB taxonomy): Bacteria > Bacillota > Clostridia > Christensenellales > Aristaeellaceae > UBA11524. The sequence continues at coordinate 184,105 of JAFQQT010000017.1, forward strand.
AACGGCTTCCCTGCGGAAGTCCCGGACAACACAAACAAGGGGACGCACCGGCCTGATGGGTCGTGCGTCCCCCTCTATATGGTTATGGATGGATAAGAAAAAGCCTCCTGATGACTCAGGAAGCTCAGTGCGGTCGACGGGACTTGAACCCGTACCCATTGCTGGACACGCCCCTCAAACGTGCGCGTATACCGATTCCGCCACGACCGCATGCCGTAACAGCAAAATCTATTATAGCACACTTTGCGGATTTGTCAAGCACTCGCAGGAAATTATTTTCCGTAGAGAAATCCGGCGCCGAATCCTTTTGACATTTCAGCGCCGATGCATTATCATAGTAACGGGGAACGTGCAGAAGGGGAGGCACATGGCCGCCCTGCCCGTTCCCCCATACAGGACATGAAAGAGGAAGCTCTATGAATATCAACAACCTGACCCTGCTGGCGACGGCTGCCTTCGGCCTGGAGGGCGTGGTGGCAGCCGAACTCAGGCGCCTGGGCATGAAGGACGTGCGCGGCGAGATCGGCGGCGCGCGCTTCACCGGCAGCATCACCGATGCATTCCTGTGCAACCTGCGCCTGCGCTGCGCCGACCGCGTGCTGATCGTGCTGGACGAGCGCGAGTGCCGCACCTTCGAGGAGCTGTTCCAGTTCGTCCGGGCGCAGGCCTGGGAGCAGCTGCTGCCCGCCGACGCGCGTATCAACGTCTCCGGCAAGTGCGCCCGCAGCCAGCTGATGTCCATCCGCGACTGCCAGGCCATCACCAAGAAGGCCATCATCGAGCGCCTGAAGGAGAAGACCCGCCGCAGCGTCTTTCCGGAGACGGGCGAGGCGTACCCGATCGAAATCGGCCTGCATGCCGACGTCGCCCGCCTGACGCTGGACACCAGCGGTGAAGCCCTCAACCGCCGCGGCTACCGCACCTGGAACGGCGAAGCGCCCCTGCGCGAGACCCTGGCCGCGACGCTGGTGGAGCTGTCCACCTGGCGGCCCGGCATGCGGCTGCACGACCCCTGCTGCGGCACGGGTACGCTGCTGATCGAGGCCGCCTTCCGCCAGAGCCACCGCGCCCCCGGCCTCACCCGGCACTTCGCCATGGAGCGCTTCGGCTTCTTCCCGGCGGAGGAATGCGAAGACATCCGCCGCACCTGCCAGGAGGACTTTGAGCCCCATCGCATCAGCGGCATTTCCGGCAGCGACATCGACCCGAATGCCCTCGACCTGGCCGCACGCCATGTGAAGCAGGCTGGCCTGGCCGGGAAGATCGAATTGACCAACGTCCCCCTGCAGCAGCTGCAGCTGACCGGCGAGCCCGGCGTGTTCCTGTGCAACCCGCCCTACGGCGAGCGCCTGTCCGACCGCAACACCTGCCAGAAGCTCTACCGGGAGATGCACCGTCTCCTGGACCGCCACCCCGGCTGGAGCCTGTGCGCCATCTCCTCCGACCCCATGTTCGAGCGCGCCTTCGGCAAGAAGGCCGACAAGAAGCGCCGCCTCTACAACGGGCGGCTGGAATGCGAATTCCTCACCTTTAAATAAATTATGAATTATGAATTAGGAATTGAGATACTGGACTCTGATGAGCGCATTACCGCACCAGTACACACAAACCAAATTCATAATTCATAATTCCTGATTCATAATTTCCAATTTCCCAATCCCCCACGCATAAGGAGGTACAACCATGTCCACCTACGCCCCCGCGTCCGACCGTTACGACGCCATGCAGTATGCCCGCTGCGGCAAGTCCGGGCTGAAGCTCCCCCGCGTTTCCCTGGGCCTGTGGAACAACTTCGGGTCCGTTGACCGCCACGAGAACGCCCGGCAGATGCTGCTCACGGCCTTTGATCTGGGGATTACCCACTTCGACCTGGCCAACAACTACGGCCCCCTGCCCGGCAGCGCGGAGGAGACCCTCGGCCGCGTGCTGGACAGCGACCTGCGCGCCCACCGCGACGAAATGATCCTGACCACCAAGGCCGGCTACACCATGTGGCCCGGCCCCTACGGCGACTGGGGCAGCCGCAAGTACCTCATCAGCAGCCTCGACCAGAGCCTGAAGCGCATGAAGGTGGACTATGTGGATATCTACTACCACCACCGTCCCGACCCCAACACGCCCCTGGAGGAAACCATGGGCGCGCTGGCGGACATCGTGCGGCAGGGCAAGGCGCTCTACGTGGGCGTGTCGAACTACTCCGCTGAAATGACCGCGAAGGCCGCCGACATCCTCAATTCCATGGGCGTGCCGCTGACCATCCATCAGCCCCGCTACAACATGCTGGACCGCTGGGTGGAGGAGGGGAAGCCCTCCCTGTGCGATGTGCTGCTGGAGAGGGGCATCGGTGCGGCGGTGTTCTCCCCGCTGGCGCAGGGCCTGCTGACCGACCGGTACCTGAGCGGCATCCCGGCGGATTCCCGCGCCGCCAGCCCCTGCGTGTTTCTGAATGAATCCGGCGTGACCGAGGACGTGCTGTCGAAGGTTCGCCGCCTGAACGCCATCGCCAAGGCCCGCGGCGAGACCATGGCCCAGCTGGCCCTGGCCTGGGTGCTGGAGAACCCTGCCATCACCAGCGTCATCACCGGCGCGAGCCGCCCGGAGCAGATCCGGCAGAACGTCGAAACCGTACAGAAGCACGTTCCCCTCTCCGACGAGGAGAAGGACGCCATCCGCAGGATCCTCACCGAGGTGAAGGCGTAAGCCCCCGAGACCGCCGATACAGGAGGTATGCAGCCATGCTCCCGATTCTTCTTGCCGCCGAGTCCATCGTGATGTGCTTCGCGCTGCTGCTGGTCTGCGTCGTGGGCATTGCCAACGGCCCGGTGGGGCTGGTGATGCTCTACGAGGAGGACGTGCAGGCCCGCGTGGTGGAGCTGGGGCTCACCACAAAGGCGCGTATCCGCCGCAGCTTCATCATCGGCTGCGTCGCGCTGTTCCTGCCCATGCTGATCCTGCCGCCGCTGATGGTCTACACGCTCAACGGCGTGACCGGCTTCTGGGATGCCTTCTGGCAGATGACCGTGATCCTGCTGGTTTCCGGCCTCTTTGACCGCTTCTTCATCGACTGGTACTGGGTCGGCCGGACAAAGGCCTGGCTCATTCCCGGCACGGAGGATCTGATGCCTTACATCCCCGGGCGTGTTCAGCTGCGCAAGTGGGCATGCACGCTGATCCTCAACCCGCTCATCGCCGCCGCCATCGCCGGTGTGGGCATGCTGTTCTGAACCACATAAACAAGGGAGCCGTCCAACGTGGACAGCTCCCTTTTCGTATGCCTTTATTCTGCCGACCAGAACATCGCGTCCGTCAGCGGGAAGGGCGTGTCGTCCTGCACCTTCTGCAGGATGCGCGCCCTGTCCTCGCCGTCAGCGACCATGGGGCAGTAGTCGTTCACGCCTTCTGATGCGCGGGAGGAGGTCAGGATGGGGATCAGCTCCACCGTCACGCCCACGTACTCGCCATCGCGGAAGCGCAGGTGCAGCTGGGCCAGCATGGCGTCGTAGCCCTGCATGTCGATGGTGCCGCCGAACATGAGGTTGCCCAGGCTGTAGATGACGGGCATGCTCCCCACGGAATCCACGCCCTGCACGATGTGCGGGTGCCCGCCGACGAGGATGTCCACGCCGGCTGCAGCTGCCGCAGAGGCGATCTGCTCCTGCAGCGCGTTGCGGTTCGGGTCGTACTCCGTGCCCCAGTGGCAGGTGTAGATGATCACGTCGCAGCCCGCCTGCCGGAGCGCGTTCACGTCCTTGTAGAGGATGGAGGGGTCTTGCTTGTAGATCGTTTCGCGGATACCGCCGAAGCCGATTTTCAGGCCGTCGACCTCCCAGACGTACAGGTACTCGTAGCCGCTGAAGGGAATGCCCGCTTCGGTCAGCGCCGCGCGGGTGGCTTCCCGGCCGGCCGAGCCGTAGTCGATGTAGTGGTTGTTGGCGATGGACACCTGCTCGATGGAGGCGGCGTGCAGCACCGCCGTCCATTCCGGCAGGCCGCGGAAGCGGAATTCCTTGCTGGTCTGCTCGCCGCGCTTGTCGGCCTTCAGCACGCCCTCCAGGTTCACGAAGGTCATGTCATCCGCCTCAAAGATGGGCAGCAGGTTCTGGAAGAAGTAGCCGTAGCCGTACTGCTCCAGATAGGCCGGCAGGGCGTCTGCGCGGTTCCACCACTTCTCGCGGGTGCCGATGACTGCGTCGCCGCCCACGGTGATGACCAGCTCTGTTTCGCCCTCGGCCATTTCCGGCGGGGCGATGGGCGTGACCGTCGTGTCGCCGACGTCAACGCCAGCGGCGGCCTTCTGCAGCGTGCGCGCCTCCGGATCATCCAGGATGATGACGCGCGTGCCGTAGGGCAGGTGGGTGTAGAGCCAGTAGGCGTTGATGCCAGCGCCCTCCGAGGGGATGTTGCTGACGCGGATGCAGCCGTGGCTGCCCTTTGCGCCGATGAGGGGCTGCTGATCGGTGAAGTTGTGCTTGGTGCCGACGGTATCATAGCCCAGCTGGTGGATGAGGTTTCCGCCGTCATAGCGGATGGGATGGTCGTAGGCGTAGCCGTCGGATTCGAAGTTGCCGATGCGGTCGACGGTCAGGAACGCGCCCGCCGCCGTTTCGCGGATGAGCTTCTTCTCTGCTGCCAGGCCGGTGGAGATCAGGATGGTGTCGATGACCTTGCCCTGGTGGTAGATCGTCATGGTCTGTGCGGCCTTGTCCACCAGAACGCCGTATTCGCTGCTGGGGGTGACGACCATCAGGTCGCTCACCTTCACCCAGCCCTCGACGTAATCGCCGCTCTCGTGGTTCCACGCGCCAACGAAGGCGTAATTTCCGTCGATCTCCTTGACCTCCAGCGCCTGGGACTGGCCATGCACCGTGCCCAGCTCCTTGCCCTTCCCTTTGCCCTCGCGGATGGTGAGGTGGCTGTCCTGCTTGCTGAGGTCCGCGACCACGGAGGGCTGCTGCATGATGGCCCAGATCTCTGCGTCCGTCATGCCGCGCTCGGGCATGACCGGGCCGGTGACGAACACCTCCTGCACCGGGCGCTTGCCCTCGCAGATGGTCAGGCGCACCTCATGGGCGTAGGCGGTGTTCTCCGTCAGGTAGTAGCGCAGGATGTACTCGCCCGGCGCGACGGCCTTCTTGTTCAGCTTGCCGTCCCACTTGAACTTGACCGGGCCGCCGGCGTTGATTTTGAGCTTCACCGTGCCCAGCAGGGTTTCCGGGGCGTCCGTCGCGTACACCTCCATGGCCACCACATCCCCGGAGCGGATGCAGCGCACCTCGCAGAACCAGTCGCCGTCCTCCAGGTACAGCGTTTCGCTGCCGGGCAGGGCAAAGGTCACCGCGTTGGCGCACTTCTTCATGGTGACGGTGCGCTCGGCAGTCAGCACCGCGCCGTCCGCCGTGGTCAGCGTGGCTGCGAGGGTGTGCTTGCCATCGGTGATGCGCTCCATGTTCCAGCCCAGGCCGTTCCAGGGGATGGCGGTCTCGCCGGCTTCCACCGTCATTTCCCAGCGGAAGTAGGTTCCGTACTCATCGCCGATGGACATGGAAAGGCTGCCCGCCACCTCCGCCGTCAGGGTGATGGTGTTGTCCGCGAAGCCCTGGGCGGTGTTGTCGCGGTTGACCGCGAGGGTCAATCCGTCCTCCGCCAGGGCGCACAGGGGCAGCAACATGACAAGCAGCAGAAGCAACAGGCAGCGTTTCATGGGCGTTTTCTCCTTACATATACAGTCAAGGCAGTGTTCTGATCATCTTACGTGTTCTGTCGTTGACGTGTATGCGGGTGGATTCCGAGGGGGTCAATCAGCGTTCTTCTTCGTCTTCGCGTCCAGCAGGGGCATGACGTAACCGGCAATGGCAATGCCGATGACCAGCGTCACGATGCTGGCGATCACGGACCACGCGTTGACAGAGGCCATCGTCAGGCTTTGCTTCTGCCAGGTGCTCATCACGATGACGATGGGGGAGGGCACCACCAGGCCCAGGATGATGGCGTAGGTAAGGCCCTTCCACTTCTTGAGCATCACGTCGATCAGGCGGGACATGCCCAGGATGCCCAGCACGATGCCGATCACGAAGGGCAGCAGGATGCAGGCGTAGCTGCCCGCAGCGGCCCAGTCGCCCGACAGCAGCGCAGAGACCAGCAGCGGGATGGAGCCGTAGATGGGGCGGTAGTAGCCCAGGATCATCAGCATCATGCTGCCGCTGACGCCGGGGATGATCATCGTGGCAGAGGAGATAACGCCCATGACCAGGATGATGAGCATCTGCACGAAGTCCACATTGAGGGTTTCGCGCTCGGACTGCGGGAGGAACTGCATGCCCACCAGGATGCCAGCGGAGATGAGGAAGGCCAGCCAGTGGGTCCAGTTGAGCTTCACGCCCTTGATCTCGGCGAAGATCGCAGGCAGGCCGCCCATGATCAGGCCGATGAAGATGAAGGCCGTGGGCAGCGGGAAGTTATCCATGCTGCCGAGAATGACAGCGGACATGAAGACCAGCGCCAGCACGATGCCCAGCGCGTAGGGCAGCAGGATCTTGATGCACTTGCCGAACTCCTTGAACACATGGTTCACGCAGTAAATGATCTTGTCGTAGATACCCATGACGATCATCATCGTGCCGCCGCTGACGCCGGGGATGATGTTTGCGATGCCGATGACAACGCCCTTGAGCACGTCCAGAATCCACTGAAGCATAGAGTACCGCCTTTCAGCCTGCAGTAGGCCATATTATCATAAGAAAATATAGCACAGACCTGATGGGATGTCAATCAGTGACAGGAGAACAATCGCCGTGTGGCTGAAGTTTTACAATTCAGCGGCAAAAAGAAGCCTCAAAAGCGCGAAAATCGATGGAAAACGCTTGCATCGGCCGGAAATGTGTGATAAAATATATGCCGTGCGCAAAGAATGACCGCATGAAGTGGGCGCAGGAGCGCCTGTGACCAGATTCAGGAGGAATGAACCATGACCACTGTCGAGAAGATTTCCGGCTGCCGCGTGAAGCTCTCTTTCGCCGTGCCTGCCGAGCAGTTTGAGAATGCGATGAACAAGGCTTACCTGCAGAACCGCGGCAAGATCAATGTCCCCGGCTTCCGCAAGGGCAAGGCTCCCCGTCACATCATCGAGCAGATGTACGGCAAGTACGTCTTCGTCGAGGACGCGCTGGACGTCGTCTTCCCCGAGGTGTACTCCGCTGCCATCGAGGAGAACGAGCTGCGCCCCGTCGGCCAGCCCTCCATGGTGGACATGGGAGAGTACAAGCGTGGCGAGGAAATGACCTTCGCCATCGAGGTGGACGTCCGCCCCGAGGTCGAGCTGGGCGAGTACAAGGGCCTGAGCGTTGAGGTCGAGCCCAAGCACGAGGTTGAGGACGAAGAGGTCGACGAGCGCATCCAGCAGGAGCTGAAGGACGCTGCCCGCACCATCGACGTCACCGACCGCACCGTTGATTACAACGACACCGTCAACCTGGACTACGCCGGCTCTGTGGATGGCGTGGCCTTCCAGGGCGGCACCGCCCAGGGCCAGACCCTGGTGATCGGCTCCGGCCAGTTCATCCCCGGCTTCGAAGAGCAGATGGTCGGCATGGCCATCGGCGAGGAGCGCGACCTGCAGGTGAAGTTCCCCGAGCAGTACCACTCCGAGGAGCTGGCTGGCAAGGACGCCGTCTTCCACGTGAAGGTCAACAGCATCACCTACACCGAGGTGCCCGAGCTGGATGACGACTTCGCCCAGGACAAGGGCTTTGACACCGTGGACGAGTACCGTGCCGATGTGCGCGCCCAGCTGGAGAAGCGCGCCCAGCGCAACTACGACGTGACCGTCGAGAACGCGCTGATCGAGGCCGCTGCCGCCAATGCCACCGTCGAGATCCCCGAGAGCATGATCCAGGAGCAGGTGTCCTACATCCTGCGCGACATGGAGTACCGCATGATGATGCAGGGCATGAACATGGACATGTTCCTGCAGTACACCGGCCAGACCCGCGAGCAGCTGGCCGCGCAGTACCATGACCAGGGCGAGCAGCGCTGCAAGATCGAGCTGACCCTGGAGGCCATCCGCAAGGCTGAGGCCGTCGAGCCCACCGAGGAAGCCGTCGATGCCCAGATCGCCCAGCAGGCTGAGCGCATGGGCCGCGAGGTGGAGGAGTTCCGCGCCTCCCTGACCGATGAGCAGCGCTCCTACCTGACCGACACCGCCGCCATCCAGATGGTCTGCGACCTGCTCAAGGCTGGCGCCACCGTGACGGAGAAGGTTGCCGAGGAAGCTCCTGCTGAGGAGACTGCTGCCGAGGAGACCGACGCGGAGTAAACCGAATACCTCCGGCGCGTTGCGGTGGACCCCGCAGTGCGGCGGATATGCGCGGGAGGATGCGGCGCAGGCTTGGCCCTGCTGCGCAGCTCCCGCGTTTTCCACATGCCGGGTGCGAATAGAAGCCAATGGAGGCGCATATCCTATCCGGGACGGTGAGAAAACCGCGTGACACATGCGTTGGAGTGTGTGTGCGGGCGCTCCGGCGCGGCAAGGCACACATCACCTGACGAAATACAGGAGGTAAAGAACATGACGATGGTTCCTGTTGTTGTTGAGCAGACCAACCGTGGCGAGCGCTCCTATGATATCTACTCCCGCCTGCTGAAGGACCGTATCATCTTCCTCAGCGGCGAAATCCACGACGATATGGCCAACACCGTTGTTGCGCAGATGCTCTTCCTGGAGATGGAAGATCCCGATGCGGACATCTGCCTGTACATCAACAGCCCCGGCGGCTCCATTACCGCGGGCATGGCCATCTACGATACCATGCAGTACATCAAGCCCCAGGTGCGCACGGTGTGCATCGGCATGGCGGCTTCCATGGGCGCGTTCCTGCTCATGGCAGGCCAGAAGGGCAAGCGCTGCGCCCTGCCGAATGCCGAGGTCATGATCCACCAGCCCCTGGGCGGCGCCCGGGGTCAGGCGACGGACGTGGCCATCCACGCCGAATGGCTGATCCGCACGAAGGAGAAGATGACCCGCATGAAGGCCGAGATGACCGGCCAGGACATCGAGACCATCCGCCGCGACCTGGAGCGCGACCACTTCCTCTCCGCCGAGGAGGCTCTGGACTACGGCATCATCGACGAGATCATCCAGCCCCGCCAGAAGGGCTGAGACCCCGCTGGCTGAGAACTGAACCGCCTCCGGAAGGGCCTGTTCCCGGGCCTTTCCGGTTGGCGCTGTAAAATGAGGTAAAATCATGTCTAATGACGATATCAAGCCCTCTTCCCACAAGGGTCGCCACTGCAGCTTCTGCGGCAAGCCCTATGAGCAGGCGGTGCGCTTTGTGCAGGGCCCGGAGGCGGGCATCTGCAACGACTGCATTCTGCTGTGCCAGGAGATCATCGCGCAGGATATGCCTGCCGAGCCGGCCAGGAGCGGCGGACTGCCCACCCCGGTGGAGATGAAGCGGATCCTGGACGATTACGTCGTGGGTCAGGAGCAGGCCAAGCGTGCGCTCTGCGTGGCGGTTTACAACCACTACAAGCGCATCAGCCAGCCCGCCACCCGCGATGGCGTGGAGCTGCAGAAATCCAACATCCTGCTGGTGGGCCCCACGGGCTGCGGCAAGACTTTCCTGGCGCAGACCCTGGCGCGGATGCTGCATGTGCCCTTTGCCATCGCTGACGCCACCAGCCTGACCGAGGCCGGCTACGTGGGCGAGGACGTGGAGAATATCCTTCTGCGCCTGATCCAGGCTGCGGAGTACGATATTGAGCTGGCCCAGCGCGGCATCATCTACATCGATGAGATCGACAAGATCGCCCGCAAGTCCGAGAATCCCTCCATCACCCGCGATGTGTCGGGCGAGGGCGTGCAGCAGGCGCTGCTGAAGATCCTGGAGGGCACCGTGGCCTCCGTTCCCCCGCAGGGCGGCCGGAAGCACCCCCATCAGGAGCTGCTGCAGATCGATACGACGAACATCCTCTTCATCTGCGGCGGCGCTTTTGACGGCCTGGTGCCGATCATCGAGAACCGCACGGGCAAGAAGAACCTGGGCTTTGGCGCCGAGGTGCGCAGCAACCGCGACCCGAACATCTCCCGGGCGCTGCGCGATATGCGGCCCGAGGATCTGACCCGCTTCGGCCTGATCCCGGAATTCGTGGGCCGTCTGCCCATCACCGTGACCCTGGACGCGCTGGACGAGGAGGCGCTGGTCAGCATCCTGACCGAGCCGAAGAACGCGCTGTGCAAGCAGTATCAGAAGCTGCTGGGTCTGGACGGGATCGAGCTGACCTTCGAGGAGGACGCCGTGCGCGCCATTGCCCAGATGGCCATCGAGCGCAAGTGCGGCGCCCGCGGTCTGCGCGCCATCATCGAAGATGTGATGCTGGATACCATGTTTGACCTGCCCAGCCGCAAGGATGTGAGCGCGTGCACCATCACCGCCGCATCGGTGCGCAAGGAGGAGGAACCCCGGCTGACCCTGGGCGCCCGGCGCAAGCCCACCCGGCGGCGCAAGGCCGTCCCGGACAGCGGGGAAACCATGACCGAACCCAGCGTGAGCTGAGCATAACAGAAAAGCAACGTCCCAGGCCAGTGTGGCATCGGGACGTTGCTTTTTGCTTATTCGTGATAATCGGTGACGTGCAGGAGCTCCTCAGCGCGCTGCACCTGCTCCGGCGTGGGGGTCGGCACGCCTTCCAGCGGATACTCAAGGCCCAGCTGCTGCCACTTGCTCACGCCGAGGGTGTGGTAGGGCAGGATCTCCACGCGGGTGACGGTCTTCAGGCTGGAAATGAAGGTGCTCATGTTGAGCAGATCGACCTCGTCGTCCGTGACGCCGGGAACGAGGACGTGGCGGATCCACATCTCCTTCCCGTGGTCGGAGAGATATCGGGCCATGGCGAGTATGTTCTCGTTGCCGTAGCCGGTGAGGTCGCGGTGGAGCGCGTCATCGTACTGCTTCAGGTCGAGGATGAACAGGTCGGTGACCTCCATCAGGGCGTTGAAGCGGCGCATCCAGTCCGGATCCTTAGGTGCGAAGGGCTGCCCGGCGGTGTCGATGGCGGTGTGTACACCGTCCTTTTTCAGCAGGCGGAAAGTTTCGGTCACGAAGTCCATCTGCAGCAGTGGTTCGCCGCCGGAGAAGGTCACGCCGCCGTGCTTCTTCCAGTAATTCCTGTAGCGCACCAGCTTCTGGCGCAGCTCGGCAGGGGTCATGTGAATCAGGCGGTCGCAGGGGTGCCAGGTGTCGGGGTTGTGGCAGAACTTGCAGCGCAGCGCACAGCCGTGCAGGAACACGGCGCAGCGGATGCCCGGGCCGTCCACCAGGGCGAAGGTCTCGAAGGAATGGATGCGTCCGATCAGATTGCTCATTTCGCAGCATTTCTCCTTGGCAGTAAGGTCGTTAGGATCGCATACATAATTATTATACCCGCTTTTCGGGGGATTGTAAACAGGAAAAAAGAGGGGACGCCCTTAGCCACGAACGCCCTCAGTCACCGCGCAGACACGGCGACAGCTCCCTCGGGGAACCTTTCGGTATCTGGTGCGGAGGGTACGCAAAAGCCCGGCAGGTGCGAGCCTGTCGGGCGTATGTATTCTGTGCAGATCAATCTATCGGCTGCACACCCGCGTCGCGCCACATCCTCCGTGCGGCGTGACCCCTGCAAGGAAACCGTCAATAAACACCCCACAGAATGGGTGTCGAGAGGGCTGAACGGCCCTTCGCGGAGTCCAGAGGCAGAGCCTCTGGCTGGGTGCAGGGACAGAGTCCCTGCACGCCGGAGGCATCTCGCGTTACATGGCCGCGTGGCAGGTGCGGGCGATGACGTCCAGCTGCTGCTCGCGGGTGAGGTCGATGAACTTGACCGCATAGCCGGACACGCGGATGGTGAAGTTGGCGTACTCCTCCTTCTCCGGGTGCTCCATGGCGTCGATGAGCTTCTCGCGGCCGAAGACGTTGACGTTCAGGTGATGGGCGGGGGACTCGAAGTAGCCGTCCAGCAGCTGCACGAGGTTCTCGATGCGCTCGGATCCGGAGTGACCGAGAGAGTCGGGGTTGATGGTCTGGGTGATGGAGATGCCATCCAGCGCCCAGGGGTAGGGGAGCTTGGCGGCGGAATTGAGGGAGGCGATGAGGCCATTCTGCTCCGCGCCGTAGGAGGGGTTCCCGCCGGGAGCCATGGGCGCACCGGCCTTGCGGCCGTCGGGGGTCGCGCCGGTGGCCTTGCCGTACACCACGTTGGAGGTGATGGTCAGGATGGACGTCGAGGGCTCGGAGTCGCGGTAGGTGTGCTGCTTCTTCACCATGTCGATGAAGGTCTTCAGCAGCCACTTGGCGATGTCGTCGGCGCGGTCGTCGTCGTTGCCGTACTTGGGGAAGTCGCCGGTGGTTTCATAATCGACCACGGTGCCGTCGTTCTCATCGCGGATGGCGCGCACTTTGGCATACTTCAGCGCGCTGATAGAGTCCACGCAGTGGGAGAAGCCCGCGATGCCCGTGGCGAAGGAGCGGCGCACGTCGGTGTCGATCAGCGCCATCTCGGCGGCCTCGTAGTAGTACTTGTCGTGCATGTAGTGGATGAGGTTCAGCGTGTTCACGTACAGGCCGGCCAGCCAGTCCAGCATGCGGATGTAGGCGGGCTTGACCTCGTCCCAGGTGAGGTATTCGCTGGTGATGGGGCGGTAGGGCGGGGCGACCTGCTGCTTGCTCGTTTCGTCGATGCCGCCGTTGATGGCGTAGAGCAGGGCCTTGAGGAGGTTTGCACGCGCGCCGAAGAACTGGATCTCCTTGCCTGTCTGGGTGGCGGACACGCAGCAGCAGATGCTGTAGTCGTCGCCCCACACGGGCTTCATTACCTCGTCGTTCTCATACTGGACGGAGGAGGTGGTGATGGAGATGTGCGCGCAGTAGCGGCGGAAGGCCTCGGGCATGTTGCTGGAGTAGAGGATGGTCATGTTGGGCTCGGGGGACGGGCCCATGTTCTCCAGCGTGTGGAGGAAGCGGAAATCGTTCTTCGTCACCAGCGGACGGCCGTCCAGGCCCGTGCCGCCCACGGCCAGCGTCGCCCACACGGGATCGCCGGAGAAGAGCTGCTGATAGCTCTGGATGCGGGCGAACTTGACCATGCGGAACTTCATGACCATGTGGTCGACCAGCTCCTGGGCCTGCTCCTCGGTGATGAGGCCGCGCTCCAGGTCGCGCTCGACGTAGATGTCCAGGAAGGTCGCGATGCGGCCCACGGACATGGCGGCGCCGTTCTGGGTCTTGATGGCGGCGAGGTAGCCGAAGTAGACCCACTGGAAGGCCTCCTGTGCGTTGGACGCGGGCTTCGAGATGTCGCAGCCGTACTTTGCGGCCATGACCTTCATGTCCTTCAGGGCGTTGATCTGCTGGGTGATCTCCTGCCTCTGGCGGATGACCTCATCGGTCATGATGCCCGTGCCGCAGTTGGCGAAGTCCTTCTTCTTTTCGGCGATCAGCACGTCGATGCCGTAGAGCGCCACGCGGCGGTAGTCGCCCACGATGCGGCCGCGGCCGTAGGTGTCCGGCAGGCCCGTGATGATGTGGCTCTTGCGGGCGGCGCGCATCTCGGGCGTGTAGGCCTGGAAGACCGCGTCGGAGTGGGTCAGGTGATACTCGGTGAAGATGCGCTGCAGCTCCGGGTCGGGTTCGTAACCCGCCTGCTTGCAGCTGTCGATGGCCATGCGGATGCCGCCGAAGGGCATAAAGGCGCGCTTGAGGGGCTTGTCCGTCTGCAGGCCGACGACCTTTTCCAGGTCCTTCAGGTCCTCGGAGATGTAGCCCGGTCCGTGGGACACAAGAGAGGAGACGACATGCGTGTCCATATCCAGCACGCCGCCCTGAGCGCGCTCCTGCTTCTGCAGCTGCTGCAGCGCATCCCAGAGCCTGCTGGTCGCCTCGGTGGGCCCGGCAAGGAAGGATGCATCGCCGGTGTAGGGGTGGTAGTTATGCTGGATAAAGTCGCGGACGTTGACCTCGTCCTTCCACAGGAATCCATCAAAGCCGTTCCACTGCTCGAAATGATACATTGATTTGCCTCCTTACAGAGATGTGAAGCAAAGGCAGGGGGCGTCGGGCGCATGCCTGCAGGGGATATTCTATCACAATATGTTGTATATTGCAAGATGGGGCAATACATTCTTTCGTTGGTGATTGTGAAATCGCCTGATGAATGGCACTGTGGCGGAGGCGGCGCGATCCGGTTGGCGTGCTGCCGGAAATGACAAACGACGCCGCAATGGCGTGCTGTGCTGGCATGAAAGCGGCGGCGCGGGGGCATACTTTCCGGGAAAAACATCTCAGGGAGGTCGGGCATGTTATCTGCGATCCTCATGTTGATACAGCTGACGGTCACCATCGTTGTGGGGATATACTTCTTCCGGCAGCTGCGGAGCCAGCGCGCGCCATCGCAGGGAGAGGGCAGTCACAGCGCCCGGGAGATGGCGAAGCTGCAGCGCCTGCGGGCCATCCGCCTGGCAGAGCCGCTGGCTGAGCGCGTGCGGCCGGGCAAGTTCAGCGAGGTCATCGGGCAGGAGGAGGGCGTGCGGAGCCTGAAGGCGATCCTCTGCGGGGCGAACCCGCAGCATGTGCTCATCTACGGCCCGCCCGGGGTGGGGAAGACCTGCGCTGCCCGCCTGGCGCTGGAGGCGGCGCGGATGTCCCCGGGTACGCCCTTTGCAGCAGACGCCCCCTTTGTGGAGGTGGACGCCACCTGCGTGCGCTTTGATGAGCGCGCCATTGCCGACCCGCTGATCGGCTCGGTGCATGACCCGATCTATCAGGGAGCGGGGCCCATGGGCGCGCAGGGCGTGCCGCAGCCCAAACCCGGCGCGGTGACGAAGGCCCATGGCGGCGTGCTCTTCCTGGATGAGATCGGCGAGATGCACCCGGTGCAGATGGGCAAGCTCCTCAAGGTGCTGGAGGATCGCAAGGTCATGCTGGAGAGCGCCTACTACGACCCGGACATGACGGGGGTGCCCGCCTATATCCGGGATATTTTCCGCAACGGTCTGCCGGCGGATTTCCGCCTGATCGGCGCGACGACCCGCAGCCCGCAGGAGATCAGCCCCGCCCTGCGCTCGCGGTGCATGGAGGTGTTCTTCCGTGCGCTGACGGAGGATGAAGTCGCGCAGATTGCTGCCGGCGCAGCGGAGAGGGCGGGATTCGCCATGGCGCAGCAGCAGGCGCAGACCATCGGCCGCTATGCTGCCTGCGGGCGCGATGCGGTCAACATCGTGCAGATGGCGGCGGGCCTGGCGCAGATGGAAACGCGGCATGAGATCTCCGAAACTGACGTCGCCTGGGTGCTGAACAGCGGGCACTACGCGCCACGTCCGCCGCAGCGGGCGGAAATGACCAGCCGCGTGGGCTGCGTGCACGGTCTGGCGGTCACCGGGGATCAGCAGGGGGCGCTCCTGGACGTGGAGGCCGTGGTCACGCCGGGTGAAGGGCGCGTGACGGTCACGGGCATCATCGAGGAGGAGGAGCTGGGTCAGGAGGGCCGGCGCATCCGGCGCAAGTCCACCGCCCGGGGATCGGCGGAGAATGTGCGGACGATGCTGGCCGCCATGGGGCATCCCCTGGGCAAGCGGGATCTGCACCTGAACTTCCCCGGTGGCGCGCCGGTGGATGGCCCCTCGGCGGGCGTTGCCATGGCGCTGGCGGCGCTGTCTGCCATGACGGGACAGGCTGTGGATGGCCGGGCTGCCGTGACGGGGGAGATCACCGTGCAGGGACGCATCTGCGCGGTGGGCGGCGTGGCGCAGAAGGTGGAGGCGGCCCGCCGGGCGGGGCTCACGCGGGTCTTCATCCCCCGGGAGAACGAGGGCGAGGCGCAGGCATCAGCGGGCGTGGAGATCGTTGGCGTGACGGCGTTTGCTGAAGTTGCCTCTGCGCTGCTCATGCCGGCGGAGAAAACGCCTGTGGAGCCTGCATCCCTGCGCGTGGCGCTGCCCCTGGCGGCGCAGGGGGAGGTGCGGCAACCCGCCAGCGCATCACCCCAGGCGGTCCAGACGCAATAATAATGAAGAAAACCCTTGCAAAAATGCGCTAACCATGTATAATAGGCTTGCCGGATTCTGCATGTATCCGGCGTGACATGGAAAGGACGGGCGCGGCGCTTATGCCCTGGCCCGGACGATCAGGAGGCAATATGGC
Source organism: Clostridia bacterium (assembly GCA_017410455.1). Classification (GTDB taxonomy): domain Bacteria; phylum Bacillota; class Clostridia; order Christensenellales; family Aristaeellaceae; genus UBA11524. Next base: position 200,271 of record JAFQQT010000017.1, read on the forward strand.
AAAGAAAAAGGCAATCCGCATGCCGGTGCTGGCGCTCAGGGGGCTGATGGTGTTCCCGTGCATGGTGCTGCACTTTGACGTGGGGCGCCCGCGTTCCGTGGCGGCTCTGGAGCATGCGATGACCACCGACCAGCGCATTTTCCTCACTGCGCAGCAGGATACCGATGTGGAAGATCCCGGGCTGGAGGATCTGTGCCGGGTTGGCACGGTGGCTGTTATCCGCCAGGTGATGAACCTGCCCGGCGACAGCCTGCGCGTGCTGGTGGAAGGCGAGCACCGCGCCACGCTGGAGCGGCTGACGCAGGAGGATCCCTGCTTTATGGGCGACGTGCGCCCGATGACGGAAACCTGCTCGGCCGATGAGGTCGAGGTCACGGCGCTGGTGCGCGCGGTGAAGGACTTCTTCGAGGAATACGGCCAGGCCAGCCAGCGGGTCAGCCAGGAGACGGTCAGCTCCATCCGCGAGGTGCAGGATGCGGCGCAGATTACCGATATCATCGCCGCCAATGTCCTCAACCGGCTGGAGGACCGCCAGAAGGTGCTGGAAGAGACGGACGTTGCCGCCCGGCTGGACCTGCTGTGTACCATCCTGGCCCGTGAGATCGAGCTGGTGGGCGTGGAGAAGCAGGTGCAGGCCCGCGTCAAGAAGCAGATCGAGCGCAATCAGAAGGACTACTATCTGCGCGAGCAGGTCAAGGCCATCCAGACGGAGCTGGGCGACACCGAGGCCACGGACGTGGAGGAGCTGCGCACCCGCATGCTGCATACGCCGCTGAACGACGAGGCTCGCCAGAGGGTGGAGAAGGAGCTGGAGCGCCTCTCCCGCATGGCCCCTGGAACGCCTGAAGTCGGCATGGCCCGCACCTACATCGAGTGGATCCTCGACCTGCCCTGGGGCAAGGAGACGGCGGACAACCTCAGCCTGCCCCGCGCCCGCAGGGTGCTGGCGAAGGATCACTATGGCCTGGAGAAGGTCAAGGAGCGCATCGTCGAGTACCTGGCGGTGCTGCAGATGAAGAAGGACATGAAGGGCCCGATCCTCTGCTTCGTGGGCCCTCCCGGCGTGGGCAAGACCTCCATCGTGCGGGCGATTGCCGCAGCGGTGGGGCGCAAGTTCGTGCAGATGTCCCTGGGCGGCGTGCGGGATGAGGCGGAGATCCGCGGCCATCGCCGGACGTACCTGGGCGCGATCCCTGGCCGCATTATCTCCGGCCTCAAGCAGGCGGGCAGCATGAACCCCGTCTTCCTCTTTGACGAGATCGACAAGATGAGCCACGATTACCGCGGCGACCCGGCGTCCTGCCTGCTGGAGGTGCTGGACGCGGAGCAGAACAACGCCTTCCGCGACCACTACCTGGAGCTGCCCTTCGATCTGAGCCGCGTGATGTTCATCACCACCGCCAACAGCGTGGAGACCATCCCCGGCCCGCTGCTGGACCGCATGGAGATCATCGAGGTGCCCTCCTACACCGAGGAGGAGAAGCTTCAAATTACCAAGCGCCACCTGCTGCCCAAGCAGATCGCGGCCCACGGCCTGGCGGCGAAGTCCGTCAGGGCGTCGGACAAGGTGCTGCGCCTGCTGATCGAGGGCTACACCCGTGAGGCCGGCGTCCGCACCCTGGAACGCACGGTGGCCAAGGTGGTGCGCAAGGCGGCGGTCACCATGCTGGATGACGGGGTCGATACCGTCACCGTCACCGGCGAGGTGCTGGGCAAGTACCTGGGCGCGGCCCGCTACACCCGCGAAAAGCCCGAGAAGGAGCCCCGCGTGGGCATCGTCAACGGCCTGGCCTACACCACCGTCGGCGGTGAACTGCTGGAGGTGGAGTGCCTGACCATGCCCGGCAAGGGCGGCCTGCGCCTGACGGGCAAGCTGGGCGACGTGATGAAGGAATCCGCCGAGGCGGCCTTCACCTGGGTGCGCGCCCATTCCAACGAGCTGGGGCTGGCGGATGACTTCTACCGCGACCGCGACGTGCACATCCACGTCCCCGAGGGCGCGGTACCCAAGGACGGCCCCTCCGCCGGCGTCACCATGACGACCGCGCTGGTGAGCGTCTTCACCGGCATCCCCGTGCGCCAGGACGTGGCGATGACGGGCGAAATCACCCTGCGGGGCCGCGTGCTGCCCATCGGCGGCCTGAAGGAGAAGACCCTGGCGGCCTACCGCGCCGGCGTCACGACCCTGATCATCCCCCGCGAGAATGAGAAGGACCTGGAGGAAGTGCCGGACTACGTGCTCAGCCAGTTCCGCATCGTCACGGCGGAGACCATCGAAACCGTGCTGGAAACGGCGCTTGTCCGCAGCCCCTTCATCGGATAAGACAGGAGAAATACAGTGGAAATCAAGCAAGCAGAATTCGTCACCTCCATGGTCAGCTACGGCGCTTTTGCCGGTAGGGGCCTTCCGCAGATCGCCGTGGCGGGCAAGTCCAACGTGGGCAAGTCCAGCCTGATCAACAAGCTGTGCAACCGCAATAAGCTCGCCAAGACCTCCGCCACCCCCGGCAAGACCAAGCTCATCAACGTCTTCCTGCTCAACCGCAGCTTTCACCTCATCGACCTGCCCGGCTACGGCTTCGCCCGCGTGGACAAGGCCGAAAAGGCCCGCTGGGGCAGGATGATGCAGGATTATTTCGAGAAGGCGGAGGAGCTGCGCCACGTCTTCTGCCTGGTGGACATCCGCCACGAGCCCACCCAGGACGATATCAACATGAACAGCTTCCTGCGCCAGATGGGCATCCCCTTCACGGTGATTGCCACCAAGGCGGACAAGATCAGCCGCGCTGCCCGCTCCAAGCAGCTGGCCCCCATCTGCCGCGCGCTGATGGTGCAGCCCTGGGAGGTCATCTGCTGGTCCTCTGAGGATGGCACCGGCCGCGACAAGGTGCAGGAGCTGCTGGATCAGCTGCTGGCCGACCCGGTGGAGGAGGCGGAAGGCCCCTCCATGGAGGAGCTGGAGGAAGGCGCACCCATCCGCTACGAGGAGTGACGCACCCTTTGGTCGCCGCAGCATACCTTCCTATGGGGAGGGATGCGGATGCCGATGCGAACCATCGCGGTACACATGCCTGCGTTGTCCCGGCAGGAGGCGGCGATGCTGGCCGCGCAGGAGCGTGGAGAACCTGTGGATAACCGCTGCGGCGCAACGATGGCCGGGCGCGCGCTGCTGACGCATGTGAAAAACGCCCCCGCAAGGCGGAGGCGCACAAAACATCAGCGGGCAAAGAGCTGCGTGACGTAAGCATGACCGTTTTCGTCCAGCGCCACGCCCACGCCCACGCGCTGCCAGTTGGCAGAGAGGATGTTACGGCGGTGCCCCTGGCTGGAAAGGAAGGCGGCCTGAGCTTTCTGCACCGTGGCATGGCGGGCGATGTTCTCTCCGCAGGCGGCGAAATCGTAGCCCAGGCGGGTCAGCATCTCCCGCGCGGTGCCCCATGTGGGGGACTCGTGGGCGAAGTAATTCCCGTCAAGCATGTCCCGGCTTTTCATGCGCGCGATGCGCGAAAGTGCCGGATCGTGCTCCAGCGGCGGAAGTCCTGCAGATTTCCTGTCCTGATTCACCAAATTCAGCAGGATTTCCTCTTGCGCTGAGAGAGAATGCGTAGTATAATCATCACCCGTAGAGGAAAATGCTTCGGCTGGCGCGTTGGATGCGCCGGAAAGGCTCGGAGTGGCGCTGTGGTGCTTCCCGGGGGCGGTTGACGCCCACTGTGTGGCAGCGGCAGCGCGTCCGGGGGCAAACGCGTCCCAGGGCGTGGCGGCGTGGTGTGGCTGAGTGGCGATGAGGGCCATCAGCAGGCATACGGCGTATCTTCTTCGCATGTGTGAATCCTCCGTGTGTATTCGGGGTGCAAACCCTGCACCTATCGTAATACGCCGGAGACCAACCGGTCAATGGAATTGCCAGCCCTGTGCCAGAGCAATTCCTGCCAGCGGATATACCCAACCCTTGCAATCACAGAAGGATCCGGTGACCCCGGAACTGTTCATTGAGGAGGAATCCCAAGATGATGTTTACCAAATGCCCCCGTTGCGAGCTGAACTACATCCTGGCCAACGAGCGCTACTGCAAGGTCTGCATGCGCGACATCAAGGGCGACGGCGCCCGCGAGGAGATCGAGATGTGCAGCATGTGCAACGAGAATCCGGCGCTGCCCGGGCGCGACATCTGCCTGTTCTGTCTCAAGGAGATGGACGACCAGAGCGTTACTGCCGGCGGCGAGAACGCTGCTGATGGGGGCGAACCGGTGGATCCCCGCACGATCACCGGCATGGACGATGTTTCCTCCATGGATGAGATCCCCGAGATCACCGCTGACATGTCTACCGGCGAAATGGACATCTCCTCCCTGGAGAGCATGCGCGAAGAGGAAGACATGGACGACGAGGAAGAGGAAGAGGTCTGACGAAGGAGGGACCCCCTGTGAGGCTCTTTGCCATTGGCGACCTGCACATGCCCGGCGGCGATGACAAGCCGATGGATGTGTTCGGCGCCCACTGGACCGACCATGTGGCGCGCATCTTCGACAACTGGCGGCAGCGGGTCTCACCGGAGGATGTGGTGCTCATCCCGGGCGACGTTACCTGGGCGATGCAGCTGCAGGCGGCCGTGCCGGACCTGCAGGCCATTGGCAGCCTGCCCGGGCGCAAGCTCCTGTGCAAGGGCAACCATGACTACTGGTGGAGCAGCCTGACGAAGATAAAGCAGGTGCTGCCCGAGGGCATGGAGGTCCTGCAGCACACCGTGACGGACATCGGGCCTGCGGTGGTGACGGGAACCCGCGGCTGGAGCTTCCCCGTGGAAGGGGAGTGCGCCGGCGATGAGGACGAGCGCATCCTGCAGCGGGAGCTGATCCGGCTGGAGCTGGGGCTGAAGGCGGCCTGCCAGGCGGCTGCAGGCCGGCCGGTGGTGGTCATGCTCCATTACCCGCCGCTCTACGATAACATCCGCGATACGCCCTTCACCCGCCTGCTCGCCGCCTACCCGGTGCACACGGTGGTGTATGGCCACCTGCACGGCGCGGCCATTCATGCGGGCTTCCGGGGCATGCATGAGGGTATACGCTACATGCTGGTCTCCAGCGACAGCCTGGGCTTTGCTCCGGCAGAAATTCCGCTGGGGGAAGATGTGGCGCAGATTGCGCAAAATGAATAACATTTTGTCAAATTGCGGGGCAAAATGTCATAAAAGGCATCCGACGATGAGTTGGATGCTTTTTTTGTACCACAAATGGTGGTGACAGAAAAAACGTTCCCACAAGATGATGGGAAGATGTGACGATGCACAGAAAAGTTGTAACAAAGATATGAAGTTGGCCGATGAAAAACAAGTTGAATTTGAAGCCTTTTCCCACTTGATTTTTGTTCGCGAGTAGGATATTATGGTGTTGAGTGGTTTTGCGACCCTATTTTATGAATTATGTGGGGGTGAAGGTGGGTGTCTGACGAGAATCGCATAACGACGGCATCGCAGAGCCTGCCGATGCCTGACCTGACGGGCGTATCCGAAGAGGATCGCCTGCTGCTGGAAAAGTACAGCCGGTCCTTCACGGGCACCTTTGCCCACACGCTGGACAGCAAGGGCCGCATGGTGATCCCGCTGGCTTTCCGCGACATGCTGGGCAAGGTGTTCACCATCGCGCCCAGCTTCGATTTCCGCTCCATCGCCGTGTATCCGGAGGTGGCCTATGTGCGCATGCGCGAGCATCATCAGCAGCAGGCGCTGACGGCCAGGCATCCGGAGATGGCCACCAAGTTCCTGCAGTGGCTGGACGCGTTCACCTTCCGCAGCCAGGAGTGCGACGGGCAGGGCCGCGTGCTGCTGCCGGTGCGCCTGCGCCAGAAGATCCTGGGAGACGATAAGGAAGTGGATATCATGGGTTCCGGCGACCACCTCTGCGTGGCGGCCCGCGCCCAGTGCGACGCCGAACTGGAGCAGTTCATGGCTGGAATCGACGGGTTCCTGCGCGAGATGAACAGCTGATCGGCACTTAATCTGTCAACTACAAATGGAAAAGGTATGGATTCACGAGGGGAGGCATAAGTTATGCTGAGCGCGATGTTTTCGGGGATGCACCGCTATACCCGGTCTTCAAGCTACGTCAACAGAAAGAAGATGAAGCAGACGATCAGGGCGAGCAGGCCAGGCAATCAGGGCTTTGTGTTCACAGGCGATGACTTTCCCGGCGAGCGCGACTGGCTGCCTGTGGAGGCTGTCCGCCAGCCCCGCAGCTATATGCAGCCCGTGGGTCCGGGCAGCGTGAACGATTCGGTGCGTTCCCAGGTGAACGAGCGCGTGCCGGTCATCAGCCGCTATGGCGTGCGCATGAATGTGGCCATCGTGATGCTGGCGCTCTTTGCGCTGCTGCTTTGCGGCGTGTGGATGTGCTTCTATGCCGGCAACGCGGGGGCTTCCTCCCGCCTGGCGGAGCAGGCTGTGCGCATGGAATCCCTGCAGCAGACCTCCGTGACGCTGGAGAGCGAGATTGCCATGCGCTCCAGCGGCATCAACGTGCGTCAGGAGGCGACGCGCATCGGCCTGAAGAGCTCCCGCGGGATGAGCATGAACTACATCAGCGTGCCGTCTGCAGCGGAGGTAAACCCGGCAACCTATGGCCTGCGCCAGGATGTGGCTAGCCTGCTGGGACAGTAAATCGATATGCACGGGGGACTGAATGCTTCAGTTCCCCCTTTGTGCCCAATCTGCGATCAGGGGGACGGATATGCATCCTGAACTGCTGGTACGCAAGAGGATCTGGCTGATGAGCCTGATGATGGCGGTGCTGTTCCTGCTGCTGGTAGGGCGCATCGCCATACTGACCATACGGGACGCTGATGCGCTGACGCAGCGCGGCGTCAATCAATGGACAAAAGCGGGCGTCATCACAGCCCGGCGGGGGAAGATCGTCGACAGCCACGGTTCGGTGCTGGCCATATCGGCCACCTCCTATATCGTCACGGCGGATCCCCGGCTGGTGAAGGATCCGCAGTTGTTCCTGGATACGCTGGCGCCGGTGCTGGCACTGGACCAGGAGAGCGCTGTGAAAAAGCTGAGCGACAACACGAAGGGCTCGGTCATTCTCAAACGGCAGGTGCGCCGGGACACGGTGGACGCCATCCGCCAGCTGATGGCGGAAGCGCCTGAGGAAGCCTGCCTGAACGCCATCGCCTTTGATGAGGACACGTCCCGCACCTATCCCTATGGTGCGATGCTCGCGCAGGTGCTGGGGCTGACCACGGTGGACAGCGAGGGCCAGAGCGGCCTGGAGAGCTACTACGAGTCCGTCCTGGCGGGCACGCAGGGCGCGTATCTGCGCCAGGTGGACGCCCGCAACCGCGTCCTGGCCGGCCAGGAGGGATGGTATGTCCCCTCCCAGGAGGGCAGCACGCTGAAGCTCACCATCGATGTGGACATTCAGGAAATCGTCGACAAGGCCATGCGGGAGTGCATCGAGGTCAACGAGGCGGCGCAGGTCATCTGCATCGTGACGGACGTGCGCACCGGCGGCATCCTGGCGCTGGCCATCAAGCCGGACTACGACCCCAACGACCCGCCCCGCAGCGACGTGGCCGCCCTGACGGAGATGATGCGCATCACCGCCATCTCCGATGTATACGAACCGGGCAGCACCTTCAAAATTCTGACGGCTGCTGCAGCCCTGGACAGCGGCGTGACAGCGCCGGAGGACGCCTTCCACTGCTCCGCCAGCATCACCGTGGATGGCGACGTCATCCGCTGCTGGGGCGCGGCACATGGCGCGGAAACGATGGCCGACGGCCTGAAAAACAGCTGCAACCCCGTCTTTGTGGAGCTGGCGCTGCGCATGGGGACGGACACCTTCTACAAATACCTCACGGCCTTCGGGCTGGGGAAGAGGACGGGGATCGACCTGCCGGGAGAATCGGCGGGCATCCTCATCAATGTCCGCAATGTCAAGCGGGTGGATCTGGCCCGCATCGGCTTCGGGCAGTCGGTGGCGGTCACGCCGCTGCAGCTCATCATGGCCTGCAATGCCGCCATCAACGGCGGGAAGCTCATGCGGCCCTATGTGGTTGCGGAGATCCTCTCCGGCGATGGCGAGGTGCTCGAGCGCACCAATCCCACCGTGGTGGCAACGCCCATCAGCCCCGAAACCAGCGAAACGCTGCGGGGCCTGCTGGAGAACGTGGTGGAAAACGGCGGCGGCAAGAACGCCTACATCGAGGGCTACCGCATTGGCGGCAAGACCGGCACTGCCCAGGTGTACAAGGAGGGCCGCATCGTCAGCGACGTGCACATCGGCTCCTTCTATGGCTTCGCCCCGGCGGATGATCCGCTCATCAGCGTGCTGGTGATCGTCAAGGAGGCGCAGGTGCCCGTGGATTACGGCGGGACCACCGCCGCGCCCTTCGCCAGGCAGATCCTGGAGGAGAGCCTGGGGCTGCTGGGCGTGGAGCGTCGCGGAGATGAAAATTCTGTGGAAGCGCCGGTTCCTGACGTCAGGGGCTTGACGATTGGCGAAGCAAGGCGTAAACTGACACAAGAGGGATTCAATGCGCTGGATGACGGCGCATCCACCGTGGTGCTGGATCAGCTGCCGCCCCCCGGCGCGACGCTGGTGACCGGCGGCCATGTGATGCTCTATACGGCGTCCTCCAGCCAGCTGACGGCGGAGGAGCTGGTGTGCGTGCCCGATCTGGCGGGCATGAACGATGTGGAATGTGCCCGGCTGCTCAGGCGGCGCGGGCTGATCATCTCCATGGCGGGAACGGGGCTTTGCGTGAGCCAGAGCCCGGCCGCAGGGGAATATGTACAGCCGGGAGCGACCATCCATGTGGTGTTATCCGGCGATGATTAAGGAGCTGGCTGCCCCGCGGGGCGAGCGACGCGAATAAAGGAGAAATGACGATGCTGCTGCGCAAGCTGACGGAGAATATGCCCTACCTGCTGGAGACGAAGGGGGATATGGACTGTGACATCCTGTCCGTATGCTCCAACAGCCGCGAACTGGTTGATCGCGGCCTGTTCTTCTGCATCCCCGGCGCGCGCTTTGACGCGCACAACTACGCCCCGCAGGCCGTGGGCAATGGCTGCGTCGCGCTGGTGGTGGATCACTTTGTGGATGTGGACGTGCCGCAGGTGAAGGTCAGCAACGTCCGCGCGGCCATGTCCCGCATGGCGGCGGCCTTCTACGGCAACCCCGCGCAGGAGATGCGCTTTGTGGGCGTGACCGGCACCAAGGGCAAGACCACCACGACTTACATGATCAAGTCCATCGTGGAGACGGCGGGCATGAAGTGCGGCCTGGTGGGCACCACCGGCAACATGATCGGTCAGAAGCGCATCGCCTCCAACTACACCACCCCCGACCCCATCGACCTGCAGCGCGACCTGCGCCAGATGGCCGACGAGGGCGTGCAGGTGGTCATCATGGAGGTCTCCGCCCATGCCATCGACATGTTCCGCCTGGACGGCATGACCTTCGAGGTGGGCGCGTACACGAACCTCTCCCAGGACCATCTGGACTACTTCGGCACGATGGAGAGCTACTTCGAGTGCAAGAAGCGCTTCTTCACCTCCGGGATGGTTCGCAACGCCGTGCTCAACGTGGACGAGGAGACCAGCGCGGACGTCCTGCGCGACCTGGATGTGCCGCATCTGACCTTTGGCATTGCGGCCCCGGCGGATCTCTTCGCCCGGGATATTGAGATCACCGAGGACGGCGTGTCCTTCGACGTGAAGCTCCAGGGTATGCACGCCCTGCCCATCAATCTGCGTATGACCGGCATGTTCAACGTCTACAACGCCATCGCTGCGGCCAGCTGCGCGATGGTGCTGGGCGTCAGCCATGAGGACATCAAGGCGGGCCTGGAGAAGATCGAGAACGTGCCCGGCCGCATCGAGATGCTGCCCACCGGCACGCCCTACCGCGTCATCCTGGACTACGCCCACGCCCCCGACGCGCTGGACAACATCCTCAAGACCTGCCGCACCTTCACCAAGGGCCGCCTGATTGCGCTCTTTGGCTGCGGCGGCGACCGCGATAAGGGCAAGCGCCCCATCATGGGCCGTATCGGCGGCGAGCTGGCCGACCTGTGCATCCTGACCAGCGACAACCCCCGCACCGAGGATCCCATGGTCATCCTGGAATCCATCCGCGAAGGCATCGAGGAGACCGCCTGCCCCTATGTGATGATCGAGAACCGCCGCGAGGCCATCCGCCACGCGCTGGAGATCGGCCAGCCCGGCGACGTGATCGCCCTGTGCGGCAAGGGCCACGAGACCTATCAGGAGATCATGGGCGTGAAGCACCCCTTCGATGAGAAGGTGGTCGTGGCCGAGCTCCTGGAGGAAATGCGCGGCGAGTGAAGAAACGCGCCAAAACACTTGAAACAGGGAAGGTACTGAACCATGCTAAGGATGATTCTTGCTCTCGTTCTGGCGGCGGCCATCGTGCTGCTGACCGGCCCCCACTTCATCGCCTGGCTGCGCAAATTGAAGCTGGGCCAGACGATCTACGAGCTGGGCCCCGAGTCCCACCGCAAAAAGCAGGGCACCCCCATCATGGGCGGCCTGTTCATTGCCCTGGGCTGCGTGGCGGCCTTCGTTGTCTGCGGCGCGACGCTGGGCGCGTGGGATCACATGCTGGCGCTGCTGTTCGTGTCCCTGGGCTCCATGGCGGTGGGCTTCGGTGACGACTGGATCAAGATGGTCAGGAAGCGCCACGAGGGCCTGACCCCCTGGCAGAAGATCATCGGACAGGCGATCGTGTGCCTGGGCTTTGCCTGCTACTGCTACTTCCATCCGGAGGTGGGCAGCGAGGTGCACATCCCCTTCACCGGCATCATGTGGGATCTGGGCATCTTCTACATCCCGCTGCTGGCGCTGACGGTGCTGTTCATGGTCAACTCCGCCAATCTCCAGGACGGCCTGGACGGTATCCTGTCCACGGTGACGGCGGTGGGCTCCATCGGCTGGGCTGCGATTGCGGTTATTGCGGCTGAGGCTGGCATGATGCAGGAGAACATGACCATTTCTGTCTTTGCGGCGGCCCTGTGTGGCGCGTGCATCGCCTTCCTGCGCTTCAACCACTACCCGGCGACGATCTTCATGGGCGATACCGGCTCCATGTTCATCGGCGGCGCGGTGGTCGGCATGGCGATGCTCCTGCGCGAGCCCTTCCTGCTGCTGCTGATCGGCTTCACCATGGTCATGTCCAGCGTGTCGGTCATCCTGCAGCGCTACTACTACAAGGCGACCCGCAAGCTCTTTGGCGAACCCCGCCGCCTGTTCAAGATGTCGCCCATTCACCACCACTTCGAAAAGTGCGGCATGAAGGAGACCTCCATCGTGCTGATGTACGGCATCGTGACGGCGGTGCTGACGGCGCTGGCGGTCGTGTCGGTCATCATCTGATATAGCATAGGAGGCGCATTCATATGCGCAATACGGAAAAGTACGCAGGCAAGCGCGTGTTGGTGGTGGGCATGGCCCGCAGCGGCGTGGCGGCGGCAAAGCTGCTGCACAAGGCTGGCGCGCGCGTCATCATCAACGACAGCAAGACCGCCGAGGCCCTGGGCGACGCCCTCGCGCCGCTGGCAGACTTCGACATTGAGTACCGGCTGGGTTGTCCGGCAGGGGAGTGCCTCGACGGCATCGACTGCATGGTCATCAGCCCCGGCATCCCGGACGCCGCCGCTTTCGTCGTGAAGGCGAAGGAAATGGGCATTTACGTCACCGGCGAGCTGGAGATGGCCTATCAGCTGTCCTCCGGCGAAATGGTCTCCATCACCGGCACCAACGGCAAAACCACCACCGTCACCCTGCTGGGCGAGATCTTCCGCAACGCCGGCCGCACCACCTATGTGGTGGGCAACATCGGCTATCCCTACTCGGCGGCGGGCTTTGATAGCGTCGATACCGACATGTTCGTCTGCGAGGTTTCCTCCTTCCAGATGGAGACCGCCGAGACCTTCCACCCCCGCTGTGCGGCCTTCACCAACCTGACGGAGGATCACCTCAACCGCCACGGCACGATGGAGAACTACGCGCTGACCAAAATGCGCATGTTCGCCAACATGACCGCGGAGGACGTGGCCGTCTTCAACGCCGATGACCCGGCTCTCGCGCCCTACATCGGCATGGTGAAGGCGCAGGTGATGACCTTCTCCCGCAAGGCGGAAGTCGAAAACGGCGCATTCGTGCGCGGCGGCGTGATCGTCACCCGCTTCGGCGGCGTCGAAACGGCGGTCTGCCCGGCGGCGGAGGTGTACATCCCCGGCCCTCACAACCTGGAAAATGCCCTGTGTGCGGCCTGCATGGCCACGGCCTGCGGCGTCCCGGCGGAGGTCATCGCTCACACGCTCCGTACCTTCCGGGGCGTGGAACACCGGATCGAGTTCGTCCGCGAGCTGGAGGGCGTGCGCTGGATCAACGACTCCAAGGGCACCAACGTCGATTCGACCATCAAGGCGGTGCAGACCATGCAGCGCCCCACGGCCATCATCCTGGGCGGCTACGACAAGCATTCCGACTTCGCGCCCATGGTGACGGAGATGGTGAAGAGCCCCTTCATCCGGGAAGCGGTGCTGATCGGCGTCACGGCGGATCAGATCGAGCGCCAGTGCATCGAGGGCGGCTTCACCGCCGTCCACCGCGCCGCGACCCTGGAGGACGCCGTCAACCAGTGCCGCGCCCTGGCCAGCGATGGCTGGAACGTGCTGCTCAGCCCGGCCTGCGCCTCCTTCGACATGTTCCCCGACTACGAGGCCCGCGGCCGCATCTTCAAGGAGATCGTCAGAGCCCTGAACTGAAATGCGGTATCAGAGTCCCAATTCCTGATTCATAATTCTCAATTCCCGAAAAGGGGCGCTTGGCATGCTGCAACATGAAAGCGCACCAAAGAGGATTCTGAAGGTACTCACGCGCAGACGCAATCCTGTGGACGGCACGCTGGTGGCATTGCTCATCCTGCTGCTGTCCGCCGGATTGCTGGTTCTGTTTTCAGCCACATATTACACGGCGCTGGAATCGGGCAACCCCTGGGATGAGGTGCTCAGGCAGCTCTTCGGCGTGGCGCTGGGAACGGCGGCCTGCGCCATCACCAGCCGCATCCCTTACCGCTTCTGGCGGCAGGGGTGGGTCGTGGGTATGGGGCTGGCGCTTTCGGCGGTGCTGCTGGTGCTGGTCATCATCCCCGGCGTGGGCGTGTACATCAACGGCTCGCGCCGCTGGCTGGTGCTGGCGGGGGTATCCTTCCAGCCCTCGGAGCTGGCGAAGTTCGCGCTGGTCCTGTACATGGCCACGGTGCTGAGCCAGGCAGGGCCCCGCATCCGCAGCATGTGGAAGGGGCTCGTGCCCATCCTGATTGCGCCGGGCGTGGCGTTCCTGCTGATCCTGGAGCAGCCGAACCTCTCCACAGCGGGCAGCATCATGATCGTCGCGCTCATCCTGATCATCATGGCAGGCGCGAAGTGGCGGCACATCCTGCTGATGCTGGTGTGCGGCGTGGCCGTGGGCGGCTATTACGGCTGGTCGGAGCCCTACCGCAGGCGGCGGCTGATGTCCTTCATGAACCCCTTTGCGATGATGTCCGACGAGGGCTACCAGCTCTCGCAGTCGCTCATCGCCTTCGGCTCCGGCGGCCTGTTCGGCATGGGACTGGGGCAGGGGCGGCAGAAGTACCTCTACCTGCCCTATCCGGAGAGCGACTTCATCTTCGCCATCGTCGGGGAGGATTTCGGCCTCCTGGGCTGCCTTGTGGTGATCGCGCTGTTCGTGGCGCTGATGCTGGCGGGGTTCCGCGTGGCGATCATGTGCCGGGAGAAGTTCGGAACGCTCCTGGCGGCGGGTATCACCGCGTCCATCACCGTGCAGGCCTTCCTCAACATGGGCGTGGTGGTGGGGATCCTCCCGACCACGGGGCTGCCGCTGCCCTTCTTTTCTGCGGGGGGCACCAGCGTGTCCATCACCATGGCGGCCATGGGCGTGCTGATGAATATTTCCCGCACAGCCGGGAAGATGGACGCCTGATGATTCGTTCTGTATTGGAAGGGAATTCCCAATGGCGCTCTGATTCCCGAACGATCGCGCACGCTCTGCCCGATGGCTTCATATGCTGAAGCATGTCAGGCAGAGGAGGGCGATGGGATGGAATCCTTTGTGGTTGAGGGTGGCAGACGCCTGGAGGGATCGCTCCGGGTGGATGGCGCGAAGAACGCGGCGCTGCCCATTCTGGCGGCTTGCGTGCTGACGGAGGATGAGGTGACGCTCCACGGCATGCCGGATATCACCGATGTGCACCGCATGACCGACATCCTTTGCATGCTGGGCTGCAGCGTGCAGCGCGAGGGGCACGACATGGTCGTTTCAGGGCGGGAGATGTGCCGGAGCGAGATGCCCGACGGGCTCTCCAAGCAGATCCGATCCTCGATCTTCATGCTGGGGCCGATCCTCTCGCGCTTCCGGCAGGCCACCGTTACATACCCCGGGGGATGCGAGATCGGCATGCGCCCCATCGACCTGCACCTCTCGGGCCTCAGGGCCCTGGGCGTGGCCGTGCAGGAGGAGGGCGGCGTGATCCACTGCGACGGCGCGGCCATGCATGCCGGGGAGGTTCACCTGGACTACCCCAGCGTGGGCGCGACGGAGAATGTGATGATGGCCGCAGCCACCCTGCCGGGCGAAACGGTTATCCACAATGCCGCCCGGGAGCCGGAAGTGGCGGATCTGGCGGCCTTCATGAACGCCTGCGGCGCAAGGGTCGCAGGGGCGGGGAGCGCGGTGATCACCGTCACGGGCGTCAGGCGGCTGCATGGCGCGGCCTACACCCCCATGGCGGACCGCATCGTGGCCGGGACGCTCCTGGCTGCAGCGGCCATCACCGGCGGCGACGTCTGCCTGACGGGCGCACCTGCCGGGCACATGCACGCCATCAACGCAAAACTCCGGGAGATGGGCTGCGACGTCGCCGAGGATGCGGATGTCATCCGCCTCACATCGCCGGTGCGCCTCAGGGCGTTCCCGCTGCTGCAGACGCAGCCTCATCCCGGTTTCCCCACGGATATGCAGGCCCAGATGCTGGCCCTGCTGACCACCGCCCAGGGCACGGGCGTGGTGGTGGAGAATGTGTTCGAGAACCGCTTCACCCACGCGGGGGAGATGAACCGCATGGGTGCGCGCATCCTCTGCGCGGGGCGGACGGCCATCGTGCATGGCGTGAGCAGGCTCACCGGCGCGCAGGTGACGGCCCGGGATCTCAGGGGCGGCGCGGCGCTGGTGCTGGCGGGCCTGGCTGCCGAGGGCGAGACCCGCGTGGACAACGCGGCCATCATCGACAGGGGATATGAACGGCTGGAGCGTCAGCTTTCTGCCCTGGGGGCGGAAATCCGGCGCGAGCATGCGTTGTAACACACGAGAAGCCAACGAGACAGACGCGGGCTCTTGAGCGTCTGCGATGCGGCGGCAGCGGGACGCTACGGTGCTGCTGCCGCATGAAGGGAGGAAGCAAGGATGGATACGACGCGCTGGGGCGAGGGATTCCCCGGCGGTGGCAGCGATTCGCCGCCCCTGCCGCCGGATATTCCGCCGCAGGATGCGGACAACCCTTTCGAGGAGCCTGAAAACGCTCCGGAACTGCGTCAGCAGCGCTCCGAAAGCCTCTACAGCCGCAGTGCCCCTTTCTGGGAGCGCATCGTGGAAACGCCCCAGGACGGCAAGGCCTATCCGCAGGACCCGGAGTACTGGAATCACGCGGAAGATGTGGGAAAGGACGGCCTCCTGCGCGTTGAAGCGCTCAGGCCCCTGGAGCGCATCCGGGGTTACCTGACAAGCCGGAATGCGATCTACCTGTGCGCGTCGGTGCTGGTGCTGGTGCTGCTCCTGCTGATCGGCCGGAGCGTGTTTGCCACGGTGCGCACCATCCGCGTGGAGGGCGACACCACCTTCAGCAGCGAGTACATCATCGACCTGTCGGGGCTGGAGGTGGGCATGAGCACCTTCGACATCGACGAGGAACTGGTGATGGAGCGCATCGGCATGGAGCGCTACCTGCGCTGCACGCTAGTGGATGTTTCCCTCTATACGGTGACGCTCCATGTCCGCCAGCGCGTGCCCTGCTGCACCGTTGTGCACAATGGCCGGCGCATCACCCTGGATGAACGGGGCTGGGTGCTGGAGATCTCCCAGGACATGAACGCACCTGCAGACGGGCTCATCAGCGTGACGGGCCTGGACGTGCAGCACTGCAGCCTGGGACAGGCTGTGTCCCTGCGCAGGCATTCCCGCCTGAGCGTGTACACGCAGATCCTCATCGAGCTGCGCGCCCTGGGAGGACTTGCGCTGGTGACTGAATTGGACATGACCACCATGGACAGCATAACCCTGAAGACCCAAGAGGGCCTGACGATCCTCATGGGCGACGAAACGCTGATCCACGAGAAGATCCGTGCCTTCATGGTCGTGCGCGAGAACCTGATCCAGAACGCTTACTACGGCCAGGCCAATGGCGGCACCATCGTTGTGTCCGATCCCACCGGCCCGGCTTACAGGCCCCCGGATGCATGATTCTGGCAATACAGGGGTCGCAAAGGCAATATTTTGCGCACAAATCCCTTCAATTGCAGGAAAACCCTTGCAATCTGCGGGAAAACAGCATATAATAGATGATGGTATAGTGGATGATGGACTGCCTGCGTACAAGCTGGGCGGTGTGACGTGCGGCACGCAAGCCGCCCGCCCGGATGGATTCATTCCACATTGACCCTGCGGCGCAGGATGCGCGGCAGGCTACAGGGGGTATGAGAGTATGAAAACCACAGTCGCGAGCCTCGACTTTGGTACGAGCAAGATTGTCGCCCTGGTTGCCGAGAACAGCACGGCGACCCGCTGCGATGTTGTGGGCGCGGGCATCGTGGCCTACGATGGATACATGGATGCGAGCTGGAACAATCCCAATGAGCTGGACAACCGCATCCGTGAAGCGATTGCCCAGGCGGAGAAGCAGAGCCACCACCACATCCGCGAGGTGAACGTGGGCGTGCCCGGCGCATTCACCAAGGTGTATGTGACCGAAGCGCGGGTGTCGCTGTCCGGTCCGGATCCCCGCGTGACGGCGGAGGACGTGCGCGCGATCTTCGCCGCGGCTGAGGAGAACCTGGGCGTGCTGCCCGGTACGCTGATCCACTCCAGCCCCGCCTGGTTCCGCGTTGATGACGGCAAGAAGACGCTGGAGCCCGTGGGCATCAAGGGCCGCGAGCTGACGGCGATGATCTCCTTCGTGGTGGCCCACGCGGAGTTTGTGGACGACCTGAACGTCCGCCTCTCCCGCATCGGCATCACGCCCAAGAAGTACTTCTCCACCCCCGCGGGCGAGGCGCTGCTGTACCTGCCCGAGGAGGACCGCGACCACACGGCCGTGCTGATCGACGTGGGCTACATGAACACCGAGATCATGGCCATGGAGGGTGACGCGCTGATCTTCCACCGCTGCATCGGCATCGGCGGCGGCGACATCACCGCCTCGCTGGCCCGTGGGCTGGACATTCCCTTTATGGCGGCGGAATCCCGCGTGAAGCAGCAGTTCGTGTACAGCATGTCCGCCACGCCCGAGACCTACGAGGTCGCTGCGCAGGGCGATGTGCCCGCCCGCACCTTCACCCGTGAGGAGGTCAGCCCCCATATCACAGCTGTGGTGGACGAGCTGGCAGCCGAGATCAGGAAGGCGCTGGAAGACAGCGGCGTGAAGCTGGGCAACTGGTCCAATGTTTATCTGACCGGCGGCGGTCTGGCCCTCAACCGTGGCGGCAAGGATTACCTTTCCTCCAAGCTGGGGCGCCCGGTGCGCGAGATTCCCAAGCGCTCGGTGAAGATGTCCACGCCGCTGTTCTCCTCCTCCATGGGCCTGATGAACCTCATCATCGACACCATGGAGCAGCAGCAGACGGCTTCCGGCGGCTTCATCGGCAAGATCGGCGGCTTCTTCCGCTCCCTGGTGTGCGGCTGAGGCGTCTGAACGCAAGAAAAATCCACGATTGTGAATATGTCAGGGGGATGCAAAGTGATTGAACTTCAGAATGACCAGATGAACAGCAACTATGCCAATATCAAGGTGGTTGGCTGTGGCGGCGGCGGCGGCAATGCCGTGGACCGCATGGTGAAGGCCGGCCTGCGCGGCGTGGAATTCATCGCCATCAACACCGATATGCAGGCCCTGCAGCGCTCCAGCGCGGCGGTGAAGATCCAGATCGGCGAGAAGGTGACCAAGGGCCTGGGCGCTGGCGCAGTGCCTGAGGTGGGCCGCCGCAGTGCCGAGGAGAGCCGCGAGGAGATCGCCGCTGCCCTCAAGGGTGCGGATCTGGTCTTCATTACCGCGGGTATGGGCGGCGGCACCGGCACCGGCTGCGCCCCCATCGTGGCTGAAATCGCCCGCGAGCAGGGCAGCCTGACCATCGCCGTGGTCACCAAGCCCTTCTCCTTCGAGGGCAAGCAGCGCATGCGCAACGCCGAGGCCGGTATCAACGACCTCAAGCAGCGCGTGGATACCCTCGTGGTCATCCCCAACGATCGCCTGCTGCAGGTCGTCAGCAAGACCACCAGCATGATGGAAGCCTTCGGCATCGCCGACGAGGTGCTGCACCAGGGCATCCAGGGCATCAGCGACCTGATCGCCCTGCCCGCGCTGATCAACCTGGACTTCGCCGACGTGAAGACCATCATGGAGTCCGGCGGCATGGCCCACATGGGCATCGGCTTCGGCGAGGGCGAGAACAAGATGGTGCAGGCGGCCAAGAACGCCATTTCCAGCCCCCTGCTGGAGACCAGCATCGATGGCGCCCGCGCGGTCATCATCAACATCACCGGCAGCGCCAACATGTCCCTGATGGAGTGCAACGAGGCTGCCGAGCTGATCAGCCAGGCGGCTGACCCCGACGCCAACATCATCTTCGGTGCTGGCGTGGACGAGTCCATGGGCGACCGCGTGCGCATCACCGTGATCGCCACGGGCTTCGAGAAGACGCCCTTCCCGCCCCGTGAGCCCGTGAAGCGCGCCCGCGACATCGAGCGCGACCGCCTCTATGGCAGCAGCTACAACGGCTCCTTCGGCTCCTACGCGGGCCGCACGGACTACAGCACCGGCAACTATGCCCCCGCGGATTACAGCCGCCCCTCCATGGGCGTGCCCACCACCACCGGGCCCCAGCAGCCGGTTTATCAGCCGCCGATGCAGCAGCCCCAGCAGCCCATGCAGCAGCCGATGGTGCAGCCTCAGCAGCCCATGCAGCAGCCCATGGTGCAGCAGCCCCAGCAGCAGACCGCGCCCTACCAGCCCGGTCAGCTCTTCGGCAACCAGCCGCAGCAGCCCTACCAGCCGGTCTTCGGGCAGCAGCCCATGCAGGGCCAGCCCCAGCAGCCCATGATGGGCGGCACCGGCCCCATGGCGCCCCAGCAGCCCATGCAGCAGCCCCAGCCCGCAGCCGACCCCAACGGCGTACCGGTCTGGTTCCGCAAGCGTTCCTGATTTTCCCGGGAGAGTCGGCATCGGCTCTCCCTTTTTTTCGTATAAAGTGCGGATTTTGTTGAAACGCGGGTGGCTGCTGCTGCGTATATACCTGTGAAGGGCTCCTGTGCGTGTCATGCGGCAGGAAATCCGCCCGGCCTGCGACTGGCCCGGAGCCTCAACAACGGACAAAGGAGAATGCGTATGAAGAAGATCGTGCTGATGATCCTGGCGCTGCTGCTGTGTGTGGCGGTGGCGCAGGCGGAGGATGTGACGCCCACGGCCACGCCGTCACCCACGCCCGTGCCGGATATCATCGCCCAGCCGGAGAAGGAGGAGCGCCGCGTCACCACCACGGCCACGCCCCGCCCGGCGGACGCGCCCCTGCCGGAGGATGAGTTCATCGCCAATGTGGTGGAGATCGCCCGCAGGATGGACATGCTGACCAAAAGCAGTGTGTACTACAACTACTGCAACCGCTCCGGCGCGACCTGGACGCGCTGGCAGGCCCTCACGCGGGGCGATCACACGACCCCCGTGCGCATCCTGAGCCTGGACGGCGAATCACTGCGCATGGCTCTGACCGGCGGCGAGCCGGAGAACAGCCCCTGGTTTGACCTCGGCCGCCAGGAGCTGCGTCAGGACATGGTCACATCGCTCCCGGACGTGATGTATGTGGGCATGGACAGCGACGATGTGAGCACCTGCCGCTCCCTTGCCCGCTACAAGGTGTATGCCAGCGACATGCCGGACGACTGCGGGCTGCTGATCCTGCTCTACGAGGATGCGGTGCCCATCGTGTCGCCCTGGTATTCCAACGAGGGCGCGGTGTGCGTCTGCGCGTTCCTGATGCCGGATGAGGTGCTGGAGGCCTGCCAGACGCCGGAGGATGTGTCGGCCTGGTTTGCGGGCCTGGGCATGCCCGAGGTGAGCTTTGAGGAGGTGACGTGGTGATGAAGCGCATCGTATCGCTGATGCTTGCCGTGCTGATGCTCCTGAGCGCAGCGCCTGCCATGGCTGCGGGCGGCGAGATCTCCTACGCGCAGGTTGTTGATGCCTGCATGAAGCTGCGCGCGCTGGCGCATGGCGATTTCATGGACATCAAGGGCATTCCCGATGATGTGCAGGGCCGCGCCCGCGACTGGACGGCGGGCATCGACGAAACGCCCGAGCTGGTGGTGTGGCTGGATGTGTACAACTGCTCCTATGTGCTGCAGTACAAGGCCGTATTCAAGTCCGAGCACCCGATGGTGAGCTACGAGGCGCAGAGCACCGCCATCTCGGTGATCCTCAACGGCGCCATGTCCATGGCAGCCATGGAGACTCTGCAGCCGGAGAAGTACTACACTCAGTCCGCGCAGGTGAACAACGCCCTGGGAAGCAACTGGATCTATGCCGATGCTGCGGCGGAGGATGGCGGAACGTTCTATGTGGTGCTCTACGAGGACGCGCTGCCCGTGCTCATCCTCACCAATGTGGAAAACGGCGCGGTGTCCCTGTCCAGCTACATCATTCCCAGCAGCGACCTGGCGGCCTGCACCTCCTACGCAGAGGTGGCGATGTGGTTCATGAGCTGGGGCTGCCCCATGTCCGGCGCGGAAGTGAAGCCGGAGTGATCGAAAGCAAACAAAAATGACAGGGCTGCTGCCGGAGATGGCGGCGGCCCTGCCTTTTATTGTGTGAAGAGTGACGCCGGCTGCTCCGGCTCCTCCGCCTCGCGCCGGAAGAGGTTGTCCAGCCAGTCGCTGACCGGGTCGGGGCGCACCACCTGCGCCACCTGCACGCTCTGCAGGCCCTCCAGGAGGATGCCGTTCTGCAGGAGCTCTGCGTGCACGGGGATGACCCGGTAGGTGTAGGTCACGCCCGGCCGGGCGCGCTCGTCGGTGTAGGTGAGGGTCTGCCCGGCGGTGGCGTAGAGCTCGGTCAGCACGAAGGATTCGCCGGCTGCGTCGCGCTGCACGCGGTAGACGGCGTCCTCGCCGGCGGTGATCACCAGGCGGGGCTGGCCGTCGTCATCGTGGGTGATGTGGAAGGCGCTGGCGGAGGCGGGAGCTGTCCAGACATTGCTCTTTTTCGTCGGCTGGGTGCCCTCGGCGAAGACCTCCGTGAGCTTGTATGCGTCCGGGGTGAGGGAGGTGGCCAGCATCATCTCGCCCTGCACCTCGATGGCCTTCTTGTCCAGCGTGACGGACACGATCCCCGATGGCTTGTTGAAGGCGGGTTTGTCGCGCCCGGTGTAGTAAGCCTTGAGGAACCCGCGAGCCAGGGATGCGGGGTTCGTGCCGCCCGAAACGCTGTTGGAGAGGCGGCGGGAGGCCGAAGGCTCGTCGTATCCCATCCATACGCAGGTGGAGAGTTCGGCGGTGTATGCGCTCATCCAGGCGTCGCGGTTGCCGCCGCCCTCCATGTTGACCGTGCCTGTCTTGCCGGCCACGGGTACGCCTGCGCTGGACAGGCGGGTGCCGGTGCCGGAGGAGATGACCGTCTGCAGCATGTTGGTCATCAGGTAGGCGGACTGGGGCGAGAGCACCCGCGTGCCCTCGTCCTGATGCTGATAGACCACCACGCCGTTCATATCCGTGATGCGCTCGATGAAGTAGGGCGCGTAGTACAACCCGCCGTTGGCGAAGGGGGCATAGGCGGCGGCCATCTGCACGGGGGATGCGCCGTAGGTCATGCTGCCCAGGGCCAGGGAGAGGTTCCAGTCGCTGTCCGTCACCTCGATGCCCACGCTGGTGAGGTAATCCCGGCTGGCAGTCAGCCCGATGCGCTCCAGCACCTTCACCGCCGGGATGTTCAGGCTGCTCTTGAGGGAGGCGCGCAGGGTGACATTGCCGTAGTAGTTGTTGCCGGCGTTCTGCGGCTTGTAGGAGCCGAAGGCGGTGGGCTCGTCGAGGATGACGGAAGCGCAGGTGAAGCCGCCGGACTGGATGGCGGGGGCGTACACCGCCAGGGGCTTGAGGGCGCTGCCGGGCTGGCGGCGCAGCTGGGTCGCGCGGTTGAGCCCGCGGCGGGTCTGATATTCACGGCCGCCGACGATGGCCCGCACCGCGCCCGTGGCGGTATCCACCGCCGCCGCTGCACCCTGCACGGGCGTGCCGTCTTTGGCGTCGGCAGGGAAGAAGCCGCCGGATTCGAACTGCTCGTCCATGATCTGCTGCATGTCGGGGTCGAGGGTCGTGTAGATGATGTAGCCGCCAGCCAGCAGCCCCTCGGCGCTCACGTCCAGCTGCAGCTCCGCCTCGTCCAGCACCGCATCCACGAACCAGCCGTACTCCGTCTGCACGGCGGAGGAGGCCGAGGCCGTCAGCTCCTCAGCCATGGCCGCCTCGTATTCCGCATCCGTCAGCATGCCCTCGCTGCGCATGGTGGCCAGGATGTAGGCGCGGCGGTCGCGGTTGGCGTCGGGATCGGCCTGCAGGCTGTAGGCAGAGGGCGCTTTGATGGCTGCGGCGAGGCTGGCGGCCTGCGCGGGGGTCAGCTCGGCTGCATCCACCCCGAAGGTGACCTCCGCCGCTGCCTGGATGCCATACGCCCCCTGGCCGAAGTAGATGTAGTTCAGGTACATGTCCAGGATCTGATCCTTGGTGTAGAGGGCTTCCATCTGCAGGGCGAGGGCGATCTCCTCCAGCTTGCGGGCGATGGTCTTCTGGCTGGAGAGGTGGGAGAGCTTCACCAGCTGCTGGGTGATGGTGGACGCACCCTGCCCGTAACCGCCCGAGCGGAGGTTCGAGGCCACCGCGCCCAGGATCCGGGTGATGTCAAAGCCCGGGTGCTTGTAGAAGCGCAGGTCCTCGGCAGCGAGGAAGGCGTTGCGCACATGGTCGGGGAGGGTTGAGGTATCGATGACAGTGCGGTTTTCGCTGCCCACCAGCGTGGTGACGTATTCGCCGTTCATATCGCAGATCGCGCCCTTCTGGGCGATGCTCGTCAGCCGGGAAGGATCCAGCGTCTGCCACGAGGCCACGTCGAATGTCCTGTAAGCCCACAGCGACGCGCCCAGCAGCGCGGCGAGGGCCGCTGCCCAGAGAAGCGGCTGCAGCCAGCGGCGGTTCATGCGCATCCCTCCTTATCGTTCATCCCCATTGTGACCGGAAAAACCGGAAAAACACCCGCCGTATGATGGAAAGTGTTTCGCCGGGAAGAATTTTTCGTCAAAAGGGGACTTTCTTCAAAATGGGGCTGGTCAAAACGTATAAAAGGGGTTATAATAAATTGTCACAGTATATTTTGGAGGGATTGCGATGCGTAAATGGTGCGTGTGGCTCCTTCTCCTCGCACTGATGTTGAACCTCCCCAGCGCTTATGCTGAGGGGGATTTCAGCATGGCTGGCTATGATGACGAGGGGACCGGCCACATCTGGAAAGAAAACCTGTTCTTTGAGCGCATGGCGGCGCTTACGGGCCTGACGCCCGAGCTGACGCAGTACACCACGCAGGCGGAATGGGCGTCGGCGAAGGCGGCGATGCTCGCGGGCGAAGCCGAAATGCCCGATGCGCTCTTCAAGGCGGGACTCACCCCGCAGGAGACCATGGCCTGGTATGAGGCGGGCAAGCTGATCGACCTGCGCCCCTACCTGGAGACCTATGCCCCCAACCTGTGGGCGCTGCTGGAGGCGCACCCGGAATGGCTGGAAGCCATCACCCTGCCGGATGGCGCGGTCGTGGCCCTGCCCTACATCGACGAGCTGCAGTTCAACAACGCCATGTGGATCAATGAACAGTGGCTGCGCCGCTACAACCTGGCCATGCCCACCACGGCGGAGGAACTGACGACGATCCTGCGCTTCTTCCGCAACAATGACATGAACGGCAATGGCGACAAGGACGACGAGATCCCCCTGACCTTCGCCACGCTGTGGGATCTGCGCTTCCTGCAGCACGCCTTCGGCATCAATGCCAACGACTACTACATCACCGCCAATGAGAATGGCGAAGTGAGCGAGGTGCTCACCAGCCAGGCCAACCGGGAGTTCCTCACCTGGCTCAACCAGCTCTGGAACGAGGGCCTGCTGGACAAGAGCGGCTTCACGGGCCTGCGCTCGGTGTCTTCTGCGCCTGAAGAATCGTCGGAGATCGTTTACGGCGTGATGTTCGCCTCTTCTCCGGCGGATCTGGTGCATACCAGCAAGGTGCAGCAGTATGTGCTGCTGGATCCGCTGGTGTACGGCGGCGAGCAGGTCTACCGCGACCTGACGGGCGATGTGATCCGCGGTACCTTCGCCATCACCAGCGCATGCCCCGAGGAGCGCATCGGCACCATCCTGTCCTGGGTGGACGTGCTCTATACCGAGGAAGGCTTCATCCTTGCTGCCGCCGGTCAGGCCGGGGAGGAGTTCGACTACTACGATGACGGCTCGTGGCTGTGGCTGGACGTGAGCGAAACGCTGGTCAACATCATCCTGCCCTCGACGACCCTGCATGGCGACGCGACCACGCCCGGCTGGGCCAGCGTGGATTTCCAGCTGCGCCTGGATGAGGACTCCACGGTGCACATCCTCAGGCAGCTGCAGCGCCTGCGCAGCATCGATTCGCTGCCGTACCCGCTGGTGTGGCTGTCTGAAGAAGACAATGCCCGGGTGAATGAGCTGATCTACCACATCGGCTGCTACGCGGAGCAGCAGATGGTATGGTTCGTCGCCGGGGACGTCCCGCTCAATGACGAAACCTGGGCCGGGTTCTGCCAGACGGTCAAGGACCTGGGCATCGATGAGATGGTCGGCATCTTCCAGAACGCCCTCAACTGAACCTTGCAATCCAAACATTCATATAGATTAGCGGAAGGATGGAACCACTATGAACCAGTACGCGAACATGATCCGTAGCCTGAAGTCCCCTGAGGTCATTGAGCGCCTGATGTATCTCTACGGCAACCGCGAGGGCATGCTCGTGGAGCAGACTGCCCGGTATACCGGGCTTCTCAAGCGCCACGAGGAGCTCTTCCACGAGGTGGAGAGCAAGGTCATGCTCATCAGCGCGCCCGGCCGCACCGAGATCGGCGGCAACCACACTGATCATAACCGTGGACGTGTGCTGGCTGCGGCGGTCAATCTTGACACGCTGGCAGCGGTGTCTGCCCGCGGCGACATGGAGGTTCACATCTATTCCGATGGCTACGCGCCGCTGAAGATGGATCTGAGCGACCTGGCCATGGTGGAGGCGGAGCAGGGGACGACGGCTGCGCTGGTGCGCGGCGTTGCGGCCCGCATGGCTGAGATGGGCTACAAGATCGGCGGCTTCAACGCGGCGGTGACTTCCTCCGTTGCCTCAGGCAGCGGCCTGTCCTCCTCCGCGGCCTTCGAGGTGCTTGTCTGTGCCATCATGGATAAGCTCTACAACGATTTCGCCATCGATTTCATCACCCGCGCGAAGATCTCCCAGTACGCCGAGAACGTCTACTTCGGCAAGCCCTCCGGCCTGCTGGATCAGATGGCCTCTTCCGCCGGCGGCCTGGTGACGGTGGATTTCCGCAACGATGATCCCGAAGTGCGCGCGATGAACTTCGACTTCGCTAAGTACGGCTACAGCCTCGTGGTGGTGGCCACCGGCGGTTCCCACGCGGATCTGACGGATGATTACGCCGCCATCCCCGCCGAGATGAAGCAGGTGGCTGCGCTCCTGGGCGAGAATTACCTGCGGCGCGTGCGCCCTGAGGAATTCTACCAGGCGCTGCCGGGCCTGCGCGGCAAGGTCAGCGACCGTGCCCTGATGCGCGCGATGCACTTCTTCGAGGAGGATGAGCGCGTGGCACGCCAGGTGGCAGCGCTGGATCGTGAGGATCTGTTTGCCTTCATGTGGGAGATCATCTGCTCCGGCCGCTCCTCCTACATGTACCTGCAGAATGTCTACGCCCGTCCGGAGGATCAGAGCCTGTCCCTGGCGCTGGCCATGGCCGAGCACATGCTCAACGACAAGGACGGCGCCTGGCGCATCCATGGCGGCGGCTTTGCGGGCACCACGCTGAACTTCGTGCCCCAGGCGCAGCTGCAGGCCTTCATCGACACGATGGAGGCGGCCTTCGGCCAGCATTGCTGCCACGTGCTGGCCATCCGCCCCGAAGGCCCGGCGGTGGTGGAGCTGTAAGCGGCAGAAAAACTTGACACATACAGCCGCCTGTGCTATGATGTATGCGCAGGCGGTTTTCGTCTGCCATCATAACAGCATAAGCCACTTGAAGCTTCTTCGGGGCAGGGTGAAAATCCCTACCGGCGGTAAAGCCCGCGAACAGGCCGTTTCCCTGCGGAACGGTCTGCCGAACCGGTGTGATTCCGGTGCCGACAGTATAGTCTGGATGAGAGAAGGAAGCGGCGAGGATCGTATATGTCCCGCGTTCATGCGGGATGCGACGAAGTCTCCTGCCCCCTTTGGAGCGAAATTGCTTCGGGGGGCTGTGCGCATTTTAAGGAGGCTTTTGACCATGAGCAATCCCCGCAATTCCACTGTTGACACGAAGAAGCTGACGCTGGCGGCGATGTTTGCTGCGCTGTCCTATGTCTCGGCGGTGGTCTTCCGCCTGTCGATCATCCCTTCCGCGCCGTTCCTGAACTACGATGTGAAGGACGTGATCACCGGGCTGGGCGCGCTGATCCTCGGCCCCGGCTACGGCGCGATGATCGCCGTGGTGGCGGCGCTGCTGGAGTGGCTCACCGTCAGCGACACGGGCATCATCGGCTTCATCATGAACTCGCTGTCCAGCTGCGCCTTTGTGGTGACGGCATCGCTGATCTACAGCCGCAAGAAGACGCTGACCAACGCCGTGATCGGCCTTGTGTGCGGCGTGGTGGTGCTGGTGATCGTGATGCTGCTGTGGAACTACATCGTCACGCCCATCTATCAGGGCGTGCCCCGCGAGGTGGTGGCCGGCATGCTGCCCACGGTGTTCCTGCCCTTCAACGCCATCAAGGGCAGCCTGAACGCGGCGTTCACCTTCCTGCTGTACCGGCCTGTGATCGGCATGCTGCGCGCGGCGAAGCTGATGCCTGCCTCCGCCGCGAAGGCGAAGAAGCGCGTGCCGGTGCTGCCCATCATCGGTGCGGTGGCGGTCATCGTGACCTGCGTGCTGGTGATCCTGTCCATGAATGGCGTCATCTGACCGGCGCTCATCTGAAACCAAAGGAGGCGTTCCCGCGTGAGAACGGCATCCCCCAATGAGACCCGCGCGCTGGGCCGCCGCCTGGCGGATGCGCTGCAGCCCGGAGACGTGCTGCTGCTCTACGGCGACCTGGGCGCGGGCAAGAGCGAAATGACCCGCGGCATTGCCGAGGGCCTGGGCGTGTCCGGCCCGGTCACCAGCCCGTCCTTCACGATCCTGAACGTCTATGAGGACGGCCGCGTCCCCCTGTACCACTTCGACTGGTACCGGCTGGAGAGCGCGGAGGAGCTGTACGAGATGGGCATGGACGAATACCTGGGCGGCGACGGCGTGGCCGTGGTCGAGTGGCCGACGCAGTGCCCCGAGGCCATCCCGGAAACATGCCTCGCTGTGAAACTGACGCCGACTGGCGAAAACGAGCGGGAGATCACCCTGACCCCCATGGGGGACTTCCGCACGATCAACATCTGAGGAAAGAGGTCGACGACCTTGAAGCTGCTTGCGATTGATACCTCCGGGCCGGTGTGCGGCGTGGCGATCCTGGTGAACGGCGCCATCGTCTACGAGGCGGCCACCATCAACAAGATGACCCACTCGGTGAACCTGCTGCCGATGATCGACACGGCCTGCCAGGCGGCGGGCCTGACCATCGCGCAGCTGGACCGCATTGCCTGCGTGGTGGGGCCGGGTTCCTTTACGGGCGTACGCATCGGCGTGAGCACCGTCAAGGGGCTGGCCCATGCGCACAACACGGCCTGCGTCGCCGTTGACGCGCTGGAAGCCATGGCTGCCGGCGTGGGCGGGTTTGAGGGCGTCGTGTGCCCCATTCAGGACGCGCGGGCCGGGCAGGTCTACGGCGCGGCTTTCCACACGGGCGGTGCGCGTCCGCAGCGGCTGATGGAGGATATCCCCCTGAAGCTGGAGCTGTTCGTGGAGCGCATCAGCCAGCTGGGCGAACGCTTCCTCTTCGTGGGGGATGGCATGCCCGTACACCGGGCGAAGCTGCAGCAGCTGCTGGGGGAGAGGGCGGTGTTCGCCCAGCCCCAGCTGGCCTTCCTGCGCCCGGCCTCTGTGGCGCATCTCGGCGCGCTGGCGGAGGAAACGGTGGATTACCGCGACCTGGCGCCCCTGTACCTGCGCGCGCCCAACGCCGCGATGAACAGGAAGCTGATGGAGGCTGCTGCCCATGAGTGAGATCATCATCCGCCGCATGACCCTTGCGGATGTGGACGGCGTGGCAGCGGTGGAAGCCGCCACATTCCCGACCCCCTGGAGCCGCGACGCCTTCGCCAGCGAGATGAAGAACGTCGCTGCCCGCTACCTCGTGGCGGAGCTGGACGGCGCGGTCATCGGCTATGCGGGCGCGTGGATCATCATCGACGAGAGCCACATCACCAACATTGCCGTGCTGCAGGAGCATCGCGGCAGGGGCATTGGCCGCCTTCTGACGCAGGGGCTGATGCAGTACCTGTCCAACCTCGGCGCGGCCTACGCCACCCTTGAGGTGCGCAGGTCCAACGAAGTGGCGCAGAACCTGTACAAGTCCCTGGGCTTCATCAAACTGGGCGTGCGCAAGCGCTACTACGAGGACAATGGCGAAGACGCGCTCATCATGGTCTGCGACCACATGCCGCCGGTTGACCCTGACTTCACCGAGGCGGAGACCGTAACAGCGTAATGCAGGGGCGCGGGCCGTGGCGGTCTGCGCCTCTTTGCTACCAGGAAGGCCGCTGGCTGATGGAGAGGTCTGCGTCGAAGAGGGACGGCCCGCCGATGCGCTGCCCCAGCGCCCCGAAGGCCGACCCGCAGAAGGGACACCCCCACCACCGGCTGGCAGCGTGCCACCGCAGGCGGCACCGGCAATGGCGGCACCGGGGCGCAGAGGCCCGCAGCGCGGCGACGGCGCGGGTCTTGCGCTGAGCCGTCAGCATGCGGCGCAGCGTGCCCCGGGGGATGATCCTGTCCGGGCGCAGCGCGAGATCAGCCGGGATGGGGCGCTGCAGCGCAAGGCGCGTCAGAGTCTGTGCGGCCATCACGCTGCTGAGGAAGTCCTCCGCGCCGGCGGCGCACAGGATGCTGCCGCCCTCGGTGCGGAAGTGCCCGACGATGGGCAGGCCGTCCACCGGGCGGGTGTGCAGGCGGTATTGCAGCGCTGCTGCGGGCCATTCCGGCATCCACCGCTGCAGGAAGCGCCGGAACTGCGCTGTGCCCTGCGTTTCGGCGCGCGTACCGGTGCGTCCCGCATCCCAGAGCACCAGCGCACCGCCGGATACGGGCAGCAGCAGCGGCGAGCCATCCACGGCGGACTGCACCGTGTGCAGCGGCACGGGCGCGTCCAGCCGGGCACGGGCGATGGTGCGGGTCGCCATAAGGCTCAGCAGGCGGCGCCCGGCCAGCCCCAGGGGCTTTCCGGTGCACAGCAGCACATGCGGCGCATCCACCCGGCCATGTTCGGCAAAGACCTGCCGGGCGTTGGCGTTCATCACCCGGGCGGAAAAGATGCGCCCGCCCGCCTGCAGCACGCCCTGACGCAGCGCGTGGGCGAGGGGAGCCGCATCGCCGATCAGCCCCGGACTGCACGTGGACAGCGCCACGGGGAAGGGGCATCCGCCCGCGTCCGGAGCGATGACGCAGGGCGCGCCCAGCCGGGCCAGGAATGCCTGCTGTGCCAGGAGGCGCGGCACGTCCGCCGATGCATGTGCGAAGGCGTATACCTCCGTTTCCCGCAGGGGCACGGGCAGCGCCGCCAGCGCCTGATGAAGCTGCAGCAGATGGGCCCGGAGAGCGCTTTCTCCGTGGAAGGCAGCGATGCGCCGGAAGCGCTCCGGCTGGTGCAGCGTTGCCAGAGGCGGAGGCAGCGGCCCTGCCGTCCGGGTCAGCAGGCACACCTGCAAGCCGTGCCTCGCCAGCAGATGCGCCGTCAGCAGCCCCGTCCAGCCGCCGCCGACCACCACGGCATCTGCCTGCTGCGTGCTGCGCAAAGGAATGATATCACACATCACGACCACCTCGTGGAGGAAGAATATGGCAAGGATACTCATCACCCATGGCATTCCGGCGGAGGGCTTCAGCCTCCTGGAGGGCCACGAGATCATCATGCCCGAACCGCTGGCCGCCTACACCATGGAGGAGCTGGCGGAGCTGATCGCGGACGCGGACGCTGTTGTGGCCGGCGGGAAGCTGCCGGGGGAGGTCATCCGCCGGGGCGTGAAGCTGCGCATCATCGCCAACTATGGCGCGGGTTACGACGGCGTGGACGTGGCGGCTGCAGCGGCCTGCGGCGTGCTGGTGACGAACATCCCCGACACGGTGACCCGCGACACGGCGGAGCTGGCCATCGCGCTGATGCTGGCGGTGAGCCGCCGGGTGGGCGAGATGAACCTGCGGCTGCGCCACGAAGCCCCCGAGGGCCTCTTCGGCATGGGGCGGCACATGGGCGCGAGCCTGCGCGGGCAGACGCTGGGGATCCTCGGGTGCGGGCGCATCGGGCGCTGCACGGCGCGGATGGCTGCGGCCTTCGGCATGCGGGTGATCGGCTACAGCCGCAGCGGCGCGGACGCCTCGGTCTGCGAGCCGGTGGACCTGCCGCATCTGCTGCGGGAAGCGGATGTGGTCAGCCTCCATTGCCCCCTGACGGCGGAGACGCGCGGCCTGATGAACGCGGCGGCCTTCTGGCAGATGAAGCCGGGGGCGATCCTCATCAACACCGCCCGCGGCGCGGTGGTGGATACGCCCGCGCTGGTGGATGCGCTGCGCAGCGGGCGTTTGCGGGGCGCGGGGCTGGACGTGTACCCGGACGAACCCCACATCCCCCCGGAGCTGCTGACCTTCGACAACGTGGTCTGCACGCCCCACACGGGCACCAACACCGCCCAGACCCGCCGGGAGATGGCGGAGGCCTGCAGCCGGCAGATCCTGGACGCGCTGGCCGGGCGGCGGCCGGACAACATCGTCAATGGCATATGATAAAGGCGGCGCTCCTCACGGGGCGTCGCCTCAAGTAAAGTAAACTCCCGGATCTGCAGCTTTGCCGCCTTGGCTTGCAGACTTTTTTGAAGGTCTGCAAAGCACCGACGATGTCGATGCTTTGAGGCGGCGCCTCGCGGGGCGTCGCCTGTCAATTCCTTCAGTCCATCCTTATTGCATCTGCCGCAGGGCTGCATGTTCATCATCTCCGCGTTGCGCACGCTCACCCGGCGGGGGTCGTGCATCTTGCTGCAGGTGTTCTTCCAGTGGCGGCGGATCCCGCCATCGGTGGGGATCCATATGGCGTTGCTGTTGCTCAGGGGCTCGCGCTCGTCCAGCTCCTCCGGCAGCATCCCCCACAGCAGCAGCGTCAGGGTCGCGTCATCCATCATGCCGGTCGCCGGGAGGCCGTTGTCCCTCTGGAAGCGCAGCACCGCGTCCAGCGTGCGGGGCCCGAAGGCGCTCTCGTCGCTGTTGGGGCCCAGGTACCCGCGCCGGATCAGCGTGTTCTGGATGAACTCCACGGCCATGCCCTCATCGCCCTGCTGGATGAAGCAGCGGCAAGCGTCCTCGCCGCACACGCAGGTGACCTCAGCCGCAGCGCAGCCGCACTGGAGCAGCGCCAGCAGAATGATCAGCAGCTTCCTCATGCCATTCCCCCTTCCGATCGGTGAACATTATAGCACGGGGCGTGTGTGTTGTAAAGGTGACAACAGGAAGAAACAGCGCGCGCTGAGGCGTGGGAAACAGGCGATTTCTGATGTTGCTTCAGTGACGAAAAAATCTGAAAAAAATGAAATTTAGGGGTTGACAAACCCGCACGACCGTGATAGTATATATATTGTTCGCACGGCATACAGCCGGATGAACAAAGAGAATATCTGGGTGTGGCGCAGTTTGGTAGCGTGCTTGAATGGGGTTCAAGAGGCCGGAGGTTCGAATCCTCTCACCCAGACGCAGAGACCTTGGAACGGAAGTTCTGAGGTCTTTTTCTTTTTGTCATCGGGGGTGCTGACCTGAATAATACCCTGATTTTCAACGAAATCATCGTAAGTGGCAAGGAATCTGCCGCTTTCAGCCTTATAATGTAGAAAATGGCCAAGGAAGGAGGACGGGAATACCTGGCGACTTGAGGGAAGCACCGTATGCTGCCCTCCGGCGGCAAGGGCGCCGCGCACAGCGCAACGGCCATCGGGAGATGCATCCGCATGGCAGGAATGACAGAGATCCACCGGCACGCGGTGGGGCAAAGACTGTGGATATCGAGGAGGAAAATCAACGTGAAGAAGATGATCGCGCTTACTCTGGCTCTGATGCTGATGATACTGACTGCTGCTGCCGCGTTCGCAGACGAAAAGCTGGACTTTTCCTATGCAACTTGGGTAGATGGGTTCACCGACGAAGGCCTGGCGCTTTATCATGCGCGAAATGGCATGTACGGCTATGTGAACACCGATGGAGAGATCGCGATCCCTGCGATGTTTATCGATGCCAGGTCCTTCAGCGAGGGGCTTGCCTGTGTCTGCGTGAATGGCCTGTACGGCTTCATCAATACCAAGGGCGAAATTGTCATCGAGTGCAAGTGGAATAGCGCGGAGAGCTTCAGCGAAGGCGTTGCAGCTGTCAGGAGCGGCGATCTCTGGGGCTTTATCGATGCCACCGGTGCTGTGGTGATCCAGCCAGCTTACACGAAGGTCGGCAGCTGCCAGAATGGGTGTATCGAAGTGGGGTATGGCGGAGAAGTCATTGACCTGACCGGCGCGCCGGTGACCAGGAAGTACGAGAGTGAAACGATCTTCAGGGTCGGAACGCGCGTGACGGGCGGCTACACGAAGACCTATGAGTATGAGCTGCGGGCGAATGGCCATGTTATTGCAACGACGAGCGTGTACGATTCCTCCTCCTACGCGGGCTATACAATGGACCTGATCACAAGGGTGGAGAATACCGGGTCGCTGTGGAGGATCACCGAGAGGAGCAAGACTGCATTTGGCTATTCTTCGAATTACATTCTGTACGATGCGGCAGCCGACAAGATCCTGATGCATGACATGGATTACATTGCAACCACGATGACCGACGGCCTGATTGCCGTGTGCGACGATTCCGTGGGCTATTATGTCAACGAAAAGGGCGTGATGGAGATTCCGCCCGTTGGCGTGGAGGTCAATCCCTTTGTGGATGGCGTGGCGCTCATCAAGGTCGTGGACGGCGTGTATGTGTTCATGGATACGCAGGGCGTCATCATCGGTTCCTTTGATTATGCATATGAGATGAACAATGGCTTCAGCATCGTCAAGGAAGATGGCGTATGGCATGTGATCAACAGTCAGTGTGAGAAGGTCAATTAAGGAACAGGGTGTTCTGCTCCCGCTTCTCTTCATCGGGAAGCGGGGACATTCTTCTGTCCCGGTGGAGGCTGCGATGCGAAGTATCCGTGTGACAGGCGTCGCATGCACGACCCGGGAAGCAGGAACCCCGGGCGCGGAACGACAGAAACCCACCGGCACGCGGTGGGGCAGACGATGATGAAGAGAGAGGAACGCACAATGATGAAACGGATGATCTGCCTGCTGCTGGCCGGCTGTTTGCTGTGGTCTGCCATTGCAGTGGCGGAGGAGAAGAATGAGATCACCTTCCTGGATATTCCCTGGCTGAGCGATGTTGAGACGGTTGTGCAGCAACTGACTGAGAAGGGCTATGTGAGCGAATCGTTCGTTGCGGACTGGTATATCGACTGGGAAGACGGCTTCTTTTTCAGGCCGGAACCGAGACCGGAGACGAAGAATGTGATCCTTCCGGAGTCTGGAACTTATGATGCTGTGCAGGCTGAACTGGGCGTGCCGTCCTATGAGCTTCACAAGAAAATAGCGGGTTACGGCATTGACCGCCTTGATTTTGCCTTCATCATGGATGGCGAATCCACGGGCCTTCTTGGCGTGCGCGTGAATCTGGATTTCGATGATTTTGAGGCGTCCTATGCAGATCTGAAAGCAAAGCTGACCGTTGTCTATGGCAAAGGAATACATGCCAATCCCTATGGGTGGGATGTCCTCTACTGCGATGTATGGCGCGGCGAAGGCGATACGGTCGTTGTTCTGATGAACGACAACTACTCCATATCGCTGTATTATGGCCTTCTCTCGGCTGAAGAGATGCTGAAGGAGTGTTACGAAAAGCTCCCCAGCGCCATTGACAGCAGCGATTATGAGGGCCTGTGATCTCCCGCCCGGGCGGGGCAGTTCGGGCTCCGGTGCGTCTTGCATGACAACAGCGGATATGGTATAATGATACAGATTACGCAAGAAGTGAGGAACCTGTTTTGCAGACATTCGCCCAGCAGCTCAATGCCATTCGCAAGGAGCGCCACATCACCCAGGAACAGCTTGCGCAGGAGATGAATGTGTCCCGCACGACCATTTCCCGCTGGGAGAGCGGCAAGGCGCTGCCGGACATTGAGACCATCAAGCGGCTGTCGCAGGTGCTGAACTATAACTTCTTCACGGTGGAGGGATTTGCGGAGGTGATCCCTGCGGCGGATGCGCCCGCTGACAAAGCCCCGGCTGCGCCGCGTGACGCCCGCAGGCGGGGCAGGGGATGGCTGTATGCCGCCGGGGGGCTGTGCCTGCTGTGCCTCTGCCTGTTCCTGATGGCCGGGATCGTGCAGAAGCCGTCCGGCGACAATGCGGAGGCCGGCCACAGCCCGACGGACGCCCGGTCTGCCAACGGCGTGACATACTCAAAGGATGCGCGGGCAGAGATCGTGGTCACGCCCGCAACCGAGGTGGCGTACCTGACGCCCTTCGGTCCGGATTCCAACAAGACGGGCTACGGCTGGGACGTGAACTTCACCTTCGAGAACAGAAGCGACGTGCCCTTCACCCCCGAAAAGGTCGTGGCCAGCTTTTACAGCGGGAGCGAGCTGAGCGGGATGATCACGCTGCCCTATGAGCAGCTCCGCCCGTGGATGGGCAATGACAAGCTCCTCAGTATCAACGACCCGCTGAACTGGCCCTTCGGCACCGATCAGCTCTACCTGACGCACCTCACCGTCACCATCTATGGCACGGACGACAACGGGAACCGCATCGAATCCAGCGCGACGGTTCAGTATTCGCAGGAATACGCCGATGCGGCGGGTGTGCAATAAGGATCCTCATATGTGACGCGAAACGCTCCTCCGGGGGCGTTTTTTTGCTGTTTCAGCACGAAAAATGGCGGATGTACACGATTTGCACACCGGAAACGCCCCTGTGTGCATGATATGAACGTGACTTTCTGCCGCTTGCGGGGCTATGATGGATGCGCCGGGTGCGAATGAAATGGGGATTTTTGCTGAAGTGGCAAGAGTTCTGCCACATTTGCCGGTATAATCGATGTAGCAGAAGGGGGCGGCAATGTGGAGGCCATTGAACGGAGAATGGCGATATGGTACACGCTGTGCAGGCAGCGTCATGTGACGATCGCAGATCTGGCCGGGAAGTACAATGTCAGCCCGCGAACCATCCGCTATGACATTGAGGTGCTGTCGCGCACATACCCCATCGAGACCCGGGCGGGCAAGAACGGTGGGATCCGGCTCGCGGACTGGTATCAGCCGGGCAGCGACATCCTCCAGGCGGAACAGATGGATTTCCTGCTGGAGCTCGTCCAGCGGCTCGAAGGGGAGGAAGCGGCCCAGCTGCGCGACATCATCAGCCTGCTCGGCAAAGGGTGCTGAGCGCTCTTACAGAAGTGGCTGACGGAGGCATGCCCTCCGCA